>NZ_JARWKU010000007.1:0-208561 GCF_029846435.1 Cobetia sp. 1AS1
GCAAAACAATCACCTGCAAACCTCTTTCACCGCTGGTAACGCCATGCGTCCCCGGCAGCGGATGCGTACTTTACGCAGGAATCGTTTTGATGGCAAGGGCTTTGACGCAGAAAACAGCCACTCGCCTGATCAATACTCAGACCGCCTTGCCGTCCGCGGGCCGAGATACCGGGCGCGCCTGCCAGCCACCACGCGAATGCGACTGTGTCTCAAGCGCCGCTTCCAGGCGCGCCTCCGGCAGCTGCATGACGCGAGCCAGCAGTGTCAGCAGGGCCACCTCTTCATCGGCCAGCGTCTGGTCGGCATGCACCACCTGGGCAAGCGCCGTGAACCAGCGCTGCTTGTCCATCGGACGCAGGTGAGCCAGCTGCGTGAGATGACGGCAGCGCAGCGCAGGGTTATCCCCATCCGGCTGCGACTGTGGGTACGCAAGCGCCAGGCCAAGTTCCGCACTGGCGTCCAGGAAGATGTCCTCGCGCAGCGTTTCATCGTCGATGAGTCCGACCATCAGCATGAGCCAATGCTGACAGGCCGGCTGGCATTGCTGCAGGGCCAGCGAGTCACTCTTGCGATCGATCCGCGGGTCCAGTGACTCCAGCAGCAACTGCCACAGACACCAGATGAACATGTCCTGCGGAGGTGTCTGCGCCTTGAGCATGCGATGCGCGCGCTCATCCGCTTCCCGCCAGCGCGGTATCAACCGGTTGAGCAAGGGGATCCACTCGACCCGCGGCAAGGTCTCGAGCTTGCGCCGCGCCTCGCGCACGCGCTTGCCATCCAGCCAGTCATGTTGACGCTCAAGCTCGGTGAGCCAGACCCCACGCCGGGTGAGCTCCGAGGGCGCGATCATCGCCACCACCAGCTGCGGGCAGAGAAAGCGTGACAGCGTCAGGTTCTCGAGTTCACCTCGGGAACGCGACAGCTCGCCCATGACGGCCGCGCCGGCGATACCCGCCATGACCCCGCCAAGCACTTCGGCCCCGATGGGCCCTTGCTGCTCGAAGGTATGCACCGGTTGCTGGCGCGCGCTCAGATATTGTCTGTCCCAACGGGGGGCCAGGCGCTTGATGCGTTCATCCAGCGGCGGATGCGAGTCGAACCAGCCCGTCAGCCATGGCGGACGCGCTTCAACGAAGAAGAGGTGGTTGTAGGTCATGGCGCGCGGATGCTGGATACGCCCCTGCCAGCCCATGCCACCGATACGCTTGAGGGCCGAGGCGATGCCATCCGGAAAGCGCGTCAGGCGCACCGCACTGGCATCGGCGAGATATTCGCGTGAGCGCGCGACCCCGCGTTGCAACAGCCTGCCGCCCAACCCGCCGAGACTGCCGAGCAACCACAGCGCCACACCGACCAGCATCAGCTGTGGCATGCCGCCTTTCCTGTCGGAACCGGAGGAGCGCGCCCGGCCCAACACGAAGCCGATGCGCCCCGCGCCCATCAGGAAGCGCCCCGCCTCGGAGAGAAACACCAGGCCGTGAACCGCACTCGCCAGACGCAGGTTGAGGCGAATATCGCCATTGGCGATATGGGCGAACTCGTGAGCGACCACGCCCTGCAGCTCGTTGCGATCCAGCTGCTCCAACGCCCCGCGACTCAGCGCGATCACCGCATCATGTGGCCGATAGCCCGCCGCGAAGGCATTGATCATCGCCTCATGCGGCAGCAGGAACAGCTGCGGCGTGGGCAGATTGGCGGCGATCGCCATCTCTTCCACGACATTCAGTGCCCGCCGCTCATTCGAGTCCTGGGTCTCGACATCCACCAGCTTGCCACCCAGGCGTGCGGCCACGACCGCACCGCCCTGCTGCAGACGCCGCAGCTCACGCGCCGCGACCAGTGCATTGCACAGGAAGATGATGCTCGCCACTGGCCAGACATATTCAAACGTCGTGGCGGCCGGACGCCCCAGGAAACTGCTGATCGCGACATGCACCACGGCGCCGGCGGCAAGAGACACCACCAGCGACATGGCCGTGAAGGCCAGCAGCAATAGCCGCGTACGACGCCGCGCACTGTCCTGCTCATGATAGAAATTCATTCGCGCTCGCCATCTACCCAGTCAGGATCACAGCGCCAGACCGCTGCGAGAGAAGCATCGGCCGGTCGACTCACGAGAAGCTGACATCAGGGGCCTGGCGAATCTTCACGCTGTCATCGAAGGCCAGCAGGCCTGCATCACTGCGATGACCGAAGGTCGGCGCGAACACCACCTGCGGGAAGCTCTGCCGATAGACGTTGTAGTCGGTGACGGCATCGTTGTAGGCCTGACGCGCGAAGGCGACGCGGTTCTCGGTGGCGGTCAGCTCTTCCATCAGGTCGCTCATGGTCTGGTCCGCCTTGAGCTCCGGATAGGCCTCGACCACCACATCCAGCTTGCCCAGACTCGCCGCCAGCCCCTGCTCGGCACCGGCCAGACTGGCCAGCTTGTCCATGCTGCCGGGATGCGCCGCGGCGGCATTCAAGGCGGCCATCGCCTTGTTGCGGGCATTGATCACTTCTTCCAGGGTGCCACGTTCATGGCTCAGATAGCCCTTGGCCGTCTCGACCAGATTGGGAATCAGGTCATAGCGCCGCTTGAGCTGTACCTCTATCTGCGCGAAGGCATTCTCGAAGCGCGCCTTGAGGCTGACCAGCTTGTTGTAGATCGAGATCACGTAGATGACGATCAGCGCGATGGCGCCCAGCAGCAGAAATGTTTTCATGATGAGTCCCTTGTGATGATGCCTTTGCAATGAAGGCCCGGCAGGCGTTGTCCCGCTCTCCGGCGAGTCTTTGCAAGCGTCCCTGTCGATCTTCCTGTGCAATCCGCTTCCAGTTTACCCATACCGGATGACGGCACCAGTCAATTGGATGACTGATTGCCAACGGGGCATCATGCGGCCGGCAACCTCACGGCACCCAATGCGCCATGAACTCGTGCACCGGCAGTGCTTCGAGTCGCTCGCGATCACCCAGCAACGCCATCAAGGTGTCGCACCGCGAAGGCGGGAAGCAGGTGGCCAGATTGGCCCGACACTTGTCCTCGAGCGGAACGAGCGACTCTTCACGCCGCCGACGATGTCCCAGCGGGTATTCCACCGTCACCTGCTCAGTGGCACTGCCATCGCAAAAGACCACCCGCAGGGCATTGGCGATCGAGCGCTTGTCGGCTTCCAGATACTCGCGGGTGAAGCGCGCCTCTTCCGTGACGACCATTCTGTCACGCAGCCGGTCGATCTCCGGGTGAGCGGCATGGAAGCCATCTTCATAGTGGTCCGCGTTCAACTCGCCGAAGATCAGCGGCACCGCGACCATGTATTGCAGGCAGTGATCGCGGTCCGCCGCATTGGCGAGCGCACCCTGCTTGGAGATGATGCGGATCGCCGATTCGTGGGTGGTGATCTCGATGCGCTCGATCTCCTCGAGCCGGTCGCGCACCTCGGGATGGAGCTGGACGGCGGCCTCGGCGGCGGTCTGGGCATGGAATTCGGCCGGGAAGGAGACCTTGAAGAGCACGTTCTCCATCACATAGCTGCCCAGGGGGCGCGCCAGTGTAAGACGTCGCTCGTCTTCGGGCTTGAGCGCGAGATCGCTATTGCCGTGACTGAAGGACACATCATTGAAGCCCCACTGCGGCGCGCTGAGAGCACCGGGGACGCCCATCTCGCCACGCAGGGCGATGTCCGCCAGCCGCACGCCGCGTGAAGTAGCGTCCCCCGCCGCCCAGCTCTTGCGCGAGCCCGCATTGGGCGCATGACGATAGGTGCGCAGGCTCTGGCCATCGACGAAGGCGTGCGACAGCGCCGACAGCAACTGCTCGCGATTCGCCCCCATCAAGCGCGCCGTCACGGCGGTGGTCGCGACCTTGACCAGCATGACATGATCGAGCCCGACGCGATTGAAGCTGTTGTCCAGCGCCAGCACACCCTGGATCTCGTGGGCCATCACCATGCTCTCCAGCACATCGCGCATCACCAGGGGCGGCTTGCCCTGTGCGACACGCTGGCGCGAGAGGTGATCCGCCACCGCCAGAATGCCGCCGAGATTGTCCGAGGGATGCCCCCACTCCGCCGCCAGCCAGGTGTCGTTGTAATCCAGCCAGCGGATGGTGCAGCCGATATCCCACGCCGCCTTGACGGGATCGAGACTGAAGGCGGTGCCGGGCACCCGCGCACCATGCGGAACCACGGTCTCGGCCACCAGCGGGCCGAGATGCTTGGTGCATTCCGGGAAGCGCAGCGCCAGGATGCCGCAGCCGAGGGTATCCATCAGACACAGGCGAGCGGTGTCCATCGCCTCCGCCGAGGGGCCTGAGCGCTCGCTCTTGCCGGCCAGGCCATCCGCATCCGTATCCGCATTCGCGATAGGGCTATCGTCGCAATAACTCAGCACATAGTCGGCGATCTGCTGCAGCTCCGGGTCATAGTCCGGGCGCTGGTTGGCGCTGGCCTGATTGGTGCTGGCCTGGTTGGTACCGACCTGAGTGGCGCTGAGACGGCTGTCGCCCGTCTGATCAGAGGATGGCGTGCTCATGTGTGACCTCCTGTCGTGGATCGTCTTTGCTCGCATGCATCTCCCGCTATACCGGCACATCCCCCGAAATACCTGAGTCCGCACCACAGACACGCGAAAGCCGGCCCTCTGCACATGCATGCCAGGCCGGCTTTCATCGGGATGCCGCAGGAGGGATATCAAGAGGGATATATTGACAGTAGACCATCGCCTGCCAATACCGGCGCTAGCGCATCATGGTCTCCGCCGGCACCCGCACCCAGCCTTCCATCAGGATACGCGCGCTGCGACTCATCACGGCTTCACTGACGGTCCACTCGCCCTCGCCTTGCTGGCCGTCACCGTCCTGGCCCGAGGGTGACTGACGATAGGCACTCGCGCCGACCCTGAGCGTGCCGGAGGGATGTCCGAAGCACACCGAGTCACGCGCGGTGCCAGTCTGCCCGGCCCCAGACTGAGCATCGGCCCCGCCAGCGGCGGCAAGATTGACCAGCGTGCCGGGCACCGCAGCCGCCGCGGCGATGGCGACGGCCGCAGTCCCCATCATGGCGTGGTGCAGCTTGCCCATCGATACGGCGCGAATCAGCACGTCGATCTCGTCGGCCTTGATCTCGCGACCACTGGAGACGACGTGATCCACCGGCGGCGCCACGAAGGCGACCTTGGGGGTGTGCTGACGTCTGGCGGCCTCGCCCAGCTCCTGGATCAGCCCCATGCGCAGTGCGCCGTGGGCGCGCAATGTCTCGAGGCGCGCGAGGGCCTCGCCGTCCGCGTTGATCGCTTCCTGCAGCTCGGTGCCCTGATAGCCGAGATCACGGGCAGCGACGAAGATGGTCGGGATGCCAGCATTGATCAGGGTCGCCTGGATCCGCCCGCCCGCGACCACCGATTCCGGCACTTCCAGCGTATCGACCACATTGCCGGTGGGGAACATGCTGCCCTCACCGGCGGCGGGGTCGCGGAAGGCGACCGCCACTTCGGCGGCCGGGAAGGTCACGCCATCGAGGGCGAAGTCGCCGGTTTCCTGGACACGACCATCGCACATCGGCACCCGCGCAATGATGGTCTTGGCGATGTTGGCCTGCCAGATACGCACCTCGGCGATGCCATCACGCGGCAGGCGCTCGGCCGGCACCAGGCCCTTCTCGATGGCGAAGGGCCCGACCGCCGCCGAGAGATTGCCGCAGTTGCCGCTCCAATCGACGAAGGGCGAGTCGATGGAGACCTGACCGAACAGATAGTCGACGTCGTGGTCTGGCTGTTCGCTGCGACTGATGATCACCGTCTTGCTGGTGCTGGAGGTCGCGCCCCCCATGCCGTCGATCTGCTTGGCGTAGGGGTCGGGGCTGCCGATCACGCGCAGCAGCAGGGCATCACGCGCCGGGCCCGACACCTGCGCCGCTTCCGGCAGCTCATCACGCAGGAAGAACACGCCCTTGCTGGTGCCGCCACGCAGATAGGTGGCGGGAATCCTGAGCTGTGCCTGCTGACTCATGCCAATACCTCCGCCGCCGTCTCGCCCGGCGCCTGCGAGCTCAAGAAGTCTTCGGCGAAGCGCTGCAGCACGCCGCCCGCCGAGTAGATGGAGACTTCCTCACGGGTATCGAGACGGCAGGTGACCGGCACGCGCTCGAGCTGGCCTGCCTTGTCGCCGGCGGTGCGCTCGATCACCAGCGTGAGCTCTGCCCCCGGCGCCGGCTCGCCCTCGACGGCGTAGATCTCGCTGCCATCCAGCGCCAGCGTCTTGCGCGTGGTACCGGCGGCGAACTGCAGCGGCATCACGCCCATGCCGACCAGATTGGTGCGGTGGATACGCTCGAAACCTTCCGCGACGATGGCCTCGACGCCCGCCAGCCGCACGCCCTTGGCCGCCCAGTCACGCGACGAGCCCTGGCCGTAATCCGCGCCCGCGATGATGATCAACGGCTGCTTGCGCTGCATGTAGGCCTCGATGGCCTCCCACATGCGCACCACCTTGCCTTCCGGCTCCAGGCGCGTGAGCGAGCCCTGCTTGACCTCGCGCTTGCCGTCCGCCCCTCCCACCACGGCCATCTCGTTGATCAGCTTGGGGTTGGCGAAGGTGGCCCGCTGCGCGGTGAGGTGATCGCCGCGGTGAGTGGCGTAGGAATTGAAGTCCTCCTCCGGCAGGCCCATCGCGGCCAGATACTCGCCCGCCGCACTGCTGGCCATGATGGCATTGGAGGGCGACAGGTGATCGGTGGTGATGTTGTCCCCCAGCACCGCCAGTGCCCGCATGCCCTTGAGCGTCGGTGCGCTGGCCAGACCGCCTTCCCAGTACGGCGGACGACGGATGTAGGTGCTCATCTCGCGCCAGTCGTAGAGCGGGCTGGTCGTGTCGTCGCGATCCTGACGGGCCTCGAACATCGGGATGTAGACCAGACGGAAGTGGTCCGGCTTGACGCTGGAGCCGACGATGGCGTCGATCTCCTCGTCACTCGGCCACAGGTCCTTGAGCATGATCGGCGAGCCATCCGGCGCATGCCCGAGAACATCCTTCTCGATGTCGAAGCGGATGGTGCCGGCGATGGCGTAGGCGACCACCAGCGGCGGCGAGGCCAGGAAGGCCTGCTTGGCGTAGGGGTGGATACGGCCATCGAAGTTGCGGTTGCCGGACAGCACCGCGGTGGAATAGAGATCACGCTCGACGATCTCCTGCTGGATCGCCGGGTCCAGCGCACCGCTCATGCCATTGCAGGTGGTGCAGGCGAAGCCGACGATACCGAAGCCGAGCTGCTCGAGTTCCGGCAGCAGTTCCGCCTCTTCCAGATATAGCTGCACGGCCTTGGAGCCCGGCGCCAGCGAGGTCTTGACCCACGGCTTGCGCGTCAGCCCCAGCGCATTGGCGCGTCTGGCCAGCAGGCCGGCGGCGATGACGTTGCGCGGATTCGAGGTGTTGGTGCAGCTGGTGATGGCGGCGATGATCACCGCGCCATCCGGCATCAGGTCGCGTCCGTCCTCGTCCTGCTCATGCTCGATCACCCCGGAGATGCCGCGTGCGGCCAGTTCACTGGTCGGCACGCGACTGTGAGGGTTGGAGGGGCCCGCCAGGGTGCGCACCACCGAGGACAGGTCGAAGGTCAGCTCGCGCTCATATTCCACCGCGCCTTCGATATGGCCGCTCTCGTCGGCCCACAGGCCGGTCTCACGCGCGTAGCGCTCGACCAGCGCGATGTTCTCCGGCTCACGGCCGGTCAGCGTCAGGTAGTCCAGCGTCTGCTGGTCGATGTAGAACATCGCCGCCGTGGCGCCGTACTCCGGCGTCATGTTGGAGATGGTGGCGCGATCGCCCAGGGTCAGGCTGGCCGCGCCTTCGCCGAAGAATTCCAGATAGGAGGAGACGACCTTCTCGGCGCGCAGGAATTCGGTCAGCGCCAGCACGATGTCGGTGGCGGTGATGCCCGGCTGCGGACGCCCGGTGAGGCGCACGCCGATGATGTCCGGCAGACGCATGTAGGAGGCACGCCCCAGCATCACGCTCTCGGCCTCCAGCCCGCCGACGCCGACGGCGATCACGCCCAGCGCATCGACATGCGGCGTGTGACTGTCGGTGCCCACCAGGGTATCCGGGAAGGCGACCTGATGGCCCTTCTCATCGGCGCGCGACTCGATCACCGGCGACATCCGCTCCAGATTGATCTGGTGCATGATGCCGTTGCCCGGCGGAATCACGTCGATGTTCTCGAAGGCCTGACGCGTCCAGTCGATGAAGTGGAAGCGGTCCTCGTTGCGACGCTCCTCGATGGCGCGGTTCTTGGCGAAGGCGTCCTTGTCGAAGCCGGCGTGCTCCACCGCCAGTGAGTGATCGACGATCAACTGGGTCGGCACCACCGGATTGACCTTGGCCGGGTCTCCGCCGCGCTCGGCGATGGCATCGCGCAGGCCGGCCAGGTCGACCAGCGCGGTCTGACCGAGGATGTCATGGCACACGACGCGCGCGGGATACCAGGGGAAATCGAGATCACGCCGACGCTCGATCAATTGCACGAGGCTGTCACGCAGTTGATCCGGCGGGCAGCGACGCACCAGGTTCTCGGCCAGTACGCGTGAGGTATAGGGCAGACCGGCGTAGGCGCCGGGGGTGATGTCTTCCACGGCGGCACGCGCATCGAAGTAGTCGACCGGGGTACCCGGTGACGCCGTGCCAGGCAGGGGTTTGCGATACTCGGTATTCATGGGCATCCGGACTCATCAGGCGGTCAAGAAAACGATCGGCCAGCACGCTGACTGGCCGAGGCAAGGGTCAGTCGCGCTGCTCGATGGGCAGCCAGTCGCAGTGCTCCGGGCCGGTGTAATCGGCGCTCGGGCGGATGATGCGATTGTTGGCGCGTTGCTCGAAGACATGCGCCGCCCAGCCGGTCAGGCGTGAACAGACGAAGATCGGCGTGAACAACTTGGTGGGAATGCCCATGAAGTGATAGGCACTGGCGTGGAAGAAGTCGGCATTGCAGAACAGCTTCTTCTCGCGCCACATCACGGCTTCGACACGCTCGGAGACGGCGTAGAGCTGAGTATCGCCCACATCCTCGGACAGCTTGCGTGACCACTCCTTGATGATGGCGTTGCGCGGGTCACGTTCACGGTAGATGGCGTGGCCGAAGCCCATGATCTTCTCGCGGCGCTCCAGCATGCCGAGAATCTCGCGCTCGGCTTCCTCCGGTGAGCGCCAGTGCTCGATCATCGCCATCGCCGCCTCGTTGGCACCGCCATGCAGCGGTCCGCGCAGCGAGCCGATGGCCCCGGTCACGCAGGAGTGCAGATCGGAGAGCGTCGAGGCGCAGACACGCGCGGTGAAGGTCGAGGCATTGAACTCATGCTCGGCATAGAGGATCAGCGAGGTATTCATCACCGCGGCATGCAGCTCGCTGGGGGCCTCGCCGTGCAACAGGTGCAGGAAGTGCGCGCCGATGGAGTCGTCATCGGTCTCGGTGTCGATGCGCACGCCATCATGGCTGAAGCGATACCAGTAATTGATGATCGACGGGAACACGGCCAGCATGCGGTCGGCCTGGTCGGACTGCTCATCGAAGCTCTCTTCGGTTTCCAGATTGCCGAGCATCGAGCAGCCGGTGCGCATCACGTCCATCGGATGGGCGCTGGCCGGAATCTGCTCCAGCACCACCTTCAGGGCATCCGGCAGACCACGCAGGCCCTTGAGGCGCGCGATGTAGGTATCCAGCTCCGAACGATTGGGCAGCTTGCCCTTGAGCAGCAGATAGGCGACTTCTTCAAAGCTTGCGTGGGCGGCGAGATCCTCCAGATCGTAGCCGCGATAGCGCAGGCCGGAGCCGGTCTGGCCGACGGTGCACAGGGCGGTCTCGCCGGCACTCTGGCCGCGCAGGCCGCTGGAGGCACTAGGGCTCGGGGTAGCGGTGGTATCTGACATGGCGCGATCTCCTTGGCAGTGACGTCATTGAGTTGTTCTTTTTCTTGTAGGGCATAAAGCGTCAAGCCCCTCGCCGGCCAGGCGTCTGCCAGCGAGGGAGAAACGGTCGGGCCGGAAGTGCCGGCCCGTGAAGCCAGTGGCCTCCTGATGCGAGACATGGCGTCCGTCTCGAGCGTCTGGCATCAATCCTTGCGGCTTTCGGCCTCGAACAGGGTGTCCAGCTTCTGCTCGAAGGTGTGGTAATCGAGGAAGTCGTAGAGCTCCATGCGGGTCTGCATGTCGTCGACCACGTCCTTCTGGTCACCCTTGTCGTGGATGTTCTGGTAGACCTTGAGGGCGGCGGCGTTCATGGCGCGGAAGGCGGACAGCGGATAGAGCACCATCCGGCAGCCGACATCGCCCAGCTCGCGCTGATTGAACAGCGGCGTGGCGCCGAATTCGGTGATGTTGGCCAGAATCGGCGCGTCGACGCCCTCGCAGAAGGCGCGGTAGTCCTCGAGGGTATGCACCGCCTCGGCGAAGATGGCGTCCGCTCCGGCCTCGACACAGGCATTGGCACGCGCCACGGCGGCCTCGAGCCCTTCCTTCTGGAAGGCATCGGTACGCGCGATCAGATAGAAGTCGTCATCACGGCGGGCATCGGCGGCCGCCTTGATGCGGTCGACCATCTCCTGACTGGAGACGATGGCCTTGTTGGGGCGATGTCCGCAGCGTTTCTGGGCGACCTGGTCTTCCAGATGCACGGCCGCCACACCGGCGCGCTCCATCTCCTGGATGGTGCGCGCGATGTTGAAGGCGCCGCCCCAGCCGGTGTCGATGTCCACCAGCAGCGGAAGCTCGCTGGCGGCGGTGATGCGACGCGCATCTTCCAGCACGTCATTCATGCTGGTCATGCCCAGGTCAGGCAGGCCGTAGGAGGCGTTGGCCACGCCGCCACCGGACAGGTAGATCGCCTGATGCCCGACGCGCTCGGCCATGATGGCGGTATAGGCATTGATGGTGCCGACGATGGGCAGCGGACGATTGGCTTCCAGCGCCGCGCGGAAGCGGGCGCCGGGGCTTGGCAAGGCGGTGGAACTCAGATGGCGTGACATGACATCTCCCGGGCTGGGCCCATGACGGGGTTGGAATTGTTGGTGGCGATCCGGTCGCAAGCGGTGTGGCAGTTCACTCCTCGCCCTGCTCTTCCTTGAGCGTGGCGGCATAGCGGCGGGCGACGTTCTCCCGCGAGGCGCTGACGTGGCGCCGCATCAGCAGCTCCGCCAGCTCCTCGTCGCCGGCCTCGATGGCATCGACGATACGGTGGTGCTCGACGAAGGCCTTCTGCGGACGCGAGCCACTGGCGCTGAACTGGGTGCGATACATGCGCACCAGGTAGTAGAGGTCGTCGCAGAGAATCGTCATCAGCATGTGGTTATGGCTGCCGAGGACGATCTGATAGTGGAAGTCGAGATCGCCTTCCTTCTGGAAGTAGGCGGTGCCGGTCTTGAGGTCCGACTGCTGCTCGTGGGTCTTGAGCACGCTGCGCAGCCGCGTGACCTCCTCCTGCGTCATGTGCCGCGCCGCCAGACGCGCGGCCATGCTCTCCAGCGCCTCACGTACGTCGAACAGCTCCAGCAGCTCGGTCATCGAGAGCTTGACCACCCGCGCGCCGACGTGGGGCACGCGCTCGATCAAGCGATGGACCTCGAGACGACGCATCGCCTCACGCAGCGGGCCGCGCGAGATGCCATAGGCCTGCGCCAGCCCCGGCTCGGTGATCTTGCTGCCCGGTGCCAGCTCGCCGCGCACGATGGCGTCCTGCAGCTGGTGGAAGACGCGCTCGGCCAGGGTGCGCACCTCAGGCGCCGGAGCACTGGCGGAGGCGGTGTGGCCTGCCTGCTCGGCAGTGGCGCCGCGCGCGAGGCTTCGAGCGGTGGTGGCATTGTGAAAGGCATCGGTGGTCATGGCGGTCAGGCAATCCGGCTGGACAAGGGGCTGAGACAGGACAATGGCGATGAGGGACTTTCAGCACCATTGTCGACAATCATTCAATGACTGCCAGACTAGCCAGCGAGCCTGAGTGGGTCAAGATGCAATCCGCCAAATCCTCTACACCTTTGGCGTAAGAGAGCTGGCATGCGCTGGATAAACGGCTGCCAGAACAAGGACGAATCGCCTGAGACGCCGCCATGCCGCCCTTCCCGCGTCGCCAGGCCAGAGGCACTCCAGCCGGTAACGGCCGAGACGAAAGACGCCCCGCCAGCACAGGCTGACGGGGCGTCTTGAGTCTCAATGCCAGACCGCTCATCGGCCAGCTTGTCGACAATCACGTGTTTTATACGAAGCTGAGCTCCGCGCCGATGCGGCGGGGTTTCTGGAAAGGCAGCGAGTGATCGGTGCCGGGAATTTCCAGCGACTGCCAGCCCGCATGACGCTCGGCCAGCAGGCTGTGATAGTCGCGCAGGGTCTGCGGGCTCTTGCCGCCGACCAGGCTGCGCACCTCGCTGCCTGAGGCCAGCACGTCGGCCAGCAGTGCCTCACGGTCGATCTCGCGCACGGCATGCGTGACACAGTCCAGCGCATTGGCGAAGCCCAGATGGCGATGCGCCAGTCGCGCCACCATCATGCGCTCGGCGCGCGGGTTGCGCGTACGATGCGGCGAGATGAGGTCGAGGAAGGCGGTGATGCCCGCCTCGGGGCTCGAGGCTTCGCGCATGGCGCGCGCCGCCTCGGCGTAGCCGTCACGCACCTTGAGCATGGTGGCGTGGCATTCGCGCTCCAGCAGCGCCGGCTCCAGCAGACTGATGTCGCCGACCTTCACCTCCGGGCGCTCGGCGCGCAGACGCTGGACGAGACGCATGGCGACCAGCCCGCCGAAGCTGTAGCCGATCAGGTCGAAATGCGTGATGCGCTGCGTCTCGATCAACGCCATCACATCCTCGACCACCTGCTCGAGAGTGAAAGGAGGCTCGCCACCCTGCGGCGCCAGCGTCTGCCCCATGCCACGCAGGTCCGGGATGATCAGCTCATCATGGGCCGTGAGATGCCCGACCAGCGGTGCCCAGGTCAGCGTGCCGGCCACACCCGCGCCGTGCAGCATCAGCAGTCGACGCCCGCCCTGGGCGTCATGCCGCTTGAGACGCTGCCAGAAGATGTTCTGATCGGGACGTGACAGCAGATGTTGGCCATGTTCGAACTCGGGATGCATGCAGGGCTCCGGTGGGGTGCCAGGGGCTGGGCAAGAGACTGGGCAAGAAGGCTGGGCGAACGTCAGCACGTGCGTCAGGGCAGTCATCGATGACGGCGCAGGGCGTTCAGAGGCAGGCACCTTAATCAGCGCACGGGAGAACGGCAAGCCGACAAGGCCAGTCCCTCACCGGAATCCGCACGCATGGGCGGACAAAACGCCGTTGGATGCCTAGAATGCCCTGTCCGCCAACGGAAGCTGTCATGACCATCTCGCTCGAAATCAACGCCCTGCCCTACGCCCTCGCCGCCGAGGATGAAGCCTCCACGCTGTCGCGCTTCGCACGCCTGCGTTCACGTCCCGATGCCGTGCTGCTCGACAGCGGCCAGCCGTCGCTGGCCGGCGGTCGCTTCGACATCATCAGCAGCGACCCGCTGGCCGTACTGGAGCAAGGCCCGCACGGCGGCACGCTCACTGGCCCGCTGCCGGAGACGATGCGTGACCTGAGCCAGTTCAGTGAAGCGCTGGAGCGCCTCGCCCGCCTGCCGGTGATCGAGGCCCAGCGCCAGCTGCTGACCCTGCTGCCGCAGACGCTGGCAGGCGAAGAGCTCGCCCGGCACGACCTGAGCGCCGAGGACCTGCCGTTCATCGCCGGCCTGCTGGGCTACTGGAGCTACGACTTCGGGCGCGCGCTGGAAGACCTGCCCGCCACGACCGAGGACGATATCGCGCTGCCCTGGGCGCGTCTGGGTCTCTATGACTGGGCATTGATCAGTGACCATCAGCGCCAGCAGAGCTGGCTGATCGCCTCGCCCCAACGGCGCAGGCAGGTGCTTGAGTGGCTGGAGCAACCGGCGCCGCGCAGCGCCGACTTCGCCCTCGACACCCCCTTCGCGCCACTGCTGGACCGCGCGGGCTACGGCGAACGCTTCCGTCAGGTGATGGAGTATCTGCATGCCGGTGACTGCTATCAGATCAACCTGACCCAGCGCTTCTCCGCCGACTGCAGTGGCGACAGCTGGGATGCCTACCTGCGCCTGCGTCAGGCCACGCCGACACCCTACGCCGGCTATCTGAGCTGGCAGGACGCCCAGGGCGAGGAGATGGCGATCGTCTCCGTCTCGCCGGAGCGCTTCGTCGAGGTCAATCATCGCGCGGTCGAGACCAAGCCGATCAAGGGCACCCGCGCACGTGGCGCGACGCCGGAAGAGGACGCCCAGCTGGCCGCCGAGCTGCTGGAAAGCCCCAAGGACCGCGCCGAGAACGTGATGATCGTCGACCTGCTGCGCAATGACCTGGGCCGCGTCTCCGCGCCCGGCAGCGTCAAGGTGCCCTCACTGTGCGCCTTGGAGAGCTACGCCAACGTGCACCATTCCGTCAGCACCATCACCAGCACCCTGGATGAAGGACGCGATGCGCTGGACCTGCTCGGCGCCGCCTTCCCCGGCGGCTCCATCACCGGCGCGCCCAAGATCCGTGCCATGCAGATCATCGAGGAGCTGGAGCCGGTGCGCCGCAGCGCCTATTGCGGCAGCCTCGGCTATCTGGATATCCGCGGCCACATGGATACCTCCATCGCGATCCGCACGGCGGTGATCGCCGAGGGCCAGGTGCATCTGTGGGGTGGCGGCGGTCTGGTCGCCGACTCCGAGGAAGAGGCCGAATACCGCGAGAGCCTGGCCAAGATCCAGCGCCTGATGGAAGCGCTTGGCTGACAGGCGGTGTTATAAGGCGTCATGAGCGCCATAACTCGATGGCATATAACGTTCGAACGAATTCGTATTGGGGAAGCAGTGCCTGCCTTTGATAGGGTAGGCGCATTCCTGCACGTCTCCTTGAGCGCTACCCGCCTCTGCTGATGGTCTTTCCTGGCCATTGATCAGCCCTGCGCCCCGCTCCATCGGACGTGCCCTCGTTCTGGAGACTCCTCATGTCCGATACCTTCGATCTCGCCCGCATCAATGCCGAATTCGGCAACGACCCGAAAGCCCTGACCCGCTGGGCTCTGTCGCTGGACAAGCACGCCATCTGCACCACGAATTTCCGTCCCTTCGAGGCGGTGATCCTGCATATGGTGACGCGCTTCCGCCCTGACATCCCGATCGTGTGGATGGACAACGGCTACAACACCGATGCCACCTATCGCTTCGCCGATGAGGTGACGCGCAAGCTGAACCTGAACCGCATCATCTATCTGCCGCAGCGCACGCGTGCCCACCGTGAAGCCGTCGATGGCCTCACGCCGCATATCGATGACCCGCGCCACGAAGCCTTCACCCGTGAAGTGAAGCTCGAACCCTTCGAGCGTGCGCTGCGCGAACTGAACCCCGAGATGTGGTTCACCGCCGTGCGCGCCAGTGACACCGCCTTCCGTGCCGGCATGCAGCCGGTCTCGCTGAACGGCGATGGCCTGATCAAGGTCGCCCCGGTGCTCAACTGGTCATCCAAGCAGATGCACGAGTATCTGGTCGCCCACGACCTGCCCAACGAGTTCGACTACGTCGACCCGACCAAGGCGGAAGACAACCGCGAGTGTGGCCTGCACCTGGCACACTGAGCCTTGTGGTTGATGCTGTGTGCTCGCACCGCCCAGCCAGCAAAAAGCCCGCCTCTCAGGAGGCGGGCTTTTTCATCTGCGCTGTGGCAGATCAGGCGAGCGGCACTCAGTTCACCGGGACTGTCCACCGACACTCAGTCCACTGGGACTCAGCGCACCGGCAGCTCGATGTCGTGGAAGATCTCGTGCTCGTGGCGCGGGCCGGCGGCCAGTGCCGCTTCGACACGCTCGCGCGTCAGGTGCGGCGCGAAGCGCTCGACGAATTCGAACATGTAGCTGCGCATGAAGGTGCCGCGACGGATGCCGATCTTGGTCGTGGAGCTCTCGAACAGATGCGTGGCGTCCAGCGCGACCAGGTCCTCGTCGGCCACCTCGTCCACCGCCATGTGCGCGACGATGCCGATGCCCATGCCGAGACGCACATAGGTCTTGATGACATCGGCGTCCGAGGCGGTCAGCACCACGTTGGGCGCCAGGCCGTGGGACTTGAAGGCATCGTCCAGCTGGCTGCGCCCGGTGAAGCCGTAGGTATAGGTGACCAGCGCATAACTGGCCAGCGACTCGAGGGTCAGTTCCTCGCCATTGGCCAGCGGATGATCCTTGGGCACCAGCACGCAGCGATTCCAGCGATAGCACGGCAGCAGGATGAGGTCGTTGAACAGCTCCAGCGACTCGGTGCAGATGGCGAAGTCGGCCTGACCTTCACTGACCATGTTGGCGATCTGCTTCGGCGTGCCCTGCTGCATGTGCAGCGCGACATCCGGGTACTTGCGCGTGAAATCGGCGATCACCGGCGGCAAGGCATAACGCGCCTGGGTGTGCGTGGTGGCGATCGACAGGCTGCCGCGACGGTCGTCACTGTGCTCCTGGGCGACGTGCTTGATGTTCTCCACCGTGCGCAGCACCTGGCTTGCCAGCTCGACGATGGACTCGCCGGCCGGGGTCACCCGCGTCAGGTGTTTGCCACTGCGCGCGAAGATTTCGACGCCAAGCTCATCTTCCAACAGGCGAATCTGCTTGGAAATGCCCGGCTGGGAGGTATACAGACTTTGCGCGGTGGCGGACACGTTCAGGTTGTGGCGGGTGACTTCCCAGATATAACGCAACTGCTGGAGTTTCATGCGGCTTCACTCTCCTGAGAAGCACCATCGACGCGACGCGGCGTGACAGTGGCCCGGACATGGCCGGTCACCTTGCTAAGATGATCGGGCGATAAAATCATGAATAATGATTCCTTTCGGGAATATACGCTCAAGAGTAGATTGGCGACAGTAACCTGACAAGGGGGTAGGTAGGGATGGAAGTCACACAACTGCTGCTATACGTGCTGGCAGGCGCCGGAGTGGGTTTCGCGGTCGGTGTCACTGGCGTGGGCGGCGGCTCGCTGATGACGCCCCTATTGTTGATGTTCGGCTTCCCGCCGCACATCGCCGTGGGCACCGACCTGCTCTATGCCTCCATTACCAAGGCAGGCGGCGCCTTCGCGCACCATCGCCAGGGCCATGTGGACTGGACCATCGCCCGACGCCTGGCCATCGGCTCGCTGCCGGCGGCGCTGTTGACGATTGCGGTCCTGCATACCTTCTTCACTGACCCCACCGCCTACGCGGGCCTGATCAAGGGCATGCTGGGCGTGATGTTGATCCTCACCGCCGGCGTGTTGCTGTTCAAGAAGCGCCTGCTGGGGCTGATCAGCCCGGAAAGCTTCATCGTACGCCACGCGGCACCGCTGACCGTGCTGTCAGGCATCGTGCTCGGCGTGTGCGTCACCCTGTCCTCCGTGGGTGCCGGCGCCTTCGGTGCTGCCGTGCTGATCATGCTGTTCCCGCTGTTGAGCACCGCGCGCATCGTCGGCACCGATATCGCTCACGCGGTCCCGCTGACCCTGGTCGCGGGGCTGGGCCACCTGTGGTTGGGCAACGTCGACTTCCTGTTGCTCGGCGCATTGCTGGTCGGCTCACTGCCCGCCATCAGCCTGGGCGCACGCCTGACACGCCACATGCCCAGCGGCCTGCTGCAGGGCCTGCTGACGACACTGCTGCTGGGGCTGGGCATCCGTTACGCCTTCTTCTGAGCTCTCCTTGCTGCGGGATCCTTCGCACAGGCAATACCAAAGTCGGGGCGGGCAATCCACATTGCCTGCCCCGTTGCTATTCCCTCAAACCAATAAAACAGCTATAAAAACACTAGCGATCATAACCCCGTGCTATTGAGCCGATGGACAATGCCCATTTGTCAGTGATGCAAAGTGGCGCTACCATCGGACGCAGCCTGCATGTCCGGCAATGCCGCAGACAGCGAAACGAATCCCCTGGAGAAACAAGATGTCCAATCACGTCGATGTCACCGGCGCCAACTTCGAACAGGAAGTTCTCAACGCTGAAGCCCCGGTCCTGCTGAAGTTCTGGGCCCCGTGGTGTGGTCCGTGCAAGATGATGGCGCCGGTCGTCGAAGAAGTCGCCAACGAGAAAGGCGAAGGCCTGAAGATCGTCAACGTCAATGTCGATGACGCGCCGGAAATCGCTGCCGAGCAAGGCGTGCGTGGCGTGCCGACCGTGATCCTGTTCAAGTCCGGCGCCAAGGTCGCCTCTCTGGTCGGTGCCCAGTCCAAGGGTCAGCTGAGCCAGTTCATCGAGCAGAACCTCTGAGTCGACTTGCTGACAGGTGACTGCCCCGCCAGCCACCGCGCACTGATTCGATAACCAAAGGCCCCGTCACGCACAGCGTGACGGGGCCTTTGGCATTCAGGCAGCAGGTCATCCACGCAGAGCTGGCTCGCGGGTCATTCCTCCGCCATGCGTCGACGACGGCGAATCCGGCGCACGGAGGGGCCCAGCAGACGCGCCGCCCAGCGCGTGCCCGGGTGCGAGTCGAAGGCGATCTTGAGCGTCATGGTGATCGGCACCGACAACAGCATGCCCACCGGCCCGAACACCCAGCCCCACACCACCAGCGACAGGAAGGCGGCCAGCGTCGACAGCCCCAGGGTGCGCCCCATCACGCGCGGCTCGATCAAGTTGCCGAGAATGAAGTTGATCGCCAGATAACAGCCGCCCAGCATCAGCGCCTTGACCGCGCCACCCTCCGGCATCACCAGCGTCAGCAACACCGCAGGCACCGCGGCCAGCGCCGAGCCGATGTTGGGAATGTAGTTGAGGCAGAAGGCCAGCGTGGCCCACAGGAAGGCGAACTCCACATCGAGCACCAGACAGCTGATCGCGACCAGCCCCCCGGTCACGAGGCTGATCAAGGTCTTGACCGCCAGATAGCGGCGCAGCGTCAGCGAGAACAGCGTGAAGCGGCGCAGACTGACATGCGGGCTGTGCAGCGTGCTGACCAGCTTGTCGCGCAGTGACAATGCCTCATAGAGCAGGAAGGTGGCCGTCAGCACGATGATGACGCTTGAGGACAGAAGCCCCCCAAGTCCGGTCAGCAGGTTCGGCACCCACTGGGTCAATGAGGCCGGATCGACCAGCTCGCTGAAACGGGCCGGCGCGATGGATACGCCGCTGTCCGCCAGCCATTCCAGCATGCTCTGATACTGTTCGCGCAGGCTCTCCTCAAGCTTGGGCATCTCATCGCTGAACAGGGTGAAGCGCGAGACCAGCAGCGCCGTCAGCGACGAGAACAGCACACAGACCGTCAGGATGACGATCGGCACCCCGAAGCGTTGCCCGATGCCGTGACGGGCCAGCCAGCGCACCGGCGCATCGCAGACCGCAGCGACGAACACCGCCAGCAGCAGCGGCACCACCAGGTCCGCCGCCAGCTTGAGGCCGCCGATGATGATGACCACTGCGGCCATGCCGACCAGCAAGGGGTGAATCTCCAGCGCGCGGCGCACGTTGGGCGCGTGACGAGAACGTCCGGAGCGTTCGAGCGCCTCCTGCTGACGCTCGTCGCGTGGTACCTGCATGCGTGTCACGGCCTCCTCGATGGAAGTGCCCTCACTGACACTGCGTGGCTCGCCAACGCTATCGTCAGGCGCTTGCGCATCGGCCATCTGCGCCTCGGGCGGCACTTCCTCGTGTCGCGATCTTTCCTCAGGCGTATCGTTCGGGTGCATCCTGCGCCACCTATCCTGTCAGTGCTTGCCATCAGTACTTGCCATCAGTACTTGCGCGTCGCTGCCCCGCGGCTTCCTCGGGACAGCCTTCGATGCGCCTATCTTGGGCGCATGCCTGTCACAAGCCAAGACTGAAACGGGATTGATTGCTCGTGTCGGGGAGAATCCGCGCCTCCCTCAAGACGCACAAAAAAATGGGGAGACCGAAGTCTCCCCAAGGGTACCGAGTCAGAGCGCACTGACTGGAGGCATAAGACACGACTGTTGCCGATACATCGAACTGCTGAGTCTTGAAACTGCTGTCATGCTTGAAACTGCTGTCAGGCTTGAAACCGTCATCAGATCTCGAAGCCGCTGCCGAAGCCTTCCACCGTCGGCGCCATCAGCGTCTCGCCACCGGCGCGAATCATCGCGGCATGGCCTTGCGTACGCGGCAGGATGCGCTGGAAGTAGAAGCGCGCGGTATCCAGCTTGGCCTGATAGAAGGCAGCGTCCCCTTCGCCGGCCGCCAGCGCGGCCCTGGCCGTCTCACCTGCCCGCGCCCACAGGTAGCCCAGCGTGACGTAGCCGGCATACATCAGGTAGTCGACACTGGCCGCGCCGACCGCTTCGCGGTCCTGCATCGCGCCCATGCCCACCGCCATGGTCAGCTCGCCCCATTCGCGGTTGAGCTCGGCGAGCGGATTGGCAAACTCGCTGCCTTCGCTGGCCTGACAGAACTTGTGGATCTCCTTGGTGAAGACCTTGAGCGATTCGCCTTGGCTCATCAGGATCTTGCGGCCCAGCAGGTCCAGCGCCTGGATACCGGTGGTGCCTTCATAGAGCAGGGTGATGCGTGCATCGCGCACGAACTGCTCCATGCCCCATTCCTGAATGAAGCCGTGGCCGCCATAGACCTGCACGCCGTGATTGGTCGCCTCGAAGCCGGTCTCGGTCAGGAAGGCCTTGACGATGGGCGTCAGCAGGCCGAGCAAGGTATCGGCACGTGCCTTGTCTTCGCTGTCCGGAGCGTTCTCGACGATGTCATTGAACTGGGCGGCGTACATCACCAGCATGCGCCCGCCCTCGGCGATGGCCTTCTGGGTCAGCAGCATGCGGCGCACATCCGGATGCACGATGATCGGGTCGGCTGCCTTCTCCGGCGCCTTGGCACCGGACAGGGCACGCATCTGCAGACGGTCACGCGAATAGCTCAGCGCATTCTGGAAGCTGGCCTCGGCCAGCGCCACGCCCTGGATCCCCACGCCGAGACGCGCGGCATTCATCATGGTGAACATGCAGGCCAGCCCCTTGTGCGGCGGACCGACCAGATAGCCTGTAGCGGAATCGAAGTTCATCACGCAGGTCGCGTTGCCGTGAATGCCCATCTTGTGCTCGATGGAGCCACAGCTGACGCCGTTGCGCTCACCGGCCTCGCCATTGGCGTCGGGCAGGAACTTGGGCACCACGAACAGCGAGATGCCACGCGAGCCTTCCGGAGCATCCGGCAGCTTGGCCAGCACCAGGTGCACGATGTTCTCGGACAGATCGTGCTCACCGGCCGAGATGAAGATCTTGGTGCCGCTGATGCGGTAGCCCTTGCTGCCATCGCTGTCATCCAGCGGCACGGCGCGGGTCTTGATCAGCCCCAGGTCCGTGCCGCAATGCGGTTCGGTCAGGCACATGGTGCCGGTCCAGCTACCTTCGACCAGCTTGGTCAGATAGGTCTGCTTGAGCACCTCGCTGCCGTGATGCTCGAGTGCATTCATCGCGCCATGCGACAGACCCGGATACATGCCCCACGACAGGTTGGCGGAGGCGACCATTTCCGAGAGCACCATCGCCAGTGACGGCGGCAGGCCCTGACCGCCATGTTCCGGTGAGGCAGCCAGACTCGGCCAGCCGCCCTCGACATACTGCTGGTAGGCAGCCTTGAAACCGCTCGGCGCCTTGACCTCGCCGCCCTCGAAGGTACAGCCCTCGCGGTCGCCCGACTGGTTCAGCGGCGTCAGCACCTCGTGCGCGAAGCGTGCGCCCTCCTCAAGGATGGCGGTCACGATATCGTCGCTGGCCTCATCGCCACCCGGCAGGCTGGCATAGTGCGCGGGATAGTCGAGCAGCTCATTCATCACGAAGCGGATGTCGCGCAACGGCGCCTGATAATCCGGCATGCTTTACTCCTTGAGCCGTCGCGACGCGGCGGCGCTGACCTGAACAACGACAGGTGGCGACAGGACGCTTGTCAGGCGGCGCAGCACTCACTCGGGCAATGAAGAAGCGAGTCGCTGGCGGCGAACAGGTCTGACGCAACACTATCAAACATGTGTTTGAAATTAACGCCTCCTTCGCCATACCGTCAAGCGGTCGTTTGATTTCTGGCCTGCGACATTGGTGGCAAGCCCTGTCTCATCAGTGGCAAGCCCTGCCTCCAGGCCGCGCCGCGCGCACGGCAGGCACAAAAAGACACACACTAAAAACAGACACAAAAAAGCCCGACCGCAGCCGCGGTCGAGCAATATCTCCCCCAGAGATAACCTGTCCTGCAAGATTCCTTGTGTACCGTGCTCTCTCCCCAGAGCCGATCCAGAGCGCCGATCCAGAGAGCCCGATCCAGACGATAAAGGTCTTACCCGCCAGCCTCAGGCCATGCGAATGCTGCCATCGAGGCGGATCACTTCCCCGTTGAGCATGCTGTTGGTGATGATGTGCTCGGCCAGACGCGCGAACTCATCGGGCTTGCCCAGACGCTTGGGAAACGGCACCGCCTCGCACAGCGCTTCGCGAGCCGGCTCCGGAATGCCGGCCATCATCGGTGTCTCGAACACGCCGGGCGCGATCGCCATCACGCGAATGCCATGGCGTGCCAGCTCACGCGCCATCGGCAGCGTCATGCCGGCGACCCCGGCCTTGGAGGCGCTATAGGCACACTGCCCTACCTGGCCGTCGAAGGCCGCGACCGAGGCAGTGTTGAGAATGATGCCCCGCTCGCCGTCCTCGCCCTCGGCAGCATTGCGCGCCATGCGTGCCGCCGTCAGGCGCGCCACGTTGAAGGTGCCGCTCAGGTTGATCGCCAGCGTCTTCTCGAAGCCCTCGAGCGGAGCAGGCTCGCCGTCACGATCCACCAGCTTGGCGACGCTCACCACGCCGGCGCAGTGGATCACCCCGTGGATGGCACCGAAGGTCTGCTCCGCGACATCCAGCGCAGCCTCGACACTGGCGCTGTCGGTGATGTCGCAATGACAGAAGCGTGCCGCCTCCCCAAGCGAATCGGCCTGTTCACGTGCGGCCTCGGCAAGGTCCGCCAGCACCACCTGGCCGCCGGCCGCGACGATACGTGAGGCCGTGGCGGCCCCGAGGCCGGATGCTGCGCCGGTGATCAGAAAGCAGTGGTCGGCGATCTTCATGAAACGAGTCTCCCGAAAGGTGATGGCAGGAAAGGTGATGACAGACCTGTGGTGACAGGCGCGTGGTAACAGGCGCGTGGTAACAGACAAGCCCCGTCGGATAGCCGGCCATGCCAAAGCCACGTGTATGGCTCGGTGTTCAGCTCTCGCGCGCCTGTGCTCGCAGCAGGAAACGCTGGATCTTGCCCGACGGCGTCTTGGGCAGGCTGTCGACGAAGTCGATCTCGCGGGGATAGCTGTGCGCCGAGAGTCGCTGACGCACGCTGGCGCGAATTTCCTCCGCCAGCTCGTCACTGCCGACATGGCCATCGCGCAGCACCACATAGGCCTTGATGATCTCGCCACGCAGCGCATCCGGCTTGCCGACCGCCGCCGATTCCGCCACCGCCGGATGCACCAGCACAGCGTTCTCGACATCCGCCGGGCCGACGCGATAGCCCGCGGTGGTGATGATGTCGTCATCACGCCCGGCAAAGGTGAAGCGGCCATCGGGCTCTGCCACCACCACGTCTCCAGTCAGGTAATAGCCCTCGACGCAGGGCTGTTTCTCCTGCCAGGTGTAGCCGGCGAAGAAGTGTGCGGGCGAGCGGGCGATATCCACCGCCAGCACACCCGGCTCGCCCGGCGGCAGCTCACGATACTCGGCGTCGAGCACGGTCAGTCGATAGCCGGGCAGCGGGAAGCCGACACTGCCGACCACGACCTCATGGGCCAGCGCGTGATGATTGCAGCAGGTCATGCCGGTCTCGGTCTGGCCGTAATGGTCCATCACCGCACAGCCCAGCTCCCGCGCGACCCAGCCCACCACCTCGGTGTTGAGGGGCTCGCCGGCCGAGCTTGCGACCCGCAGGTTCAAGCGCTCGAAGGCGCCTTCACCGAGCCCGGAGGCCTTGAGCATGCGATAGGCCGTGGGCGCGGCCGCGAAGTTGTCGATGCGATGACGTTCCATGAACGCCAGCCCGCCTTCTGCACTGAACGGCGCCTGCATGAAGTAGGTGGTGGCACCCAGCAACAGCGGGCCGGTGATGGCGTAGTAGAGGCCGTAGGCCCAGCCGGGGTCGGCCATGTTCCAGAAGCGCTCGCCGGGGCGCAGGTCCACCGCCAGGCGTTGATAGAGCCAGAAGGCAGGCAGCGCATTCAGCGCCACCGCCACGCCCTTGGGCTTGCCGACCGTGCCGGAGGTGAACATCTGCAGGAAGGGCGCCTCCGCCGGAAGCCACACCGGCGGCTCGGTCAGTGGCTCGCTCTGCATCAATGTCTGCCAGTCGAGATCGCCCGCCTCCAGCGCATCTCCCTCACCGCGCACGCAGATGATCACGGGATGGCGGGCAAGCTCAGTGAACTTGCTGCGCTGGCTCGTCTCGGTGATCACGATCTGCGTCTCGGCGCGCGACAGGCGATAGTCGAGCGCATCGGTGCCGAAGGCGGTGAACAGCGGCTGATAGACGGCGCCCAGCCGCCAGGTCGCGGCCAGCGCGATCATCAGCTCCGGCGTGCGCGACAGCATGCAGGCGACCCGCTGCCCCGCCATCACGCCCTGTGCCTTCAGAGCAGCCGCCATCCGCGCGCTCTGCTCATCGAGCTGTGCGTAACTCAGCTCACGCACCCGGCCTTGTTCGTCTTCGTGGACCAGCGCGATACGTTCGCCCTGCCCGGCACGCAGATGACGCCCGACACACGCCTCATAGGCATTGCCGAGCTCGCCTTCGCCGTCGGTGTCGAGCGGCGTGGTGAACAGTTCATCGCGCAGTGCCTGGATATCGAAGGCGGCCAGATAATCGCTCAGCGTCTGGCTGGCGGCGGGTTGCATGGCGTGTGAATTCGCAGATGCAGCAGAGGCGGCGCGTGACGTGCGGTTTGTTGTTGTATCGCTTGGCGTCATGGCGTGACTGGCTCCTGAGTGGTGCTCCGGGGCGATGTGAGATGACTGGGCGTCAGCCATCTACAGTTAACGTAAACGTCAAGTTAGCGACAAGCCTGTCGGGCGGCAAGCATTGTGACGCTCGACTGGCCAAAAGTTGCAGACGGCGTGTAACGCACGCTGCGTAGCAGAGGCCGTGTAACGGACGCCGTGCAGCAGACACTCGCTCAGGGCAGACGACACAGGCTGTCGACCAGCGCCTCGGCCAGCTCATCGGGGGAGCGCTCTCCCTCAGGGCGATACCAGCGTACCGTCCAGTTGAGCGCACCGAGCATGAACTGGCGCAGCAGCGCGGCATCGCCCTTGAGCAGCCCTGCGGCCACGGCGGAGGCGATGGCGTCACGCCAGAGGTCCTCGTAGTCATCGCGCAGCTGGACGAGATGCTCGCGCGCCGGACCTTCCAGCCGCCGCCACTCATAGAGCGCGACCACATGGGCATTGCGATCAGTGAGCAGCGTGTCCAGATGTGCACGCGCCAGGGCCAGCAGTCGCTCACGCGCCTGTTGCTGCGATGCCGCCGAGGCGGTCACTTCGCTTGCCTGGTACGGCTCGCAGCGCGCCAGATGCTCACGGGCGATGGCCAGCGCACTGAACATGCCCTCTTCGATCACGGCGCACAGAATTTCCTGCTTGTCGGCGAAGTGGTGGAAGAGACTGCCGGACTTGATGCCCATTTCCTGGGCCAGCATGCGGACGGTGGTGCGATCGAAACCCTCCTCGACGAACAGGCGGGCAGCGATACGGACCAGCTCCTTGCGACGGGGTGAGGCGGTGGCTACATTCATCGTATAACTAGCGCTTGCTTGGTTTATGGGATTGAATGGATCAAAGCATAGCCACGCAGTGATCACAACGCCGACTGCACGACTCGATCTTCCAATAACAAGACACAGGAGACCGTCATGACGACCG
The DNA here is from genome assembly GCF_029846435.1 of Cobetia sp. 1AS1. Lineage (NCBI taxonomy): Bacteria > Pseudomonadati > Pseudomonadota > Gammaproteobacteria > Oceanospirillales > Halomonadaceae > Cobetia > Cobetia sp. 1AS1. The sequence goes on from NZ_JARWKU010000007.1 coordinate 25,907, forward strand.
CTTCCCGCTCTACGCCAAGCCCCGCCGCCAGCGCCGATGACATCGTGATTCTCGCCGGTGCCCGCACGCCGATGGGGGGCCTCAAGGGCTCACTCTCGACGCTGAGCGCACCACAGCTCGCCGCCGTGGCCATCAAGGCGGCCATCGAACGCGCAGGCCTCACGCCTGCCGATGTCGACGAAGGCATCTTCGGCTGCGTGCTGCCCGCCGGCGTCAAGCAGGGCCCGGCGCGGCAGGCCATGCGTCAAGCCGGCGTGCCGGACAGCATCGGCGCCACCACCATCAACAAGCTGTGCGGTTCCGGCATGAAGGCCACCATGCTGGCGCATGACCTGATTCGCGCAGGCACCAACCGCATCATGCTGGCCGGCGGGATGGAATCGATGTCCAACGCCCCGCACCTGCTCACCCAGGCGCGTGGCGGCTATCGCCTCGGCCATGGCGAGCTGAAGGACCACATGTTCTTCGATGGGCTGGAAGATGCCGAGACCGGCAAGCTGATGGGCGTGTTCGCCCAGGAAGTGGCCGATGCCCGCGGCTATGATCGCCAGCGCATGGACGACTTCGCCATCGAATCGCTCAGGCGCGCCATGACGGCGACTGAGTCGGGGGATATCGCACCGGAAATCGCCGCCGTCACGGTCAAGAGCCGCAAGGGCGAGAGCGTGGTCGAGCAGGACGAGCAGCCCTTCCAGGCCAATCTCGACAAGATTCCCACCCTGCGCCCGGCCTTCGCCAAGGACGGCACCATCACCGCCGCCAACGCCAGCTCCATCTCCGACGGCGCCTCGGCGCTGGTGCTGACGCGCCGTGATGAAGCCGAACGACGCGGGCTGGCCGTCAAGGCGCGTATCCTCGGTCACAGCACCCACTCCCAGCACCCCAGCGAATTCACGCTGGCGCCCATCGGGGCCATCGACACGCTGATGAAGCGCCTGGAGTGGACCACAGAAGACGTCGACCTGTTCGAGATCAACGAGGCCTTCGCGGTGGTCACCCTGCTGGCGATGGACGCCCACGACATCCCGCATGACAAGGTCAATGTCTTCGGCGGCGCCTGCGCCCAGGGGCACCCGGTGGGCTCCACCGGCTCGCGCATCATCGTCACCCTGATCAACGCGCTGGAACGCCGCGGCAAGAAGCGCGGCATCGCGGCGCTGTGCATCGGTGGCGGTGAAGCCACCGCGATCGCCGTCGAACTGGAAGACTGATCCGCCAGCAGACACTGAGCCAACCTGATGCTTGAAACGACACGAGGCCCGGATCATTGATCCGGGCCTCGTGTCGTCGTGCGGCCTGCGATGCTCTCAGGCAGCGATCAGGGGCTCAGCCTTTCGAGCCCTGACGCTGGCGCCGCTTAGCCATAGCGACCGGTGATGTAGTCCTCGGCCTTCTTGGTATTCGGGTTGGAGAACATGGTCTTGGTGTCGTTGTACTCCACCAGCTCACCCATGTGGAAGAAGGCGGTGTAATCGGCGACACGTGCCGCCTGCTGCATGTTGTGCGTCACGGTGACGATGGAGAACTGGGTCTTCAGCTTGTCCATCAGGTCTTCGATTGTCGCGGTGGAGATCGGGTCGAGTGCCGAGGTCGGCTCATCCATCAGGATGACGTCCGGCTTGACCGCGATGGCACGCGCGATGCACAGACGCTGCTGCTGACCACCGGACAGCGAGGTGCCCGGCTGGTCGAGAATATCCTTCACTTCTTCCCACAGACCCGCATCACGCAGCGCGCTCTCGACCAGATCATCCTTGTCGGCGCGACGGCTGACCAGGTCGTGCATGGTCGGCGCGTAGGCGATGTTGTCGTAGATGGACTTGGGGAACGGGTTCGGCTTCTGGAACACCATGCCGACGCGACGACGCAATGCCACTTCATCCATGTTGCGCGCGTTGACGTCACGGCCATCCATCTCGACCAGACCTTCGATGCGCACGCTGCGGATCAGGTCATTCATGCGGTTCAGGCAGCGCAGGAAGGTCGACTTGCCACAGCCGGACGGGCCGATCAGGGCGGTGACGTTCTTCTGGAAGACATCGATGTTGATGTTCTTCAACGCCTTCTTCTCGCCGTACCACAGGTTGAGGTCTTCCACGCGAATGGCCAGCTCGTGGTTGGCATCTTCGTTGATGACGACCGGGCTACCGGGACGAGTGGCGGCGGCAGGCTTGGCGGGAGTGGCGACGGTGCTGTTCATGTCTCGTATTCCTTGATGAGTCGTGGGCCAGGGCTAAGGGTGGAAGGCGACCGGCCAATCGGCGGGCCGCCTCGCAGCTGCCTACCAGCGACGCTCGAATTTCTTGCGCAGCATCACGGCTGCGGCATTGAGTAGGATCAGCACTGACAGCAGCACCAGGATGCCCGCCGCAGTACGTTCAACATAGGCCTGCTCCGGCTCGCCCGCCCAAGTGAATATCTGGGCCGGCAGCACGGTGGCAGCCTGGGTGATGGCGGTCGGCGCATCCGGAATGAAGGCCACCATGCCGACGATGATCAACGGCGCGGTCTCGCCCATCGCCTGTGCCAGGCCGATGATGGAACCGGTCAGGATTCCCGGCAGTGACAGCGGCAGCACGTGATCACGCACCACCTGCCAGCGGGAGCAGCCGACGCCGAAGGCGGCCTGACGAATGGTGTCCGGTACGCTGCGCAGCGCCGAGCGCGTGGTGATGATGATCACCGGCAAGGTCATCAGACCCAGCGTCAGACCACCGACCAGCGGGGAGGAACGCGGCATGCCGAAGAAGTTGATGAAGATCGCCAGACCCAGCAGACCGAACAGGATCGACGGCACCGCCGCCAGGTTGTTGATGTTGATCTCGATGGCCTGGGTGAAGCGGTTGTCCGGAGCGAACTCCTCCAGATAGACCGCCGTCAGCACGCCGACCGGGAAGGCGAAGGCCAGCGTGACCAGCAGCGTCAGGATCGTGCCCATCGCGGCCGACCAGATACCGGCGTATTCCGGCAACTTCGAATCACCGGTGGTGAAGAAGTTGATGTTGAACTTGAGCTCGGCCGTACCGTTCTCGAGCATGCGGTCCAGCACGGCGGTCTGCTTGGGCTTCAGGTGTGACTTGTGGCCCTTGAGGTACTGATCGACCTGGTCATCGGCGATCACCCAGCGGTCGATCGTCTGTCCCATCAGGCTGGCGTCAGCGGCCATGTCACGCGGCAGCTGGCGCAGCCAGCCGCGGCTGACCAGATCACGCACGTCTTCTTCCACCGCTGCCAGCGGGATTTCCTGCGACTGCTCGCTGTAGGTGACCGGCACGTGCAGTTCTGCCTGCTGGAAGGCCGGGTAGCCGCGCATGACCATGTCGCCGATGAAGACCACCAGGAAGGTGGCGGCCAGGGCGAGTGCGCCCATGGACATGAATTTCAGGCGCTTGGTGCGGCGATGACGGCCCTTCAGCTGGGCCGAGATATCGTCGAATGAATGGCTCATGTCTAGTCTCGGCCTCAGAGGTTGTTGGCGCTGTACTTCTCACGGAAGCGGCGGATCAGGACCACCGAGACCATGTTCAGCAGCAGAGTGACAACGAACAGCACCAGACCCAGCGCGAAGGCCGACAGTGTCTCGGCACTCGCGAATTCCTGGTCGCCGGTCAACGCGGCAACGATGCGCACCGTGACGGTGGTCATGTCTTCCAGCGGGTTGGCGGTCAGGTTCGGACGCATGCCCGCCGCCATCACCACGATCATCGTCTCGCCGAGGGCGCGTGACATGGCCAGCAGAGACGCGGAGATGATGCCCGGCAGAGCCGCCGGCAGGATGACGTTGCGGATGGTCTCGCCGTGGGTCATGCCCAGCGCCAGAGAGCCCTGACGCATGGTGTCCGGCACGGAGGTGATGACGTCATCGGACAGTGAGGAGATGAACGGAATGATCATGATGCCCATGACCAGCCCCGGCGCCAGCGCGTTGTTGTAGGACGCCTCGATGCCCAGCGGCGAGAAGATGTCGACGATCAGCGGCGCGACGGTGATGGCGGCGAAGAAGCCGTAGACCACGGTCGGGATACCGGCGAGCACTTCCAGCACCGGCTTGGCGACGGTACGCACGCTCTCGGGGGCGAACTCCGCCATGTAGACCGCGGCGAGCAGACCGATGGGAATGGCCACCAGCATCGCGATCAGGGTGATCATGAAGGTACCGGCGAACAGCGGTACGGCACCGAAGTTGGCGGTGCTCTCGACACCTTCACCACGGCCAGCGGCCATCTGGAAGCTGTTGCCCGGATCCCAGGTGGTGCCGGTGATGAAGGTCCAGAAGCTTTCCATCTGGAAGAAGCGGATGGCCTCGAAGATGATCGAGACCAGAATGCCGAACGTCGTGACGATGGAGATCATCGCCGCGCCGATCAACACATAACGAATGAGGGTCTCGATGGCATTGCGCGCATGGAAATCAGGCTTCACCAGGGCGAGGCCGATGACCAGGCCGACGGCTGCGACGACCAGACTGGCGATCAGCAGCTGCATGCCTTCGATATCGATATCTGCGGTGGCAATCGCAACGACGGCTGCCAGACCGACCAGCAGAGCAGGCCCTGCGCTGGAGATTGCCGTGAACCAGCCGTACTGATCCGGCTGGGCGTACATTTCAGCACCGCTGGCACGCACACGCTGTGCCTTGCTGCGGCCGCTGAAGAAGGCCACCAGGCCAGCCAGCGCCACGATGCCTATGAAGAAGAGAAAGATCTGCTGAGTCTGCATCTTTCGGGTCCCGGAGTCGCGTTGTTCACAGGGGGAAGGCTTCATGCCTTGCGAAACCCTGCGACCAGTCAAGCAAACGGGCCGGCTGCCAAGGGCAACCGGCCGCGTCAGAGGGTCAGCTGCATTGCTTACTTCTGGAGATCGGCCAGAGTCAGCTTGGTGCGCTCAGCGACCTGCTCGCGAAGCATGGCGCGCTCTTCCTTCGGCAGCGGGATCAGACCGATGCCCTTCAGGTAGCCCAGCTCACCGATCATCTTCTCGCTCATGAACAGGTCGTTGTAGGCCTGCTGAGCCGGCACGTCATCCTTGTGCTGGTTCTTCACGTAGTAGAACAGGGAGCGGGAGACCGGGTACTCGCCAGAGGAGATGGCATCGGCTTCCGGCTGCACGCCATCGATGGAAGCACCGACGACCTTGTCAGCATTCTCTTCGAGGAAGGAGTAGCCGAAGATACCGAAGGCTTCGGTGTTCTCGACCAGCTTCTGGATGATCAGGTTGTCATTCTCGCCGGCAGCGATGTAGTGACCGTCCTGACGGATGTTGGTGTAACCCTCACCGCCGTAGCCTTCCATCTCTTCGGTGGAGACTTCCATCACCAGCTCTTCGAAGGCGTCACGAGTACCGGAAGTGGAAGGCGGCCCGTAGACGGTGATCTTGCGGTCCGGCAGGGAGGAGTCGATCTCGGACCACTTGGTGTAGGGGTTGTCGACCAGCTTGCCGTCGACCGGCACCTGAGCGGCGACCGCCAGGGTGATCTGCTCACGGGTCAAGTCGATGCTGCCATCGCGGACAGACTGGGCGAAGGCGATACCGTCGAAGCCGATCATGGCTTCGGTGATATCGGTCACGCCGTTCTCTTCACAGCGCTCGAATTCAGACGTCTTCATGCGACGAGAGGCGTTGGTGATGTCCGGAGTGCTGTCACCGACACCTTCACAGAACAGCTTCATGCCGCCGCCGGAACCGGTGGATTCGATGACCGGAGTCGGGAAATCGCTGGTGGCACCCAGCTCTTCAGCGACGTAGCTGGAGAACGGATAGACCGTGGAAGAACCCACGATGCGCAGCTGTTCACGGGCTTCTGCAGCACCAACTGATGCAGCGATGACAGCCACTGCGAGACCGGACTTGAGGAACGCCTTCATGCCTGAAACTCCTTGCGATAGGAATGAGCCAGTGAGGTGGCTTCTTGTCTACAGGGAGTACCTTGCCAAGCATTCATGACAACTGTGTGACAGTCGCCGGCTCAAGCCTTTCTCAGTCGGGCGGCGTCTCATGGCGCGCCAGGGCGCGGCGCCCTGCCAGCACCCGCAGCAGAATATTGCTGACCAGCGCCGTGCCCAGCATGCCGAGAATCATCGGCCACAGGCTGTCCATCGCCAGACCTGCGATCAGCATGCCGATCACGGCGCCACTGGCAAACTGCATGCTGCCGATCAGCGCATTGGCCGTGGCACTGATGCGCGGGAAATACTCCAACGCCGAGGAGATCGCGTTGGGCGCCACCATGCCGTTGGCCCCGACGAACACCATCAGCAGCGGCGCGATGACGTAGAGCAGGTCCAGCCCCAGTGCCAGCGCCGATACCAGCAGGATGGCGGCAGACAGCTGGATACCGATGCCGATGCGCAACAGACGCGGCGGCGACAGGCGTGACAGCAGGCGCACGTTGAGACGGTTGGCGGTGAACATGAACAGGATGTTGGCGCCGAACAGCACCGGGTACCAGGCCGCCGTCACTCCGAAATGCTGCATATAGACGTAGGGCGACGCGGTGATGAAGGCGAACATGCCACCGAAGCCCATCGCCTGCGTCAGCGCATAGCCCATCGCCGGCCCGTGGCGCAGCACGCTGGCATAGTCACGCGCGACCTGCAGGAGACTGGCCGGCGGCTCGTCCGCCTCGCGCTTGCGTCGGGTCTCGGGCAAGCGCAGCGGCAGCACTATCAACAGGAAGGCGGCATAGGCGGCCAGGAAGGCGAAGATCAGCCACCAGCCCGCCATGCCCAGCAGCAGACTGCCGATGGCAGGCGCGATCAAGGGCGCCAGCATCATGATCACCGCGACGGTGGACAGCACCTTGGCCGCCTCGCGGCCACTGAAGCAATCGCGCACGATCGCCGAGGAATTGACCACCGAGGCACCGCCGCCCAGCGCCTGCAGGAAGCGCAGCGCATAGAGCCCCTCGAGACTCTCGACCTGGGTGATGGCCAGACTCGCCAGCAGGAAGACGAAGATGCCTGACAGCAGGACCGGCTTGCGCCCGATACGGTCTGACAGCGGGCCGAAGATCAACTGCCCCAGCGAGAAGCCGAGCAGGAAGACCGACAGCGACAGCTCCGTATGGTGCACCGTGGTCGCCAGGTCTTCTGCCATGGCCGGCAGTGCCGGCAGATAGGCATCGATGGCCAATGGAGCCAGGGCCGTATTGGCCGCGACCAGCAAGGCCAACTGACGGGTTTGACGCTTGTCCACATCCCCTCCTGCAATCGTTTGTCGATGGTATGTCCACGTGCCGAAAACGCCACGTCCTTGCCGTCAGATGACGACAGTGGGCGCGCCGCCGCACAATTGATACAGTTGACCTACACAGGTGACGAATGTCACATCACGCTGATGAAATCCCCGCGGATCATCCACTTGGGGCGACCGGCCCGAGATGTCTTCACAGCCGGCAGTCGTGGGTGCACACTCGGTGGCAGCGCTCGCTCCGGCGGCCCCCTGCCCTTCACCTCTTGCCTTATTCATGAGGGCCACTCACCCCTTCGGGTGGCTCACGCTCAGTACAGGAAACTCTTGCATGGCACAGGACAAGCTCTCCCAACTCAAGGAAATGACCACCGTCGTCGCCGACACCGGTGACCTCGAGGCCATTCGTCGCTTCGCGCCCACTGATGCTACCACCAACCCGTCACTGATCCTGCAGGCCGCTCAGGACCCGTCACGTCGCGAGCGCCTGACCGAAGTCGCGCGCAAGGCCACCGACATCGATGATGCCGTCGATGCCGTGGCCGTGGATATCGGTACCGAGATCGCCGGCCTGGTGCCGGGTTATGTCTCCACCGAGGTCAGCGCCCGTCTGTCCTTCGATGCCGACGAGACCATCCGTCGCGCGCATCGCATCATCGAGCGCTACGCCGCCAATGGCGTCGGTCAGGAACGCATCCTGATCAAGACCGCCTCCACCTGGGAAGGCATTCGCGCCGCCGAGAAGCTCGAGCGCGAAGGCATCCGCACCAACCTGACGCTGCTGTTCAGCTTCGCCCAGGCCCAGGCCTGTGCCGATGCCGGCGTGACGCTGATCTCGCCCTTCGTCGGTCGTATCCTCGACTGGCACAAGGCCAATCAGCCGGACGCCGACTTCAGCGGCGACAACGACCCGGGCGTGAAGTCCGTCAAGGCCATCTACGAGCACTACAAGGGTCACGGCTACAAGACCATCGTGATGGGCGCCAGCTTCCGCAACACCGGCGAGATCGAAGCGCTGGCCGGCTGTGACCGCCTGACCATCTCACCGGCACTGCTGGGTGAGCTGGCCGAGAGCACCGGCCCGCTGGAACGTCGCCTGCTGGCCGCCGATGCCGAGCAGAACGTGCCGGAAGTGCTGACCGAGTCCAACTTCCGCTGGGACATGAACGAAGATGCCATGGCCACCGAGAAGATGGGCGAAGGTATCCGCAAGTTCATGGCCGATCAGCGCAAGCTCGAGACTCTGCTGGCCGAACTGCGCAGCCACTGAGCCAACGGAGCATAGCGCCGATGATGAGCTCTTGTTAAGCAAGAGCTCATTGAATGGCCAAGGCAACAAAAAGCGCCTGCCGTGTTTCACGGCAGGCGCTTTTTTTGTGCTTTCAGAAACGTGCTGTCTGGATCGTGCTTTCAGCAGCGTGCTGTCAGGCTCAACGTCCCAGCGCGCGCCTTCAGTGCGGCTGGCGATGCTCCTCACTTTCCAGCAGCTCGATCAGCGGCTGGAACTCCAGGCGGTTGTGGCCGTTCAGGCACATCAACAGCCGGTGAGCCTCGAGAATACGTCCGCGCAGCTCCTGTTCCTGCTGGGGCGAGGCATCGGCGTCATCCTGAGACTCGTTCAGCGCTGGCGCGTTGCAGCAGGAAGCCCCGTCCAGATCGGCCTGGTCCGCCTCCGGCAGGCTGCCGGCGTCCACGACACTGGCCACCTCGTCGAACCCCATCACCTTGAGCATGGTCAGCACGTCGGGATGGGCAGCCACCACCTGCGCCGGCATCACCAGCCGGTCGCGGACCGCCAGCGCCAGCTTGGCCAGAAAGCCCAGTGCGGTGGAATCGACATTGGTCGCTTCGCGCAGATCGATGATCACGCTTTCCAGTCCCTCAACCGCAGCCACGCGCTGTACCTGCTGATCCAGCGTGGCACACAGCGTCAGGCGTACATCACCGGATAGCTTGAGCACGAACAGGCCGTCTTCGAACACGGCCTGGATACGTCCTTCATCCATCATGGAATCCTGTCAGCGTCATCAAGGTAAGGTCATCCGGCAGCTCGCCATCCAGCGCCAGTCCACGACGCAATCCTTGCACATCTTCACTGCTCAGAATCCGTTGATGCAGTGCTCGAGTCCTGTCCTCCAGCGCCTCGCCCGGCAGGCATTCCAGTACACCATCACTGGCCAGCCACAGACGGAAGCGCTCAGGAAGCGCCACACGATACGCTGGATAGCGGGTGTCTGGGAAGAGCCCCACCGGCCGACCGCTGCCTTCCAGCTCACGCAGTTCGCCGTCAGGCGTGACCAGTACCGGCATCGGCAGCTGGGCGCCCAGGGTGTAATGCAGCGTGCGCGTGTCACGGTCCATCACACCACACATCACCGTGGCATGCTTGCCGATACCACTGTCGATCAGTTCACGGTTGAGCAGTGCCAGCCACTCGGGGCCGAAGGTTTCCGGCGTATGTTCCTCCCAGTGGCGGATAGCGCGTGCGAACAACAGCTTCAGCAACACGGTCACGAAGGCCGACGAGGCGCCATGCCCGGAGACATCCGCAAAGTAGAACAGGCTGAAGCGTTCGTCGATCGCCTGATACTCGAGGAAGTCACCCGACAGATACAGCGACGGCGACAGGCAGTACTCATAACTGACGCCATTGATGTGCTGCCCGCTCTGGGGCAGCAGACGCTGTTGGATCTGGCCACCGGCCTGCTGGTCCTGACGCAGCAGCGCCAGATGCGTCTCCAGGTGCTCGTTGAGCTCCTCGAGGCGCGCACGTGCCTTGGCGTGCTCATGGGCCAGCTGGTGATGCTCCGCCGCCCGCTTGAGCAGACTGCGCAATACCGAGCCATGCTCGCGCGGCGAGATGAGGTAATCGACCAGCCCGGCCTCCACCGCCGGCAGCAGGCATTCATCGCCACGGCTCTCGGCCACCACCACCGTCGGCAGGCGCTCGGCCAGACGCGCCCACTCATGACTGGAAACGGCCTCGACATGCGCGACCACCACCGCCACTCCACTGGGCAGTGTCGCGATGCCATCACAGGCCGCCACCGCGCAGCGTTCATCCGTCAACAGGTTCGCCAGCGCATCACGCCGCGAGCCGGGAAGATCAATCAGACCGATCAACAGACGCTTGCCTTGCTCATCCGCCATGCCAACCCCTCATTCCCGTCCTTACTGCCATCCACTCGCAGTCTTGATGCTGCTTGCCCTCGCGACCGGCACCACTGACCATTCACGGTACCGGTCGCCTGCTGCGGGTGACGCGTTACTGGCTGTCGTCTTGCGGTGCGAAGGCACCGTCGAGATCGGCATCATCGAAGCTGTCGCTGGCGAAGGGATCATCGCCCAGCTTGCCATCGTTGATCTCGAAGTTGCGGCGCTGCAGGTAGGCATCACGAATGAAGCTGTAGCGATCGCCCTGGATCAGCTTCTCCTGCTCGAGCAGACCGGCACGGGTATCGACCAGATCCAGCGCCTTCAGGCCGTAACGCACCTTGTCGTCTTCGACGTAGTTGATGGGATCAGCGAAGTAATCCACCGGCATGCCCGCGGTATCACGCACGGTACTCGGACCGAACAGCGGCAGCACGAGATACGGCCCCTGCCCTGCACCCCAGACGGCAAGCGTCTGACCGAAGTCTTCCTCGTCCACTGTCCAGCCAAGCTCGCTGGCCGGGTCGAACAGGCCGCCGATACCGACGGTGGAGTTGAGCAGCAGGCGGCCGGTGGAGACACCGGCATTGGCCCACTTCCACTGCAGCACCGAGTTGAACATGGTGCTGACCTCTCCCAGATTGGAGAAGAAGTTGCCCACGCCATCCTGTACCAGCTCCGGCGTCACATAGTCATAGCCCTGCGCGACCGGCTTGAGGGCATAGCGATCCAGGGTGTCATTGAAGGTATAGACGTTACGGTTGAAGCCCTCCCAGGGGTCCTGAGGGTTCGGCTCGCTGTCTCCGGTACTGGCGCAACCCGCCAGCAGGGACATGGCCAGCAGTGCCGGCAGGGAAGTCTTGATCGTGTGCATCTCGTCACCTGTAAGTCTATTGGATTCCTGCAGCGGTCCTTGCCACATCCCTGGCTGTCAGGTCCGGTCTTCTTTATACGTTCCGCGCCCGCCAAGAGCCAGCACAGGCCACGTGGATTCGCGCAATGTCCTGCTTCAACCGCAGCGTTTCAGCAGCACGCTGCCGGCACTGTAGCCTGCCCCGAAAGAACACAATACCCCCAGGCTCCCCGGCGCCAGATCAGCGTGATGGAGGTGGAAGGCGATCACCGAGCCCGCGGAGCTGGTATTGGCGTAGCGATCGAGAATGATCGGCGCTTCCTCGCTCGACGGGTCACGCCCGAGCACGCGCCGCGCGATCATGTCGTTCATGTGGCGGTTGGCCTGGTGCAGCCACATGCGATCAAGATCACCGCCATCTGCCTCGATCTCGCCCAGATGGGTGGTGATCAGCTCGGCCACCATCGGGCAGACCTCGCGGAAGACGCGCCGCCCTTCCTGGATGAACAGCTTGTCATCGGCCTTTACACGATGGCTTGCGCTGTCGAGTGTCATCGCGGATGCCACGTCGTCCTCAAGCACTGCCGTGCGATTGAGGAAGCCGAAATTGTTGCGTATCGCATTGGAGAAGCGCGTCACCAGGCGCGTGCCGAGCACCTCGAAGCCATCGGTGCGCGTGGCGACATCCGCCGCTTCCAGCACCACGGCCGTGCAAGCATCCCCGAAGATGAAGTGGCTGTCACGGTCGCGGAAGTTGAGATGCGCACTGCAGATCTCCGGATTGACCATCAGCACGCGCCTGGCACTGCCGCTGCGAATCGCGTTGGCGGCGGTCTCGATGCCGAAGGTGGCGGAGCTGCACGCCACGTTCATGTCGAAGGCATAGCCACCGGCCTCGAGCGCGGCCTGCAGTTCCACCGCCACCGCCGGATAGGGGCGCTCGAGGTTGGAACAGGCCACGATGACCAGATCCAGGTCCGCGGCGTTGACGCCCGCCGCCGCCAGCGCTTCACGCGCGGCCGCCACGCCCATCTCGCACTGCACCGAGGGCTGGTCATTGGCGCGCGCAGGCAGACGTGGGCGCATGCGCTCCGGGTCGAGAATGCCCTCGGCATCCAGCACGTAGCGGCTGTGGATACCCGAGGCCTTGACGATGAATTCGGCGCTGGACTCGGTGCGCGCCTCTCGCTCACCACGTGCGATGCCGTCGGCATTGGCGGCATTGTCCGCCGCCACCCAGGCATTGAAGGACGCCACCAATGCCTCGTTGCTGATGGCATTGGGCGGCGTATAGAGCCCGCTGCCGGTGATCAGTACGCGATGATTGCCGCTGGCGCTCATGGACTGGCCGGCGTTGGCGTGTTGCGTATCGGCAGCGTGATCATTGTCATTGTTTGGCATGCATCCACTCCTGACAGTGCTATCCCGCGGGATATCACCAGAATTGAGCGGGGCACGACCCGGCGCCGCGTCGTCATGCCCCATGTTCAGTGTACGCTGTCTCGGCGATTCCAGACGCACGAGTCAGCACTTGTCGGGCGATCACAGTGAATGCTTAAACAGCAATTCCTGTCTGCAGCTTGGGCCATCCCGCCGCGGCACGCCTCCACGTACCGGTCACGCAAGCCCCTGATGCCACGCGCAGCGCCCTGGAATGGCCCCCGACAAGGCAGAGCTTCAGCCCAGGCAGAGATTCAAGAGCTCAGCCTCAGGACATCAGCGGCGCGCCATCAGCTCCTGCCAGCGTTTCTCGAGGCGCTTGGCGGAGACGGTCTCCAGGGTGCCGAGCTGCTGGGCAAACAGCGAGACGCGCAGTTCCTGCAGCCACCAGCCGAACTCTTCCAGCTCCGCATCCGGCAGCCCCTGCTCGCGCGCCTTGCTCAGGCGGGCATCAAGGCGGGATTCGAAGCCCTTGACCTCCTCCATGTCACGCTGGTCGCGCATGCGCTCACGCGGCGCCTTGTCGAGACGGATCAGCATCGCCTCCACATAGCGCGGCAGCTGATGCAGCCATTCACCGGAGGCCTGGATGAAGCCCGGCGTGATCAGGCGCGCCTGCTGGGCCTTGAGATCAGCCACCACCAGCGCCATCGAGAAGTCGATCTTGCCCTTGAGCCGCTTGGAAAGCTCCAGATGCTGCTTGAGCGCGGCCTCCAGCGGCTTGAGCAGCGCCTCGGCGTGCGGCACCAGCTCGGCCCGCTTGTCATCGAGACGCGCCTGCAGCTCGCTGCGCGAACGCGGCAGCGGCTCGACGGCCATCACCTGCTCGAAGACGCTGTAGATAAAGTCATCCGCCAGCTGGCGACGCGTGCCGACCTTGGCGAACAGCAGCGCACAGCGCTCCAGCGCCTTGAGGTCACGGTCCAGATAGCGCACCTGGTCCGGCAGGCGTGCCATCGCCAGGCGCGTGATGCCATCACGGTGCGCGGCGGCGGCCTTGGCCGGATGATCGAACAGCTCCACGCTAAGATTCTGCTCGACCTGAGCCGTCGCGCTGGCAGGCGTATGGCTGGACGGCGCGCTGTTCTTGCCGGTCTTGCGCGCCAGCTTGCGCTGCTTGGCACTCACGCCGTTGTCGGCAGGCGCCGCCGCCTTCACCACCAGCGCCGGGTAGGCCTCGACGCGAATGCCCGCCTGGGTGGTGCTGTGCGAGGTAGCGATCGGCGTCTCCGGCAGATCTTCCAGCACTTCGCTATCGGTTTCACGACTGCGGTTGGCCATCGCCCGCGCGGCGGCCGCGGCCGAGTCCTTGAAGCGCGTTTCCAGCGCCTCGAGGTCCCGCCCTTCGCCCAGCACCTTGCCGTCCTGATCGACGATACGCAGGTTCATCTTCAGGTGCGGTTCCAGCGTTTCGGGCGCCCAGGCATCCTGCGGCAGACGCAGGCCAGTCTTGACGCGCATGAACTCGGCCAGCGCATCGGTCAGCGGCACGTCGTCCGGGGTCAGCGCCTCAAGTGCGGCATCGACCCAGTTGGGAATCGGCACCACCTGCTTGCGGTACTGCTTGGGCAGCGACTTCATCAGCGCGATGGCCTTGTCACGCAACAGCCCCGGCACCAGCCATTCGATGCGATAGCGCGGCAGCTGCGAGAGCATCGCCGCCGGTACGATCATCGTCACGCCGTCATCCACCGCACCGGGCGCGAAGTGATAGCTCAGCGGGTAGGCGACGCTGTTGTGATGCAGCTGTTCGGGGTAGCGCGCGACGGTGACTTCCTCGGCGTCGCGCGCCATCAGGTCGTCGAGATTCAGATGCAGGACATCGGGGTTGTCGCGCTCGGCCTCCTTGCGCCACTTGTCGAAGCTGCGCCCGTTGTAGATGCCTTCCGGAATCCGCTCGGCATAGAAGGCGAACAGCGTCTCTTCGTCGACGAGGATGTCCCGCTTGCGCGCGCGGTCCTCAAGCTCACCGACCTCATCCATCAGGCCGCGATTGTGGGCGAAGAACGGCGCACGGGTCTGGAATTCGCCCTCGACCAGCGCACGGCGAATGAACAGCTCGCGGGATTCTTCCGGCGCCAGCGGGCCGTAATGCACCTTGCGCGCGGTGACGATGGGCAGCCCGAACAGGGTCACCTGCTCACTGGCGACCACCTGGGCACGCTTCATCTCCCAGTGCGGTTCGCTGTAGCTGCGCTTGACCAGATGCTCGGCCAGCGGCTCGACCCACTCGGGCTTGATCGCCGCGACCTGACGCGCGTAGAGCTTGGTGGTCTCGACCATCTCGGCCGCCATCACCCACTTGGGCGACTTCTTGGCCACACCGGAGCCCGGGTGGACGAAGAAGCGTCGGTTGCGCGCGCCGAGATACTCGCGGTTTTCCTGCTTGAGGCCAAGATTGGAGAGCAGCCCGGTCAACAGCGCGCGATGCAGTGATTCGTGATCGATGGCCACCGACGGGCGGCGGCCCTGTCCCGGTGAGGCCAGTACCCGCGCGGTGACCTCGGCCTGCGCCTCGGCGTCGCGCTCGTGCTGGGCGCTGGTCATCTCCAGCCCCAGGTCGCGCGTCAGCTGCTTGAGCTGACGGAAGGTGTCATGCCACTCGCGCAGGCGCAGATAGTTGAGGAAACGCGCCTTGCACCAGCGGCGCAGCGGGTTGGCACCCAGCGCATCCCGCGCCAGTTCAAAGCCTTCCCACAGATTCAGCCAGCTGACGAAGTCGGAGTTGTCATCATCCCACTCGTGGTGGATCTGATCAGCCTGCTGACGCTTGTCGGCAGGACGCTCGCGCGGGTCCTGGATCGACAGCGCGCTGACGATGATCAGCACTTCACGCAGGCAGCCGCGCGAGGCGCCCTCAAGCACCATGCGCGCCAGACGCGGGTCGATGGGCAGACGCGCCAGGGTGCGGCCATCACGGCTCAGGCGGTTGTGTTCATCCACCGCGCCCAGTTCGCGCAGCAGGCGGAAGCCATCGGTGACGAAGCGCGAATCCGGCGCATCGACGAAGGGAAACTTCTCGATGTCGCCCAGCTTGAGCGACAGCATCGACAGGATCACCGAGGCCAGGTTGGTGCGCTGGATTTCCGGCTCGGTGTATTCCGGGCGCGCGAGGAAGTCCTCCTCGCTGTAGAGGCGGATGCACAGGCCTTCGGCGATACGCCCGCAGCGGCCCTTGCGCTGGTTGGCACTGGCCTGGCTGATCGGCTCCACCGGCAGACGCTGGATCTTGGAGCGATAGCTGTAGCGGCTGATGCGCACCAGGCCCGGGTCGATCACGTAGCGGATGCCCGGCACGGTCAGCGAGGTCTCGGCGACATTGGTGGCCAGCACGATGCGGCGACCACGATGCGGCTGGAAGACGCGGTTCTGCTCTTCGTTGGAGAGGCGCGCGTACAGCGGCAGCACCTCGGTATCACGCAGCTGGGCGCGACGCAGGGTGTCCGCGGTGGCGCGGATCTCGCGCTCGCCGGGCAGGAAGATCAGCACGTCACGCGGGCCCCGCAACCAGCCCTTCTCGCGCTCGATCACCGACAGCTCTTCCACCGCGCGCAGGATGCCTTCCTGCAGGCTGAGGTCTTCCTCATCCTCGGCATCGCGCACCAGCGGCAGGTACTGGGTCTCGACCGGGAAGTTGCGCCCGCTGACCGAGACGATGGGCGCCGGCGTGCCATCCTGGGCCGCGAAGTGCTGACTGAAGCGCTCCACGTCGATGGTCGCCGAGGTGATGATGATCTTGAGGTCCGGGCGGCGCGCGGTGAGACGCTTGAGATAACCCAGCAGGAAGTCGATGTTCAGACTGCGCTCGTGGGCCTCATCGATGATGATCGCCTCGTAGCGGCTCAGGTCCGGATCATGCTGGGTTTCCGCCAGGAGGATACCGTCGGTCATCAGCTTGATCAGCGTCGACGGGCCGGTGGTGTCGTTGAAGCGCACCTGATACCCGACCGTCTCGCCGAGTGTCGTCTCGAGCTCCTCGGCCAGACGCGCCGCCACCGAGCGCGCCGCCAGACGGCGTGGCTGGGTGTGGCCGATCAGGCCATTGCGCCCCAGCCCCATCTCCAGGCACAGCTTGGGCAGCTGGGTGGTCTTGCCCGAGCCGGTCTCGCCGGCGACCACCACGATCTGATGCTCGGCAAGCGCGGCGAGGATGTCTTCGCGACGCTCCACCACCGGCAGTTCCGGCGGATAGTTGAGCGCGGCGGGTGTCTGCCAGCGTGCCAGTGCCGTCTCGCGCGCATCGCGCTGGGCGATGCTCGCCTCCAGGCGGCTCTCGATGTCGTTGATGGCACGATCGACCGGCTTGCCTTCCTTGAGACGCCGCCGCAGGCCAGCCAGGCGCTTGCCCAGCTCGCGCTGATCACGGCTCAGGGCGCGTTCAAGGCGAGCCGCGAGGGCTTCAAGACGCGCATGTTCGGACGGTGCGGTAGCGGTGTCGCTCAAGGACTGCCTCTTCTCAACCAGCGACCACACGCCACGCGCGCAGCCGGAAACTCTCGGGAATTCAGCCTCACGCTCGCCTGCACGGGGCAGCAAGCCATGACACCTGAATGACAAAACGGCCCGTCAACATGTGACGGGCCGTCCATTGTAGCCCTGCGCGTAGCCGCGCCCAACCTTGGCTGCGCTTGTCCCCTGCCACGCCGCCGGCTCAGCGCTGCCCTCAGTGCTCGCGTAGCGGCGTATTGCCACCGCTCTCTTCGCTGTCGCGCAGCTCACGACGCAGCACCTTGCCGACGTTGGTCTTGGGCAGTTCATCGCGGAATTCGACGAAGCGCGGCACCTTGTAGCCGGTCAGCTGCTCCTTGCACCAGCTGCGCAGGCTGTCGCGATCCAGATCCGGGTTGCTTGAGACCACGAACAGCTTGATCGCCTCGCCGCTCTGCTCGTCCGGCACGCCCACTGCCGCCGCCTCGACGATATCCGGATGGCCGCTGACCACGTCCTCGATCTCGTTGGGGAACACATTGAAGCCGGAGACGATGATCATGTCCTTCTTGCGATCGACGATGCGCACGAAGTCATCTTGCTGGATGACCGCGATATCGCCGGTGCGGATGAAGCCCTCGTCATCCATCGCCTCACGCGTGGCGTCGTCACGCTGCCAGTAGCCCTTCATCACCTGGGGGCCGCGCACGCACAGCTCGCCCGGCGCATCTCGCCCCAGCGTCACGCCATCGGCGTCCACCACCTTGAGCTCGGTGCCCGGCACCGGCTTGCCGATGGTGCCCAGCTGCAGCTCGCGCGGCGGATTGAAGCTGACGATGGGCGAGGTCTCGGTCATGCCGTAGCCCTCGGCGATCGGGCAGCCGGTGACGGTTTCCCAGCGCTCGGCCGCGCTGCGCGTCAGCGCCATGCCGCCAGAGATGGTCAGTTTGAGACTCGAGAAGTCCAGCGCCTTGAAGTCATCACGCTGACATAGCGCCGAGAACAGCGTGTTGAGGCCGACGAAGGCGGTGAACGGTGTCCTGGCCAGCGTCTTGATGAAGCCATCGATATCGCGCGGATTGGTGATCAGCACGCTGTGGTTGCCGCTCTCCATGCTGTAGAGGCAATTCACCGTGAAGGTATAGATGTGATAGACCGGCAGCGGCGCGATCAGCACCTCCTGACCTTCATTGAGCACATCACTGATCACGCCGCGCGCCTGCAGCATGTTGGCGACCAGATTGCGGTGGGTCAGCATGGTGCCCTTGGCGACCCCGGTGGTGCCGCCGGTGTACTGCAGCGCGGCGATGTCCTCGGGCTGGCGCGTAACACGCGTGTGTGAGAGCCCCGCCCCGCGCTTGAGCACGTCACGCAGGCCGTGAGCCTCGGGCAGGTGGTACTTCGGCACCATCTTCTTGACGTAGCGCACCGCCAGATTGATCAGTGGACGCTTGGGGAAGTCATGCAGGTCACCGATCTCGGTGATGATGACCTCCTCGATGTCGGTGCGCTTGAGCACCTTCTCGAGCTTGTCCGCCATGTTGGCCAGAATCACGATGGCGCGGGCGCCGGAGTCATGGAACTGGTGCTGCATCTCGCGCTCGGTGTAGAGCGGGTTGGTGTTGACCACCACCAGACCGGCGCGCAGCGCGCCGAATACCGCCACCGGGAACTGCAGCAGATTCGGCAGCTGGATGGCGATGCGGTCACCGGGTTCAAGGCCGGTCTCGTGTTCCAGCCAGGCGGCGAAATTGCGCGACAGGCGGTCCACATCGGCGTAGCTGAGCGTCTTGTCCATGCAGCTGAAGGCCGGACGCTCGGCATAGTTGGCGCAGCTGGCCTCGAAGACCTCGAGAATCGAGGGGTAATCCTCGAGACCGGACAACGGCTCACCGCTGACGATCAGGTTGGCGTCCCCGGTCACGGGGCCAGCGTGATCAGACGCCTTGTCGGCTTCCGGGTCTGCCGAGGCGTTGGCAGGATTGGCATCATGCATGGCTTGGGCTCCATGACTGCATTCGTCTGCTGGATCGTGGCCGGGCGCGGAGTCTTTCACTGGCAGCCACAGGCGAGAATTCAGCACTTGTTGTTATCAGGGCGTCACGCCCACATGTGAACAATGACATGAATGACGGCGTGATGGGGAAAAGGACGGCGCGACAACGCGCGCGCAGGTGCCGGCAATACACCGGCGACAGCCCGGCAAGAACCTCCAGGGCCGCCGCGCTTCACCTTAACCAGTCACGCCAATGATGTAAAACGACCGATTGAAACCATCGTTCACATCCGAAAAAGTCTCGTTAAATCAGACCACTACTCTTGTACGACCTTGGTCAGAGACTAGCCGCGACTGCCAACCTTGCCATGTCGTTATGCGCTTCAGGCCTTTGAGTCGCGCTCGGCTAGCCCTTAACCTTATGCTCATACAGTCGCGACAGCCGCTGCTGAGCGTCATCACTTCACTCAAGCAGCGGGCATGCTCGCTGTCTAGCCGCCAGATACCCAGAGGACCTCGCATGGCCAAGATCTATCAGGACAACTCACAAGCCATCGGCAATACGCCGCTGGTCAAGATCAACCGCCTCAGCAGCCATCCACGCCTGTACGCCAAGGTGGAAGCCCGCAACCCGGCGTTCTCGGTCAAGTGCCGTATCGGTGCCAGCATGGTGTGGGACGCCGAGGAACGCGGCGTGCTCAAGCCGGGCATGGAAATCATCGAGCCGACCTCCGGCAATACCGGTATCGCGCTGGCCTTCGTCGGCGCGGCGCGTGGCTACCCCGTCACCCTGACCATGCCCTCCTCCATGAGCATGGAGCGCCGCAAGGTGCTGAAATCCCTCGGCGCCAACCTGGTGCTGACCGACCCGGCCAAGGGCATGCAGGGCGCCATCGACAAGGCCTGCGAGCTGCAGAAGGCCGAGCCGGAACGCTACTTCCTGCCGCAGCAGTTCTCCAACCCGGCCAACCCGCGCATCCACGAAGAGACCACCGGTCCGGAGCTGTGGGACGCGCTGGATGGCGAGATGGACGTGCTGGTGGCGGGCGTCGGTACCGGCGGCACCATCAGCGGCATCGCCCGCTACTTCAAGACGGTGCGCGGCCAGTCACTCGAAGCCGTGGCGGTGGAGCCGGCGGAATCCGCCATCATCACCCAGCGCATGCAGGGCGAGTCGATCACGCCGGCCCCGCACAAGATCCAGGGCATCGGTGCCAACTTCATTCCCGACAACCTGGACCTGGCGCTGATCGACCGCGTCGAGCCCGTCGCTAGTGAAGACGCCATGGCCATGGCGCGTCGCATCATGCAGGAAGAAGGCATCATGTGCGGCATCTCCTGCGGTGCGGCGATGACCGCGGCGCTGCGTCTGGCGGAAGACCCCGCCTACGCCGACAAGTCCATCGTCGTCATCCTGCCGGACAGCGGCGAGCGCTACCTGTCCTCGCCGATGTTCGCCGGCATGTTCGACGACGTCGAAGGCTGAGCCTCATGCGTTGACCAGGCAAAAGCCGCAAACACGAAGGGCCGCAATCGCGGCCCTTCGTGTATCTGGCATTCAAGCTCTTTCTGCGTCGCTCAGCGTCAGCGACTCAGCCAAACGTCAGCGACTCAGCCAAACGTCAGCAGCTCAAGTCAGAAGCCAGCCAATCCGGCTTGCGGCGCGCGGTGGCGGTACGATCGACCGCCCCGTTCTCGGCCTGCTCCTGCTCTGACTCTTCCTGGCTCAGCGGCAGCTCACCGCCAAGACTGGCGACCAGCTCGCCTTCGCGGAACACCACCAGCTGACCCGGCAGCAGGCGCTGCCATTGCTCGTTGTCAGTGAGCGGATCGGTGGCGATCACCGAGACCACATCGGCATCGGTGGTGTGCTGCTGGAAGTCGACGCTCATCTCGAAGTCGGTGAGGCTCGCCTGCCCGAAGGGCGCACGGCGCGTGATGTGCGCCAGCTTGGTGGAGCAGTAGGCGTAGAGATGCACGCCGTCGGAGAGCAGCAGATTGAAGACGCCAAGCCCGCGCAGACGCTCGCACTGGGCGTGCAGATGCCGCCACAGGTCTTCGCACCGCGCCGGCGGATTCGGGAAGGCGCGCCGGATCTCGCCGAGCAGGAAGCAGGCGGCGTGCTCGCTGTCCGTACTGCCCACCGGGCGATAGTACGGCAGGGGCAGTGCCTGCCAGTCCGCCAGCTGACCATTGTGGGCATAGCACCACTGCCGGCCCCACAGCTCGCGCGTGAACGGGTGGGTATTGGCCAGCGTCACCTGGCCGACATTGGCCTGACGGATATGGCTGATGACCATCTGCGACTTGATCGGATAGTCGAGAATCATGCGCGCGATGGGTGAATCCACCGACGGATGCGGGTCACGGAATTCGCGATAACCGCCCTCTTCGTAGAAGGCGATTCCCCAACCATCGCGGTGCGGACCAGTACCCCCGCCTCGCTGCAGAAAACCGGCGAAGCTGAAGCAGATATCGGTCGGCACATTGGCACTCATGCCGAGCAGTTCACACATGGGGTTCCTCCCGCTGAGTCGGCTTGCGCGTCATGCGACGCACCAACATGATCACTACCAGCAGGCCGATCACACCGGCCACGGCGTAAGCGATCATGCGGCTTTGCGGTGATTCTGCCTCACGCTGGGCAAAGTCCGAAGCTCCTTCGAACCACTGACTGATCAACGCAGGCACCTTGTCGATGGGCAGGCGGCCCTTCATCAGCAGATCATTGAGGTCTTCCTTCTCCTCTACCGCCTGATCCAGGCCCTGAATCTCACCGAAGGACTCGCCCTCGATGGGCGAGCGGTCCAGATTGGCGGCACGCCGCGCCGCATTCTCGTTGAGGGTATAGGGCGCGAGATCGATCACCCGTGAGCTCCCGCCCAGTGCAATGCGCGCACTGATCTGCACATCGGCACTGACATCACGCTCCAGCAGCGGCAGTTCGATACGCCAGCGACTCTCGCCCGCCTCCGTCACGCTCAACGGCTCGCCCTGCAGCGTCGCGTCCAGCTGGGTGTTGGCGGTGTTGAGCAGCGGATGGCGCGCGCTGACCTCCAGCGCGCTCGGCGGCGTCGCATTCTGCGCATTGCCACCGATCGGCTCGACCAGCAGCGGGTCGACCACGCTGGTGCGCTGGCTCAACTGACGTGCAAAGGGCGCGCCATCGCGCTGGCCCTCGATGGTCAGCGTCAGGCGAGCGCCACCCGGTTGCTGCGGCGGCGGCATGTTGACGCTGAACTGCGCGCCGTCACGCTCGAGGCCGCGCTGCTGGGCGCTGGTCACGGCTGCCGTTTCAGCTGACATGCCACCCTCCTCTTCCGGCACCAGACGCGCATTGCCGTCCAGCGTCGCCAGGAAATCCTGCTCAGCGACATCACGTGCGCCGTCGACCAGCGAGGCCGCGAGGGAATAGCCAAAGCCGCGATACAGCGTGGCCGGTAGCGGGCGCGACACCAGCGCCAGGTCTGACACCACGGTGATGCGGCTGTCGACGCCCACCTGCCCTTCGATACGCCACTGTCCGGCCTCGGGGTCGGTCACGGTGATCAGGTCATAGCGCGGCTGATGTTCCCAGCGCACGCCCTCGGGCAACGACGCCTTGTCGGCCAGCGAGTAGCGCTGACCATCCGGCGCAATCAATACCGGCGCGCTGTCATCGGGACCATGGAAGACCAGCGCCGTGAATTCCTCGACGCTGCCATCGATGGTGAAGTGCTTGTCCTCGAGCGGCACCAGCTCGCCGGGCACGATACGGTCGAGCGCCCCGAGGAAGGCACGCAGCAGGTCTTCCGGGGTCTCGGCGACCGTCGCCAGCCCGCCGGTGCCATCGGCAACCTGCTGCAGCAGGTCGATATCGGCATTGCGCGACAGCGCGACGGTATGCACCGTGATGTTGTGCGCCGCCAGCTGTGGCGTCAGCTCATCGGTGATGCGCTGACGCGAGGCGCTGTCCGAGGCGGCCTTCTCGCTGCTCGGCTCGCGCAGGTCGACCATGCCATCGGAGAGCAGAATGACCTGACGCGGCCCCTGGCCATCGATGCTCGCATCGGCGCCTTCGGCGGCGGCACGCAGGCCCGCCTCGAGGTCGGTGTACTGCTCGTAATCGTCCAGCCGCCCTTCCAGCCCGCGGGCCGCCTGTTTCCAGCCCGCATCGACCGCGCCCAGTGCCAGCAAGGGCTGGACCTGCTCACCGAAGCCCCACAGCCCCGCACGCGAGCGCTCCGGCAGCAAGGTGACCAACAGGTCCAGCGCACTGGCGCGCAGATTGGTCGGGTCGTTGTGCTTCATGCTGCCGGAGACATCGATCGCCATGCGCAGGTCAGGCGCAATGTCGCGTGCCGAGCCACTGCTTGCATTCACGTCACTCGCGACATCCCGGGCCACGAACGGCATCTGCTCAGCCTGTTCGCTTGACGACTCATCTACCGGCTCACTCACCGACTCACTCATCGGCTCACTTGCCGAAGCGTTGTCCGCTGACGATGCCTGCTCGGCGAAGGCCGAGGGCGACGCGAGGCTGATGCCCGCCAGCATCAGGGCAGCCAGCCAGCGCGCCCCTGCACCCTTCGCTAGAGGGCCGGATGAAGAGCCGGACGCAAGCCCTGGTGAACGGACTGGCTGAAGAGACGAAGTGACAGCTACATCACGGGGCATGACAGATCCTTAGTCCACGCTCGGACAATGCTCGGCTGGCGCTGATCGAACGACGCTCGATCAGAGCGACGGTTCCTGACGGTCACGGCCTGCGCGGGTACGCGCCGACGCACGAGCCGGGGTGCCACGTTTCTCGCTACGCAAGCTGGCGCCAGCGGCGTGGCCCTCGCGCACTTCCTCATCTTCCTGCTCGTGGGCATGAGGCTCGCGGCGCTGCTGGGCGGCGCGACGACGCTGTTCACGCCCGCGACCCAGCCACCAGATCAACAGGCCCAGCACCACGCCGGCCCCGATGCCCAGTACCAGCATGCCGAAGGCCGAGGCCATGCCACCACCATCCTTCTGCACCACGCTGACGGCAAAGGCCACGATGGCCGGTGCAAGGCCGGTGTAGGCATCTTCCGCGACGCTGGCCGTGACGTGAAAACTGGTCGGCACGGCGATCATGCCGGCGATACCGCCGACCAGGATCCAGCGCAGAAAACGCGGCAGTATTCGCACCGCCATATAGCCGGTAAACAGCACTACCGCTGCCAGGCCAAAATAGATCAGCCACATCTGCGGCAGCGAATCGGAAATCATCATGCCCTTCACTCCTGTCATAACATCCTGTCGAGACTGACATTCTGAGAGGCGCCTCTCCTGTGCAGAAGCAGCCAGCCCCTCAGTTCAGCCATCGAGTCATCCCATCATCGGGGCCACACGTTGCGTGGCACCAGAGGCTGCGCATTCATCTCTCACGGCGGCGATGCCTCCCATGAGGCAAGGGCTTGCGCACGCTGTGGGACAGGCTCAATGTTACACTCCATGCCCGCCCGACACACTCGAGCACCCCACTTTCAAGAGGTAGCCATGCCCGATAGCCCCGTCCAGCGCCATTATCGTGCCGATGACCCCGAATGGCACTGGCTTGAAGAACGCGACACGCCAGAGGTCACCACCTTTCTCACGGCGGCCAACGCCGAGAGTGATCGCTGGTTCGCCCCGCTCGCGCCGCTGAGCGACGCCCTCTATCACGGCCATCTTGCGCGCCGCGAACTGGCCGTCTCAAGCCTGGCCGAGGCACTGGATCACTACGTCTATTGGAGCGAGACCGCCGCTGATGCCGACTATCCGGTCTGGTGGCGCCATGCGATCAGCGCCGACCCCGCCGATACCCGCCAGCACGAATGCCTGCTGGACCTGCAGAGCCTGTCGCGCCATCACGATTTCGTCGAGCTGGGCGATATGGCCATCTCCCCGGATGAACAGCAACTGGCATGGACTCTGGACACCAGCGGCGACGAGGTGTTCAGCCTGCGTCTTGCAACACTGAACGCGACGAATGGCGACTCACGCAACGCCGGCCACGATGACGAGTGTCTGCTGGAGGATATCGGGCCGGATCTGGTGTGGGCCGAGGACGGCCAGCACCTGCTGTTCACGCGCTATGACAGCACCCAGCGCCCCTTCGAGATCTGGTGTCTGAATGTGGCGAGCCGCGCCGAGACGCTGCTCTATCGCGAGGAAGACAGCGAATTCTGGGTCGGCATGGGCAAGACCCGCTCACGCGCCTGGCTGATTCTGGAAACCGCCTCCAAGGACACCAGCGAGACCTGGTTGCTCAAGGCCGACACCCCGCTGGGTGAGATGCGCCTGGTGCGCGCCCGCGAGACCGGGGTCGAGTACGGCGTCGATCACCGCCCCGGCCACTTCTATGTGCTGCACAACAGGCAAGCGCCGCACTTCCAGCTCGATATCGCCTCCGAGCATGCGCCCGGTGACTGGCAGCCGCTGATCGCCACCCGCGATGAGGTGACGCTGGAAGGCGTCGAGGCCTTCAGCTGGGGGCTGATGGTCGATGAACGCGATCACCGTCAGGCCCAGGCCTGGCTGCGCGTGATCGAATTCGAGGGCACGGCACCGACACAATCGATCTGCCGCGACGAGCGCCTGGCGATGCCGGAGCAACCGCTGAGCCAGGGGCTAGGCGACTGTCCGCATTTCGACGCTCGCCGCCTGCGCATCCGCGAGGAAAGCTTCACCACGCCGCCGAGCTGGATCGAGCTGGACCTCGACACGGGGGAGCGCCGCCTGCTCAAGCGTCAGACCGTGCATGGCGATCTCGCGCCCGAGCAGCTGATCAGCCGCCGCCTGTGGGCAACCTCCGACGATGGTGAGCAGGTACCGGTCTCGGTGGTCATGCGGCGCGATCTGTGTGATGACGCAGGCCATCCCCACGCCCAGCTGCCGGTATTGCTCTACGGCTATGGCGCCTACGGCGAGACGCTGGACCCCTGGTTCTCGATCGCCCGTCTGGAACTGCTTACGCGCGGCGTCGCCTTCGCGGTCGCCCACGTGCGTGGCGGCGGAGACCGTGGCGAGCCCTGGTATCTGGCCGGCAAGCTGGAGCACAAGGAAAACAGCTTCAACGACTTCCTCGCCGCGCGGGATGCGTTGGTCGAGCAAGGCGTCGGGGCCGCGGATCGCATTGCCGCCTACGGTGCCAGCGCCGGTGGTCTGCTGGTCGGCGCCAGCCTCAACAAGCGTCCCGAGGCCTTCTGCGCCGCGGTGCTCGATGTGCCCTTCGTCGATGTGCTGCGCACCATGGAAAATCCGGAGCTGCCGCTGACCACGGCGGAATACACCGAGTGGGGCAACCCGCACGAGAACGAGGCTCGACGTCGCATCCGCGCCTATTCGCCGCTGGACAACCTGAGTGCCGCGCCCTATCCGCCGCTGTTCCTGCAGGGCAGCTGGCATGACACCCGCGTGCCCTACTGGGAGCCGGCCAAGCTGTATGCGCGTCTGCGCCAGATGGACTGCACGCCGCATCCTGTCCTGCTGCGCACCGACATGAGCTCCGGCCACGGCGGTGCCTCGGGTCGCTTCAAGGCGTGGCGGGACAATGCGCGTCAGGACGCCTTCCTGCTGTGGGCGCTGGGCGTGTGCGAGAAAGCCGACGGCAATGAGGCCACGCGCGACGACTGAGGTGCCTGTGCTTGCGTGTCTTTCGCACAGCGCTGTGACTGTCGGATAGCACCCTGACAGCCGCATACGACAAGGCCCCCGCCGGTTACCCGGCGGGGGCCTTGATGTTTTCGTCAGTTCAAGGGAGCACTACTGACCTGACGAAGGGTGCAGCATGACTGACTCAGCGCGGATCGAGCTTGGCCAGCTTGGTGGCGATACGATCACCATAATCGGCATCCGCCTGACGGAAGTGCGCGATCATCTTGTCCTGGACCACGTGGCTGACGCCTACCATGGTGCCGGCGATGACGTCGGTGATGCGCGTCTTCTGGCCTTCATCGAACAGACGGTAGAGGTTGCCGGCCTGGCTGTAGTTATCCTCATCGCTGTTGTCGTGATAGCCCATCCAGGCGTTCTGCTCCAGCGGCATCGCCGGCTCGGCGACGGTGGCGTCCGGCACCGGGGCGCCCTGCTCGGCACGCTCGTTGGGGTAGAAGTTGGTGCGTGAGTACTGGCCACCTTCCTTCGTTTCTCCCGGTACGCCCTGACCGACCTGGCCGCCCAGCGGGCCGCCACCGTGACCGGTGACCGGGCACATGCCCGCCATCACGCCATCACGCTGGTAGTGGTTGACCGGGCAGACCGGACGGTTGACCGGCAGCTGCTCGGCGTTGGCACCGACACGGTAGCGGTGTGCATCGGCGTAGGCCCACAGACGAGCCTGCAGCACGCGGTCCGGCGAGGCGCCGATACCCGGCACGAAGTTGGACGGCGAGAAGACGGACTGCTCGACTTCCGCGAAGTAGTTCTCCGGGTTGCGGTTGAGCTCCATCTTGCCGACTTCCATCAGCGGGAAGTCACCGTGCGGCCATACCTTGGTCAGATCGAACGGGTTGATGTGGTAGTCACGTGCCTGGGCTTCGGTCATCACCTGCAGGTTGACGGTCCAGCTCGGACGCTCGCCACGCTCGAGGCGGGTGAACATGTCGTGCTGGTGGAAGTCCGGAGCGACTTGCGCCGCTTGATCGTCGGTCAGCGTCTCGTGGCCCTGGTCGGTCTTGAAGTGCCACTTGACCCAGACGCGCTCACCCTTGTCGTTCCACAGGCTCAGCGTGTGCGAGCTGTAGCCGTTCATGGTGGTCAGCGACTTCGGGATACCGCGGTCGGACATCAGGATGGTGACCTGATGCAGCGCCTGCGGATGGTTGGCCCAGAATTCCCAACGATTCTGCCAGTCGACCATGTTGGTGCGCGGGTCTTTCTTCTGGGTGTGGATGAAGTCAGGGAACTTGGACGGCTCGCGGATGAAGAACACCGGCGTGTTGTTGCCGACCATGTCCCAGTTGCCATCCTCGGTGTAGAACTTCAAGGAGAAGCCGCGCACGTCGCGAGTGTTGTCGCCGCTGTCCTGGCCACCGGCCACGGTGGAGAAACGCGCCAGCAACGGGGTCTGCTTGCCGACACCCTGCAGGAAGCGGGCGATGGTCAGGTCAGACAGGTCACGGGTCAGGGTGAAGGTGCCGTAGGCGGCGACGCCACGGGCGTGGACGACACGCTCCGGAATGCGCTCACGGTTGAAGTGCGCCAGCTTCTCGAACAGACGCCAGTTGTCGAAGGTCAGTGAACCATTCGGGCCCGCTGTCTGGCTGATGTCATCGTGAGGCACCGGGGCGCCGTTACCTGTGGTATAGCGTGGAGTCTGGGACATGTAGACGTTCTCCTGTCAGGTAGAAAAAAGCGCTATCAAACTCGACTGGCAAGGCCAGATGTTGCTGATGTCACATTTTCATGCGCTGCTTGATGTGAAAGCCTGCAGCCCATTGTCGAATCGGGTCGGGGCCGATGCCTGCCCGGCATGTGCTGGCTTGTGGCCCCTTGATGCCTGCTTACCTTACGCACCTGGTGCTTCTAGCGATAATCAATTACCAGCATGCCTTCGATAATCAGCCCCTATCACTGAGCCTATCAGCCACCCTCAGCGGCGTGAACCGCAGGACGGCCCTCGACCCGGCGGCATCACCAACCCTGTTTTCACCTTTCTTCGCCACCCCATCTTCACGTCCGGAAATGACCGCATCATGACCATGAAAAAGCCCCCTGACCTTGGCAGGTCAGGGGGCTTGGTGAGTTACATCATACCTTGCGGGGCGTCAGCGCCTCATGCCGGCATCTGGTTGGCACGCGCATCACGCGACCATACTCGGTGAGCCATCAGGGCATCACGCAGCGGCAGGCTGGCGGCGAGCACATCATCCACCAGGATGACGCCCTCCTCGACCGGCACGCGGGCGGCGGCCAGCAGCTCCTTGCCTTCGCAGATCGCCACGATGGGCTTCAGGTGCTTGTAGGCTTCCTGGACATAATAGAGTCCCAGGCCCGAGCCGCTCAGCGCCTCGACGCTGCCCACGCCGCCAGCGACGACGACGGCATCCACCGTCACGGACGGCAAGCCATTGAGCATCGCATCCGGCGACAGCATGGTGCCGTCTCCGGCCTTGATCGGCGCCATGCTCGGGGCGATCAACAGCCCTTCGGCACCCTCGGCGGCCAGCTGCTCCTTGATCGAGCGAACATCTTCCATGGCGACGCCATCGGCAGCCAGGATCGCGACCTTGCGGGTGGCGATGGAGTCCGGCAGGCGCGCCATCAGGCTCAGCGCCGGGTCGCTGTCGACCTGGCTGGTGCCCAGTTCACCGTCCGGCGCGGGCTTGCTGGTCGGTGTCTCGATGCCGTGATTCTCACCGACGCGACGTGCCAGCTCCAGATCGATGTTGGGCAGGATCTCGGTGATCACCCGCTCACGGATCCACGGACGCTCGACCTTGGAAAGCTCGAAGGTGTAGGCCGCGATGATGTGCTCCTTCTCCACGTCAGTCTGGCTGTTCCAGAACAGGGTGGCCTGGGAATAGTGATCCCCGAAGGAGGCGCTGCGCGCACGTACCTTGTGCGCCTCGATGCGCTCATGATACGGCTCGAAACCGCCATGGGCGTCCTGGGACGGCGGTGTCTCGGCCGGCCAGCCACCATCGATGGAGTTCGGCTCGTAGGACGCCTGCCCCGTGTTGATGGTCTGACGATGCTGAGCATCGCGCTGGTTGTTGTGGAACGGGCACACCGGCTGGTTGATGGGAATCTCGTGGAAGTTCGGCCCACCAAGACGCAGCATCTGGGTATCCAGGTAGGAGAACAGACGCCCCTGCAGCAGCGGGTCATTGGAGAAGTCGATCCCCGGCACGATATTGGCCGGATTGAAGGCGACCTGCTCGGTCTCGGCGAAGTAGTTGTCCGGGTTACGGTCCAGCACCATCTTGCCGATCGGCACCACCGGTACCAGCGATTCCGGGATCAGCTTGGTCGGGTCGAGAATGTCGAAGTCGAAGCTGTGCTCGTCCTTCTCCTCGACCACCTGGATGCCCAGTTCCCACTCCAGCGGCGCGCCGCTCTTGATGTCATCCCACATCATGCGGCGGTTGAAGTCCGGGTCACGCCCCCACAGCTTCTGGGCTTCATCCCAGATCAGCGAGCAGGTACCGGCCACCGGCTTCCAGTGGAACTTGACGAAGCGCGACACGCCTTCACGGTCGATCAGACGGAAGGTATGCACACCGAAGCCTTCCATGTTGCGGTAATGGCGCGGGAAGGCGCGGTCCGACATGGTCCACAGCACGGTGTGAGTGGTTTCCGGCATCAGTGACACGAAGTCCCAGAAGGTATCGTGGGCTGACTGGCCCTGGGGGATCTCGTTGTGCGGCTCCGGCTTCACGGCGTGCACGAAGTCAGGAAACTTCATCGCGTCCTGGATGAAGAACACCGGGATGTCATTGCCGACCAGGTCCCAGTTGCCGTCATCGGTGTAGAACTTGGTCGCGAAGCCACGCACGTCACGTACCGTGTCGTTGGAGCCACGCGAGCCCTGCACGGTCGAGAAGCGCACGAACACCGGCGTCTTCTTGGACGGGTCGCTGAACACGCCGGCCTTGGAATACCTGGCGGCATTGTCGTAGGCCTGAAAATACCCGTGCGCGGCCGCGCCACGCGCGTGAACGATACGCTCAGGGATACGTTCATTGTCGAAGTGGTTCATCTTCTCGCGGAAGATGAAGTCTTCCATCAGGGTCGGACCGCGTTCCCCCGCCTTCAGCGAGTTGTGGTTGTCCGCGATGCGCAGCCCCTGATTGGTGCGCAGGTCATGCCCTTCGGCGTCGGCGCGATAGGTCTCCAGCGCCTCGTCCTTGGCATGGCCGTCACCGGCATTGGGCTTGGTGTCATGCGGCCCATTGCGGTTGGGATGGGTATAGGGGTTCTCTCCCTCTGCCGAGCGATTCTGGCCCTCGTGATAGGGGCACTTCGCGCTGTCGGCATTCGACTGGGAAGAAGGTGCTGAATCGTGCTCATTGCTCGCCATGCTCAAACGCTCCTGTTTTCGCTAGATCCGCAACGCGCCACTAGTGTGGCGCTGAAGGATGATTCGGCCTTGCCGCCTCTTGCCGGCGTACTACTTTTCCAGGTACTGCTTGTCAAAGCACTTGTGATCAAAGCACTTCTCGAACAAGGCACCTCTCGGCGCCGTGACAGTTCACCGGGCAGTCAGGTGCCCCGGGTGACAAGAGGCGTTGCTGCGGCGGGTGTCTCCATCGAATCCATCCAGACACCCGCAAGGGACTTCACTTGCTGTTGACGACTGCACTTGCTGCTTGCTACTTGCGCTTGCTGCTTACACTTGCTGCTTGCGCTTGCTGACAACCGCCTGACGGGGCTCGACACCGCGCCGTCAGGCCTTGGACTTGACCTTCGAGACGATCCACAGCAACACCACCGCCCCCACGACCGAGACGACCAGCGAGCCGATGATGCCGGTGGAGGCCAGCCCCAGCAGCTTGAAGATGACGCTGCCCAGCAAGCCGCCGACGACACCGACGACGATGTTGCCAAGAATGCCGAAGCTGCCGCCGCGCATGATGTTGCCTGCGATCCAGCCGGCCAGACCACCGATGATCAACCCAAGAATGATACCCATCTGCTGTCTCCTTCCTTGCTGATGTACAGGCGCTTGGCGCCGCTGGACAAGTCTTGGAGACGACGTCACACAATTAAAAGGGGGCGATCTTTCATTTGTCAGAATGAGGAGCCGGGCTGGCCCAGGAAGGCGATCTCTTCCGGCGTGGACTCGCGACCGAGAATCGCATTGCGATGCGGGTAGCGGCCGAATCTACGCACGATGTCCGCATGCAGATGCTCGTAACGCAAGGTGTGCTCGAGACCGGGGCGTGCGAACAATTGTTCGGCGTGTTCATGGATGCGCAACGATTCGCTGTGCATCCACGGCATGATCGCGAAGGGCTGCCAGGCCAGCGGAAGGCGGTCCAGGTCGCCCAGCGCGACGGCCTGCTGGGAGAGCGCGAGTGCCAGATTGTCACCACTGAAGGCGCGCGGGGTATCACGATGGATATTGCGCGCGAACTGGTCCAGCAGCAGGATTTCCGCCAGCCGCCCACCGATACTCGCCCGCCACTCCCACAGCTCACAGGCAAGTGCCTGCTCGAGCCGCGCGGCGAATCGCTCACGCAGCTGGCCATCGAGGGCATCGCTCTTGCGAAACCAGTCCTTGGGCGTCAGCTGAGTGAACCAGTAATCGAGCACCTGCCGTGCCTGGGGATGGCTGTCCGCAATCAGCCTGGCGGCATCAGATTGCGGGGATTCCGAGGGGCTTGAGGGGGGCATCGAAGGTGTCCTTGGGTGGAGTCGGAAAGAAAGCCGCGCGACAGGCCTGGCTGAGTGCGACATCTTTCAATGCGAGTGCCGGGCCTGAGCGGCGCGGCGCGGGGCGATCATGGTTCTGACACCGGATCTTCATCTTGAGCGTGGAAAGTAGCCTCTCCCATCAGCGCTGTCAGCCTTTGCGGCATGCCCCGCGCTGGCTGGTGCCCTGATGTCACTTGTGTTGCCACTCTCTGTCCCAACCTGACGCCAGACCGTTACAAGGAAGCCCGTCATGTCCCGCCGTCTGTCTGATCTGCTGTCTTTGCGCTCCTCTCGCAAGTCCCACGCCGCTCAAACCGCCCCCACATCCCCCGCTTCACCAAGTGCTGCGCCAGTCACCCCCGCCGGCGCCCCGTCACGGATGGACCGCCGCCAGCTGCTGGGGCGTGGCCTGCAAGGTGCCGGGCTGCTGGCAACCACAGGCCTGCTCGGCGCTCCCGCGATCGTGATGGCCGAAGGACGGCGCCCACGCATGCCCTCTGGCGTGATGAGCGGCGACGTGACCGCCAGCCGCGCCATGCTGTGGAGCCAGAGCGACAAGCCGGCACGCATGCTGATCGAACTGGCCGACAATCCCGAGATGCGCGGCGCCTTCCAGATGCGTGGCCCGGTGGCCCTGCCGGCGGACGGCCTGACCAGCAAGCTCGACCTGACCCGCATCGGCACTCGCGCCAACGCCAGCGGCGAGGTCTTCTACCGGGTGCGCTACGCGGCGCTGGATGACCACCGCGCCATCAGCGAGGCCACCGCCGGTCGCCTGGTGTTGCCGCCGAGCGCCCAGACACCGCGTGCGCTGCGTTTCGTGTGGTCGGGTGACACCGTCGGTCAGGGTTGGGGCATCAACCCGGACTTCGGTGGCCTGCGCCTCTACGAGACCATGCGTCAGGTCAAGCCGGACTTCTTCCTGCACTCCGGCGATACCATCTACGCCGATGGCCCGCTCGAGGAGAGCGTCACCCAGCACGACGGCAGCCTGTGGCGCAATATCGTCACGCCCGCCAAGTCCAAGGTGGCAGAAACGCTGGGCGAGTATCGTGGCCAGTACGCCTACAACCTGATGGACGAGAACCTGCGTCGCTTCAATGCCGAAGTGCCGATGTTCGCCCAGTGGGACGACCACGAGACCACCAACAACTGGTACCCGGGCGAGATTCTCGAGGATGATCGCTACACCGAGAAGAATCTCGACGTGCTGTCCGCCAATGCGCGTCGCGCCTTCCTCGAGAACATGCCGCTGCGCACCGGCCCAGCCGCGCCGGAGCGCATCCACCGCAACTTCAGCTTCGGGCCGGGGCTCGAGATGTTCATGCTCGACATGCGCAGCTTCCGCGGCGCCAATTCCGCCAACCGCCAGACGGGACGAGGGCCACAGACCGACTTCCTGGGTCGCGATCAGCTGGCATGGCTCAAGCAGTCGCTCAAGGCCAGCACGGCTACCTGGAAGGTCATCGCCTCCGACATGCCGATCGGGCTGCTGGTGCGTGACGGCGACAATTTCGAGAACGGCGCCAACGGCGATGGCGAGGCACTGGGACGCGAGCAGGAGATTGCCGAACTGCTCAAGTTCGTGCGCGATCACGACATCCAGAATCTGGTCTGGCTGACCGCCGACGTGCACTACACCGCCGCGCACCACTACTCGCCCGAGCGCGCCGTCTTCAAGGACTTCACGCCGTTCTGGGAATTCGTCAGCGGCCCGATCCACGCCGGCACCTTCGGTCCCGGTGAGCTGGACAACACCTTCGGGCCGAAACTCGAATTCGTGAAGGCACCGCCTGAGGGGCGGGCCAACATGTCGCCCAGCGAGGGTTTCCAGTTCTTCGGCCAGGTGGATCTCGACCCCGAGAGCGAAGCGCTGACCGTGACGCTGAAGGACATCCACGGCGCCTCGCTCTACCAGCAGGTACTGACCCCCGCCGCCACCAGCGTCTGACAGCGGTGTCTGTTTCTGCCACTCGCTGCTGGAACTCGCTTCTGATGTCGGCATGTGGCACTCGCTGCTGACTATCGGCTTCTGATACCGACTTCTGGCAACGACAACGCCCCGCCTCCTGCTGTCGATCGACACGCAAGAGGCGGGGCGTTCTGCTCATGGCGACAGCTCGACAGCCGCTGGCGGGCTATGTCTGCACGAATCAGACAATTGCAGAAAAATGTCAGACAAATTGTCAATGGTGAGGGTCCGGCATTTCTTTGACACTGATCGGCACGCTAGATGTCGGTCGCTGACAGCGTGTCTCGTGGTACCGCGCGCCAACGGTGAGGCATGTTCTGCAGACGATGGGCAGCTGAGCAAGCAGGCCTCCGAGCCCTGTTGTTCAACAAGGATAATGCCATGAACGCCCTCACCCTGAGCTCCTTCGTGTTCTTCACGGGGCTGGTCGCCGTGATCACCTGGTGGCTGACCCGTCGTGACGACCATCAACATTCCACCGGCTATTTCCTCGCCGGGCGCAGTCTGACCTTCCCGATCATCGCAGGCTCCCTGCTGATGACCAATCTGTCCACCGAGCAGATGGTGGGCCTCAACGGCGCCGCCTTCACCGACGGCCTTTCCGTGATGGCCTGGGAAGTGGTGGCCGTGGTCTCGCTGGTCGCGATGGCCATGTTCTTCCTGCCACGCTTCCTCAAGAGCGGTATCACCACCCTGCCGGAACTGCTGGCACTGCGCTTCGATCGCACCACCCAGCTGCTGGCCAACCTGATCTTCATGCTGGCCTACGCCATCATCCTGCTGCCCAGCATTCTCTACTCCGGCGCCCTCGGCCTGATGGGCGTGCTCGACCTGCGCGCCCTGACCGGCATCGACTCGCAGATGGTGCTGCTGACCGGCACCGTGATCGCCGTCGGTATCGCCGGTGCCATCTATGCCCTCTTCGGTGGCCTGCGCTCCATCGCCATCTCCGACACCTTGAACGGCATCGGCCTGCTGATCGGCGGCATGATCATCGTCTACTACGGGCTGGACCGTGTCGGTGACGGCAATGGCATTCTCGCCGGCTGGGAGACGCTCAAGGAGACCCACCCAGAGAAGCTCAATTCGCTGGGCGGCGATGACCAGTCAGTGCCGGTCTCGACCCTGTTCACCGGGGTGCTGCTGCTCAACATGTTCTACTGGTGTACCAACCAGCAGATCATCCAGCGCACCTTCGCCGCCAAGACCCTCGCCGAAGGCCAGAAAGGCGTGCTGCTGACCGGTGCCCTCAAGCTGCTGGGGCCGCTGTATCTGGTGCTGCCGGGCATCATCGCCTTCCAGCTCTACGCCGGTGACGGCATCAAGGCCGACGCCGCCTATGGCCGGCTGGTCTTCGATGTGCTGCCCGCGCCGCTGACCGGCTTCTTCGCCGCGGCGATGGTCGGCGCGATCCTGTCGTCCTTCAACTCGGCGCTCAACTCCACCGCCACCCTGTTCAGCCTCGATGTCTACAAGGCACGCCTCAAGCCGCAAGCCAGCGATGAAGAGGTGGTCAAGGCCTCCAAGTGGGCCGGCTGGATCATGGCCGCCGCCGCGATGGCCATCGCGCCGCTGCTGGCGACCCAGGAAAGCCTGTTCGTCTACGTGCAGAAGGTGAACTCCATCTACTACATCCCGCTGCTGGCGGTGATCGTGGTGGGACTGATGTCCAAGCGCGTGCCGGCCATCGCCGCCAACCTGGCGCTGGTGCTCGGCTGCGCGGTCATCGGCCTGTTCTACTTCGTGCCGACGCTTTCCGAGCTGGTCGATCGGGTGCACAACTTCCACTTCATCGCCATCGTGCTGGTGCTGTTGATCGCCATGATGCTGGTGATCGGCAAGCTGTCACCGCGCGCCGAACCCTGGATCCAGCAGGACGTCGGTGCCATCGACATGACCCCCTGGGCCGGCACGCGTATCGCCAGCATCATTCTGCTGGTACTGGTGATGGCCATCTATCTGGCCTTCGCCGGCTGATCGCCCCATTCGCCCAGCGCGATCGCATACCACATGTCATCGACATGAGCGTATGACATGAGCACGCCAGCGCCCCGTCATCTTCACCGATGGCGGGGCGCTGGCGTCTCTGATCGAGCATGAAGGATGACCCGCAATGCACGGTGAAAGCCATGACATGTGTCTTTTTACGACACTGCGATCAATGCCTGATACCAGAGACTGAGAAGCAATGACCGCCTGTTCATCCTCAACGCTCAATCGACGCCAGCTGCGCCTCAAAACCAACGTATGTTCTACAAATGGCGGATAGCGAGAAATCGGGAGATACCTACACTATCGCCAGTCTTGCCGTGAATGTTACCGGTGAGTCTCTTCACGGACGATGACACAGCTTGCTGTGTGCATTGCATCGCCACGGCTGGATCGGCGTCGAATCGCCACCCGGGTCACCTGCCCACTGCCTCATGATTCGCCGCCGCACGCCTAAAGGAATCCTCCCCCATGCATGCCCTGACACTTGTTTCTTTCGTGTTCTTTACCGGCCTGGTCGCTGTCTTGACCTGGTGGTGGACACACCGCGATGACACCTCGCATTCCACCGGCTATTTCCTCGCCGGACGCAGCCTGACCTTCCCGCTGATCGCGGGTTCCCTGTTGATGACCAACCTCTCCACCGAACAGATGGTCGGCCTGAATGGCGCCGCCTTCACCGATGGTCTGTCGGTGATGGCCTGGGAAGTCATGGCGGTACTGGCCATGGTGGTGATGGCGATGTTCTTCCTGCCACGCTTCCTCAAGAGTGGCATCACCACCCTGCCCGAGCTGCTGGCCCTGCGCTATGGCCGCAGCACCGAGCTGATCACCAACCTGATCTTCCTGTTCGCCTACGCGGTGATCCTGCTGCCGATCATCCTCTACTCCGGTGCCATCGGCCTGCAGGGCATGCTGGATCTGCCCTCGCTGACCGGCATCAGCTCGCCCAATGCGCTGCTATGGATGACCATCTGGGTGGTCGGCATCATCGGTGCCATCTATGCCCTGTTCGGCGGCATGCGCTCCATCGCCATCTCCGACACCTTGAACGGCGTGGGCCTGTTGATCGGCGGCATGCTGATCGTCTATTTCGGCCTCGATGCCGTCAGTGATGGCCAGGGCGTGATGGCCGGCTGGGACACGCTGACCGCCGCCAATCCGGAGAAATTCAACTCCATGGGCGGTGAAGACCAGTCGGTGCCCTTCTCGACCCTGTTCACCGGCGTGATGATCATCAACTTCTTCTACTGGTGTACCAACCAGCAGATCATCCAGCGCACCTTCGCCGCCAAGACCCTCGCCGAGGGCCAGAAAGGCGTGCTGCTGACCGGTGCCCTCAAGCTGCTGGGACCGCTGTATCTGGTGATTCCCGGCATCATCGCCTATCACCTCTACGCCTCTTCCGGCGTCAAGGCCGACAGCGCCTACGGCCAGTTGGTCTTCGATGTGCTGCCCGCACCGCTGACCGGCTTCTTCGCCGCGGCGATGGTCGGTGCGATCCTGTCGTCCTTCAACTCGGCGCTGAACGCCACCACCACGCTGTTCTCCACCGGCATCTACAAGGCGCATCTGCGTCGTGATGCCAGCGACGAGGAAGTGGTCAAGGTCTCCAAGGGCTTCGGCTGGGTGCTGGCGATCGCCTCCATGACCCTCGCGCCACTGCTGGCCGGTCAGGAGAGCCTGTTCGGTTACCTGCAGAAGATGAATGCCATTTACTTCATCCCGATTTTCGCCGTGGTGCTGATGGGGCTGCTGACGCGTCGCGTGCCGACCATCGCCGCCAACCTGGCACTGCTGATCGGTTGCAGCGTGATCGGGGTGGTCTACTTCGTGCCGGCCTTCTCCGGCGTGCTCGACGTGATCCACGAGTTCCACTTCGTCGGCCTGGTGTTCGTGCTGCTGATCGCGATGATGCTGATCATCGGCAAGCTGGCGCCGCGTGACGAGCCGTGGATCCAGCAGGATGTCGGCGCCATCGACATGACGCCCTGGAAAGGCGCCAAGGTCTGCGCGCTGCTGCTGGTCGTGCTGGTGATCGCCATCTATCTGGCCTTCATCTGACGCCTGAAAGTCGCCCCTTGGGAACGACAAATCGTCATCAATTGAGCATCACGCCCCGCGTTGCCCTCTCGGACACGCGGGGCGTGTGCATTTCAGGCATGCTGGTCTGCATGTTCCCTGAAGAGGTCGCCCATGCCCTGCTTACCCCATCACCAGCTCAAAGGGCTTTTCTTTTCCACGCTGAGGGCTCCTTTCTCCTCTTCGCTGAGGGCTCCGTTCTCTTCCCCGCTGAGGGCTTCTTTCTTTTCCTCGCTCAGGGCGCCTTGGGCGCTCAAGGCGCTGGGCATCGCTCTGCTGCTGTCCAGTTTGGCCACCGCCAGCCCGAGCCAGGCCACCGAGCGCTGGCAGCGGGCCGATGTGCTGACGGACAGCTTCATGGAAGTGGCGCTCAAGCGTGAATACCAACCCGGCAGCAGCGCCTCACTGGTGCGCTGGCAGGCACCTATCAAGGTGCGGGTCGACTCGCAGCTGGGCAATTCGCGCATGCAGCGCCAGATGAGCGAGGTCCAGTTTCGTCATCTGGCCGCCATCACCGGCCAGCCGCTGAGTTTCGTGTCCTCCGCCAAAGAGGCCAACCTGCGCATCGCCTTCATCGCCCGGGACCACATGACGCGCGAGGCCACCGCCTACGTCGGCAAGCAGCAGGCCGCCACCCCGGGCATGCGCAAGGCATTGCGTGAAGGTGTGTGCCTGACGCTGTTCAAGACCGGGCCGGATCACGCCATCGCCAGCGGCCTGATCCTGATTCCCGCGGACTATGCCCGCCAGAAGGCGCGCCTGGTGGACTGCGTCGTCGAGGAGAGCGCCCAGCTGATGGGGCTGCCCAATGATTCAGACAGGGTCTTCCCCTCCGTCTTCAGTGACGTCACGGTGGATACCTGGCTGAGCCCGCTGGATTACGTGCTGCTCAAGATGCTGTATGCCCCGAAACTTTCCCCCGGCATGTCAGCCGCACAAGTCCGCGCTGCGCTGCCTGCGGTCATCCAGCGTCTTGCCGAGCAGGGCGAGCTGTCACATGCCATCCGCCGTGTGCGTCAGGGCAGCCTGCGGGAATGGGCGGGAGACTAGGCTTGCCGTGAGCGCAATCCCGGGCACGGAGTTGGAACGCCTGAGCGGAGCACAGGCATAATCAGGTCAGGCGCGCCGGGCGCCGACATCCGACGGAGCTGCGCCTTCATGCCACTCTCTTCTCCCGCTGCCGACCGGGCACGCCTGCCGCTGGCCGTCACGCTGCTGTCGCTGTGTCAGGCCTTGCTGGTCAGCGGCAACATCCTGCTGATCGCAGTCTCGCCTCTGATCGGTGCCCAGCTGGCCTCGAGCAGCTGGTCGACCGCGCCGGTCGCCACCCAGTGGCTGGGCCTGATGTGCGCCACCATTCCCGCCTCGCTGATCACCGCCCGTCTCGGGCGGCGGCGCGGCTTCGTGCTCGGCAATCTGTGCGGGCTGGCTGGCGCGGGGCTGGCCGTGCTGGCGCTGCATCTGCAGCATTTCGGGCTGTTCCTGCTTGCCACCTGGCTGGTGGGCATCGGCATCGGCTTCGGCCAGCTGTATCGCTTCGCCGCGATGGAGGCTGCCCCGGAGGAGCAGCGTGAGCGCGCCATCGGGCTGGTGATGGGCGGTGGCGTGCTGGCGGCCTTCTTCGGGCCCTGGCTTGCACGCACCAGTCATGCATTGGCCGACACGCCCTTCCTGGGCAGCTTCATCGGGCTGGGGGCGCTCTATCTGCTGGCGCTGTTGCTGCTGGCCTTCATCCGCCTGCCCCGTGACGGCAACGCCCAGTCAGCCGACGATGATGCAGTGGCACCTGCACGCCCATTGGGCGTGATACTGCGTCAACCGACCTTCCTGCTGGCCGTGCTCAGCGCGATGGTCGGCTATGGGGTGATGAATCTGGCGATGACGGCCACATCGCTGGCCATGGCCCATGCCGGACACGGCTTCGATCACGTCGCCACCACCATTCAATGGCACGTGGTCGCCATGTTCCTGCCGTCCTTCTTCACCGGGCGGCTGGTCGCCCGCTTCGGGGCGGGCACCATGATCGTGACCGGCTGCGGCTTTCTGCTGGCAAGCCTTGCCACCGCACAGCTGCTGGCCGCCGACTACCTGACGGGAACCCAGGGGTTCTTCCTCGGTCTCATCCTGCTCGGCATCGGCTGGAACTTCACCTTCCTGCCCGCCACCACGCTGCTGACCCACTGCCATCGCCCCAACGAGAAGGCCCGCACCCAGGCCGCCAACGAGTTCCTCGTCTTCACCACCGGGGCGGTGACGGCGCTGCTGGCCGGCCCTCTGGTCAGTACGCTGGGCTGGGCGCTGCTCAACCTGCTGCTGATCCCCGCCTGCCTGCTGCCCATCGCCCTGCTGGCGTGGCGTCAGCTTGCCTTGCGCGCCGATCGCCCGCAGATAGAGGGATGATGGCGAGCCGTGCGGCGCACGCTGACAAGTCCCGGCCATCACCGACACTCAGCTCATCGACATTGAGCCACCGCCCCCTCGGCTCATCATCAGCTGCCAGGACGCCATCACGTCGCGCCGCCGCCTCGCCCCCACTGACAGGGAATGCCTGATGTTCAACACCATGACCCGCAACGCCCGCCAGCTTGCCCGCGATGTGGGCCGCGAAGCACATGACCTGCTGGAGCGCGGTCTCGACCGCCAGCTGCGGCTCGCCGTCACGGGCCTGTCCGGCGCCGGCAAGACCGCCTTTCTCGTCTCGCTGATCGAGCAGCTGCGTCATGCCGGACTCGGCGCGCGCCTGGAACTGCTGCCTGCTGCACGCGACGGCCGCCTGCTCGGCGCGGAACGCGTCAGCCAGCCGGACCTCTCCATCCCGCGCTTTCCACTGGAAGCCGGCTTGCGCTCGCTGTCCGGCCAGCATTCGCCGCATGGCCCCGAATGGCCGACGCCGACCCGCAGCATCAGCGAGCTGCGTCTCAAGATCGGCTTTCGCCCCACCTCGCGCGCCGCGCGCATGCTCGACAGCCAGCGCGCCACCCTGACGCTGGACCTGATCGACTACCCCGGCGAATGGCTGCTGGACCTGCCGATGCTGGAGCAGGACTTCAGCGGCTGGAGCAGCGAGTGCGAGACCCAACTGGCCGACGGGCGTGGCGACTGGGCGCATGACTGGATGAAAGCCATCGAGGGCCTGACACCGGACAGTGAGGTGGATGAAGACCGCCTCGCCGAGATCGCGAGCCTCTATACCGACTATCTGCACGCCGCGCGCCGCAAGGGTGGCTTCGTCGACCTGACACCGGGCCGTTTCCTGCTGCCCGGCGAGCTGGACGAGGCGCCGGTGCTGCAGTTCTTCCCGCTGCCAGGGCTCGGTGACTGGACACCCGACGCGCTGGCCGCCCTGCCGGAAGCCAGCCTGTATCGCACCCTCGCACGCCGCTTCGATCACTATCGCCGCCGCGTGGTACGCCCCTTCTATCACGACCACTTCCGGCGCTTTGACCGCCAGATCGTACTGATCGACGTGCTGGGCGCGCTGAATGCCGGCCCGGCACCCTTCCGCGACCTGAGCCGTGCGCTGGACAAGCTGTTCGACAGCTTCGCCTACGGCCGTCGTCATCTGCTGGCGCGCCTGATGGACCGCCGCATCGACCGCCTGGCCATCGCCGCCACCAAGGCCGACCACGTCACGCCGGAGCAGCATGGCGCGATGCGCGACCTGCTCGAACAGCTGCTGGCGGACCCGCTCAAGCGCCTGCGCTATCGCGATGTGCCGCTCAAGGCCTTCACCATCGCCGCCATCCGCGCCAGCGAGGCGCGCGAGGTGGTCGAGAATGGGCAGCGTCATCCGGCGCTGGCGGGACAACTGCTCGCTGAGCACGAGGGAGCGAGCGACTCTGACACGCAAGGCGCCGGCCGCGAGTCCGTGCTGCTGTTTCCGGGCGAGGTGCCCTCACGGCTGCCCGACCCGAATTTCTGGGCCGAAAGCCGCTTCGACTTCCCCCACTTCGCGCCGCCGAAGATCGATGGCAATGCGCCACCTCACATTCGCATGGACGCCGTGCTCGACTGGCTGCTGGGAGACCACCTGAAATGACCACCGAATCCCGCCATCCGCGCCCGGGCAAACGCTTCACGAGCCCCGATTCTGCCGATTCGGCGCAGGCCGATGCCGCCTCGACCACCTATGCCGAGCGCACCACCGAGAGCGCGTCAGAGAGCGCGGCAGAGACCCTGCGCGGCGCGCGTCACTTCTCGCAGGAGATGGAAAGCCAGCCCCTGGCGGCGGCCGAGCCGGAACCCACCACGCCGGGACTGGATGCGACGCTGAGCGCCCGGCCACGTCACCGCGGCCTCAAATGGCTGCTGCTCGGCACCCTGACCCTCGGGGGTGTCGAAGCCGGTCATGCGCTCTATCAGGCGGCCATGGGCGGCGACCTGATCGCCGGCGCCTGGGGCCTGCTGGGCCTTGGCGCCATCGGACTCGGCGCCCGCGCGCTGGGCAAGGAGCTCTTCAGGCTGCGTCACCTGCGCAAGCACGTCGCGCTGCGCGCCGAGCTGGAAGAACATCAGCAGGATGACTTTGGTCAGGAGAGCTTTGGTCAAAGGGGTTTTGGCCAGAAAAGCTTTGGCCAGCGCGGTGATGCACCGTCCACGCCTGACGAGGACTCGGGCAAGGCAGGCGGCAAAGCCGACAGCCAGCAGGAAGACCTGCTCGAACAGCTGCGCCGTCAGATGAAGCTCGGCGATGATGATGCCGGCGTGCGCGCATGGCGCGCCGCCTGTGAAGCGCATCACTCCCCGTCGGAGCGCCGCGAGCTGTTCGCCTTCCACGTGCTGGGGCCGCGGGACCGTGAGGCGCGGCGTCTGATCTCGCGCATGAGTGGCGAGACGGCGGTGATGGTGGCGGTCTCGCCGCTGACCTGGGTCGACATGAGTCTGGTGGCCTGGCGCGGGCTGCGCATGATGGAGCGCCTGTCGCGCCTCTACGGGCTGGAGCTGGGCTATGCCAGCCGCCTGCGACTGTTCAAGGAGGTGCTGGCCTCGATGGCCTTCGCCGGTGCCAGCGAACTGGCCGCCGAGGCCAGCATGGACCTGCTGTCGATGAATCTGGCCGGCCGCCTCTCCACCAAGGCCGGTCAGGGGCTGGGCAGTGGCCTGATGAACGCACGTCTCGGCCTGCGAGCCATGCGCCTGCTGCGCCCCATCCCCTTCCATGCCGAGGAGGTGCCGCGCATCGGTGAGCTGCGCGCGGAGCTGTTTTCGCGCATGCGCAAGGCCGACAAGGGCGAGGACGACGCAGCCTGAGCAGGCCGCGACCTCCCCTGCCACTGCCTTGAAAACAAGACGCGCGCCTCTGATAGCTGGCCATTCGGGCCTTCAGGGCGCGCGTCTTTCGTGAGTCATCTCACTTTCGATGGCCTCAGCCTTCGCTGGCGATGCCGGCCTCCAGCCACTTCATCACGCGCAGTGCCTCATGAGGCGAGGTCGGATTGCCGCCCTGGCCGCGAATGCAGTCGCGCAGCCC
Organism: Cobetia sp. 1AS1; assembly: GCF_029846435.1. Classification (NCBI taxonomy): domain Bacteria; kingdom Pseudomonadati; phylum Pseudomonadota; class Gammaproteobacteria; order Oceanospirillales; family Halomonadaceae; genus Cobetia; species Cobetia sp. 1AS1. The sequence continues at coordinate 69,828 of NZ_JARWKU010000007.1, forward strand.
CGCATACCAGGCCGGATAGTCGCCATCGCGGCCCTGATGGGTGCCGCCCACCAGCACCTGCTCGCCTTCGGCGCCGTCCGGGTCGGCCTCCAGCACAGTCAGCATTCCGGGACGCGCATCCCGCCCCCACTGGCGCGCCTGGCGCTCCTGCGGGTCACGCGAGGGCCAGTCACCAGCCTTGAGGCAATCCTCCTGAGGGTCGAGCCCGAACACCACATAGCTGCCACGGGTACCGTGCGCGGCGAAGCGTGCCGTCGGCGCCGCCGTCAGTGCACTGGCGTGCAGCTCCACCACCAGACCGGGGTGCCTTGGATGGTGGGCGTAATCGAGCACGGCGTGGAAGAAATCATCGGTCACCGCGCCTTCGCGCTGGGCGCGACGCGTGAGCTGGATGGCACGTGGTTCGCCGAACAGGCACAGCGCCTGATCCAGCAGGTGCGGGCCGAGGTCATACCACAAGCCGCTGCCGGGCAGTGCCTGCTCACGCCAGCGGTTCGGCACCGTCGGGCGGAAGCGGTCGAAGTGAGATTCCAGATGCGCGATGCGCCCCAGCGTGCCGTCGTTGATCAATTCCGCCAGCGTCAGGAAGTCGGCATCGAAGCGCCGATTGTGAAATACCGCCAGCACCCGGCCGGCCTGCTCGGCCTGGCGGGCCAGGGCCTCGCCTTCTTCAAGCGTCACCGTGAAGGGCTTGTCGACGACCACATGCTTGCCTGCCGCCAGCGCCGCAGAGGCCAGCGGGGCGTGAGTCTCGTTGGGCGTCGCGATGATGATCAGGTCGATGTCGTCGCGCGCAAGCAAGGCCTCCGGGGTGGCCTCCACCTCCAGTTGCGGACGCTCGGCCCTGACGACCTCGGGCCGCGAGGTGGACAGCGCCACCAGCGCCAGCCCGTCCGTGGCCTCGATCAAGGGCGCATGGAAGGTGCGCACCGCCATGCCATAACCGATCAGCCCGACCCGGATCGCGCTCTCGGAGGGGAAGGCGGCGCCGTGCCATGCGGCGGTGTCGCTGTGATCATCAGTGGCGGGGTGGGCTATGCGGCTCATCGGGCATCCTTGTCGTTGGCGCAATCTTGAGGGAGTCGTGCCTGGCAGCGCCATCCTAGCAAGGCTCCCGTGCCACAGACAGAGATGACAGCCACCTTTAATGCTTGTCCATCGCAGACTTCATCCCGCGAGCGAGTCGCCGCGTAATGCTCGCCATCGAACAGCAGTCCCCTTGAAGTCTCAAGGCTCAGCCCGCAGACCTTGCTGTACCAGGAGAGGCGTGGCAGTGAGTGGCAATATCACTCGCCAGCCGCCTCGCCATTTGATTCGCGAAGGAGCAGACAGCATGCGCAAGACGCTCATCATCGGTGCCAACGGCAAGATCGGTCGTCAACTCTGCGAGAAGGCTCAGGCCGCCGGCGAACCCGTCGTGGCGATGATCCGCTCGACCGAGCAGCAGAGCTGGTTCCATGAACGCAGCATCCCGACGGTTCTGGGCGACCTGGAAGGCGAGATGCGCCAGGCCTTCTATGGCTGCGATCAGGCGGTGTTCGTCGCGGGCTCCGGCCCGAATACCGGCCCGGACAAGACATTGACCATCGACCTGCATGGTGCGATGCGCACCGCTGAGCTGGCTGCCGAATTCGGGCTGTCGCGCGTGATCCAGGTCAGCTCGATCCGCTCCGAGACGCCGCTGGCCGGCCCAGCGGCGATGCGCCCCTACTTCGCGGCCAAGAAGGCCGCTGACCTGTGCCTCGCCGAGAGCGGCCTGCGTCATGTCATCGTCAAGCCCGGCCGTCTCACCAACGAGAGCGGCAGCGGCAAGCTGACCCAGAACGCCGATGACTCCGACGAGATGCAGGTCTCGCGCGCCAATGTCGCCGAGTTCCTGCTTGGCTTGATCAAGGCCCGCGAGATCGGCGGCCGTCATCGCAAGGCGCCCATCTTCACCCTGTTCGACGGTGATACGCCGGTTTCGGGTCTGCTGAACGCCACGACGACCGCCGACTGAGTGCGCGCCCGAGCCTGTGGCAAAGTGCACCGGCAGGCCGCTTTCGCCAGGCTCGCCCACGCTTGACCTGCCACTCATCCACGCCTGCGCGCAACCCGCGCGGGCGTTGGGCCATCTGGTAGCTTTCCCCCCATGCTCCATGTCCGTATAGTGAGCCACTGACCCCGCCAACAGAACTTCCGAAATGCTGCAGAACAATTCGCTGCTGGCGCAGCTGAAAGATCAAATCCGCCAGGAAATTCCCCGTGTCACGGGGGTGATCAAAGGCACCGACAAGGGCTTCGGCTTCCTCGAATGCGAGGACGGCGAGTCTTACTTCGTGCCGCCACCCGCCATGAAGCAGGTACTGCACGGCGATACCGTCGAAGCGACCGTCAAGGTGGAAGGTGAGAAGAAGTCCGTACAGCCGGAAGTGCTGATTGAGACGGGTGTCGATCGCTTCGTCGCTCGTGTCGGCAAGCGTGATGGCCGCCTGAACGTGATGCCTGACCACCCCTCCATCAACACGCGCATGAAAGCGCGCGTGAAGCGTGGCATCAATGAGGAAGCCCTCAATGATGGCGACTGGGTCGTGGCACGTCTGCTGCGTCACCCGATGCGCAAGGACGACCGCAGCTTCTTCGCCCAGATCGAGGAAGTCATCGCCACCGTGGACAACCCGCGTGTGCCGTGGCGCGTCACCCTGGCGCGTCACGCGCTGGAACAGGCCTCTCCGGAGGGCGGCACTGACTGGCCGCTGCTCGAGGAAGGCCTGACTCGCGAAGACATGACCCACGTGCCCTTCTTCACCATCGATGGTGAGAAGACCCGTGACATGGATGACGCCCTGCACATCGTCGAGCGCCCGGAAGGCGGCTGGACCCTGAGCATCGCCATCGCGGACCCGACCGCCTACGTGCCGGAAGGCAGCCGTGTCGACGAAGAGGCGCGCACGCGCTCCTTCACCGTCTACCTGCCGAGCCAGAACGTCACCATGCTGCCGGAAATCCTGGCCGACGACCTGTGCTCGCTGAAGGAAGGTGAAGACCGTCCGACGCTGATGTGCATCGTCGACATCGATACCGATGGCGTGATCGGCGAGCCGAAGTTCTTCGCGGCCACCATGCGCTCCCACCACCGCCTGACCTACGACAACGTCTCCGACTGGATCGAAGGCCAGGAAGGCAGCTGGAAGCCGGAAACCGAAGAGCTGGCCGAAGGTCTGCGTCAGCTGGAAGCCTTCACCCAGGCGCGTATCGCCTGGCGTGCACGCAATTCCCAGATCTTCCGCGAGCGTCCGGACTTCGAGTTCGAGCTGGATGAGGAAGGCAACGTGCTCAACGTACGTGCCGACCACCGCCGCATCAGCAATCGCATGATCGAAGAATCCATGATCACCGCGAACCTGAGCTGCGCACGTCTGCTCTCCAAGCACATCGGTCACGGTATCTTCAACGTGCACCAGGGCTTCGCACCGGAGAAGTACGACGACACCATCGAGTTCCTGGCTGGTCAGAACATCACCGCCACGCCGGAACAGCTGGGCAGCCTGGAAGGCTACCGCCTGATCCGTCAGGAGCTGGACAGCCGCGAAGACACCTGGCTGGACGTGCGCATGCGTCGCTTCCAGGGTTACACCGTGATGTCCGCTCAGCCGGGACCGCACTTCGGCCTGGGGCTGGAAGCCTACGCGACCTGGACCTCGCCGATCCGCAAGTACGGCGACATGGTCAACCACCGCTTGATCAAGCGCGTGATTCTCGGCCAGGACGTGCCGGCGGAAGCCACCGAGCAGCTGACCGAGCACCTCAGCGAACGTCGTCGTCTCAACCGCATGGCCGAGCGCGATGTGAAGGACTGGCTCTACGTGCGCTACCTGACCAAGGCCGCCGAAGAACAGCAGGTCTTCACTGGCGAGATCATCGACATCCGTCGTGGCGGCATGCGTGTGCGTCTGGAAGAGAATGGCGCCAGCGTCTTCATTCCGGCACCGCTGATCCACAGCGATCGCAAGAAGGTCGCGATCGATGACAAGGAAGGCCGCGTGCGCATCGAAGACGAGCTGCGTTACTCACTGGGCGACATCATCAAGGTCTCCTTGACCGAAGCCCGTGAAGAGCGTCGTTCACTGGTAGGTCGTCCGGCCGAATAAGCCGCGACCCACCACTGCCGTATGTAACTGCCTTGTCATCACGGGCAATTGCCACGGCCATCTACGCCCCGGAGTGCTCTGCGCCCGGGGCGTTTTTCGTTCTTGTGCATTGCGTATACGGTGCGTGTACCAAGCGTGAGAAATTGTAATTTTGTGAAACAGAAGCTCACGCTATACTCCTCACATCGACACACGACATCTGCTTTCACTGCTGCAGCGTTACTGGATTGACCAAGCGCGAATGACTGAAGCCTGTCCCTGATGAAGTTCGTCCATGCGAGGACCCGGAAATGAAAACTCATCGCTCCACTGCAGCGACTTCACTGCGTCACCTGGCCGAGCATGCCGCCATCGTTCGTCACCCGGCCATGAGCTATGCCCGTGTCGACGCCGGAGCAGACAGCAGCTCAGGCAGAAGCTCGGATGGCAGCTCCACCTCTCCGGAGCGCCAGCGTGAGATTCAACGTGAAGCGATGGAACATGTCGCGATGCTGCTGGAACGTGATCGTCGCCGCACCCGCAACCGTCTGCTGCTGGCCGCCGGCCTGCTGCTGAGCCTTGTACTGCTCGCCAGCCAGCGCCCAGCCGAGCCGGAAGCCGCCTTCTCGCAGGAGCTTGGCCAGGCAATGCCCAGCGCCCTGCACCTGTCCCAGCATGGACTGGCGTGATGACGCCCGATCTCCCTCCATCAGGACAGATAACGATGCCAGGACCCCATGCAACACCAGGCACGGATGCCAGACATGACTGAGTCGATCCACTGCTAGACCCTGCAATGCCCGCTCCGGCGACCCTCCCCCCTGTCGCCCCCTGTATTCCTGTAGTGCACGCACTTGCCCTGTCCGGTGGCTCCGGACAGGGTCTTTTTTTGCCAGTCGTATGGCTTCTCTTGCGCAGCGCCAGGCAGAGGCCAGCTGACGCGCTCCCTGCTGGAGCACGCCAGCATGGCAAAACGTCTTTCTTCCCCCCTCGCAGTAAACCTGATGCCAGGAGCCTGATGCCAAGAGCTTGATGACAAATGTCCGAGAGCGGGAGCGCATCGCACCAACATTGTTCCCTGTTGTCACACAGACCAGTCATCTCCTGATGTAACGTCATTGCCAGCCGCAGTGTGGAACATCGCGTGGCGAGGCGTCTCGTCACGCGCGACACCGCATGTCATGCCTCGTGCCCTTGGTTTCACGTCGGGTTCCCCCCATGACTTGACCAGAGGCTCGTTCGTCATTGCCACTGGCTTGCTGGAATCTGCGTGCTCGATTGCGTCTTTCTCAAGCACCCGGGAGCACCCTGAAGCACGACAAGGCAGCCATGGCGGGCAGTGACGTCGGGATTCATCTTCATCGCGCACGACCGGTAAAGCGGTCTTGAGGAGTCCGTGTGCATATCGCTGACATGACCATGTTCCATGCCCCCTCCAGTGGCGGGGTCAGAACCTACCTGGAAGCCAAGCGACGACGTCTGCGGAAGCGGCCCGATGTTCGTCACAGCCTGCTGGTCCCCGGCGAGACCACCAGTGTCAGTGATGACCTCTACAGCGTGCCGGCTCCGCCCATTCCCTTCGGCAACGGCTATCGCTTCCCCCTGCGCCGGGGCGGCTGGGTCAGCACGCTGCTGGCACTGCAGCCGGATGTCATCGAGGCCGGCGACCCCTACGTCACGGCGTGGGCGGCACTCGATGCCGGTCGCAAGCTCGATGTCCCGGTGCTGGGCTTCTATCACTCGGACCTGCCACGCCTGATCACCAATCGCCTGGGCGAGTGGTCAGGGGCCAACGTCGATCGCTACGTCAAACGCCTCTATCGCCATTTCGATCGCGTGCTGGCCCCCAGCCAGGTGATGGCCGACCGGCTCGACCGGCTCGGCGTCGACAATGTCCATATCCAGCCACTGGGAGTCGATCTTTCCACCTTCCACCCTGACTGCCGCGATGAGAGCCTGCGCCGCGAGCTTGGCCTGGAAGACCACGTGCGCCTGCTGGCCTTCGCCGGCCGCGGGTCACGCGAGAAGAATCTGGATGAGCTGCTGGAGGCCGCTCGCCTGCTCGGCCCCGACTACCATCTGCTGTTGATCGGCTCGGGCATGCCGCGGCATCTGCCCGACAATGTCAGCGTGACCGGGCATTTCTGCAGCAGCACCGAAGTGGCGCGTCTGGTGGCCTCGGTGGATGTGCTGCTGCATGCCGGCACCCAGGAAACCTTCGGTCTGGTGGTACTGGAAGCCATGGCCTGCGGCACACCGGTGGTGGCGGCACGCGCCGGCGCACTGGCCGAGAATGTGCCACTGGGCTGCGGTCAGCTCTGCAACCCGCACTCGCCGCATGCCATGGCGCGTGCCGTGCAGGAAGTCTTCGCCAATGACCCCGCCGCACTGGGTCGCCAGGCGCGGCGGCATGTCGAGAAACACCATGCCTGGGACCGTGTCGTGGATGGTCTGCTCGGGCATTATCACGCGGTCACCGGGACTCGCATGCAACCGGTACTCGAGGAGGTGACCCATGGCTGAATCGCCGGCTGCCAAGCAGCACTTTCTGTTGGTCCTGCATGATGTCGCGCCCGAGACCTGGACCGACTACCGGGACTTCGTCGCCGAGGTGGATGCCCTCTGCCAGGCGCGCCTGAACCACCCCTGCCCGATCACCTGGCTGGTGGTGCCTGACTTCCATCATCGCAGCGCCCTGGAAGACGCTCCGGAATTCATCGCCCTGCTGGACTCTCGCCGCCAACAGGGGGACGAGCTTGCCCTGCATGGCTTCCATCACTGCGATGACGCGCCAGCCCCCCGCACCCCGCGCGATTACCTGATGCGCCGCGTACTGACCTGGGAGGGCGAGTTCTACCCCCTCGATGAGGCCGAAGCCAAACGACGCCTGCTGGAAGGCGCTGCACTCTTCAAGCGTCTCGGCTGGCCACTGGACGGCTTCGTGGCCCCTGCCTGGCTGATGAGTGACGGCACTCGCAAGGCGCTGAAGTCCCTCGACTTCCGCTACACCAGCGACCCCCAACATCTCTATCGACTGCCTGACTTCACGGTCATCGATGCGCCCGGACTCGTGTGGAGCGCACGCTCGGCGCCACGCCGCCTGATGTCGCAGTGGGTGACGCAGCGCAAGCTGAGCCGCGAGCAACAGGCGCCGGTGTTGCGTCTGGGCCTGCATCCGGTCGACATGCGCCATGCACGCTCGCGCCAGTATTGGCTGACGCTGGTCGAGCGCCTGCTCGATGAAGGGCGCCAGCCGATGACCAAGATCGGCTGGCTGACGCAGCAGGGGCTGCTCAGCCCCGCCACGTCTGACACGGCGCAACTGAACTCGCACCAGGCGGCCCACAGTGCTGCCTGATACCCACCTACCGGATGAGTCCCGTCGTATGGGCCTTGTGACAACCCGCTGCGGGAATCTGCCATGAATCGTGCCCTCTGGTTACTGGGTGCTGGCCTTGTGATGGTCATCGCGATACCGCTGGTGTTGGGTGGCAGCGGACTGGGTGGCCAGCTGCGCCAGTTCCCCCTCGACACCTTCCTGTTGATGCTGGGCATGATCGTGATGTGCTGGAACCTGAACGCCGGCCGGCTGCGTCTGCTGCTGGCTGGGCGTGGCGGTCATCTGGGGCAACGGCGCGCCGTCGGCATGGTGATGGCGACCGAATTCGCCATCAGCGCCACCCCCGGCGGCAGTGGCGGCCCGCTTACCCTGATGGGACTGCTGTCACGTCAGGGGGTGCGCCCGGCGCAGGCCACGGCGGTATTCGCGGTCGATCAGATCACCGACATGCTGTTCTTCCTCTCGGCGCTGGCCAGCATCGGGCTCTACGCCCTCTCGCATACCATCGACCTGCGCCTGGGGTGGATGCTGGCCGTGCCGGCGCTGTTGCTGATCATCGGCTTTGGCCTGCTGGCCGCGCTGGGCAAGCATCATCGGCGCCTGCTCAAGACCAGCGGACGCCTGCTGCGCTGGCTCAAGGTACGCCATCGCTCACGCGTCAAGCTGGCTCGCGGCCTGATCCACTTCCGCCATGCGTTGGTCGAGACGCTCGCCCTGCCGCGCCTGACGCTGAGTCTGATCTTCCTGCTCTGCTGTGCCCATTGGCTGCTGCGCTATTCGATCCTCTATCTGGCCGTGTCCGGCCTGGGACAGGACATTGACTGGAGCTGGACCTTCATCGTGCAGATGCTCTCTCTGGCAGCGGGCCAGCTGACGCTGCTGCCCGGCGGTGCCGGAGGCGCGGAGCTGTCCTCCACTGCCCTGCTCAGTCCGATGATCGGCGCCGCCAGTGCCGCGGCGGCCGTGGTGATCTGGCGAGCGGTGACCTTCTATTTCTACCTGATCGCCGGCGCCCCGGTGTTCTTCGTGATGGCGGGACGCAGCATGCTGGGAAGCTTGCTCAAGCGTCGCTCGGCGACCACATGACGGGGCGAGCGAGCATCGCTGCAGACATCATCATGAAAAACACTTGATCATCGCCATATGAATAAGACTTTGTTATGTTGGCAGGCGGCTTTATTGAACGGCCATACAATAACCACAGCTCAAGGTGATCTCACATGCCGCATCCTTCCCAGCGTCACCCGACTTCCGCCCGCATTCGCCGCCCACTGGCCATGATGGGCGTGGTCGGCTCGCTGCTGGCCACCTCGACCTCAGCGGCACTCGCTGATGACAGGCCCCTGCGCAGCATCGACCCCGGCCATGGCACCGACAAGGTCGTGGTCGCCCACCGGGGAGCCTCGGGCTACCTGCCGGAGCACACCCTGGCGGCCAAGGCGATGGCCTACGCCCAGGGCGCCGACTTCCTCGAGCAGGATGTGGTGATGAGCAAGGATGACCAGCTGGTGGTACTGCACGACCGCTTCCTGGACCGCGTGACCAATGTCGCCGAGGTCTTCCCCGAGCGTGCGCGTGATGATGGCCGCTACTACGCCATCGACTTCACGCTGGATGAGCTGCGCAAGCTGTCGTTCAGCGAGGGCTTCACCGTCAAGGATGGCGAGCAGGTCGCCGACTACCCTGAGCGCTTTCCGCTGGGCAAGTCGCACTTCGGCCTGCACACCCTGAGTGAAGAGATCGAGATGATTCAGGGCCTGAATCACTCCACCGGACGTGATGTCGGCCTGTATGTGGAGATCAAGGCGCCCTGGTTCCACCAGTCGGAAGGCAAGCAGGTCTCGCGAGCCGTGCTCGAGACCCTCAAGCACTACGGCTACGTCGCGCACGATGACAATGCCGTCGTGCAGGTCTTCGATCCCAATGGCCTCAAGCGCATCCACGACACGCTGCAGCCCGAAATGAAGATGGACCTGCGTCTGGTGCAGCTGATGGGCGAGACCAGCTGGGACATGACCTTCCAGCCGGATGCGGCTGGCAAGCTTGAGCCCTACGACTATGACTGGATGTATCAGGAGGGCGGCATGCAGCGCATCGCCACCTACGCCGATGGCATCGGGCCGTGGAAGCCGATGGTGATCGAGGACAGCTCGACCCGGGACGACATCAAGGTCACACCAATGGTCGAGGAAGCCCATGCGCAGGGCCTGATCGTGATGCCCTACACCTTCCGCCTCGATGAAGGCCGCATCCCGGACTGGGCCAGCGATTACGACGACATGCTGCGCGCCTTCTTCGTCGACGCCAAGGTCGATGGCGTCTTCACTGACTACCCGGACCGCGCCGTACAGTGGCTGAAGCAGCACGGTGAGGCTCTGTAAGAGCTCTACGAGCAGCCCTGCAAGCTCCCCTATAACACAAGTCAATCCCTGGCAGGGGAACATCAAAAAGCCGGACTCCGTGAGGAGTCCGGCTTTCTCGTCCTGCTTGTTTCTCGTCCTGGCTGATCGTCAGCGCTCGCTGTCAGTTCACGATATCAGCATCGACACGTGATGAGCGCTGCCTTCATTGACCCGCCGCTTCGGCGGCCAGCCCCTTGAGCAGCCCCGCGATCTTGTCCAGCGGCAGCTTGCAGTCGCCCAGATCATGACGATTGGCCATGTACTGCGGGTCATTCCACTCGATCACGCTGCCGCCCTCCACGGCGCGAATCAGCATCTTCTGCGGCAGGTCCAGGGCGGCCGCCCCGTTGCACTGCATCAACAGGGTGCCCACCTTGGGATTGCCGAAGATGACGGTATGCGTCGCGGGCAGCTCCATGCCGACCTTCTCGGCACCCGCCTCATGATCGATGACGCTGAACAGCGTCAGCCCCTTGGCCTTGAGCGCCGTCTCGAGACGCGCCTGGACGCTGGCGACATCATCACGACTGGTCACCGACTCGATGCCCTTGGCAGGCACCTGCATGCTCGCTGAAGCTTCAGGGGCGGAGGCTGCCGCCGCGCCGGAATCTGCACTGGCAGACAGCGGCATGCCAGCAGCCAACGGCAGGGACAGCAGCGCCAGCAGGCGCGCAGAACGCGTAAGGGCGGGGAATGACTTGAGCATGGAACATCCTTATCAGTGAGTCGTGTTGCGCCGTGGGGCATCTGCACGTGTCGCTTGGTCAGGTGCCAATGAACAGTCATCAGATTAGCAACTGCTTGATATGAACGCACCTGCCCCGCCTGCATCAGCCGAAACACCTCTCCCCTCGCCTACGCCAACGGCCGCAGGTAGACCCGCCGGCATGCACTAGAGAGAGACTGGTGAGGGGTAGAAACGAAAAAAGGGCAGGCCCTGTGGGCCTGCCCTTTCGGTGACATGCGATCCGCTTGACGCCGATCGCTGTCAGGAGATCAATGGCTTACCAGCCAGTGACTTCCTTGATGGCATCGCCGATCTGCGCGAGTGAACGCACAGTCTTGACGCCAGCTGCTTCCAGAGCCGCGAACTTCTCGTCGGCAGTACCCTTGCCGCCGGAGATGATGGCGCCTGCATGGCCCATGCGCTTGCCCGGAGGCGCAGTCACACCAGCGATGTAGGAGACGACCGGCTTGGTGACGTTCGCCTTGATGTAGGCAGCAGCTTCTTCTTCAGCAGAACCGCCGATCTCGCCGATCATGACGATGGCTTCGGTCTTCGGGTCCTTCTCGAACATCTCGAGGATGTCGATGAAGTTGGAACCCGGGATCGGATCGCCGCCGATGCCGACACAGCTGGACTGACCGAAACCGTGGTCAGTGGTCTGCTTGACGGCTTCGTAGGTCAGGGTGCCGGAACGAGACACGATACCGACCTTGCCCGGCTGGTGGATGTGACCCGGCATGATACCGATCTTGCACTCACCCGGAGTGATGACACCCGGGCAGTTCGGACCGATGACGCGCGCGCCCAGCTCGTCGCACTTGACCTTGACTTCCAGCATGTCGAGAGTCGGCACGCCTTCGGTGATGCAGACGATCAGCTTGATGCCTGCATTGGCCGCTTCAAGGATGGAATCCTTGCAGAACGGTGCCGGCACGTAGATGACGGACGCTTCAGCGCCAGTCTCGGCAACGGCTTCGGCGACGGTGTTGAACACCGGCAGGCCCAGGTGAGTCTGACCACCCTTGCCCGGCGTCACGCCACCGACCATCTTGGTGCCGTAGGCGATGGCTTGTTCAGAGTGGAAGGTACCCTGGCCGCCAGTGAAGCCCTGGCAGATCACCTTGGTGTTCTTGTCGATCAAAATGCTCATTACTTGCCCTCCGCAGCTTTGACAACCTGCTGCGCCGCGTCAGTCAGGCTGGTAGCAGCGATGATGTTCAGACCGCTTTCGGCCAGCTTCTTGGCGCCGAGTTCAGCGTTGTTACCTTCCAGACGCACCACGACCGGCACGTTGACACCGACCTGCTCGACGGCACCGATGATGCCTTCGGCGATCATGTCACAACGCACGATGCCGCCGAAGATGTTCACCAGAACAGCTTTGACGTTGTCGTCGGACAGGATGATCTTGAATGCTTCTGCAACGCGTTCCTTGGTAGCACCGCCACCCACGTCGAGGAAGTTGGCCGGCTTGCCGCCAGACAGGTTGACGATGTCCATGGTGCCCATCGCCAGGCCTGCGCCGTTGACCATGCAGCCGATGTTGCCGTCGAGGGCAACGTAGTTCAGTTCGAACTTGGCAGCATGCGCTTCACGCTCGTCTTCCTGAGACGGATCGTGCATCGCCTGCAGGTCCGGGTGACGGTAGACGGCGTTGGCGTCGATGTTGATCTTGCCGTCGAGGCAGTGGAGGTTGCCTTCGTCGGTGATGACCAGCGGGTTGATTTCCAGCAGCGCGAAATCCTTGTCGGCGAACATCTTCGCCAGACCCAGGAAGATCTTGGTGAACTGCTTGATCTGGGTCGGGTTCAGACCCAGCTTGAAGGCCAGTTCACGCGCCTGGTACGGCTGTGCGCCGACCAGCGGATCGATCTCGGCTTTCAGGATCTTTTCCGGCGTCTCTTCAGCAACCTTCTCGATTTCCACGCCGCCTTCGGTGGAAGCCATGAAGACGATGCGACGAGTGGTGCGGTCAACGACGGCGCCCAGGTACAGCTCTTCGGCGATGTCGGTGCAGTTCTCGACGAGAATCTTGGTGACCGGCTGACCGTTTTCGTCAGTCTGGTAGGTCACCAGGTTCTTGCCCAGCCACTGGGTCGCGAAGTCGGAAGCGGCTTGTGCGCTGTCGACCAGCTTGACGCCGCCAGCCTTGCCGCGGCCACCTGCGTGGACCTGTGCCTTGACGACCCACTTGTCGCCGCCAATCTTCTTGCACGCTTCAGCAGCGTCTTCCGGGGTGTCAACGGCAAAGCCCTTGGACACCGGCAGGCCATAGTCGGCAAAAAGTTGTTTTGCCTGATATTCGTGAAGGTTCATCGTGTCATGCCATTGGTTGCATTAGACTCGAACGGCAGTCGCAAGATGCCACTGCCACCGTTCGCCCCGGCCTGGCCGGGGCGACGCGCCTCTTGTTCGGAAGGACGCTTACTTGCGCTTCTTGCGGTTTGCGATGTGAATCGCATGCCCGTCAACGGCCAGCGCGGCTTCGTGCACGGCTTCCGACAGTGTCGGGTGAGCCGTGCAGATCAGTGCGAGGTCTTCGGCGCTTGCGCCGAACTCGAGGGCAGTCACACCCTGTGCGATCAGCTCACCGGCATGCTGGCCGATGATGTGAACGCCCAGGACGCGATCAGTCTCAGCGTCGGCAATGATCTTGGCCAGACCTTCAGTGGCATTGTTGGCCATGGCACGACCGCTTGCCGCGAACGGGAAGCTGCCGGTCTTGACTTCGATGCCTTCGGACTTGGCTTGCTGCTCGGTCTTGCCGACCCACGCCACTTCCGGGAAGGTGTAGATGATGCTCGGGATGGCGTCGTAGTTCATCTCGGCCTTGTGGCCGGCGATGATGTCGGCAACCATCACGCCCTCTTCAGAGGCCTTGTGCGCCAGCATCGGGCCACGCACCACGTCGCCGATGGCGTAGACGCCCGGCACGCTGGTCGCGCACTGGTCGTCGACGTGGATGAAGCCACGCTCGTCCAGATTGATGCCGACATCGCTGTCGAGCAGGCTCTGGGTGTACGGACGACGGCCGACCGCGACGATGATCTTGTCGAAGGTCTGTTCCTGTTCGCCGTTGGCGTCGGTGTACTTGACGACGACTTCACTGTCCTTGATGTCGGAACCGGTCACACGGGCGCCGAGCTTGATGTCCAGACCCTGCTTCTTGAGCAGCTTCTGGGCTTCCTTGGCGACGGCCGCATCGACCATCGGCAGGAAGCTGTCGACCGCTTCCAGCACGGTGACTTCAGAACCGCAACGGCTCCACACGCTACCGAGCTCGAGACCGATGACACCGGCACCGATGACACCCAGACGCTTCGGCGCTTCGTCGAACTCGAGCGCGCCGGTGGAATCGACGATCAGACCTTCGGTCAGCGGCGTGGGCGGAATCTCGACCGGCACGGAACCGGACGCGATGACGATGTTCTCGGCTTCGTAGGTCGCCTTGCCACCGTCGTGATCGGTCACTTCGACCTGCTTGTTCGGCAGCACCTTGCCGGTACCTTCCAGCGCGGTGACACCGTTGGCCTTGAACAGACCGGAGATACCGCCGGTCAGGTTCTTCACGATCTGCGCCTTGCGCTCGATCATCTTGGCCACGTCGATCTCGACGCCGTCGGCCTTGATGCCCAGTTCGGCGAATTCATCACGCGCTTCGACGTACTTGTGCGAGGTTTCCAGCAATGCCTTGGACGGAATGCAGCCGACGTTCAGGCAGGTACCGCCGTGAACGACCTTGCCTTCCTTGTTGACCCACTTCTCGACGCAGGCGGTCTTCAGACCCAGCTGAGCAGCGCGGATAGCGGCAACATAGCCACCAGGGCCAGCGCCAATGACGATCACATCAAATTTATCGGCCATGTCTCTTCCTGTTGGTGCAGTTCGATTCGGGTTGGCAACCCGGCGAGTGTCAGTGCCACCCGCCGGGGCCGCTCACGCCCTCGAGATCCTCAAGGACGTGAGACATTGCGGTCTCAGACGTCGAGCAGGAAACGAGCCGGATCTTCCAGCAGGTCCTTGATGGCGACGAGGAACTGGACTGCATCCTTGCCATCGATCATGCGGTGATCGTAGGACAGTGCCAGATACATCATCGGACGGATGACGACCTGACCGTTCACGGCCATCGGACGCTCCTGGATCTTGTGCATGCCCAGGATGGCGGTCTGCGGCGGATTCAGGATCGGGGTGGACATCAGGGAACCGAAGATGCCGCCGTTGGTGATCGTGAAGGTACCGCCCTGCATCTCATCGATGCCCAGCTTGCCGGCGCGGGCACGCTGACCGAAGTCCACGATGGTCTTTTCGACATCGGCGAGCTTCATGGTGTCGGTATCACGCAGCACCGGCACGACCAGACCGCGGTCGGAAGACACGGCAACACCGATGTCCTGGTAACCGTGGTAGACGATGTCGGTGCCGTCGATGGAGGCATTGACGTCCGGGAAGCGCTTGAGCGCTTCGGTGGCCGCCTTGACGAAGAAGCCCATGAAGCCGAGCTTGGTGTCGTGCACCTTCTGGAAGGTGTCCTTGTACTGCTTGCGCAGTTCCATCACCGCGCTCATGTCCACTTCGTTGTAAGTGGTGAGCATGGCGGCGGTCTGCTGGGCATTGACCAGACGCTTGGCGATGGTCTGACGCATGCGGCTCATCGGCACGCGCTTCTCGGGACGCTCGCCCTCGAAGGTCGGTGCAGATTTCGGCGCGGCCTTGGCATCGGACTTGGAAGCGCCGGACTTGGCAGCCGGCTTGGCAGCGGACTTGGCCGCAGTGCCTTCCTTGACGGCCTTGGCCACGTCTTCCTTCAGCACGCGACCGCCCTTGCCGGTACCGACCAGCTTGCTGACGTCCAGATCGTGCTCGGCCACCATCTTGCGTGCTGCCGGGGCGAGGATCTTGTCGCCGACCTTCTCGTCCTGACCTTCGTCAGAGCCGGACTTGTCGTCGCTTGCCTCAGCGGCCGGCGCGGCGCCACCGGAAGCACCAGCACTGAACAGTGCCAGCACGGCTTCGGTCTCGCAGGTATCGCCTTCCTCGACCTTGATCTCGCTCAGGGCGCCGTCGGCCGGAGCCACGACTTCCAGCACGACCTTGTCGGTCTCGATCTCGACGATCAGCTCGTCGCGCTCGCAGGCTTCACCGACCTTCTTGTGCCAGGTGGCGACGGTGCCTTCGGCAACGGATTCCGGGAAGCTCGGCGCCTTGACTTCCAGCGTCTTGCCTTCGCCACCGGCGGCCGGCTTGCTCTCGGCCTTGGCGTCGTCCTTGCTCTCTTCAGCGGCGGAGTCGTCCTTGGCGTCAGAAGACGCAGCGGCGTCTGCGTCACCGATGGAGCCCAGCACTTGCTCGGACTCGCAGGTGTCGCCTTCCTGAACCTTGATCTCGCCCAGGGTGCCGTCCTGCGGTGCGACGACTTCCAGCACGACCTTGTCGGTCTCGATCTCGACGATCAGCTCGTCACGCTCGACGCTGTCGCCGGGCTGCTTGTGCCAGGTCGCCACAGTGCCTTCGGCGACGGATTCCGGAAAAGACGGCGCTTTGATATCGATAGCCATTGGAGTTCCTTAACTCAATTCTCTCTCGGTGCCCTTGCGGGTCGCGAGCCTTTACTTGTTGAAGGCGTCGTCGACCAGCTGGCGCTGCTGCTCGTTATGAACGGACATGTAGCCCGCGGCAGGTGCCGCAGAGGCCGGGCGTCCGGCGAAGTCCAGGCTCATGCCAAGCCCCTGACGGTGCTGCTCAGCGACCTGACGCATATGGTGCTGACTCTGATACCAGGCACCCTGGTTGAGCGGCTCTTCCTGGCACCACATCACCTGCTCGAGATTCTCGTAGTCGGCGATGGCGGCCTGGAGCTCTTCCTTCGGGAAGGGATAGAGCTGCTCGACACGGATGATGGCAACATCTTCACGGCCCTGCTCGGCGCGATAGGCGGCCAGGTCATAGTAGACCTTGCCCGCACACAGCACGACGCGCTTGACCTTGGAAGCTTCCAGGTTGCCCTTGTCGGACAGCACCATCTCGAAGCGGCCATCGGCCAGCTCGTCGAGGGTGGAAGTCGCTTCCTTGTGACGCAGCAGAGACTTGGGTGACAGCACGACCAGCGGCTTGCGCAGCGAGCGGATGACCTGACGACGCAGCAGATGATAGATCTGCGCCGGCGTGGTCGGCATGCATACCTGCATGTTGTGCTCGGCACACAGCTGGAGGTAACGCTCGAGGCGTGCGGAGCTGTGCTCCGGGCCCTGACCCTCGTAGCCGTGCGGCAGCAGCATGGTCAGACCACACAGGCGGCCCCACTTGCTCTCGCCGGAGGAGATGAACTGGTCCATCACCACCTGGGCGCCGTTGGCGAAGTCACCGAACTGGGCTTCCCACACGACCAATGCCTTGGGCATGGTGGTGGCATAGCCATATTCAAAGGCCAGCACCGCTTCCTCGGAGAGGTAGGAGTCATGGATGGTGAAGGTCGCCTGACCATCCTTGATGTGCTGCAGCGGCACGTAGGTGTCGCCATCCTTCTGGTTGTGCACCACCGCATGACGGTGGGAGAAGGTACCGCGACCCACATCCTGACCGGTGATACGCACCGGATGGTCGGCATCGACCAGGGTGGCGTAGGCCAGTGTCTCGGCGAAGCCCCAGTTCAGCGGCATGCCACCGGCGGCCATCTTGCGACGGTCTTCGTAGATCTTGTTGACCTGACGCTGGACCGAGATGCCGTCCGGCACTTCGCACATCTTGTTGGCGAGGGCCTGCAGCTGCTTCATGTCCATCGAGGTATCGGCGACGCCGGTCCACTCGTGGCCCAGGTACGGCGTCCAATCGACGAACAGACCGGTGTTGGGCTGCTTCACCAGCGCATTGGCAACGTGGTTGCCGGCATCCAGGTCGGCACGGTACTGATCGACCAGGTGCTTGGTCTCTTCCGCGCTGAGCACGCCTTCCTCGACCAGACGGTCCGCATACTTCTCGCGGGCAGTCTTCTGGGACTTGATCTTGGCGTACATCAGCGGCTGGGTACCGGACGGCTCGTCGGCTTCGTTGTGACCGCGCTTGCGGTAACACACGAGGTCGAGCACGACGTCACGCTTGAACTGCTGGCGGTAGTCGATGGCGACCTGAGCGGCGTGCAGCACGGCGTCCGGATCATCTCCATTGACGTGGATGATCGGCGCCTGAACCATCTTGGCGATGTCGGTGCAGTATTCGGTCGAGCGAGCGTCATCGGCACGCGAGGTGGTGAAGCCCACCTGGTTGTTGATGACGACATGCACGGTACCGCCCGTCTTGTAGGCACGGGTCTGCGACATCTGGAAGGTTTCCATGACCACGCCCTGACCGGCGAATGCCGCGTCACCGTGGATGGAGATCGGCAGTACGCTGTCGCCTTCGCTGTCTTCGCGACGGTCCTGACGGGCACGCACGGAGCCTTCCACCACCGGAGAGACGATTTCCAGGTGCGACGGGTTGAACGCCAGCGCCAGGTGGACTTCGCCGCCCGGGGTCATGACATTCGAGCTGAAGCCCTGGTGGTACTTCACGTCGCCGGAACCCTTGGCAATCTGCTTCTTGCCATCGAATTCCTCGATCAGCTCTGACGGGCTCTTGCCCAGCAGGTTGACCAGCAGGTTGAGACGGCCACGGTGGGCCATGCCGATCACGACTTCCTTGGTACCGTACTTGCCGCTGCGCTGGATCAGCTCATCCATCATCGGAATGAAGGATTCGCCGCCTTCCAGACCAAAGCGCTTGGTGCCCGGGTACTTGCTGGCGAGATAGCTCTCGAGGCCTTCGGCGGCGGTCAGACGTTCCAGCACGTGATGACGGACATCGCGTGAGAAGTTCGGCTTGGAACGTACGGACTCGAAACGCTGCTGCAGCCAGCGCTTCTCTTCCGTGTTGACGATGTGCATGAACTCGGCGCCGATGCTGCGGCAGTAGGTCTGCTCGAGCGCGGCGTGGATTTCCTTGAGCGGTGCAACATCCTTGCCGAGGAACAGCGAGCCGGTCTGGAACTCGACGTCCATGTCAGCGGCGGACAGCTGATGGAAGGACAGTTCGAGGTCCGGTACCGGTGCCGGCTTGCGCAGACCGAGGGGATCGATATCCGCCTTCTGGTGGCCACGGAAGCGGTAGGCGTTGATCAGCTGGAGAACACGAACCTGCTTCTTGTTCTCGCTGCTTTCGCCCGCAGAGACAGCCACCGGGCGGCGACTGTTGCGACCCATCTCGTAGAACTGATCACGGATCGGCGCTAGCGGAACATCCTGGGAGGGGCTGCCGTCATGACGCGGCAGAGTATCAAAGTAGTTGCGCCACTCGTCGGGAACCTCATTCGGGTCGACAAGATAACGCTCGTAGAGATCTTCTACGTAGTGGACATTCCCCCCGCTCATATGGGAAGTGCGCCACATCAACTCCATTGTGCCTTCTTGCATCTCTCGGTCACCCTGACTGATGGGGTGGGGTAGGCGCCTGACAAGCGCTGTCGGCGTCACTCGATTATGCCCTGTATGGCGAAACCATGGAGGCCTTCACCATCTGAGTCTTCTTTTATCGTCAAAAGCCGGTGCACAAGGCACCGGCTTCAGCAAGCTGTGCGCTGCGACAAGGTGTGACACCCTGCCGCAGCTGACGTGCATCATAGCAAGCTAAGGCGCGGCTTTTAAGTGGCGTTTGCCAGCAAAAGCTCACGAATCTTGCCGATGGCACGTGTCGGGTTCAGACCCTTGGGGCAAACCGCGACACAATTCATGATTCCGCGACAACGGAATACGGCAAACGGGTCGTCCAGCTCGCTCAAACGCTCCTTGGTGGCGGTGTCACGCGAGTCCGCCAGGAAGCGATAGGCCTGCAGCAGACCGCTCGGACCGACGAACTTGTCCGGGTTCCACCAGAAGGACGGGCAGGCAGTCGAGCAGCAGGCACACAGGATGCACTCGTAGAGACCGTCGAGCTTGTCACGGTCTTCCGGCGACTGCAGACGCTCGATGGCCGGCGCCGGCGTGTCGTTGAGCAGGTACGGCTGGATGCGCTCGTACTGCTTGTAGAAGATGCTCATGTCGACGACCAGGTCACGCACGACCGGCAGGCCCGGCAGCGGACGCAGCACCAGCTTGTTGTCCTTGACGACTTCGGACAGCGCGGTGACACAGGTCAGGCCGTTCTTGCCGTTCATGTTCATGCCGTCCGAACCGCAGACGCCTTCACGGCAGCTGCGACGATAGGCCAGCGAGCTGTCCTGTTCCTTGAGCATTTCCATCACGTTCAACACCATCAGGTCACGACCCTGGGTGTCGACCTGAAACTCCTGCATGTACGGCGCAGTATCGGTTTCAGGGTTGTAGCGGTATATGGATACCTGAAGCATGGTTTCCCCTCCGGGCAAACGGGTCAGGTGCGTGCGGTGACCTGCACGCACCTCGATCACGGCGAACTCAAGCGAGAGTGAACTCGAGCGAGTGCGAACTTGGTCTGAAGCAAGGCGCGGCGTCCCGAACGGGTCGCGACGCGCGCCTTGGGTTCAGACTCAGTAGGTACGAATCTTCGGCTCGAAACGCTCGACGGTCTTCGGCGCGAAGTTCACATCACGCTTGCCGACACGCTTCTCGTTCGGGAAGAACAGAGAATGCTTGAGCCAGTTCTCGTCATCACGATCCGGGAAGTCGTAACGGGAGTGAGCACCACGGCTTTCCTTGCGGGTCAGGGCCGCAATGGCAGTGGCTTCCGCCACTTCCATCAGGTTGTCCAGCTCGAGAGCTTCGATACGCGCGGTATTGAAGACCTGAGACTTGTCGGACAGACCCGCCTTGGCGATACGCTCACGTAGATCGGACAGCTGCTTGACGCCCTCTTCCATCTTGTCTTCCTGACGGAAGACACCGAAGGAGTTCTGCATGATCTGCTGCAGTTCGCGCTTGAGTTCCGGCACGGACTCGCCGCTTTCGGACTCGTTCCAGCGGTTCAGGCGCACCAGGGCAGCATCGATGTCGCTCTGCGTCGGCTCGAGGTACTCGACACCTTCGTTGAGCGCGCTTTCGATGTACTTGCCCGCGGCGCGGCCGAAGACGACCAGATCCAGCAGCGAGTTGCCGCCCAGACGGTTGGCACCGTGAACGGACACACAGGCCACTTCACCCACGGCATAGAGGCCGTTGACGATGCGGTCGCTGCCGTCTTCGTTCTGTGCGATGGCCTGACCGTGCACGTTGGTGGCGATGCCGCCCATCATGTAGTGGCAGGTCGGCACGACCGGGATCGGCGCGTTGGTCGGATCGACGTGCGCGAAGGTCTTGGACAGCTCGGAGATACCCGGCAGGCGCTTGTTCAGCACTTCCTCGCCCAGGTGATCCAGCTTCAGGAAGACGTGGTCGCCATTCTCGCCACAGCCACGGCCTTCGAGGATTTCCAGCACCATGGAGCGCGCGACGACATCACGGCCCGCGAGGTCCTTGGCGTTCGGCGCATAACGCTCCATGAAGCGCTCGCCGTCCTTGTTGACCAGGTAGCCACCTTCACCGCGGCAACCTTCGGTGACCAGCACGCCCGCACCGTGAATCCCGGTCGGGTGGAACTGCCACATTTCCATGTCCTGGACAGGCAGGCCGGCACGCAGTGCCATGCCGATACCGTCGCCGGTGTTGATCAGGGCATTGGTGGTGGAGGCGTAGATACGGCCCGCACCGCCAGTGGCCAGAACGGTGGCCTTGGACTTCACGACCACGGTCTCGCCGGTCTCGATGCACAGGGCAATCACGCCGACGATATCGCCG
Organism: Cobetia sp. 1AS1; assembly: GCF_029846435.1. Taxonomy (NCBI): domain Bacteria; kingdom Pseudomonadati; phylum Pseudomonadota; class Gammaproteobacteria; order Oceanospirillales; family Halomonadaceae; genus Cobetia; species Cobetia sp. 1AS1. Next base: position 91,184 of record NZ_JARWKU010000007.1, read on the forward strand.
TTGGCATTCTTGACCAGATCGATGGCGTACCACTCGTCGAGGAAGACGGTGCCGTTCTTCAGGTTGGCCTGATACAGAGTGTGCAGCAGGGCGTGACCGGTACGGTCAGCCGCGGCGCAGGTACGAGCCGCCTGGCCGCCCTTGCCGAAGTCCTTGGACTGGCCACCGAACGGACGCTGATAGATGCGGCCGTTGTCGAAACGGGAGAACGGCAGACCCATGTGCTCAAGCTCGAAGACCGCTTTCGGGCCTTCGGTACACATATATTCCGCAGCGTCCTGATCAGCGATGTAATCGCCACCCTTGACGGTGTCATACATGTGCCAGCGCCAATCATCATTCGGATCAGCAGAAGCGATGGCACAGGTGATACCGCCCTGGGCAGAGACAGTATGCGAGCGGGTCGGGAAGACCTTGGACAGCACGGCGGTCTTCTTGCCGGACTGGGACAGTTCGAGACCGGCACGCAGGCCAGCGCCGCCGCCGCCGATGATGATCGCGTCGAATGTCAGGCTACGCATGGTGGACATGTATCAGGCTCCCCACAGGACTTGAACGCCCCAGACCAAGAAGATGAACAACGCAAGGATGACGAAGACCTGGAAACCGAAACGCAGTGCGGTCGGCTTCATGTAATCGGTCGCCACGGTCCACAGACCGATCCAGGCGTGTGCGGCAATCGAGATGAATGCCATCAGAGAGAAGATGCGCATCGCCGTGTTCTCGAACAGACCACTCCAGGTGGTGTAGTCGAGGTTCGGATGGAGCAGCAGGTAGCCGACCATGAACACGGAATAGACTGCCAGAATCACGGCAGAAACACGCTGCAGCACCCAGTCGGACAGACCGCTGCGGCTGAAATTGGTGATGTTGTTTACCATACCCAGACTCCCGCCAGGACCACGAGAACAGCACTGATCACGACAGTGACCTGCGCCTTGCGATTAGCACTTTCCAGTTCGACACCAATATCCATGTCCATCAGCAGGTGCTTGATGCCAGCCACGAAGTGGAAACCGAGGGCAGACAGCAGGCCCCAGGCCACGATCTTGGCCAGGAAGTTGGTCGCCAGGGTGTCGCGCACTGCCTCGAACCCTTCCGGGGAGGACAGCGAGGCATCGAGTGCCCACAGCGCAAATACCAGGCCCACGAACAGAATCACGCCGGTAATACGGTGGGTGATTGAAGTCAGCGCAGGGAGAGGGAACTTTATCGTCGTCAGATCGAGATTTACGGGTCGTTTGCTATTCACGGCTCTTACACACTCTCTTGGCCCAACACGGACGCAAGCCCGCAGGGGCGGTGGTTTGAGGAAGGGTCTCGGGCGCAGGCCATCCACGGTACCGAGCCGAATTTCCCGCCAGTCGCGCGACGGTGGATTATAGGGGTTGGCCATTGGCATGACAAATGGCATGACGTCGCAGGGCCGCAACCACGGATTGCACAAAATGCAGTGAACAGGACGCGACCTGACGCCACGGGATACGTAAACGTCGGGGAACTGACGCACAGCAGCATGGCGCGCGTCTCTACGCCGTGTGGCGAATTGACAATCTTTCGCGGGCTTCTATAGTGGGCGGGATTGATGCAAGCCCGGCATGGCAAGCAAGTCAAAGAGTTACGCGAATAATGAGGAGGTCGGCATGACTGACAAGAAAGCGACATTGACAGTAGACGGTATCGACAAGAGCATCGAGTTCCCGGTCTATTCCGGCACGCTCGGCCAGGACGTCATCGACGTTCGCGGCCTGACCGCCGAAGGCATGTTCACCTACGACCCGGGCTTCGTCTCCACTGCCGCCTGCGAATCATCCATCACCTTCATCGATGGCCAGAAAGGCGTGCTGCTGCATCGCGGCTACCCCATCGACCAGCTGGCCAAGAGCTCCAACTACATCGAGCTGTGCTACCTGCTGCTGTTCGGAGAGCTGCCGAGCGACGAGGAATACGACAAGTTCGCCCAGCTGATCAGCAACCACACCATGGTGCATGAGCAGATCGTCAACTTCTTCAAGGGCTTCCGTCGCGACGCCCACCCGATGGCGATCCTGTGCGGCGTGGTCGGTGGCCTGGCCGCCTTCTATCACGACAACCTGAACATCACCAACGAGAAGGAACGCTACGTCAGCGCCGTGCGCCTGATCGCCAAGATGCCGACCCTGGCGGCCATGTGCCACAAGTACAACATCGGTCAGCCGTTCATGTACCCGCGCAATGACCTCTCCTACGGCGAGAACTTCCTGTACATGATGTTCGGCAACCCGTGCGAGGAGTACAAGATCAACCCGGTGTTCGCCAAGGCGATGGACACCATCTTCATGCTGCACGCCGACCACGAGCAGAACGCCTCGACCTCTACCGTGCGTCTGGCCGGCTCCACCGGTGCCAACCCGTTCGCCTGCATCAGCGCCGGTATCGCGGCACTGTGGGGCCCGGCACACGGCGGCGCCAACGAAGCCGTGCTGGCCATGCTCGACGAGATCGGTGAAGAGTCCGAGGAGAACATCCAGCGCTTCATCGACAAGGCCAAGGACAAGGAAGACCCGTTCAAGCTGATGGGCTTCGGTCACCGCGTCTATCGCAACTTCGATCCGCGCGCCAAGGTCATGAAAGAGACCTGCGACGAAGTGCTGGAGCAGCTGGGCATGGCGGACGACCCGCAGCTCAAGATCGCCAAGCGTCTGGAGCAGATCGCGCTGGAAGACGAGTACTTCATCGAGCGCAAGCTGTACCCGAATGTCGACTTCTATTCCGGCATCATCCTCAAGGCGATCGGCATCCCGACCAACATGTTCACGGTCATCTTCGCCATGTCGCGCACCATCGGCTGGATCTCCCACTGGAACGAGATGATCGCCGGCGGCCACCGCATCGGCCGTCCGCGTCAGCTCTACACCGGCCACCCGCAGCGCGACTATCCGGCCAAGTAACCCAGCACCAATCAACTCAGTACCAGGCAACCCGGCAACATCGGGTCATTCGCCTGCAGGACAGACCGCCTCTTCGGAGGCGGTTTTTTTTGGCTGTCGCCTCTCATGCGCGCAACCCCTGCCTGACAGCAAGCCATAAAGCCGCCCCATCCCCGCCCCGGACGTGCTAGCGTGCTGATATACCGGCCTCTTCACGTCCTGTGCGCGCCGGCACGCCATGCGCCCCACCGCGAGCGGCGCAACCTCATTCCTGATTGATGGCAAGGAGCCCCCAGCATGTCAGACACACACACAACGCCACGTACCGCCGCCTTCATCGGACTCGGTGTCATGGGTCACCCCATGGCCGGCCATCTGAAACGCGCAGGCCTTGAGGTGCGGGTCTACAACCGCACACGTGCACGCGCCGAGCAGTGGAGCGAGGAGTACGGCGGCAGCCATCACGCCACCCCGCGAGAAGCCGCCGAGGGCGCCGATATCGTGCTGATGTGCGTTGGCAATGATGATGACGTGCGCAGCGTCACCTACAGCGACGACGGTGTGCTGGCCGGCATGGCGAGCGGCAGCCTGCTGGTGGACCACACCACCGCCAGCGCCAACCTGGCACGCGAGCTGGCCGCCGCCGCAGCCGAGGCCGGCATCGGCTTCGTCGACGCACCGGTCTCCGGCGGCCAGCAAGGCGCCGTGAATGGCGTGCTGACCATCATGTGTGGCGGCAGCGAGGCGGATTACGCGCGTGCCGAGCCGGTGCTGACGCACTACGGTCGCATGGTGAAGCGCATCGGCGAGACCGGTGCCGGCCAGACCACCAAGATGGTCAATCAGATCTGCATTGCCGGGCTGGTGCAGGCGCTTTCCGAGGGCCTGCACTTCGCCGAGCAGGCCGGGCTGGATCGCGAGGCGGTGATCGAGGTGATCTCCAAGGGTGCCGCCGGCTCCTGGCAGATGGAAAACCGTCACGCCACCATGATCAAGGACGAGTACGATCACGGCTTTGCCGTCGACTGGATGCGCAAGGACCTCGACATCTGCCTGGCGGAAGCACGCCGCATCGATGCCAGCCTGCCGGTGACCGCGCTGGTCGATCAGTTCTATGCCGACGTGCAGGCCATGGGCGGCAATCGCTGGGACACCTCCTCGCTGCTCAAGCGCCTCTCCAGATGAAGCGGGACTGAATACATGCGAGCGAGCTGAATCGCACCACACGGCCTCGCACTGAAAACGCCTCATTCCAACGCCATATGGACGCGGGAATGAGGCGTTTTCTCTTGCCGCAGCGCAACATCCCAGACAGCAGCGGCGCTCGGCAGGTTTTTCCACACTATCTGTGGATAACCTCGTTGATAACCCCTAGACAAGCGCGGCGAACCAGCATGACAGCGGGCTTACCAACAGATTGCACAAAATTTAACCAGCGCATAAACCATTGATATAAAAGAAATTTTTGGTAACACGACGTAAGCGCCAGCCGCAGGGGCCGCACTTTGGGAAGAGATGCAGGGGGAGATGTGACAGCGCGCGAACAGTGGACAAGACACGGGGTCTGTCAAGGGCGACTTGGGGATAACATGCTTTTCTGCCGACACACAGGCTGTGCATAAGCCAGAATCAGGGACAAAAAAAACACACCCCGCAAGGTGTGCTTTTTTGTTGACTTCACGAGACCTGAAAGGTGACTCGAGATGTCTGAAGAGTGGCGTCCCATAGGGGGTTCGAACCCCTGTTACCGCCGTGAAAGGGCGGTGTCCTGGACCACTAGACGAATGGGACGCAGTCGCTTGAGAAACTTGGTGGAGCCTAGCGGGATCGAACCGCTGACCTCAACACTGCCAGTGTTGCGCTCTCCCAGCTGAGCTAAGGCCCCGTCTCTCAAGAACGAGGCGTATCTTACTGATAACCCTCGGGGTCGTCAACTTCTTTTTCACACAATTCTCATCGTGATGCTGATCAGCACTGAAAGCGCTGTTCAGCGCCCTGCTGCAAGACATGGCCCCCATGACGACATACGTCACGGGGGCCATCATCTGCACATCGCAGACACCCTTGCAGATCGCGATATTCTTACAGGTCGCGATATTCCTTCTCGAAGCGCTTGGCGGCCTTCTTGGAGACGCCACCCAGCACGGCCACGGCGTGACGCAGACGCGCGCGCGTCATGTCGGAGCCCAGAATGACCATCGCGTCCATCACCGAGGTGGAGGTCGCCGAGCCGGTCACCGCCACGAATACCGGTGCCAGGAAGTCCTTCATCTTGAGCCCGAAGTGCTCGGAGAGCAGCTTCACTTCCGCCAGCAGATGCTCCTTGTCCCAGCGGCTCACGGCTTCAAGCTTCCAGGTCAGGAACTGCATCTGACGCACCAGGTCTTCGCCTTCCAGCTTCGCCTTGGCGAAGTCGTCCGGCGTGATGGCCGGCAGACCGGAGAAGAAGTGGCCGGCCAGCGGAATCGCCTCGGACAGCGTCTCGATACGCGGCTTCACTTCCGGCAGGATCTGCTTGACGTAGGACTCGTTGAAGGCCCACTGACGCAGTTCGCTCAGCAGCTCGTCCTCGGACAGATCGCGGATGTAGAGACCGTTCAGCCAGCTGAGCTTCTCGACATCGAATACCGGGCCACCCAGTGAGACACGCTGGATATCGAAGTGCTCCTGCATCTCGCTCAGGGTGAACTTCTCGCGCTCGTCCGGCATGGACCAGCCGAGACGGCCGAGATAGTTGATCACCGCCGCCGGCAGGTAACCCATGCGACGGTAGTAGAGGATCGACGTCGGGTTCTTGCGCTTGGACAGCTTGGTCTTGTCCGGGTTGCGCAGCAGCGGCATGTGGCACAGTTCCGGCATCTGCCAGCCGAAGTATTCATACAGCAGCTGATGCTTGGGCGCCGAGTTGATCCACTCCTCGCCACGCAGCACGTGGGTGATCTCCATCAGGTGATCATCCACCACGTTGGCCAGGTGGTAGGTCGGCATGCCGTCGGACTTGAGCAGGATCTGCGCATCGACCTGGGCCCACTCGACCTCGATCTCGCCGCGCAGCATGTCCTTGACCACACAGGTGCCGCTTTCCGGCACGTTCATGCGGATGACGAAGGGCGCGCCCGCCGCTTCACGACGTGCCACTTCTTCTGCCGGCAGCGCGAGATCGGACGGCTTGAGCGCCATGTGCAGACCTTCGGCCTTGCGCGACTCGCGCAGCTCGTCCAGCTCTTCACTGGTGCGATAGCACTTGAAGGCATGGCCGGCATCGATCAGCTGCTGGCAGTGTCTGGCGTAGATGTCGCCACGCTCACTCTGACGGTACGGGCCGTGCGGACCGCCGACATCCGGGCCTTCGGCCCATTCGATGCCCAGCCAGCGCAGCGAGTCGAGGATCATCTGCTCGGATTCGCCGGTGGAACGCGTCTGATCGGTATCCTCGATACGCAGAATGAACTCGCCACCGTGCTGACGAGCGAAGCACTGGTTGAACAGGGCGATGTAGGCGGTGCCGACGTGGGGATCACCAGTCGGCGACGGTGCGATGCGCGTACGAACGGTCATGTGGAGTCCAGTAGTTCGAGAAGAGAGGGCAACAAGCGTCTCGGCAATGACTGACTGCCGGGCCGTGAAATCACGCTGCTGTCTCAGCAGCAAGTGCTGGGGCATATTATACGCAAGGTGAAGATGTGCGACAGTGCGTCGCCGTGTACCAACGCTCTCTCGGCGGTAAGCTTGCGCCAGATGCGTCATTCTCTGCCTTGAGACGTGACGCCAGCGCCTCCCTGCAACTATCTCTGCCACCACCGGCAGGAGCATGAATGCCCCGAACTGCCGCTGCACCCGATGTTTCACCCTCCCCCACCGATGCCACTGCATCGGCAGAATTCGTGCCACGCCGCTGGCTGGAGACACTGGCACGTGCCGGTGGCCGCTGGCCCCAGCTCGCCATCCTGTGCGCCCTGCTCTCGACGCTGGCGCTGCTCGCCCAGGCCTGGGCCATCGCCCGTCTGGCCCAGGGCGTGGCGATCGACCGCGAAGGCCTGGCGACACTGTGGCCGGCCATCGCGGTGCTCGCCGCCAGTCTCTCGCTGCGCGGCGCGCTCACTGGCCTGCGTGGCTATGCCGGCACCCGCGCCAGTCAACAGATCCGCCGTCGCCTGCGCGAGCGCCTGCTGCAGCGCTTCGCCGAACTCGGCCCGCTGTGGGTGCGTCGCCAGCATCGCGCCAGTCTCGCCAACCGCGTCTGGGACCAGGTCGAATCACTGCACGGCTACTACGCCGACTTCCGCCCGCAGACACGCCTCGCGGGGCTGATTCCGCTGATGCTGCTGTGCGTGGTGTTTCCGCTCAACTGGGCGGCCGGCCTGATTCTGGCCACCACCGCACCACTGGTGCCGATCTTCATGATTCTGGTCGGCATCGCGGCGCGCAAGCGCTCGCAGGAGCAGTTCCGGGAGATGGACCGCATGGGCCGCCACTTCATGGACCTGCTCACCGGCCTCAAGACCCTGAAGCTGTTCGGCAGCGCCAGACGCGGCCCCCAGGTCGAGGCGGTCAGCCATGCCTTTCGCAAGCGCACCATGCGCGTGCTGCGCCTGGCCTTCCTGTCCTCCACGGTGCTGGAATTCTTCACCGCGGTGTCCATCGCGCTGCTGGCGGTCTATCTCGGCTTCCATTTCCTCGGCCATCTGCAATTCGGCACCTGGGGCGACTCACCGCTGACCCTGCAGACCGCGCTCTTCATTCTGGTGCTGGCGCCCGAGTTCTATCAGCCGCTGCGCGAGTTGGGCGTGCATTATCACGCCAAGGCCGAGGCCGAGGCTGCCGCCAGTGACCTCGCCCCCATCGTCGGCAGCGCCCCCTTCACGCAAGAGGCCGAGGCTGGCGCACAGACGCACAACGCCATCAGCGACCTGCCCGCGGTGCGCCCTCAGACCCGCAAGCTGCACTCGCTGATGCTGGAAGAGGTCTGTGTGCGCTATCCCAATCAGTGGAACCGCCAGACCAGCACACTGACTCCGCCGGCACTCGGCCCGCTGACCCTGCGGATCACCCAGGGCGAGCGTGTCGCGCTGACCGGTGCCTCCGGTTCCGGCAAGTCGACGCTGCTCAATCTGCTGCTCGGCTTCGTCGCGGCCAGCGACGGCCTGCTGTATCTCAACGGCCATCCGCTGAGCCACGGCCTGCCGCCGGGCATGGCGACCTGGGTCGGTCAGGAGACGGTGGTCCTGTCCGGCACGCTGGCCGACAACCTGCGTCTGGCCAGGCCTCAGGCCAGCGACGCACAGCTCGAAGCGGCGCTGGACAATGCCGACCTGCTTGACTGGTACCAGCACCTGCCGCGCGGGCTCGAGACGCGCCTTGGCGAGGGCGGTCAGGCGCTGTCCGGCGGCCAGGCACGCCGCCTGTCACTGGCCCGCGCCTTCTTGCATGACGCGCCGCTGGTGCTGCTGGATGAACCCACCGCCAGCCTGGACGCCGACAGCGAAGCGCGCGTGATCGCCGCGCTCAAGCGTCTCGGCGAGGGCCGCACCCTGCTGCTGCTGACCCACCGACCAGAGCTGCTGACGCTATGCCAGCGCCTGATTCACCTCGATGATGGCCAGCTGGTGCAGGACCGCCCGCTCCCCCTCCCGACGCCGCGAGGTGACGCATGAGCCGCGTCATCCGCAAGCCCGCGCCTGATAAGCCCGCGGCTGTCACGTCTGCGTCTGGTACATCGTCTGGTACGTCTGCGTCTGACACGCCCGCGGCCGTCACAGCCAGTGAGCCAGCACTGGGCGAGTCGCACGCCGAACAGCGCCCGCATCTGCGTGAACTGACGCCCTATCTGGCCTTGATGCGCGAGCATCGCGGCTGGCTGGGCATCGGCGCGCTACTGGCGCTGATCACCCTGCTGGCCGCCACCGGTCTGCTGGCGCTGTCGGGCTGGTTCCTCTCCGCGACTGCCGTGGCCGGCTTGAGCGTCGCCGCCACCCAGGCCTTCAACTTCTTCACCCCGGCGGCAGGCGTGCGCGGTCTGGCGCTGGCGCGCACCGCCGGGCGCTATGGCGAGCGCGTCACTACCCACGAAGGCACGCTGCGTCTGCTGGCGAGCCTGCGACGCCGCCTGTTCGAGGCCATCGAGCCGCTCTCCCCCGCCGCCCTGCAACATGCCGGCCAGGGAGAGTTGATGACCCGCCTGGGCGCGGATGTCGATGCCCTCGACAGCCTCTACGTGCGCGTATTGATTCCCTCGCTGGTGGCGGTCTGCGCCATCCTCGCCGCCGGCACGCTGATCGGCATCTTCGCGCCGACACTGGCGCTGGTGGCGGTGATCGGACTGGTGCTGACCGGCGGACTGGTGCCGTGGCTGGCCTGGTGGCGTGGCAGCCGTGACGCCATGCGGCATCAGTCCTCGGCCAGCCGCCTGCGCGCGCGCCTGCTGGAGCGCCTGCAGGGGCTGGGCGAGCTGGTGATCTATGGTCGCTGGAATGAAGAGCTTGAGCGCCTGGCCGAGCAACAGGCCGAGCGGGACCGCATCGAGCGCGCCCAGGCACGCCGTCAGGCACTGGCCAGCTGGCTGAGCCACAGTCTGCTGGGGCTGACGCTGGCTGGGGTGGCGCTACTCGGCGTCATGCAGATGGCGCCATATGCGAACACCGACATGACGACGCATTCTGGCGAGCTGCTCGATGGTCGCCTGCTGGCGCTGTTCCTGCTGGCCGTGCTCGGCGCCTTCGAGGCACTGGCGCCACTGCCGCTGGCCTGGCAGGGGCTCGGTCGCTGTCTGTCGGCGGCCGCGCGCCTCAACAGCGTGCAGGCCAATACGCCGGCGGCTCAGTTCCCCAGTGACTCCGAGGCTGCCACGCCGGTGGGTCACGCCTTGGAGATCGAGCAGTTGAGCGTCACCCACGGCGACACGCCGGTGCTCACAGAGCTTTCCCTGACGCTGGCTGCCGGCGAGCATCTGGCACTGCTCGGCCCGTCCGGCAGTGGCAAGAGCACCCTGCTGGACGTGCTCAGTCGCTTCCATCTCCCCAGCGCCGGACGCATCACGCTGGGCGGCGTGGCGCTGGACTCGCTCGATGAGGCCACGCTGCGCGCAAGCTTCGCGGTCTGCCCGCAGGACACGCATCTGTTCTGTGCCAGCTACGCCGACAACCTGCGCCTGGCCGCTCCCGAGGCCAGCGATGAGACACTGACGCGCATGCTGGAAAGCCTTGGCCTCGGTGACTGGCTGGCCCGCCAGCCACAGGGACTGGCCGGCTTCCCGGATGAAGGGGGGCGCTCGTTGTCCGGTGGCCAGCTGCGCCGCTTCGGTGTGGCGCGTGCGCTGCTGTCACCCGCGCCGATCGTGCTGCTCGATGAGCCCTGCGAAGGACTGGACCGCACCAGCGCCGCGCAGGTGATGAGCGCGATTCTCACCGCCTGCGAGGGCCGCAGCCTGATCATGATCACCCACCGGCCGCTGGGGCTGGAGCGCTTTGCGCGCCTGGCGCTGCTGGAAGCGGGCCGCCTGCAGGAAGACGCCACCCCGACCACGCTCAGCAGCGATTCCCGTCTCGCCAGGCTGATGGAGCGCACTGCCTGACGACAGTCACATTCGGCACTAAAGAGGGAGACATGCATGGCAGACCGCAGACTGGAAGATCAGCCATTGGCGGCGGATACCTTCGCGCGCCTGCCACAGGGCTTCTGCGCACTGGTCACCGGTGCCAGCGGCGGGATCGGGCGGGCGCTGATCGCTGAGCTGCTCGCCCACCCCCACTGTGGAAAAGTGCTGGCGGTGAGTCGCGATGTCTCATGCCTTCCGGCGCATCCCGAGCTCGAGACGCTGGAGGCCGACCTGACCACCGAGCAAGGCACCGCGCGCCTCGAGGAGTGGCTGGCACAGCAACTGGATAGCGAGGGCGAGACGGGGCAGCCACCGGCGCTGATACTCAACGCGCTGGGCCTGCTGCATGACGAGCGCGAGCAGCTATGGCCGGAGAAGCGTCTGGAGGATTTGAGTCTGGCGGCCCTGATGCGCCTGCACCAGGTCAACGCCTTCGCCCCGGCCCTACTGCTGGGAATGCTGGCGCCACGCCTGCGTCGACGCACGCCGGTGATCTTCGCCTCGCTGTCGGCGCGGGTCGGCTCGATCTCCGACAACCGCAGCGGCGGCTGGTATGCCTATCGCGCCAGCAAGGCCAGCCACAACATGCTGCTCAAGACCGCCGCCATCGAGATCGCGCGCCGCAATCCCGAGGCGCTGCTGGTCGCGCTGCATCCCGGCACCACTGACACCGGCCTGTCGACGCCCTTCCAGGCCCGCGTGCCCGAGGGCAAACTGTTCACCACGGGCTTTGTGGCGCGCCGTCTGTTGCGCGTCGCCTCTGAACTCCCGCCCACCGCCAGCGGCGGCTTCTACGACTGGGCCGGTCAGGCCATCGAGTGGTAACCCTCTCTGTAGAGGCAGCGTCAGAGCTGCAGATGCTCCTGGAACCACTCGGTGATGAAGTCGAGATAGGCGCGGGTCTTGTCGGGCAGGTACTTGCGTGAGCGGAACAGCACCACCATCGAGCCATGCTCATTCCAGTAGGGCTGCAGCAGCGGCACCAGTTCACCACTTTCCACTGCCGCGCGGGCCGAGAAGGTCGGCAGGTAGGCGAGACCGAAGCCGGCCTTGGCCGCCTCCACCACGCCGAGCAGATTGTTGATCACCAGCCGCGACTCCGGCTCCACATCGAAGGGCTGGCCATTGAGCGTGAAGCGCCAATGCGCCCCCAGGTCGTAATTGCCGTAGAAGATGGTATCGAAGGCGCGGATGTCCTGCGGCTGCACCGGCGGTGCATTGACGCGCGCCAGATAGTCCGGCGCCGCATACAGGCCATAGACCACCTTGCACAGTGGGCGCGAGACCATCGAGGAATCCGGCAGCGGCCCCATGCGAATCGCCAGATCCACCGACTCATCGATGGGCTCGAAGCGCTGATCCTCGAGCAGAATCTCGACGCTGACATCCGGGTAGCGACGCATGAAGGCGGTGGTCGGCGCGGCCAGATACATGAAGCCGAACGACACCTGCGCCGACACCTTGAGCTGGCCCATCGGCTGCGAGGTGACGGACTGCACGCGAGCCTCGGCGGATTCCAGCTCCTCGCGGATGCGCAGGCCGTGCTCGTAGTAGATGCGCCCCGCCTCGGTGAGATGCAGCTTGCGGGTCGAGCGATTGATCAGACTGACGCCCAGCTGCTCTTCCAGTGCCGCCACCCGCTTGGACGCCAGCGACTTGGAAATCCCCAGTCGCCGTGCCGCCGCCGTGAAACTGGCCGCGCGCACGACTTCGACGAATACGCGCAATGCATCAAGTGTCGCCATGTGTCTCCCTCACCCTCGCTGTGCAGCCGCCATGGCCCTCTGAATACGGCCAGACACCCCATCACTCCTTCAGGTTTCCAATATGGAAACCCTAGTTTTCGATTGTACGCGCTTATTCTCCAAAGCGTGGCACCCTATACTGTGCGCCACGAACATGCGGGAGCAGGCGCGTCGCGGCATCGGCCGCCTGCTCCCGGACTAGACCGACGACGGCCGGGCCTGCGTGGCGCAGCCCGACCGTCCAGGTTCGCGCTCAGGTAGTTGCACTGCTCATCCCACCGATTCCCGGTGACTGGTCTGCATGGCGACGCCCCCACGCGCGGTTTCGCTGTCGGCCCATCCCGGGCCTCGGTGGCGATCTTCAGTGTTGTAATGCAAGTTTCTTGTGCGCCTGGCCGTCTCACGACGCCAGGCGCTTTTTTTATGCCTGTCTTCAGTGACTTACAGCCACTTCTTCCACTTGAAGAACAGATAGGTCGAGAGCGCCGATACGCCCATCAGGCATAGCGCGAAGGGATAGCCCCAGTCCTCGTCCAGCTCCGGCATCCAGTGGAAGTTCATGCCGTAGATGCTGGCGATCAAGGTCGGCGGCATGAAGACTACTGCCGCGACCGAGAAGATCTTGATGATGCGGCTCTGGTCGAGGTTGGTGAAACCGATCGAGGCATCGAGCAGGAAGTTGACCTTGTCGAAGATGAAGGTGGTGTGCGGATTGAGCGAGTCAATATCGCGCAGCATGTCGCGAATCTCCTGACGTCGCGACTTCTGGCGTGGCGCCGAAGGCAGGTGGCGCGTCAGCTGACGCAGCAGGCGCTGACTGTCCAGCAGCGACTGGCGCACCTTGTCGTTGTAGCGCTCCTGCAGCAGGATGCCATGCAGGGTGTCTTCCAGCGCCTCGGGGTGCACCGCCTGCTTGCCCAGCGCCTCCAGTGCCCGGTAGATATCCTCGATCTCATCGGCCAGGTAATCGACCTTCATCGCCAGCAGCGCCAACAGCACCTCCCAGCCATCCTCCGGACTCAGTCGCTGACGACGCAGGTGATTGCGGAACAGCCTCAGCAGGCCGATATCCTCGTGGCGCATGCTGATCAGCTGGCGCCCATGCAGATGGAAGGCGACGTTGGCCGTCTGTGGCTCGCGCCCCTTGCGATGCGGAAACAGCGAGACGACGTGGATGCCATCGCCTTCCAGATAGAAGCGCGACGACGACTCGATCTCCTCCAGCTCCTCGACATCAGGCAGCTCCACCGTGAACTGTTCGCTCACCCAGCGCTTTTCCTGCTCATCCGGCTCGCAGAGATCGATCCACAGCACATCACTTCGCACCAGAATCGGCGGTGCCAGCTCGTCATCGGCCAGCAAGCCGGCATGCAGGGCAGCCGCCTCTTCAGCGCTATCCGCCAGGCGCGGCGGCGCATCGGGCTGGCCGGGCTGCGGGGCGGGCAACACGATATGTTCGCCGCGCAGGCGGCCATCATCGTGCAGTCGATAGAGTGTGATCATGATGACTTCCTCGAAAAGCCCCGCGGGTCGCGCCTGCGCACTGACTGACGGCGATGGCTGACCACTATGGCCAACCGGCTGAAAAGGCAGCGAAACCCGGGCGCCTTGGCGGCGTGGGAATAGGATGTCGTCATTCTAAACGAGATGACTCGCCAGCGGAGGCCGAGCGATGGGGCGTTATCAAGCACGAGGGCGTGAGCGCGAGGTCGCGTGCGAGAGATCGCCCGCAGGAGTGATTGAGCGAGTGATCGTGCGAGAGAGCGAGCGAGTGAGGGAGATAGTGCGCCAGAGCAGCGCCTGACGGCCAGACACGAAAAAAGGCGACCCGTGAGAGTCGCCCTAAGACCGTGACTAGCTTGATGAGGAGAAACCCGAACAGGGGCCTGACTCCGCTGTTCTGGCTACCGCATTCCATGGCGGGAAGCGATGAATCCAGATTATGCTCTCCGGCAGACGCCGTCAATACTAATGAGAAATATTTTCATTAACATTGAGTCAGCGTTTATCTCACGCGCCGCTGGCCTCCCCTCACCGGCTGACGTATCATGGCGCCAGAATATCAAGGTCGTGACTGGCCTGATGAGACGCTTGCCAGGGACCTGACATCCAAATCTGGTGAGCACGAAGCACCGCTCGACTCGCAAGCCTTCCTCCCTGTCATTGGCAGACGGAAAGCGAATGAATCGAGAAGCGCTTCCGGACGCCTCCCTCGTGCAAGCGAAGGAGGCGTCTTTTTTTGCGCATAAAAAAGCGGCCCACCCCGTAGGATGAGCCGCTGGCAAGGACCGTAAAACTGTCTGATGAGAAGCCTCCCGGCCAGGGGCCTGACTCCGCTGGCCGGGACACCGCTACCCATGGCGGGGAAGCGATGACCCCAGAATATGACCCGCGGGCTCAGACGTCAACACTAATGAGAAATATTTTCATTAGCATTGGAGCGTCAGGCACTTGCCGTTCCCTCTCGCCTCAGCTTCAGCCCTGTTTGTGCCACTCGAACTTCTTGAACGGCTCGTCGATCGGCGTCTCGGCCAGGTGATTGGTGTAGTTGCTCATCACCTTCTGGGACAGGCCCAGAATCACTTCCAGCACATTGCGCTTGGTGTAACCGGCATCGAGGAAGGTCTGCACGGTGGCGTCATCGACGAAGCCACGCTCACGCACCACGGCCAGCGTGAAGGTGCGCAGGGCTTCCAGACGCTCGGTCGGCAGCGGCGTCTCGTTGCGCAGCGCCTCGATGATGGCGTCATCGACCTTCATCGACTTGGCGATACCGGTATGCGCCGGCACACAGTAGTGGCAGTTGTGCTCGACGTTGATGGTCTGCCACACGACGGTGGTCTCTTCATCATCGAAGCTGCTGTCGAGGAACAGCTGGTGCAGCACCTGGTAGCCTTCCAGCAGGCCCGGGGCTTCGGCCATCACGGCGTGCAGGCCCGGCACCATGCCGAAGGCTTCGACGGACTTGCCGAGCAGCGGCTTGCTTTCCTGCGGGGCATTGTCGGCGGTATAGAGTGTGAAATCAGTCATGAGAACTCCTTCGGAATGATGAGCGAGATGCGCGGAGTCTTAAGGGCGGGCTGCCAGTCAGTGGCATGAAGCCTTGAGCAGCGCCCCTGGGGATGCAGGGCAAGATATGAGCAAACGCTCAAAATAACGCCTGACCACCCGCTGCACTGCGTTGTCGGGGAACACACTAGCTGGATTTGAGCGATCATTCAAGTTAAACTTGAGTACTCACTCAATACCTTGCTCCTTGCAGACCGCCCGCTTCGCCATGCCGCGCGAAGACAGGCGTCACTCGCGAGCCCCATCGTCAGGACAGCCATGCCACGCGCGACCTTGCACAACCGCCAGGATTCCCTCGAACGGGCGCTCAATCTCTTCTGGCAGAAGGGCTTTCATGCCACTTCGCTGAAGGATATCGAGCACGCGCTCGACATGCGTCCCGGCAGCATCTACGCCACCTTCGGCAGCAAGGATGGTCTCTTCCAGGAAGCGCTGGACTGCTACTCCGCACGCAGCCTGCGCGAGATGGAAAGCCTGATGGCCAGCCACGACTCGCCATTGACCGCCCTCGCCACCTATATCCGCAAGCTCGGCGGGCTGCGCGACTGCGAGGTGCCGTCCCGCGCCTGCATGCTGGCCAAGAGCCTGCTGGAACTCGGCGAGCGCGAACAGGCCGCCCGCGACAAGGTCGAGACGCTGCTCGCCAACATGGAAGCCCGCTTCCGCCAGGCCTTCGCAGACGCCCGCGACGCCGGTGAACTCATCGACCCCGAGCGCCCCGCGCACCAGCCGGAACGCCTCGGCCGCCGCCTGCAGGCCGAAGTCATGGGCCTGCGCGCCTACGCCCAACGTGAAGGCGAAAGCGAAGCCGTCCGCCAGCTCGCCGAAGACATCGCCCAGGATATCGAGGCGCTGAAGGTCAACAACACGCATTGAGCCATGAGCGGCGCATTGGCTCGCGGCTCCCTCTGACTCGGCGCTTCGCCTCACAAGCTGCTAGAATCACCGCCCGCTTGTCTCGACAGCGCCTGCACCTGATGCTCCGATCCCTGCTCCCATACCAGCCGATATGACTGCCATGCCGATGACACCGATTGACCGCACCTTTTCCGTTGCGCCGATGATGGAATGGACGACCCGTGACTACCGCGCCTTCGCGCGCGTGTTGAGCCGTCGTACGCTGCTGTACACGGAGATGGTGACCACCGGGGCATTGCTGTTCAATCCGGACCGCGAGCGCTTCCTGGGTCACGACGAGACGGAGCATCCGCTGGCGTTGCAGCTGGGTGGCAGCGACCCGCAGGCGCTGGCCGAGTGTGCGGCGATCGCCGAGAGCTGGGGCTATGACGAGGTGAACCTGAATGTCGGCTGCCCGAGCGACCGTGTGCAGAACAACATGATCGGTGCCTGTCTGATGGGCCATCCGGAGCTGGTGGCCAAGTGCGTGGCGGCGATGCAGGCGCAGGTGAAGATTCCGGTGACGGTGAAGTGCCGCATCGGGATCGATGATCAGGATGAGGACGCCGATCTCGAGCGCTTCATCACCACCGTGGCCGATGCCGGCTGCGACACCTTCAGCGTGCATGCGCGCAAGGCATGGCTGCAGGGCCTGTCGCCGAAGGAGAACCGCGATGTGCCGCCGCTGAACTACGGTCGCGTGCACCGCCTCAAGCAGGCGCACCCGTCCTTGCATATCGGTATCAATGGCGGCCTGAAGCTGATGGATGAGCTGCACGAGCAGCTGGAGCACGTCGACAGCGTGATGGTCGGCCGTGAGGCGTACCACAACCCCTGGTTGCTGGCGACGGTGGACAGCGAGCTGTACGGCGAGGCCGAGAATCCGCACACCAGCCGCCACGATGCGCTGCGTGCCTTCCGCCCCTACATCGAGAAGCGTCTCGCCGAGGGCGTGCGCCTCAACCACATCAGCCGCCATCTGCTGGGGCTGTTCCAGGGTCAGCCGGGTGGCCGTCAGTTCCGCCGTCATGTCTCCGAGAACGCCCACAAGCCGGGCGCGGGCATCGAGGTCATCGATGACGCCATGGCGCGCGTGCCGGAGCACCGCCCCGAGGCACAGGTCGAACAGGCCTGATCGAGCTGGCCTGCTCGCGCCGCTTCTGCTCTCTCTTCATGCCCCAATCTTCTGCCTTCTCTCTTGAGAGCAGCGCTTTCAAGAGACAGTCCCCCGACACCCGGCCCTCGCGCCGGGTGTCGTCGTCTCGGCAGTCAGCAAAGTGACGACACTGCACTGGCAGGCGTGACACCTGACGCAACCCTGCGTCGCCATCTAAGCTAATAACCCCTTAAATACCAATAACATGCATGACTTTCGTTTGATTGTCTGACAAAGCTATCTCACGCAGAATGGCTGACCATACGGACAACAACAGGTCTCGACATCGTCACGCCATGCTCGCGTGATGTCAGCCACACAACTGCTCCGTCATCGGCGATTCCTCCACAGTCCTCCTCTGCAGACCTGTGGGCCGGTCCATGCAGTCCCGTCATCCGGGCTGCGCTGCTTCTGCTGACACTTCCTTCGAGGTTCCATGTCCACACACTCCCCTACCGGAGCCAACAGCCGTGAGCTGTTCGGGCATCCGGCCGGACTCTATCTGCTGTTCTCCACGGAACTGTGGGAACGCTTCTCCTACTACGCCATGCGTGCCCTGCTGGTGCTCTATCTCACCGATGCCGTCACCAGTGGCGGTCTGGGCTGGAATCAGGGCGACGCCCTGCAGCTGTACGGCATCTTCACGGGCCTGGTGTACATCACGCCGATGTTCGGCGGAGCGCTGGCCGACAACTGGCTAGGTGCCCGCCGTGCGATCCTGATCGGGGGCCTGATCATGGCGGCCGGGCAATTCGTGCTCGCCGTGCCGCCGGCCATGAGCGGCCTCGACCCCGAGGTGCTGCTGTATATCGGTCTCGGCCTGCTGATCGTCGGCAACGGCCTGTTCAAGCCCAACATCTCCACGATGGTCGGCGACCTCTATCAACAGGGCGATCACCGCCGCGATGGCGCCTTCACCATCTTCTACATGGGCATCAACATCGGTGCGCTGCTGTCGGGCATCGTCGCGGGCTCCATGGCCGAAGGCTATGGCTGGAACGCCGGCTTCCTGGTGGCCGGTGTCGGCATGCTGCTGGCGGTCGCCATCCAGCTCATCTTCGCGCCGCGCCATCTGGGTGACCTGGGGGTCGAACCCAGCGCCCGCCGTGAGGCACGCCTGAGCAAGAGCAACAACCGCAAGACACCGCTGAGCCGCGAAGAGCGTGACCGCATCAAGGTCATCATGGTGCTGGGCCTGTTCACCATTCTGTTCTGGGCCGGTTTCGAGCAGGGCGGCGGCCTGATGGCGCTGTATGCGCAGGACTACACCGACCGCATGCTGATGGGCTTTGAAGTGCCGGCGGCCTGGTTCCAGTCGCTCAATCCGCTGTTCATCATCCTGCTCTCGCCGCTGCTGGCGGGTCTGTGGACACGCATGGACAACCGCGAGCCCAGCTCGCCGGTCAAGTTCGCCTTCGGCCTGATCGCCCTCGGCATCGGCTTCGTGTGCATGATCGGCGCGGTGCTGGAGCAGAAAGCCGCAGGCAGCGCCTCGATGATGTGGCTGGTCGGCGCCTTCTTCTTCCACACTCTCGGCGAGCTGTGCCTGTCGCCGGTGGGGCTGTCGATGGTCACCAAGCTGTCACCGGTGCGCATGGGCGCGCTGATGATGGGTGCCTGGTTCGCCTTCGTGGCGCTGGCCAACTACCTGGCCGGGATGATCGGCTCGCTGGTCGGCGAAGCCGGAGCCATGAGCGTGTTCGGCGGCATCGCCATCACCGGCGTGCTCGGCGGCCTGCTGTTGCTGGTGTTCGCCGGCAAGCTGGTGGACTGGATGCACGGCGCGGAAGCGCGTCATGACGGCCCGCTCGAGACCCAGACCAGCCACGGCTGAGTGCTCTGTATCTGTGACTATCGCTGTCGACCAGACGACAGACTGCTGCAACGCAAACGCCCCGCTCATTGAGCGGGGCGTTTGCGTTATCACTGCCAGCAACAGGGCCGTAAAGGAGCATGATGCGCCTAGATGGAGTCCGGCTCGAACAGCTGCTGGAAGTTGTCGACGGCGCTCTCGGCATCGTCGATCGCATGGAAGCGCGCCACGTGATAGAGCGCCTCGCCCTCGTTGGCCAGCGGCAGATTGGCCATGCCGATGATGATGCCATCCGCGGGTGACAGCACCTCGCTTTCGCTGTTGCCGAAGGGGTCGGCGACGATGCCCAGCACCTGATGCTTCTCGACGCGGTCCCCCAGGCCCACGCGGCTCTGGACGATGCCATCGATGGAGGCACGCGCCCAGCTGGAGCCGTTGGACATCTCCACCGCGCGCGAGCTGGGCTTGCGGTCGCGGTCCTTGGCCAGCATGCCGATGGAGCGCATCACGCGCTTCACGCCGCTGACCCCCGGGCGAATCGCCCACTCATCGAAGCGCAGCGCCTCGCCGGCCTCATAGGTGATGACCGGTACGCCGCGCTCGCTGGCATAGGCACGCAGACTGCCCTCGCGCAGCTCGGCATTCAGCAGCACCGGCGCGCCGAAGGCGTCCGCCATCTGACGCGTGGCATCACTGCCGGTCATGGTGGCGCGGATCTGCGGCAGGTTGGTGCGATGAATCGCGCCGGTGTGCAGGTCGATGATATGGGTGGCCTGATCGGCGATCTGCTCACGGAACAGCGCCGCCACCCGCGAGCCCAGCGAGCCGCTCTCGCTGCCCGGGAAGCAGCGGTTGAGGTCACGGCGGTCCGGCAGGTAGCGCGTGTGCTGCACGAAACCGAACACGTTGACGATGGGCACCGCGATCAGGGTGCCGCGCAGCCGCGAAAGGCTGGAACTCTTGAGCAGCCGCCGCACGATCTCGACGCCGTTGATCTCGTCACCGTGGATGGCACCGCACACCAGCAGCACCGGGCCGGGCTGGCGGCCATGCACCACCTCGACGGGGATGTGCAGCGGCGCATGGGTGTAGAGCTTGGCGACAGGCACATCGACCTGGGCCCGCGTTCCCGGCGCGATGCGGGTACCGCTGATTTCAAATGGAGCGCGTGACATCGCCACCTCAGAGATTGTTCGACCAACGAGCGGCAGGCACTGCGACATGCCCGCCAGATCAGGCTACTCGCCCAGTGTCTCGAAAGAAAACACTGTGCGACATGCGCCTTTTAGCGCATTGGTGCGCCAAGGGAAAGACTTCATTGCAGCGTGTCGGGATGAAGCGCGGGCAGAATTGTTCAACAATGGGCCTTCACGACTCACCTTGCCCGCCCTCTCGACATGAGATGCCCGTGACCGATTCTCTCGACGCCCTGCTGACACTGCCCGATTACTCTGCGCTGGCCTGGAGCGCGATCATCTTCTCGACCTACCTGACCGGCATCTCCAAGGGCGGCTTCGCCGGTGGCTTCGGCTCGCTCTCGGTGCCGCTGATGGCGCTGGCCATCGGGCCACTGGAAGCCGCCGGCATCCTGCTGCCGCTGTTGCTGGTGATGGACTTCCTGAGCTCCCGCGCCTGGTGGGGCAAGCAGCTGTGGTCGGAGGTGCGCATCATCCTGCCCAGCGCCGCCATCGGCATCGCGGTGGGCGTGGTGCTGTTCGATGAGCTGGACGAGAACATGATTCGCGGCCTGCTGGGCGTCATTTCGCTGCTGTTCGCCGCCTATATGCTGTTCAAACCGACAGCCAGGAAACCGCTGCCCCGCTGGCTGGCCATTCCTGCCGGGGCCACCGCCGGTTTCACCAGTTTCTTCGCCCACGCCGGCGCCCCGCCCTACAACCTGTACATGATTCCGCGCCAGCACCCCAAGGAGACCTTCATCGCCACCACGGTGATCATCTTCGCTGGCATGAACCTGATGAAACTGGGCCCCTACGTGGCGCTGGGCGAGATCAACCTCACCAGCCTCTCCACCTCACTGCTGCTGGTGCCGGTGGCCTGGGCGGGCGTCAGAAGCGGCCTATGGCTGCAATCCCGTGTCAACGAGAAGCTGTTCTTCCGCCTGATCATCATCGCGATGGCGCTGGTGGGTGTGCAGCTGATCTACAAGGCCTGGGGCTGAGAACCGCAAGGCTCATCACGCCCTGGCGACCACTGCCGCCAGCCATTGAAAACTCCCGCCACGGCCCTTGAGACCGAGCGCTGGAAGACCCCTTGAGAACGATCGAGACAACGCCATGACACACCACATCAGCTACTACCATGCCCATCTCTACTACACCGATGAGCAGAGCCTGGCCGCCGCTCGCGAACTGGCGGCCCAGGCCGAGCAGCGCTTCACGCTGCGCGTCGGGCGCTTCCACCAGCAGCCGGTCGGCCCGCACCCGCTGTGGAGCTGTCAGCTGTCCTTCCTGCCTGAGGAATTCGGGCGCATCATCCCGTGGCTGGCACTCAACCGCGGCTCGCTGGACATCTTCGTGCACGCCGGCACCGGCGATGACCTCTTCGATCACACCCAGGGCGTGATGTGGCTGGGCAACTCGCATACGCTGAATCTCGCTGCCTTCGCCAGCGAGTGAGGCCGCGGCAAGCATTGAGGCCAGGGCTATGGTTGACGCCCACCGCGGGTCTGACACGCTATCATCGCCTGACACCACTGACTCAAGGATGCCCCCATGACGCGACTGCGCCGCCTTTCCCCTCGTGCTGCCCTGCTGGGTGTGATGGCCTCAGGCCTGCTGCTGGCCGGCTGTGATGACAACGAGGTCGGGGATGTCTCGCTGGGCCTGTTCACCACCAAGGACATCAAGATCGAGAGCCTGATCGACCCCAAGGTGCCGGGCGTGACCTGTCACCTGAGCAACATCGAGGCGGACCTCGACTTCTCCGATCCCTCCGACATGAGCATCGCCTGCCGCCAGACCGGCCCGATCACGGCGGAGATGATCGCCGACATCGATACCTCCAAGAGTGGCGAGGAGGTCTATCGCAAGTCCAAGAGCGTGCTGCTCAAAAGCCTCAAGATTCGTCGCATTCTGGATCGCGACTCCCAGAGCCTGCTCTATATCGCCTACAGCACCAAGGAAACCAGCGGCAGCTTCAAGCATGCGCTGAGCAGCGTGCCGCTGTGGGGCAGCGACGCTTGGCAGGCCCCGGCAGCGCAGTGAGTCGCCTCGGCGCCTGAATAAAGCCCCGATCGATCAAGCGCTGACTCATAAAGCCCTGCTTCATACAGTTTTGACTCATCAAGCCATGGCTCATCAAGCGAAAGCTCCACCATCATCCCTTGAAGTTGGGGGATGTCGCTCCAAGGTCTTGTGCAACGGCTAGCCAGCCGGATTTTCATTCGCATGACGCAAAGGAGTGACACACGATGTCGAGCCCGGAGCACAAGCAGAAGATCTGGAAGCTGATCAAGGATGTGAAGGTCGGCATGTTGGTGACGCAAGGCGATGGCATGCCCCACGCCCGCCCGATGCATCTGGTGCAGGATGACTACGACGGCACCCTGTGGTTCTTCACCCGCGCCAGCGCCGAGAAGGTGTTTGAGGCCAAGAAGGACAGCGAGGTCTGCCTGAGCTTTTCCGATCAGGATGATGGCGTCTACGTGTCGCTGAGCGGTCATGCCAATCTGCACCGCGATCAGGGCCTGATCGACAAGTTCTGGAATCCGTTCGTGGCCGCCTGGTTCCCGGAAGGCAAGGATGACCCCGACGTCACCCTGCTGGAGATCTCGGTGCAATCTGGTGAGCACTGGAAGGCCAAGGAGAGCAAGGCCTATCAGCTCTACGAGGTGGCGCGCGCCAACCTCGACAAGGACCACACCCCGGACATGGGCGAGAACGAGAAATTCGGCACGGTGTAAGCGAGCCCCCTGAACGCTTCGCATCCTTCGAACTCACCGCTGCCCCCTCGTGACGCTTCACGCACACGGCCATGCCAGACACGACAACGCCAGCCCTCGGGCTGGCGTTGTCGTGTCTGGCAGCCTGCCGTTTCCAGCAGGCCTGTCATCGGTGGTGAGGATTCAGACCAGCGAACGCCTCAGGCCTTCATGTCGAGCACGATGCGCCCCTCGATCTTGCCGTCGATCATGCGTCCGAAGATGTCGTTGATGTCCTCGAGCTTGCCGGTCTGCACGGTGGCGGCGACCTTGCCTTCCGCGGCGAAGTCCAGCGCCTCCTGCAGGTCCTGGCGCGTGCCGACGATGGAGCCACGCACCGTGATGCCATTGAGCACGGTGGAGAAGATCGGCAGCGGGAAGTCGCCCGGCGGCAGGCCGTTGAGCACCAGGGTGCCGCCACGGCGCAGCATGTTCTGGGCCTGATCGAAGGCCTTGGGCGATACCGCCGTCACCAGCGCGCCATGCGCGCCGCCGATCTCGCGCTTGATGACGCTCGCCGGGTCTTCCTTCATGGCATTGACGGTCACGGTCGCGCCCAGACGGCGGGCCAGTTCCAGCTTGGCATCATCCACATCCACCGCCGCCACGTTCAGGCCCATGGCACGCGCATACTGCACCGCCATGTGCCCCAGCCCGCCGATGCCCGAGATCACCACCCACTGACCGGGGCGGGTGTCAGTCATCTTGAGCCCCTTGTAGACCGTGACCCCGGCGCACAGCACCGGCGCGATCTCCACGAAGCCCACGCTGTCCGGCAGGCGGCCGACGTAGCCTGCGTCCGCCAGCGTGAACTGGGCAAAGCCGCCATTCACCGAATAGCCGGTATTCTGCTGGCTCTCGCACAGCGTCTCCCAGCCGCCCAGGCAATGCTCGCAGTGACCACAGGCCGAGTAGAGCCAGGGCACCCCGACACGGTCGCCTTCCTTGACGTGGGTGACGCCCTCGCCCACCGCGGCGATGGTACCGACGCCCTCATGGCCGGGAATGAACGGTGGATTGGGTTTCACCGGCCAGTCGCCATGCGCGGCGTGCAGGTCGGTATGACAGACCCCGGAGGCGGCGACCTCGACCAGAATCTCGCCACGCCCCGGTCGCGGTACCGCGACCTCCTCGATCACCAGCGGTGCACCGAATTCACATACCACGGCGGCTTTCATGCTGCTATCCATGACGTACTCCTCATCCATTGAAGACTGACGAACATTCAAGAAAGACGAACCAGCAGAGTTGCGGCGGAGAGTGTGGGCTTGCTGCATGCGCCAGCGCCCATGCCAGCGTTTTTTCCAGCGCCCAGGCCAGCGCCCATGCCTGCGCTCAGACCAGTGCAAAGCTTGCCTCTCCATTGAAACCAGACGCAGCGCTCCCTGCCCTGCGCCAGATCAAGCAATCGGATCTGGCGCGGGCATCGATGTCATTTCTCAAGCAAGAATCGCGGGAGGCATGCAGCACCACCCAAGGCGGTGGCGCTGCCAGCCAGGCCTAGAAGAAGCCGAGCGGATTGATGTCGTAGCTGACCAGCAGGTTCTTGGTCTGCTGGTAGTGCTCCAGTGCCATCTTGTGGGTCTCGCGACCGACACCGGATTTCTTGTAGCCACCGAAGGCGGCATGGGCGGGATACTGGTGGTAGCAGTTGGTCCACACGCGACCGGCCTGGATGCCACGACCCATGCGGAAGGCGACGTTCATGTCGCGGCTCCAGACACCGGCACCGAGACCGAATTCGGTGTCATTGGCGATGGCCAGCGCCTCGGCCTCGTCACGGAAGGTGGTGACGGCCACCACCGGCCCGAAGATCTCCTCCTGGAAGACACGCATCGAGTTGTTGCCCTTGAGCAGGGTCGGCTGGATGTAATAGCCGTTGGCCAGCTCGTTCTCCAGCTGCTCGCTGCTGCCGCCGGTGAGCACCTCGGCGCCTTCCTCGCGGGCGACATCCATGTAGGACATGATCTTGTCGAACTGCTCGCGGGAGGCCTGGGCGCCGACCTGCACGTCGGTGTCCAGCGGGTTGCCGCGCTTGATGGTCTTCACTCGCTCCATCACCCGGGCCATGAAGTCGTCGTAGATGCTTTCCTGGATCAGGGCGCGTGACGGGCAGGTGCACACCTCGCCCTGATTGAAGAACGCCAGCACCAGGCCTTCGGCGGCCTTGTCGATGAACTCGGGTTCGGCATTCATGATGTCGGCGAAGTAGATGTTGGGCGACTTGCCGCCCAGCTCCACCGTGGAGGGGATGATGCTGTCGGCGGCACACTTGAGAATGTGCGAGCCCACGGGAGTGGAGCCGGTGAAGGCGATCTTGGCGATGCGCTTGCTGGTGGCCAGCGCCTGGCCGGCCTCGGCCCCGTAGCCGTTGACGATGTTGAGCACGCCCGCCGGCAGCAGGTCGCCGACCAGCTCCGCGAGCACCAGAATCGAGGCCGGGGTCTGTTCCGCCGGCTTGAGCACCACGCAGTTGCCGGCCGCCAGCGCCGGGCCGAGCTTCCAGGCCGCCATCAAAATCGGGAAGTTCCACGGGATGATCTGCCCGACCACGCCCAGCGGCTCATGGAAGTGGTAGGAGACGGTATTGGCGTCGATGTCCGCCGCGGTGCCTTCCTGGGAGCGCAGGCAACCGGCGAAGTAACGGAAGTGGTCCGCCGCCAGCGGAATATCGGCGTTGAGCGTCTCGCGCACCGCCTTGCCATTGTCCCAGGTCTCGGCGACGGCCAGCATCTCGAGGTTCTGCTCGATGCGATCCGCGATCTTGAGCAGGATGTTGGAGCGCTCCTGCACCGAGGTCTTGCCCCAGGCAGCGGCTGCCTTGTGGGCGGCGTCCAGCGCGAGGTCGATGTCCTCCGCACTCGAACGCGGGATACGGCAGAAGGCCTCGCCCGTCACCGGGCTGACATTGTCGAAGTACTCACCCTTCACCGGCTCGACGAAGCGACCGCCGATATAGTTGCCGTAGATATCCTTGAACGTGACCAGCGCATCGGCGCTGCCCGGGGAGGCGTAGATCATGGCGAACTCCTGTTGGCCGGATTCACGAGTGGCGCTCGTGATCGACGGCCTGTTGTTGTCGTTGCTGCACAGTCGTTGTCGTTACTGAAAAGTCGTTGTCGTTGCTGAAAAGTCGTTGTCGTTACTGAAAAGTCGTTGTCGTTGCTGAAAAGTCGTTGTCGTGTCAGCGAAACGCCTGGGTTGGCCCTTCTGCAGTGGCGACGTTGGCGCTGACCCGCTGCCCGATCCATCAAGCGGTACTTGATCAGGCGACTCTCACAGTCTTGACCACTGACGCCAATCGCGACATGCCCCCATGGGCGGAGACCGTCTCATCCCTTGGGAGGAGAAAAGGAAGGAGAAACGAACGCCGCCATACCGCGAAGGCCGCAAGGCACGACACCACGCCATGACGTTATGCTCAGGATATCGCCCGCCACCGGCCAGGAGCCTCCATGTACCGTCTGTTGATCGCGGATGACCATCCGCTGTTCCGTGATGCCATCAGTCGTACCCTGAGTCTGAGCGTCGCTGACGCGCCGGCGCCGCCCTACGAGCTGCTGCAGGCCGCCAGTCTCGCCGAGACGCTAAGCCTCATCGACGCCCATGCCGATAGCCTCGACCTGCTGCTGCTGGATCTCGACCTGCCCGACAGCCACGGCCTGGAAGGCCTGGCGCGCTTGCGCCAGGAGGCAGACTGGCTGCCGGTGGCGATACTCTCCGCCCACGAGGCGCGCGAGACGGTGCTGGAGGCGTTGGCACTCGGCGCGGTGGGCTATCTCTCCAAGTCGAGCTCGGCGGAGGTATTGCGCGAGGCGCTTGCGCGCATGCTGGCCGGTGAGGTCTATGTGCCCGCCCGGCTGATGCGCGCCGCCCCGCGTCCGGCGCTGGCGAGCCAGGCGGCTTTCTCATCAGCCTCGGCATCGGCCTCAGCACCAGTGCCAGCCCCTCAACTCGCGCCGAGCCTCAGCGAGGCGGAATTCGCGCAGCGCTGGCAGACCCTCACCACCAAGCAGCGTGGCGTGCTGGAGCGCATGGTGCTGGGCGAATCCAACAAGATGATCGCCTGGCAGCTAGGCGTGGCGGAGACCACCGTCAAGTCGCATGTCTCCGCCATCCTGCACAAGCTGGGGGTCGCCAGCCGGGTACAGGCGATCCTGCTGGCCAGCCACGCCCTGCCTGCCGTGTCTGGCGCGAGTGCGACCCCTGCCGCCCCACAACGCGCAACGCCCCGCCGGGGCGCTCACGAATGAGGCACACAGCGGGGCGTTGCGAGGGCCTGCCACCGGCAGGGCTTTTACCTCTCACAAGGGCATAGGAACTGGGGCATAAAGCATGGAGCCTACATCAGCTCGCCGACCAGCACATAGCCATTGAGCAGGATGATGATCGCCGCGACCAGCACCCCGATGGCCGTCACCCAGTGACGATTGACCAGATCCCCCATCAGGCGGCGATTGGCGGTGAACATCAACAGCGGCACCAGCGCGAAGGGAATCCCGAAGCTGAGTACCACCTGGCTTGCGACCAGCACCTGCTGCTCCGGCAGCTCCATCAGGATGATGGCGATGGCCGGTGCCATGGTGATCACGCGGCGCAGCCACATCGGAATGCGGAAGTTGACGAAGCCCTGCATCACTACCTGACCGGACAGGGTGCCGACGATGGACGAGGACAGCCCCGCCAGCAGCAGCGTGAAGCCGAAGATGAGACTTGCCGCATCCTGACCCATCAGCGGTGACAGCAGCTTGTAGCTCTCGGTGATGGAGGCCACGCCGGTCTCGCCGTTACCGTGGAAGACCTTGGCGGCCAGCACCAGCATCGCCATGTTGATCAGCCCCGCCAGCGCCATGCCGATGCTGACATCCAGCCGGTAGTAGCCCATCACGCGACGGCGCTGACCGCTGTCACGCACTCGGATGCGATTCTGGGACAGCGCGGAATGCAGGTAGATGACGTGGGGCATCACGGTGGCACCGAGGATACCGGCCGCCAGGAAGATGGCATGGCTATCCGGGAAGTTCGGGGTCAGCAGACCGTAGATGATCGGCTCCACCGGCGGACGACTGAGAATGATCTCGAGCAGGAAGCCCGCCGAGACCGCCAGAATCATCGCGCCGATGATCATTTCCATCATGCGGAAGCCGAAACGCTGCATCACCAGCACCGCATAGGTGATGGCGCCGGTCAGCAGCGCCCCTTCCAGCATGCTGAGCCCGAACAGCAGATTGAAGGCCAGCGCCGCCCCCAGGAATTCGGCCAGATCGGTCGCGATGGCGACGATCTCAGCCTGCACCCAGAAGGCCCACACCAACGGACGCGGGAAGCGTTCACGGATGACCTCGGCCAGATTCTTGCCGGTCGCCAGCCCCAGCCGCGCGGACAGGGTCTGGATCAACATCGCCATCAGGTTGGCCCACAGCACCACCCACAGCAGGGTGTAGCCATAGCGGGAGCCGGCCTCGATGTTGGTCGCGAAGTTGCCCGGGTCGATATAGGCGACGGCGGCGATCATCGCCGGGCCGAGGAATGGCAAGGCGCGGCGCAGGCGGCCAGCGAGACGGACAGGGGAAACTGTGTGCGCACCACCGGCAGCAGAGGCGTCGCCTTCGCTACCCAGTGACATGCTTGCGGCATGACGTACGGATTTATCGGACATGACATTCAGCATGGGGGGAAAACCTGCCAGATCAATGACCCGCGAACAGATAATGAAATATGCGGGAGGCTATGTGATCAGCATACACACTGAATACGATTAATTCTCATTAAAAATAAGCGTGGTCCCAGATAGGCTCCTTCAATCTCCCACGTGGCGGACGCCTGTTTGCCACTATCTTTTGCAGCCCCTCCCTAGTCCCCCCTTTCCAGCTTCTCTTTCTCCCCCCTTCCAACATCTCTTCCAGCACTTCTGCGCGCGGCTAGCGACGATTGACCAGCAACTGGCGCAGGCGCAGCGGCTTGACCGGCTTGAGCAGAAACCCGAACCCGAGCGCACGCGCCCTGGCCTTGAGCGGCGCCGAGTGGTCCGCGCTGATCACCACCACCGGCAAGCCCGGCCAGCGTTGCCGCAGGTCTTGCGCCTGCTTGAGGCCATCGGGCTGCCCTTCGCCCAGCTGATGATCGACGATCAAGACCTGCGGCGCGGCCACGGCCTGCTGCAACAGCACCTCGGCATCATCGGCGCAGTAAACGCTCGCGCCCCAGCCCCCGAGCAATGACTGCATGCCGGCACACACCTCCCGATCATCCTCGACCACCCAGATAACGGTATCGAGCAGCGGCTGCGCGAGCGGTGACGCGCAAGGCTGGCCGGGAGAAGTCGCGTCAACCGCTGGCCCCTCCACACTGGCAGGCTGACGAATCGGCACGCGGACCGCGAAGGCGGCGCCGCGCCCCGGCGTGCTGGTCAGCGACAGGGGATGATCCAGCAGGCCGGTGATGCGTTTGACGATCGCCAGCCCCAGCCCGAGGCCGCGCTGCTCGTTGTCCTGGCGCGGCGCCAGACGTCGGAATTCCTGGAAGACCACCTCGCGCTGATGCTCGGCGATGCCGGGGCCGTTGTCGGCCACGGTGATCTCCAGCCAGTCACCGCGACGCCGACACCCCAGCAGCACCCGCCCGCGCGTCGAGCCATCCGGCACATGGCGCAGCGCATTGCTCAGGAAGTTGCGCACCACTCGCGCCAGCAATTGCAGGTCCGACTCGATGCTCAGATGGCTGGCCACGTAATGCAGCTCGAGCCCACGGGCAGCGCCCAGCTGACGATATTCCTCGGCGAGCACATCCAGAAGCTCACGCACCGGGAAGACGGCGACATCCGCCGTCAGCACGCCGGCATCCAGCCGCGAGATATCGACCAGCGTGCCCAGCAGACTCTCGACATCTGCCAGCGAGCGCCCCAGCCGCGCCACCAGCTCGCCGGGCGTGGAGACGCCCTGCGAAGCATCGCCCGGCATGACGTCAGAAATGGCATCGCCCGGCAGGGAAGCATCCAGCGCCAGCCGCGCCAGTTGCTCTTCCAGGGCGCTGGCGAACAGCCGCGCGGCATTCAGGGGTTGCAGCAGGTCATGGCTGATGGCGGCGAGAAAGCGGGTCTTGGAGTGGTTGGCCGCCTCGGCGGCGGCCTTGGCAGCGGTGAGGCGTCGATTGAGCGCCCCCAGCTCATCGAGGGTGCGATGCAGGGCATCGGTGCGCTCGCGCACCTGATCCGCCAGCAGCACCGCATGTTCGAAGGCGGCGTAGGGCGCGCTCGGTGAAGGGCTGCTGGATTCGACCCGCTCGATCAGCGCGGCGTTGATCTTCTCCAGCTGGCGATTGCGCGCCTTGAGGGCGGCGAGTTCGGCGCTCAGGGCGTCCGTCTGAGTCAGAGCGTCCGTCTCGGTCTGGGCATCCGTCTCGGTCAGGGGGGCTGTCCTGGTCAGAAAACCCTGCTCGATCAGCGGCGTATCAGGCGACATCCTGTCCTCCCGTTCCGTCGGCAACCGAGCGGCGCTGGCCGATCACCACGCCGGTGAAGGTCTGGTTGATGTGCATGCCGTGGTGCTGCTCACCGTAGGTATTGAAGCCGATCACCCGGTGACGCCTGAGCATGCGTGAAGCCTCATCCTCCAGTGCCAGCGCCTCGATCTCCATGCGCCGCAGGAAGCAGTCGCAGCCGATGGTCAGCGCGGGCGGTCCCAGACGCGCCTCCACCTCGGCCAGGCGCTGCTCGAGCTGCTCGAGAATCGGCGTGGCCTGCATGGCGGTGAGCACGATGCCGGTCTCCACCGCGCAGTAGAAACTCAGGCTGGCATCGTCATTCACGCGCTGGATGGAGCGCACGTAATGCGCCTCGCCGATGCGCACCGCCAGCGGGCAACGCGCGAAGACCGCCTCCTCCAGCGCCTCGGGCGCGACGCCGGCCAGCCTGGCGTACTCCTCGGCGGCGGGTTCGGCATTCAGCTCCAGCACGCGGCGCGAATCGCGATCCACCGCCGTCACCACCAGCTTGTCGGCCAGCGGCGTGAGGTGATGGGTGCTGATGACCTCGAACGGCAGCCGCGTATTGACCACCACCACGACCGCCGCCTGATCATGGAAGATGCCGTCGGCGTAGACATAGGTGTGCGACAGGCGATTGTCATCCCCGGCGGAGCCACCGAAGGCGGGAATGCTGCCCAGCGCCGCATCCAGCGTCGCCAGCACCTGCTCCTCGCTGCTCGAGAGCCCGTCGAGCAGCGTCAACGCGAAGCTGTTGCCCATCACCGGCGCCACGGCCTGCTCGCGACAGCGCGCCAGCAGCTCGTCACCCAGCGCCTGGGCACGCGGAAGATCGAAACCGCTCAGATCATCGATCAGCACCTGCGCCAGCGCGAAGTCACTGCGCGCAAGGCCGATGGCGGTGATGGAGCCGCGCGCATAGCCCGCGGGTGTGATCTCGCCGGCGGTGGTGCAGCCGCTCACCGGCACCTCGCCGAAGGTGGCGGCCAGCGCCTGGCCCAGTGCCGCCAGCGGATAATCCGCCGAGCAGAAGAACAGCACCCCGCCGAGACGTTCACGACTCCCCAGCGCCAGATCAAGCGTTCGGGCCAGCTCGGCCACCGCCGCCTGCGGGTCCTTGAGCTGGCTGGCCGCCGTGGCCAGCGCCACGGCATGCATCTCGCTCTGTGGCTGCGCCCATTCCCTCACGCGACTGCTGACGTCCGTCATGTCCCCTCCTCCCGTCGAGCGCGGCGGAGCCGGAGATGACGATCATCCGTCGGTGTCCGGCCTAGAGCACCAGCCCGCTGGCTCTCACCACGCGTCGTTCAATGGCGCCTTCCAGCGTCTCGCGGCGGGTTCCCGCCAGCGTGACCCGCGACTTGGCCCGCGTGATGCCGGTGTAGACCAGCTCGCGGGTCAGAATCGGGTTGGCGCCCTCAGGCAACACGAATAACACATGGCGGAACTCGGAACCCTGCGACTTGTGGACCGTCATCGCGAAGACGGTCTCCACCGCCTCGAGGCGTGACGGCAATACCGCGCGTACGCCACGGTGGAAGCGCTGGATGTCGGTGTCCTGCCCATCACGCTCGGTGTCTGGCGTCGCCTCCTCCTCGACCGGGAAGAACACGCGCAGGCGCCCGCCGGCGGCGGGGTCCGGCAGGGTGATGCCGACATCACCGTTGTAGAGCCCCAGCGCGCGGTCGTTGCGCGTCACCATCACCGGGCGACCGGCGTACCAGCCGCGCTCGTCCGCGATCAGGCCGCGCCGCATCAGCACCCGCGCCACGCGCTGGTTGAGGCCATCGACGCCATAGGGGCCACGGCGCAACGCGCACAGCAGCTGGAACTCGAGCAGCAGGTCGATCACCTCACGCGCCGGACGCCGCTCACGCACGGCCTCCAGCGCCGGGCGGTAGCCGTTGACTACCAGCTTCTCGAGATCGCGGTCCTCCGGGCCACTGAGCTTGAGCCAGGCGATGTCGCGATAACCGGCCTTCCAGACATCGCGCAGCGCCTGACGATCCCCGGCGTTGCTGGCGCGTGCCAGGGCGCCGATGCCACTGTCGGCAGAGAAGCGATAGCTCTTCTGCAGCACCACCACGTGATCGGCGAGTCGGCCGCGTGTCGCTGATGTTTCCTCCAAGTCCTGGCCATCAGGCGCGGCGATGGCCAGTTCCAGCGTTTCGCCGGTCAGGCGGCTCAAGTCGGCACACAATGCCGGTGAATAGCGCGGCGGCAACGCATGCTCGCAGAGATCGCCCAGCACGGCGCCGGCTTCCACCGAGGCCAGCTGGTCCTTGTCGCCGAGCAGAATAAGACGGGCGTGGGCGGGCAGTGCGCCGAGCAGTGCGGCCATCAGGTCGAGATCGACCATCGAGGCCTCATCCACCACCAGCAGGTCCAGCGCCAGCGGGTTGCCGGCGTGATGGCGAAAGTGACGCGAATCCGGGCGAGCACCCAGCAGGCGGTGCACGGTGCTTGCCTCGCGCGGGATGGCGGCGCGTACCGCGTCTGGCACCTCGAGCTTCGCCACCGCCCCTCGGATCGACTCCGACAGTCGCGCCGCCGCCTTGCCGGTCGGGGCGACCAGGCGGATATCCAGCGCCCGCCGCTCGTGCGGATGGCCTGTCTCAGCGCTCTCCACCTCGCCCTCTGCACCGTCAGCGCCACCCGCCAGCGCCTGAGCCTGCAACAACGCCAACAGGCGCGTGACGGTGGTGGTCTTGCCGGTGCCGGGGCCGCCGGAGATCACCGTCAGGCGCTGACGCAACGCCAGGGCGCAGGCCAGCTTCTGCCAGTCCGGCTCGCCGTGCGGGTCCGGCTGATTGCTGGCGAACAGCTCGCGCAGACGCTCGCCCAGCGCATCGCTGACCCGTGTCTCGCCCTCCTCGCTCGGCCCCATCCGTGCACGCAGCCCCGCCGCGACTTCACGCTCGGCCTGCCAGTAACGGCGCAGATAGAGGCGCTCGCCCACCAGCACCAGCGGGCGCAGCGGCAGATGGCCTGCCGGGGAGTCGGCCTGCGCCAGTACGCTGACCAGCCGCGATGCCGCCAATTGCTCGGCCCAGCGCCCGGCATCGAGATCCGCCAGGAAGGCCTCCGGCAGGGCTACGCTGACCTCGGCCAGATGCGCCTCGGACTGCTCCAGCGGCGGCAGCGACAGGGTCGCACGTGGCTCGGCCAGCGCCCGCGACAGCGACAGGCACACATGCCCGCGCCCCAGCTGGTGGCTGGCCAGCGCGGCCGCCAGCAATACGCTGGCCGGGGCCTCCGGCACATGGCGCGCCATGAAACGCACCAGATGGGCGTCTACGCGCCGCAGCCAGCCCAGCTCCACCCACAGGCCGAGCGTGGCGAGCAGGGTATCGGCAGTCGGGGCGTCAGGGGCAGCGCTGAGCTGCTGCGTTGGCACAGACATGGTGTCAGACATCGAAGGCCCCCTGCTGGCCGCTTTGGGTGAGTGGCGAGGTGTCGGTGGTGTTGAGGAGCAGGCTGTCCAATGCGGAGCTGTCGCCACCCAGCCAGAGATCCAGCGCCTCGATCAGCGCCTGTGATGGCCTGCGCTGGAAGACGCCGGGCGTCGCCATTCCGGGCGTCTCCCCTTCGGCGTCCACCGCAAGCGCGGGCGAGTCACCGCCGGCATCCAGGCCGCGCAGGAAGACATACAGCACCCCGCCCATGCAGCGCTCGTAATCGTAGTCGTCGCCGAGGCGCGCCTTGAGCAGACGATGCAGCGCGAGGGTATAGAGCACGTATTGCAGGTCGTAGCGGTGCTCGACCATCGCGCGGGCCAGTGACTCGCCAAGATAATCCTCGGGGCGCTCGCCCAGATAGTTGGATTTCCAGTCCAGCACGTACCAGCGGCCGCCGGACTGGAAGGTCAGATCGATGAAGCCCTTGAGCATGCCGTGCATGCGGCGTGGCGCGAGCCTGGGCCGCGAGCGCGGCAACGGTTCCAGCGCGGTGACCACGGCATCCAGCGGCAGACTGCGTGCGTGCACGGCCGGCAGCCAGAATTCCAGCTCCGGCAGCCAGGCCTCCAGCCGGTTGAGCAGGATAGGCTCGCCCTCGAAGCCCTGCAGCGGGCGGGTCAGCGCCTGCTCCAGCCAGTCGGTGAGGCGCGGCTGCCAACTGGCATCGAAGCCACCGAAATGCAGCCGCGAGCCCACCAGCCGCTCAAGCTCGCCGCGATAGTCATCCGTGCCGAGACGATCAAGATCGACCGCTTCCAGCAGACCATGCAGGAAGGTCCCCGGGCGCGGTCCGCGCGGGAAATCATGCAGATGGATCTCGCCCACCGTCATCGGCAGGCCACCGGCCAGCAGCGGGCCGGACTGCCCCGCCACCTCGCGGTCCGGGCGCGTCAGGCCCTGCTCGCCCTCTTCCAGCGCGATCTCGGTGGCGCCCTCGGGCACGCGGTCATCCGCGGCGTCAGCGGTGTCTTCCAGCGCCGCCGTCACCTGACGGGCATCGGTGAGCAAGGCGGTGTAGGAGGCGATCCACCAGTCATCCTCGATACCGCCCGCGAAGTGGCGCGCGCCATGGAAGTGCTGATCGCGCTCCGCCGGGGGCTGATACTCATGGCCCGCTGGTGCGGGCAGGCCGGAAACGCGCGCCAGCGGGCTAGACTGCTGATCACACCAGCCATGCAACGCGGCCTCGATGGCGCTGGCCTCGATATCCGGAGTGTCACTCAGGCCGAGCAGGTAGCCGACGGCGGTGGACGGCAGACTGAGCTGCTTGCTGAAACCGCCCTTGCCGATGGGCGCCAGCCCCAGCCAGCAGGCGAACTTGGGACGCGTCAGCGCCACGTAGAGCAGACGTACATCTTCCATCAGCCGTGCATGGTCGGCCGCCGCGATGGCCTCCCTGGAGGGCTTCTTGACCAAGATGCTGTCATCGAGAGCGTCATCCTCCTGATCGACTCTGTGAGCAGGCACTTCCTCGTTATCGTCTTCCTCGTCAGCGCCTTCCTCTTCAGCCGTGGCCAGCCAGCGCTGCTTGAGGGTCAGCAGGCCGAAATTTTTGTCCGGCTCGGCCGCGCGGAAGCTGGCCATGAACGGCAGCAGCACGATGGGATACTCAAGCCCCTTGGACTTGTGGATGGTGACGACACGCACCAGCCCCTCATCACTTTCCAGTCGCTGACTGAGGCTGTCGCTGTCCAGCGCTTCATGACCGGATTCCAGCGCCTGATGCCACCAGCGCAGCAACGCCTGCTCGCCATCGAGGCGCTGGGCGGCATTCTGGGCCAGCTCGCCAAGGTGCAGCACATCCGTCAGGGCGCGCTCGCCCCCAGCGCGCGCCGCCAACCGCTCACCGACCCGGAAGTCACGCATCACGCCACGCAGCATCGGCAGCACGCCACGCCGCTGCCAGTCGCGGTGATAGCCATCGAAACGCTCGACCTCACGCTCCCAGGCCAGCTCATCCACCGCGAGGCGTTCGACCAGCGAGAGATCCTCGGCCAGCAGCCGCGTCGCCAGCGCCGCGCGCAGACGGCGGTCATCACGCGGATGGGCTACGGCCTCGAACAGCTGCAGCAGCTCGAAGGCCTCCGGCGTGTCGAATACCGAGCTCTTCTCGCTCAGATAGACGCTGCGAATGCCGCCTTCGGCCAGCGCGCCCCGCACAGCCGCGGCCTCGCGCCCATTGCGCACCAGCACGGCGATATCGCTGGCGGCCACGCCACGTGGCGTCGCATCCCCTTCGTCCATGAACACCAGCCCCGGCTCGCCCGCCGCCAGACGCTGCTGTCCTTCCAGCAAGGCCTGGATCTGGGCGCGGCAGGCACCACTCATGGCGCGGCGGTGGTCATCGGCGCTCAGACGCTCACCGCTGGCCCACCACAGATTCAGCGCGCAGGCGGCCTCTTCGCGGCCATCCGGATGACGCAGCACCAGCCGGGTGCGCGTGCCCTGGGCCTCGACTGGCTGGAAGGGGATGTCCTCACTGCCGAAGGGCGCCTGATGCTGGGCGAACAGGGCATTCACCGCGGACACCATCGCGGCGCTGGAGCGGAAGTTGCGCGGCAGGGTGAAGCGCGAGCTGGTGACCTTGCGCGCCGCCAGATAGGTGTCGATATCGGCGCCACGGAAGGCATAGATGGCCTGCTTGGGGTCACCGATCATCAACAGCGTGCTGGGCGCCTCGCCAGCATCGTTGCCGACATCACTGCTGAAGGCATCGTCGCCGGTCGGGCCATCGCCCGCCGTCTGCGGATAGATGCGCCGGAAGATGCGGTACTGGACCGGATCGGTGTCCTGGAATTCGTCGATCATCGCCACCGGCAGCTCCTGACGGATCTGGCGCGCCAGACGCTGGCTGGCCTCGCCATTGAGCGACGGGTCCAATGCGTGATCGAGATCATTGAGCAGGTCCGAGAATTCCCACAGCCCGAGGCGGCGCTTCTCGCAGATCAGGGCGCGGGCGACGCTGTCACGCGCGTGCACGGCGACCTGATCCAGCAGCACAGCGTCCGGGGCGGGCACCTCGGCCAGCATGTCCAGCGCCGCGAAGAAGGGATGGCGCGGCGTCTGGCAGTTCTTCTTGGTGCCCTTCTCGAGCTTGGCCTGACTCAGCCAGCACAGCTTCTTGCTGTCGAGCATGTCGGCGGCGAAGTCGTGCTCGCCGCTGGCCAGCCAGGCAGCCGTCGCCGCCAGGCGAGGCTCGAGCTCGGCCTCCTTGTAGCTGTTGCCGTTGAGGGCCTTGCTGGCGAAGGCCTCACCCATCACCGCGCGGATGGCCGGCTCATCGAAGCTTTCCTCGACGGCGCGCCGGGCGGCCTCCTGCTGCTGACGCCACTGTTCGGCATTGCCGAGCAGCTCGCTCAGGTCATGCGGGGCCTCAAGACATTCGCCGTCGCGGTACAGCGGGCGTGGCGTGCCATCCCGCAGCAGGCCGCGCAGCTCCTCTCCCAATGCGTCGGGGCCGCCCCAGCGCCCACGGATCAAGGCCTGCCACTCACGGGCCAGCGGATAGAACTCGCAGCGCCAGTAATCCTCGACGCAGCGCGCCAGCAGCGACTGGCCGTCCTGCAACAGCTCGGCGCCGAAGCGCCCGCCAGCATCGAAGGCATGTCGGCTGAGCATGCGCTGGCAGAAGCCGTGGATGGTGAAGATGGCGGCGTCATCCATCAGGCGCGCGGCCTGATCGAGGCGCCGTGCCGCGGCAGCCTTGAGGCGAGATGCGTCCTCGGCAGGTGATGATGTCAGCAGCGGCGCGAGCAACTCGGCCAGCACCGGATCAGGACTGGCACGCTCCAGCAGCGCCTCACGCGCCTGCTTGAGGCGCGCTCGAATGCGGTCTCTAAGCTCGGCGGTGGCGGCTTCGGTGAAGGTCACCACCAGTATCTCCGGCGGCGTCAGCGGGCGCGGATAGCAGACGCCCGCGTCCTGGCCGGGCAAGGGCCCGAGCACCAGCCGCACATAGAGCGCGGCGAGGGTGAAGGTCTTGCCGGTGCCGGCACTCGCCTCGATCAGATGCTGACCGAGCAGCGGCAGCGTCGGAATATCGAGGGCCTGGCCCTGCTGGCTCTGATCCATCTCGTCACACATTGCCGCTTCCTTGTCCTGAGCGATGCCACTCCTCACGCCACTCTCCACACCGCGCATGTCTTCCACTCCGGTATCGCTCATGACGTCGCCTTCCCGGTGGCAAGCTCCACCGCGCGTTCGCCGAGAATGCCCTGACGCACACCGATCATGCTCTCGATCAGTGGCTGATAGAGCTGCACGCTGTTGAGCACGCCGCCGGCCTGTGCAAAGACCTCGAACTCCGGCCACAGCTCGCCCAGCGCGCCTTCCTGACGCCTGAGCGCCTGGGGGCCCTTGAAGATGTCTTCGCTGAAGCGGGTTTCCATGGCGCGCGTCAGGCTGTCAGCAAGCCAGGGCTTGTGAATGGCGGCCAGCGCCGTCTCAAGGTTTGCGCTGCCGTCAGCGGTCTGCGCCTTGAGCGCGCCGAACAGGGCATTGCGATCCTCCTCGGCCACCACCTCCCAGAGGGTGGTCGCCAGTTCCAGCGCGGCCGCCAGCGGCGCCTGCCAGCCCTGGGCATAGGCCTTGACGAGATGGCGCAGCGCGGCCTCGGCCTGCTCGATGCGCAGCGCGGGGAACAGCAGCCAGCGGTCCTCGAACACCGCAAGCCACTGATAGCCTTCACGGCTTGCGCCCTGATCGCCTGCCGCTTCCCCGAGGCCGGGGCGCGCGTTGGCCATCAGCCAGTCGAGGTAGCCGGCCAGCAGACGATGCGGCTTGCCGAGCTTCTTGTAGCGCCCTTCCTTGCCGGGCTTGAGGGTGCCGAAGTGGGTCGCCTCCAGCGTGGCCAGCAGGCGGCTTTCGCCCTCGGCGTCATCGCGCAGCTGCTGACGGCTGATCAAGCGCGTGGTGAGGGTCACGTGCAGCATCTCGCCGCCCTCATCCTGCATGATAAGTGGTACGTCGAGGGTGCGCGGCGGTAGCGAGATGGCATCGCTGAGCTGGTCACGCCAACTGGCCAACTGCTGATCGAGACGCTTGAGGCGCGGTTCGATCAAGGCATCGGCAAAGCCCAGCGCCGGCAGCCGCCCGGCCCGGCGCAGACGTTCGGCGGCCAGCGGCAGTGACTGCCCGGCAAGCGCGGCGTCCAGCAGCTCGCGGGTCAGGGTGAAGTTCTCCAGCCCGTCGGGGGCGAAGGGTTCGTTGTCTTCATCCGGCACCTCGGCATCGCGGAAGCGCACGCCGACGCGGTCCAGCCCCAGCTGCCAGGGGCGGCGCAGGAAGCGCGCCAGCGAATCGGCGCCGAGGCGCAGATGGGACTCCGGCGCCTGCTCCACCAGCTGCTTCAAGGCAGTCGCAGCCGCCGCTTTCACCTGACTGGCATTGCTTGGGTTTTCCTGAAGTGTTTCAGTCACTTGAGCCTGCCCCGCCGCGCGATACAGGCTCGACCAGCTGGCGTCATAGCTGAACAGATCGATGACCGCCGCCTGGGAGGCATGGAAATAGCGCCGCGAGAACGGCTGCAGCGGGTGTTCGGTGATCAGGCGCTCTCGCAGCGCCGCCTCGCGCGAACGCTTGGCGGAGTGCGGCTGCTCGGGCTCCCAGCCCAGCTCGATGTAATCGAGCAGTTCACCGACCAGCACCGAGGGCGGCCGCTCGCCGTTGTCGCGCTGGTCACGCCCGACCCACGAGATCGACAGGCGATCCCGTGCCGCCAGCAGCGCCTCCAGGAACAGGTAGCGATCATCGTCGCGGCGTGAACGGTCGCCCGCCTGCGGGCGGCTGGCCATCAGATCGAAATCCTGCGGCATGCGAACCCGCGGGTAGTCGCCATCGTTCATGCCCAGCAGGTGCACTTCGCGGAAGGGAATCGCACGCATCGGCATCAGGGTGGCGAAGTTGACGCGCCCGGCGAGGAAGCGCTGGGCGAGACCGCCGCTGTCCAGCTCGCCACGCAGCGCCTCGCGCACCACCTTGAGCGACAGGCAGCCCTCGAAACCGGCCTGCTGCCAGCCCTTGTCGAGGCGTGAGAGCGCCGCCTGCAGACGCGCCAGAATGTCGAATTCCTCGGCGCTGTCCGGGCTGAGGCTCTCCTCCCACAGCCGCTGCAGCGTGGTGGCCCAATCCGCTGGCGTGCGCGAGGTATCCAGCCAGCGCCGCCAGCGATCCAGGCTCTCGATCAGCTCGCCGACCTTGCCTGCCAGCTCGGCCTCGAGACCGGCCACTTCATCGAAGGGCACCACACCGTCGAAGCTCAGGCCGTTCATGTCGACAAGGCCGTCCATCAGATCATCCATCTGGCCATCCATCAGGTCGGCGCTCTGCTCATCGCCAACTTCCCCCTGCGCGGGGCGGCCGGCCGCCGGGGAGCCGGCCTCCGGGGAGCCGGCCGCCGGGGCGCCGGTGGCGTAGCCCAGCAGCATGCGCTCGAGGCCGAAGCGCCAGCTGTTCTCGTCGAGGGGCATGAAGCCGAGCTGCTCACGGTGCTCGCCGGAAAGTCCCCAGCGCACGCCGCTGTCGGCCAGCCAGCGCCGCAGACGCTCGAGCTCGCCCTCCTCGATGGCGAAACGACGCCGGAAGGCGGCGACATCCAGCGCATCCAGCACCTCGCTGACGCCGAGGCGACGCTCCGGCAGCTCCAGCAGCATCAGCACCAGCCCGAGCAGCGGGTTGGCCTGACTGGCCACGCGGTCGGCGATGGTGAAGGGAATATGACGCGGATTGCCCGGCGGCAGCTGACCGAACACCGCCTCGATATAGGGGGCATATCGGTCGATGTCGGGCACCATCACCAGGATGTCGCGCGGCCGCAGCGGCTCGCCCTCGCCGCGTTTCTCGGCCTCATGGGCCCGCTCGAAGGCCGCCAGCAGGCGGTCGTGGAGGATCTCGACCTCACGCAGCGCCGAGTGGGCGCTGACCAGACTGATGGAGTCGTCATCGGCCGCGAGCTCCCGCGGACTGCCCTCGGCCAGCGCACGCTCGCCGGGGTGGACCAGCTCGAGTATCTCGTCCTGGATCTGCTGCAGCAGCGGCGCCTGCTCGGGTGGCGTGTCCTCGCTGATGCGCGGCACGAAGACGTCCAGCTCGAGATCGAAGCCACTGTCGCGCCCCGACAGCGCACTCTCGAATTCATACAGGCTGACGATGAAGTCACGCCCCTGTGCGCCAAGCCCTGCCAGCAGCGGGTTGGCCTTGAGGTGCAACTCCTCTTCAGCCAGCCCGATCAGCGCCGGTGCCTCGGGGTGACGAGCACGCTGTTGCACGAGGCGCTCGCTGTCCATGCGCTGGCTGTCTGCTCGCGAACTGCGCCGCACGGCTTCACGGTCGGAGACGATATCGCCCCAGTAATGGCGGCAGGGATTGGTGATCATCAGGTAGATGTCCATCACCCCGGACAGCGCATGCAGCGCATCCAGCGTCTGGCCCGGCAACGCCGAGATACCGAACACGAACAGGCGTGGCGGCAGCGGATGACGGCGTGTCGAAGGCAGCGTTTCCAGCGCGCGCGCCGCCGCGACGAAGCGACCATGCAGGGCGGCGCGGTGATGCTGGCGGCTGCTGGAGGGCGCATCGGCCAGTACCGCGCGCCACAGTGCCGGCTGCCACTGCTGGCTGTCCGGCAGGTTGTCGGGCAGCAGATTGGCCGGCAGCTCGCTTGCGGCCCGCTGACGCGCGAAGGCATCCCGGAAGTTGTCGTCTTCAAGCCCGCTCTCCCAACTGCGTACCCACTCGGGGCGATAGTTGAGGTACTGATCGAACAGGTCCGCCAGCTGGCAGGCCAGCTGCCACTGCTGACGTTCGGCCTCGGGGCCTTCGGGCAGCGCTGGCAATGCGTCCTCACCGGCCGCCTCGATCAACTGGCCACGCTCGTCGCGACACAGATAATCCCTGAGCGGCGCATAGCATTCGGCCTGGGATTCATCGGCCAGCAGCCCCGGCAGCAGGCGCAGCAGACGCCAGGCAAGCGGGCCCTTGTCGAAGGGCGACAGCTCCGGAATCTCGTCGCCCAGCACGCCGCCCAATACCCCACGATAGGCGCGCCACACGAAGCTTGAGGGCAGTGGAAAATCCACCGAGGCGGCGATGCCATCAGCCTCGGCCAATGACAATCTCAGCCACTGGGCCATGCCGTTGGACTGGACGAGGAAGGTTTCCGGCACCAGCGGAGGCTGAGGCGCGGCCTTGATCACCTTGAGGGCCAGATCGCGCAGGTCCTCGAGGTGATTGGCGTGAAGAACGGTAAACATGCGGGCATCCTGCTGG
This sequence comes from Cobetia sp. 1AS1, assembly GCF_029846435.1. Classification (NCBI taxonomy): domain Bacteria; kingdom Pseudomonadati; phylum Pseudomonadota; class Gammaproteobacteria; order Oceanospirillales; family Halomonadaceae; genus Cobetia; species Cobetia sp. 1AS1. The sequence goes on from NZ_JARWKU010000007.1 coordinate 133,512, forward strand.
GAGTGACAACCCGGCCATCGTGGCCGTGGCAAGCCGCTGCGCGGAAGAGACAATGAATGGCTCTATCCTAGCGTCGCCGTGGCGCCGGCCCAAACGAAAAACGCGCATCACCCAGAGGGTGATGCGCGTTTTCAGGCAGAGGCAGGCCACAAGGGCCTGCCTCTCATCTGCGATGCCAGATACGCTGATCAGACGATACGCATCAGTTCGCGACCGCGCGGGCTGATCGCCAGCCACAGGCCGAGAACCACGCCCATCAGCGACAGCGCCGCCACGTACCAGGTGGGCGACAGCGGCGAGACGGTCATCATCAGCGAGACCAGAATCGGCGTGAAGCCACCGAAGATGGCGTAGGCGACATTGTAGGAGAACGACAGGCCAGTGAAGCGCACCGCCGGCGGGAAGCCGCGGATCGCGATGCTCGGCACCGCGCCGACGATGCCGACGCTGAAGCCGGTCAGGCAGTAGAGCGGCACCAGCAGGCTGGGGTCTGAGTGCATGGTGGCGAGGAAGACCCAGTAGGTGATGCCCAGCAAGGCGCTCCACAGCACCAGGGTGACGCCGGCGCCGATGCGATCGACCATGTAACCGGAGACGATGCAGCCGACGCACACCGCCACGATCGCCAGACTGTTGGCGGAGAAGGCCGCGGCGCGGCTCAGGCCCTCGAGGCCTGCGATCAGGCTCGGCGTCATCAGGATCACGACCACGATGGCAGCGGTCAGAATCCAGGTGACCGCCATCGCCACGGCAATCGCCGGACGCTGTTCCCGCAGGATCATCTTCAAGGGCAGCTCGGCGGCCAGCGCCTTCTTCTGCTGCATCTCGGCGAATACCGGCGTCTCGTGCAACCAGCGACGCAGATAGACCGAGAACAGCCCGAACACGCCACCGATGATGAACGGAATCCGCCAGGCGAAATCACTGACCTCTTGCGGGGTGTAGACACTGTTGATGGCGCTGGCCATCAGCGAGCCGAGCAGGATGCCACCCACCAGCCCCATCGAGAGCGTGCCGCAGGCCAGACCATTGTGACGCGGTGCGACGTGCTCGCTGACGAACACCCAGGCACCCGGCACCTCACCGCCGACTGCCGCGCCCTGGAACAGACGCAGGATGATCAGCAGCAGCGGCGCCCACATGCCGATGACGGCATAGGTCGGCAGCATGCCCATCAGCAGGGTCGGCAGCGACATCATGAAGATGGACAGCGTGAACATCTTCTTGCGGCCGAGCGTATCGCCGAAGTGGGCCATGATGATGCCACCCAGCGGGCGCGCCAGATAACCGGCGGCGAAGATGCCGAAGGTCTGCACCTGACGCAGCCACTCGGGAATGTCGGGCGGGAAGAACAGCTGGCCGACGACGGTGGCGAAGAACACGAAGATGACGAAGTCATAGAACTCGAGGGCGCCGCCGAGAGCGGACAGACCGAGTACCTTGATGTCACCACGCTTGAGCGAATTTTCGTTGGGCAAATCGTGAGCAGCGGGGGCGGAGCCCGCTGCGGGGACGGAATCGTTCATGGATCTCTGTTTAGCGGGGGCTGGTGTCCAGCGATGGTCAAGGGTGATTCACGCGTCGCACATCTTGTCTTGGAGGCTTTCAGTCGGGGAGACATCATCAATCACGGAGCGGAAGTCGTGCTGATGATGACTGAAAGCACCGGGGTTGCCCCGGAGGCGTGGCGATCATGCGGAATCCTGCCAGCGTACGACGCATCACTGTATTGCAAAAAACACAATACAGATCGATGCAATCATGCGTCTCATGTATCGCGTCCAGAGTAGCAAAGGCGACCTTGGCTGGGTAGCGTTCGCTCACTGTTTGGCAGGGGTCTTGCGGGAAATCACGCCGACCTTGCCAAGAGTTGGCATGAAAAACCCCGGTGCCTCGAGAAGGCGGACCGGGGTGGTGAACGTCATCCTGTGCGGTTCAAGCAATGAGGGACGTGGTGGGTGTCATGCAGTGAGTCATCTTCTCTCGCCTGCCGGGCGACGCCCGAGGTTCAGGTTCAGGTTCAGGTTCATCGACAAGCGTCAGCTGCAGTAGCCCCAGCCTTCCAGGCGCTGGCGAATGTCCTCGACCCGCTGGCGGTTCTTGCCGAGATCGGAATGCCCTCTGCGCGAGACGCTGCGCACATGACAGACCCCCTCCTCTTCATTGCAGACGATTTCCACATCATCGACGAAGCCCAGCACGGGGGTGTGGAACTCGGCGTGCAGATAGCCGCCATCTTCGCTGACGATTTCAGCATGACCCATCGATTCTATGATGCCGTGCAACTTCTCCATCGCACTGACGCAGCAATCCTGCGGCATCGGGAGTGGCGCGACATAATGCTTGCTGTCAGTGGCCTGGGAACTGACCCCGTTGGGGGTGCTGGGGGCCGGAGCCAGCATGCCATCATGCAGGCCGAGATTGTCGGGACGAGGTGAAGCAAAAAGACCTTGGCGCATTTCGAATCCTTCCTGTCATCTCTGGGCGTCGGTAACAGCATCCTCTGTCACCAGCCTGATTGTTATCCAAGTCAGCTTGAAGACTTTGCGAAGACTGTGCGCAAGAAAGCCCCGTGTGGGCTTCTCCGCTGATGTGATTCGCTGAGGCAACTCCCACACGCTGCCATCGCGTGGGCTTGTCGGTGAATGACAAGGGCCTCGACTTTCAGCGTAGCGACTTTTGTCGATTTTGCCCGTGGAAGGCCTTGATCCAGATCATCTGCCTGATAATGCGCCGCACCTTGAGCGGCTTGAGGCCGTGCCCTCTTCCGCCCCAGCGAAGCCAGACCGTACACTGGGCAGCATTTCACCCGGCCCGGCTTGCCCCAGCCCCAGCCGCCGGCCAGACGACTTCGCAAGGACCCCATCGTGAGCTTCCGCTTTCTGCACACTTCCGACTGGCATCTCGGCCAGAGCTTTCACGGCCAGAGCCGTCACGTCGAGCATGCTGCCTTTCTCGACTGGCTGCTCGGGCAGCTCAAGACTCTGGCGCCGGATGCGCTGCTGATCGCCGGAGACCTGTTCGATGTGGTCAACCCGAGCCTGGCCGCCCAGGAGCTGCTCTACGACTTCATCGTGCGCGCCCACGAGCAGGACGCGGCGCTGGAGATCGTGATGATCGCCGGCAATCACGATTCCGGCTCGCGCATCGAGCTGCCGGCCGCGTTGCTGGCACGTCTCAAGACCCATGCGCTGGGTCGCGTGCGCTGGGTGGATGACTCCGCCGACGGCGGCGATGCCCACAGTCTCGACTGCCAGCATCTGCTGGTGCCCCTGCATGATCGTGACGGCAAGCGCCGCGCCCTGTGCCTGGCGGTGCCCTTCCTGCGCCCGGCCGAGGTCACCGGCCTGAGCAGCGGCGAGCAAGCCGAGCAGGAAGGAGAAGCAGCAGGCAAGGCCGAACGCACCCGCAGCGAGGCCTACCGCGACGGCGTGGCCCGCGTGCACCAGCAGCTGGTCAGTGCTGCGCGCGCCACCCGCCAGCCCGGCGAGGCGCTGATCGCCATGGGTCATGCCCACATGCGTGACGGCGAGGTGTCCGAGAACAGCGAGCGCCCGATCCTGATGGGCGGCGAAGAGGCGCTCTCGACCAGCCTGTTCCCCGACGATATCGCCTATGTGGCGCTGGGCCACCTGCATCGCCCGCAGCGCGTGGGCGGCGAGGAGCGCATCCGCTATTGCGGCACGCCGCTGGCGATGGACTTCTCCGAGGTCGACTACGGTCACCGCATTCTCGATGTCACGCTCAGCAATGACAGCCTGGAGAAGGTCGAGGAGCATCGCGTGCCCTGCCATGTCGCGCTCACGCGCGTCGGGCCTGCGCCCCTGGCCGAGATCACCTCTCGGCTCACGGCGCTGGTCGCCGAGGCGCAAGCGGATCTCGAGCCGACACGCTGGCCGTGGCTGGAAGTGACCGTGCAGCTGGAAGCCCCGCTGATCGACCTGCGCGCCCGCATCGAGGCACTGCTGGAAGGCGCGCCGCTGCGTCTGATCAAGCTGGTCACCCGCTACCCGGCCTCCAGTGCCGAGCATCGCGCGCCGAAAGGCGTGAAGCTCGATGAGCTGGGGCCGATGGGGCTGTTCGAGCGTCATTATCGCGCCACCTATGACAGTGAGCCGGACCCGGCGCTGATCGAGGATTTTGCCCAGCTGCTCGAGGAGGTCGAGGCCGCACGCGCAACGCGTCTCGAAGGCGAGTCGGCCACCCGGCCCGCTCGCAAGCCAGACAAGACAGCTTCGGCAGACAAGGCCAAGGGAGGTCAGGCATGAAGATTCTCGCCCTGCGCCTCGACAACCTGGCGTCGCTTGCCGGCACGCATGAAGTCGACTTCGAGAAGGCGCCGCTGTCCGATGCCGGCCTGTTCGCCATCACCGGTCCCACCGGGGCCGGCAAGAGCACGCTGCTCGATGCCCTGTGTCTGGCGCTCTATGGCACCACGCCGCGCCTGCGCCAGACACCGAGTGGCGGCCAGCTGGAGGATGTCGGCGAGCATCAGCTGACGCTCAAGGACCCGCGCAGCCTGCTCCGGCGTGGCTGCGGCGAAGGCAAGGCCGAGGTGGATTTCATCGGCCGCGATGGCCTGCGCTATCGCGCCAGCTGGACGGTCAGCCGCGCACGCGGCAAGCCCGGCGGGCGCCTGCAGAATGCCAAGCAACATCTCCAGCTGCTGCCCGCCGGCGATGACACCCGGCCGGCTCAGACCCTCAACACCACCAGCAATGACGCCAAGGCGTTGATCATCGACAGGCTGGGGCTCAATTTCGAGCAGTTCACCCGCGCCGTACTGCTGGCGCAGAGCGAGTTCAGCGCCTTCCTGCGTGCCAATGACAATGAACGCTCGGAGTTGCTGGAGAAGCTGACCGATACCGGCCATTACTCCGAGATTTCGATGGCCGCCCATGAGCGCGAGCGCGCCGCCCGCGAGGCCGTCAATGAACTGGAGCGCAAGCTGGAAGGCCAGCTGCCGGCCAGCCCGCAGGAGCGTCAGGCGCTCGAGGAGGAGGTCCGTCTGCGCCAGACGGCCATGACCCGACTCAGCGAACAGCATGATGCGCTGACGGCCTATCACCAGTGGACCACCACGGCGGGCGAGCTCGAACAGGCGCTGCGTCAGGCGCAGCAGGAGCAGACCGAGGCCCACGCCGCCAGTGACGCGCTTTCCCGTCAGCGCGAGCAACTCAGCGCCCTGGAGGCCCTCGCGCCGATTCGCCCTGCCCTGCTGCGCCTCAAGGCGATCGCGCCGCAGCATGCGCAGCTGGTCACGCAACTGGCCCAGCTGGAGCAGCAGCTCGACACCCTGTCGCCCAGGGTTGAGCAGGCCCGGGCCGCCAGGCACACCGCCGATGAACGCATGCAGCGCTGTGATACCTGGCGCGGCGAGCAACTGCCGAAGCTTGAAGAGGCACGTCAGGTGGCCTCGCGTCTTTCGCAGCAACGCGAAGCACACGCCAGCCAGCAGAGTGAACAGCACCGACTGCGCGACACGCTCGGCCGACATCAGCAGGAGCTCGAGACACAGGATCGCCAGCGTCAGCAGCTGGAGCAGCAACTCCAGCAGCTGCAGGCGACGCTGGTCGACGAGTCAGGCCAGCCGCTGCGCGATGCCGAAGATTATCGTGACCAACTGCAACGTCAGCGCGATGCACTACTGGAGCTCAAGCCCGTACTCAGCGAGCAGATCAGTGGTCTGGCCCGCCGTGATGAGGTGCAGCAGCGTCTTGTCGAGCTGGAGCAGCAACTGCCCCGACAGCAACAGGCGTTGCGGGATGTGGCTGGCCGGCAGGCGCAGGCATTGCAGGCCCGTGACCAGGCGCGCCACGAGGAAGACGCCGAGCGCCGCCAGCAGGAGCAGGAGCGTCTGGCACGCAGCGACAACGTGATGGCGCTGCGCCGTGGGCTGGTCCAGGGCGAGGAGTGTCCGGTGTGCGGCAGCCACGAGCACCCCGCCGCCGGCCAGGCCGCACCGGCCGAGGCGCTGATCGCTCAACTGGAACAGCAGGCCCGCGAGCGTCTTGACCAGCGCCGCCAGGCCACGGCCACCGCGCAGCAAGCCATGGAGACGGCCAGTCACGAGCATGCGCGCCTCGAGGAGCAGCTCGGCTATCTGCAGCAGGAACAGACCCAGCTGCATACGGAGCTGCAACGCCTGCAGCAGCAGGCGCAGAGCTGCCAGACGAACCTGACCGAGCTTCTGGCCCGGCACTCGCTGTCAGAGCAACCCCAGCTTGCCCCCTTGCCGCAGCTGCCGGCTGCCCACGCACTGCAACTGATCGAGCAGCGCCTTGGGGAACTGGACGCCCGCCAGAACACGCTGGTGACGACACTGCGCCAGCTGACGCCGCTGCGTGAGCAACGCCAGGCACTGGCAACACGTCACGCCACGCTGACGTCGCAATGCCAGCATGGCGAGGCGCAGCTTCAACAGTGCGAGACGCAGATCACTGCGCTGGCGAGTGAGATCGAGCAGCTCAGTGACACGCTTGCCCAGCAGCTGAGCGCAGACCCCAAGCGACAGCATGCCAGCGTGAGCGACTGGTCCGACTGGATCGAGTCGCTGACCACCCGGATGCGCAACGAGCAAGAGGATGCACGGCAGGCACTGCAGGAATTGAGCGACCAGCAACAGCAGCTGACGCAGCAGCAGGCCAACCTGCAGCAACGCCAGACGGAGCTGCGCGAGGAGCAAGACTCGCTCGACCGCGAACGCGCGCATTGGCAGGCAGCGAATCCCGGCCTGGATGACGCGCGCATCGCGGAGTTGCTAGCCATCGAGGATCACGAGCTGCAGGCACTGCGCCAGCAACTGCGCAGCGCCCACGAGCGCGTCGCACGCGCGGATGCCCTGTGTGATGAGCGCAATGCGCGTCAGCTCAAACACTGGCAGGCCGCTCGGACCTCCAGCTGGCAGGCAGCACTCGAACAGCTGGCAGCACTCGAGCAGCTGGCAGCGCCCGCCGAGGAGACGCCGGGAGCAGGTACCGCTGGAGAAGGTGTGGCGGGAGAAGGCACGGCGGGGACTGGAGAGACGGGCGTCATCCGCGCCCAGGCCCAGCAGGCCCTGGCGCTGCATGCTCGCTTGCAGACTCATGCGCAACCCCCGCAAGAAGATGCCGCTGGTGCGCCGGAGGATGCGCAGCCACAGCCCGAGGAAGATATCCACGCGCTTGGCGAGGCGTTGGCCACTCTGATCGCGGCGCTCAAGACACCCCTCACTGCCGTGCGCGAGGCCCATCAATCGGCGCAGGCGGCGATACTCAATGATGATCGGCGCCGCAGCGGCAGCGCCGAACTTGGCGAGCAGCTGGCCCGCGCCCGCGCAGTCCATGAACGCTGGGGCGCGCTGTCAGAGCTGATCGGCAGTGCCAGCGGTGCCAAGTTCCGCACCATCGCCCAGGCCTTCAATCTCGAGCGCCTGATCGAGCATGCCAATCTGCATCTGGCCAATCTGGTTCGTCGCTATCGTCTGGCGCGCGGCGCCAGCCCGCTGGGGCTGGTGGTGGTGGATACCGAGATGGGTGACGAGCTGCGCAGCGTGCATTCGCTGTCCGGCGGCGAGACCTTCCTGGTCTCACTGGCGCTGGCGCTGGGCCTGGCGGGCATGGCCTCCGGTGAGCTGCGCATCGAATCGCTGTTCATCGATGAAGGCTTCGGTAGCCTCGACCCGGATTCGCTGGCCCTGGCGATGGAGGCGCTGGATGGCCTGCAGGCCAGCGGCCGTCGCGTCGGGGTCATCTCGCATGTGGCCGAGATGCATGAACGCATTCCGGTGCGTATCGCGGTGCGCCCCTCGGGCAACGGCCAGAGCCGACTGGAGATCGAGGGCTAGCGGCGGTCAGGCATCACGAAGCCGCTTGAGGCGGCGGCTGGCGAGCTGGTCCGCCAGTCGGGTCGGCTCGGGCAGCTTGGTCTTGCCCAGGCAATGCAGGGTCATCGCCAGCGCCGTGTCCAGATTCATGCGCTGGCCCGGCGAGACGAACACCGGCTTGACCTTCGCGCGTGAGCGCAGCACGGCGCCCAGCTGGCTGCGCTGTTCGCGTTTGGGCAGCTCGCTATTCTCGATGATGCCGAGCTCGCCATCCGCTTCACGCACGCGATCCGTCAGCGCGACCCAGTCGCCGCGCGCATCGCCCGGTTCGCCATGCTTGCCGCACAGACGCTTCTTGGCCACGCCGAAGGATGGCAGGTCACACCACAGGCCGAGATGCGCCGCCACGCCCAGGCGGCGCGGGTGCGCGATGCCATGGCCGTCCACCATCAGGCATTCGGGCGCACGCTCCAGCGATTCGAGGGCGGCGATGGCGGCGGGCAGCTCCCGAAACGACAGCAAGCCCGGAATATACGGCATGCGTGTCGGCTGACGGATCAGCTGCTGCTCGAGGGGCTCCAGCGTCGCCAGATCCAGCGTCACCACCGCCGCGCGTGTCACCTCGCCCCCATCCTCGAAGCCGATATCGACCCCCGTGATGGTCGTTGGCCACTCGCCGGGGCTTGCTCCCCAGGGCGGCGTCAGCGTCAGTCGTGTGGCCATTTCGCGTTGCTTGGCAACGGCGGCGGCAGGGTCGAGATTCCAATCGTGCAGTGCTGTCATCCACTCACTCATGCATTCCCTCTCGGCGGTTGCGGGTCTCTCTCCCTCAGATGCTATCGATCGCCCTCACCTTCAAGCTGCTTGCCCAGTGAACGCAGCACCTCCGCCGCCTGATTGCGGAAGGTGTCCAGCCCATTGCCGACCTCCCCCATGCTGCGTTCCAGCTGGCGTGACAGGCGATTGGAAAGCGGCTGGTCCGCGCGGGCCGTCAGCTGCTCCGGCGTCATGTCGAGCACCAGCCGGTAACGGATGTCGCCGGGCGCCGCGGCCGCCAGCGGGTCACTGACCGCCTCACGGGTGAAGCGCGCGAAGTCGATGCTGGCCGCCTTGTCACCGCCGTCAGGGCGAATCAGCAGGCGATGGATCTGACCACGCGTATCGCTGAGCACATCCTCGACCTTGCCCAGCGCCTCGCCCTGCGGTGAGACCACCGGCGCCAGACGCAGGGCCTCCAGCGAGACCAGCGGCACGCGAATCTCCGGCGTGGCGCTGCTGGCCGGCATGTCGGACTCGGCGTGGGCCGCACTGAGCGACAGCCAGGATGTCGCCAGCAGAGCGCACAGCATCAGCTGGCGGGCAGGCGTGGCCTGCAGGCCACGGCGCAAGGCATCGAGTGAAGAGATCATGTGGGCATCCTCGGGAAATGATGAGCGGTGGAGCTATGATGAGCGGTGGACCTACGATGAGCGGTGGACCTACGCCAGCACAGGATACCAGCCCCGGTGACGCCTTTCGTCCAGGCACAAAAAAACCGGCACCTCGTGAGAGGTACCGGTCTTTTCAGAAGCCGTGGCCAGCACTGCGATCAGTGCCGGCCCGACTCAGGCCTGATCAGGCGCGACGACGGTCGTCGTTGCCACCTTCACGGCGCTGCGGACGAGCGCCCGCACCGTCTTCTGCCAGTTCCAGCGGACGGCCAGCGACGCGAGCACGCGCCATCTTGGACACGATGCTGGTCGGCAGACCGCTCGGCAGTTCCACGACACTGTGGGTGTTGCGGATGTCGATGCGACCGATGCGTGAACCTTCGATGCCGCCTTCGTTGGCGAGAGCGCCAACCAGCTGGCCCGGCTTGACGCCGTCACGGTGGCCGACGGCCACACGGTAGAGCTTCATGCCTTCACGCGCGACCGGCGCGGAGTTGCGACGCTCACCGCGTTCCGGACGCTCGGTGCGCTCACCGCGCTCGGAACGCTCGTTGCGACGCGCACCCGGCTTCGGCAGAGACTGGATCGGCGTCTCTTCGGCGCGAGCCATCTTGACGAAGACAGCGGCCAGTTCGACCGGATCGTGACCTTCTTCGACCAGGCTCTGGACCAGAGCGCGGTGACCGTTGGAGCTGCTGCCCAGGGCTTCGACGACGCGAGCACGGAAGGCGGCGTCACGGTGGCCACGGATCTCTTCTTCGCTCGGCAGCTGGCGTTCGGTGATGCGCTGGCCCAGGGCCTGCTCCATCCAGCGAACCTTGCGCATTTCGCGACCGCTGACGAAGGTGATGGCGCGACCTTCACGACCGGCACGGCCAGTACGGCCAGTACGGTGGACGAAGGATTCGCTGTCACCCGGCAGGTCGTAGTTGAAGACGTGGGTGATACGCGCCACGTCCAGACCACGAGCGGCGACGTCGGTCGCGACCAGCACGTCGACCTTGCCACGCTTCAGGCGAGTCACGGTGCGCTCGCGCAGGGACTGGTCCAGATCACCGGACAGTGCTGCCGCGGAGATACCGCGAGCGATCAGCTGTTCGACGACAGTGGTACAGGCGGCACGAGTGCGCACGAAGACGATGGCCGCATCGACGGTCTCGACTTCCAGCAGACGGGACAGCGCTTCGAGCTTGGCGCCGCCTTCGACACGCACCATCATCTGTTCGATGGTGGAAGCGGTACGCGATTCGGACTTGATGGCAACCTTGACCGGATCAACCAGGTAGCGGTTGACGATACGCTCGATCTCGGTCGGCAGCGTCGCGGAGAAGAAGACGCGCTGCGCTTCCTTCGGGGTATCGGCGACGACGCGCTTGACGTCATCGATGAAGCCCATGCGCAGCATCTCATCGGCTTCATCCAGCACGAGGGCTTTCAGGCCGTTCAGGTTCAGGCTCTTGCGATCCAGGTGGTCGATGACACGACCCGGGGTGCCGACGACGATCTGCGCGCCGCTCTTGAGGCTACGCATCTGCTCGCGGTAGTCCTGACCACCGCAGAGAGTGGCCACTTCCAGGCCACGCATGAACTGACCGTAACGTGTGAAGTTGACGGCGACCTGTTGGGCCAGCTCACGGGTCGGGGCCAGCACGAGAACCTGCGGTTCACGGCGGTCGAGGTCCAGACGGGTCAACAGCGGGAGTGCAAAGGCAGCGGTCTTGCCGGTACCCGTCTGTGCCTGGCCGATCATGTCACGGCCTTCGAGCAGACTCGGGATGGTCTGAGCCTGGATCGGGGACGGAGTTTCGTAGCCCAGCTTCTCGAGAGAGGTCAGGACGGCAGGCAGCAGGGCAAGATCGCTGAAGCGATCGACGACGGAAGTCGTGGTCATGTATATCTCACACCTAAATGGCTACAAGTAAGGCTTGCAGCTGAAGAATGGGTCGGGTTGAACCGACACGAAGCGTAAGGGCTCCGTCTGGCGATGCAGTCAGGCACGAGGCGCTGGCATCATCAGAAAAAACGTACGAGTGCTGGACGTCTTGGCATGGACGGGCCCGGGTTGCTCTGAAGGTGGACGCAATTCCACTTTCAGGCACAACGCTGCGGCGACCGTACAGCAACCAGAGGCTCTTCTACTCAGAGTCTCGGGGCGCTCCATCATGCACACTGTGGACAGGGACGGGTCTTGCATCGCGGCGGCCGGACATCGATCGAATCGAGGGGTCACGGATGGCTGGGGCAAGCTACGCCACGCGGTCCGGGAGGCGCGAAATACCGGCTGATGGCCACAAGATAACGGCGATCACGTCGGGCTCGGCTACTCAGGATGGTGGGTCACTACATGCGAGGAGCTGGCATTCTAGCAGCCTCTCACGCATTCTGCATCCTTTCTTTTGACCTTGGTCGCAGGCCGGCCGCCTTCGGGCAGGCATGCGCCCCGCCATCACGCCTCGCTGAACAGCCACCTGACAGGAGCCTGCATGACTGACGCGCAAGACCATGACGCCCCCTCCCCACAACATCCCGCCGAGCATGTCACCACGCTGTGGGTCGACGCCGATGCCTGTCCGCGCGCCGCGCGTGACATCCTGGTGCGCGCGGCGGAACGCACCGCGACCCCTACCTGGTTCGTCGCCAATCATCAGGTGCCGCTGCCGCGCTCGATGCACGTCAAGGCGCTGTCGGTCCCACAAGGGGCCGATGCTGCCGATCAGTTGATCGTCGAGCGCGCCCACCCCGGTGACATGGTGATCACCTCCGACCTACCGCTGGCGCTGGAGGCGATCGAGAAAGGCGCTCTGGTGATGACGACCCGCGGCGAAGCGCTGGATAGCAACAACATTCGCGCCAAGGTGCAGATGCGCGACTTCATGGAGAGCATGCGCTCCAGCGGCGAGCACACCGGCGGCCCGTCCGCCTACGGCCAGCGCGAGCAACGCGACTTCGGCAATGCGCTGGACCGCTGGCTGGCCAAGATCAGACGCCCGACACCGCGCGCCTGACCCAACCGCCGCTGCTCGCCATCAACTCGGGCGCGATCAACTCGGGCGCGATCAACTCACACTTCAAGACCTCAGACGTGACGACGAATGCCCTGGCCCGGCAGACGCTCGCGGTCATGGGGAGCGTCGAGCGCCAGGCTCGGGCCGACCGGCACGATAGCGGTGGGATTGATGGTCTGCTGACTGGCGTAATAGTGGGTCTTGATATGCGCAAGATCGCAGGTCTCGGCGATGCCCGGCCACTGATACAGCTCGCGCAGATAGTGCGAGAGGTTGGGATAGTCGGCGATACGGCGCTGATTGCACTTGAAGTGCCCGAAGTAGACGGCATCGAAGCGGATCAGGGTGGTGAACAGGCGGATGTCGGCTTCGGTCAGCCACTCACCGGTGAGATAACGCGAGTCGGCCAGCCGGCGCTCCAGTGAATCCAGGCACTCGAACAGCGCCGTGGAGTGACGCTCGTAGACCTCCTGCCGCGTGGCGAAGCCGGTCTTGTAGACGCCATTGTTGACCTTGTCATAGACCTCGGCATTGATGGCATCGATCTCGCCGCGCAGGTCTTCGGGATAGAAGTCCAGATCATTGCCGGTCAGCGAATCGAAGGCGTCATTGAAGATGCGCACCAGTTCCGCCGACTCGTTGTTGACGATGCGACCGGTCTGCTTGTCCCAGAGCGCCGGCACGGTGACACGGCCGGTGTAGTGCGGGTCGGTCAGGGTGTAGAGCTGGTGGTGATAGCGCACGCCATTGATCGGGTCACCGCTGGAGCCTTCTTCCTCGAGATAGCTCCAGCCATGTTCGAGCATCAATGGACTGGTGTAGGACATACCGACCAGCGGCTTGAGTCCCTTGAGAGAGCGCATGATCAGCGCGCGGTGCGCCCACGGGCAGGCCAGCGAGACATAGAGATGGAAGCGGTCTGCGCTGGCGGGCACGGCTGCTTGTCCCTGCGGTCCTTCGAGCAGGGCATCGGGCGCCACGACCCAATCCCTGAGCCGCGCGCTCTCGCGCTTGAATTCACCGCCGGTGCTGTCGGTGTCATACCAGCGATCCTGCCACTTGCCGTCGACCAGTAAGCCCATCTTGCACGCTCCTTATATGGCTTGAGGGGATGCCCCCAGCCTAAGAGTCGAGCGCGACAGCGCAAGCGAATTCACTGCGTGGCACCGATCGAGTTTCTCGAACGATCACGTTGTGCGAGCCCTGTGCTTTTCTCAAGCCCTCACGCTTTTCAGACCCTATACGCTTTCAAGAGCGCCGCTCGCTGGCGTCCTGCTCGACGGCAGCGTGCAGCTGCGCCTTCATCGCGCGGACGGCGGGGCCCGCGCGATCATCGTCCGGCAGATAGAGCATCAGCAATACTTCGCGTTCGCCGCCATTGGCCAGCGGCAGTGGCAGCAGCCGCCCCCGGGCCAGAGCCTCGCTCATGCGGGTGCGGGGCAGCCAGGCGAAGCCCAGTCCGCGTTCGGCAAGATCGACTGACGTGGCCAGGTGGCTCACCGTCCAGCGCGCCTCGGCCTTGAGCCAGCCGGCATCCATGCCGCTGGAGCGACTGCTGTCGCGTACCACCAGCTGGCGATGCTGCACGAGATCACGCAGATCCAGCGGCCGTCCGAGAGCATGTAGCGGGTGCCCCGGCGCCGCCACGGCGATGAAGGTTTCACGCAGCAACGGGGTGCCGAGATGGCCATCCAGCATCAGGCCGCTGATCAACAGGTCCGCTTCCTTCTCCTCGAACAGCTCGCGCCCGCCGGTCAGCGTCGTCTCGTGCAGCTGGACACGCACCTGAGGGTAGGCCGTCGAGAAGGCTTCCAGCGCCCGTGCCAGCACATCCGACGGAAACAGCTGATCCACCGCGATGGCGATCTCGCTCTCCATGCCCGCCGACAGCGCATCGGCCACATCCTCGAGTGCCCGCGCATTCTCGATCAGCTGACGCGCCCGGCGCAGCAGCAATTCACCCGCCTCGGTCAGCCGGACATTGCGCCCGACCGGCTCCAGCACCTGCACGCCCAGCAAGGCCTCCAGGCGATGCACGGCGTGATTCAGGGTCGAGGGGCTCTTGTGGATCGCGGCCGCCGCGCGCGCGAAGCTGCCATGGTCCACCACGGCGGCCAGCATCTGCCACTGAGCCAGTGTCACGCGTGACGACATCGGGATTCCTCTTGCAGAACGTACGGGAATGCACGGGGCAATCCTGACATGCCAGACGCAAAAAACCAGACACCTGATACTGCAACCCGACGGGAGCAAAAGAGCATTCTGTGCTGTCAGACTCCCGACATCTGGTCGCAATCCTCGGACATCAGGACGGCATCCTCTGAAATGCAGGAGGCCAAATACGCTATTTTGCGTAACTTTACAAAATTTAACACCAAGCAGGATTTACTGCCTGAACAGCGTTTCCTAAGCAAAAATGGCGCTATTTTCGCCAGACCTCATGTTGCCGGTACCGCCAATTGCGCCGTCAATGATCTAAACAGGGTTGAATTACTCATACTGGACATGCGTCCAGCCTATCGAACGATGGGAACCTTGGTTAAGGTTCGAATGCCTCATTGTTGCCATCTTTTCATTTCACATAACTTTATCGGTCACATATGCTGCGAATCCTTCATTCGCTCCCTCGCGCGCACAAGTATCTTCTTTTACCTGTTGCCACCATGGTTACCGTGCTGGGTGCTCACAAGCTTCTCGAAACATTCGATGCTCCTGATGTCTCTACGGCCTCACAGTCCATCGCCATCGACCTGGCCAGTGCAAATTCCAGCACCCCGGCCAAGCTGCCGCTGGCGATTGCTGCCGCCGATGACACTCAGTCTCCTCTGAGCCCGGCGCAGCTCGCCAATCAGACAGCGGCCAGCTCGGCCTCCGGTGACATTCCGCTGGCAGCACTGACGCCCAGCGAGATCGTCGCCATCGATTTCGACATGCCGACGCTGCTGACGGATGCCAACTATCATCCCGACAGCCAGACGACAGGCCCGATCGTGGCACTGGCGCCGGCGGCAGTGAAGACCGCAGAAGCCGTCATCGGCACCGCGACCGACGAACAGGCCGGCGGCACCTCCTATGACGACCTCTCCGTCGACCCGGTCGAGCTCGGCGAAAGCCCGACACTGCAGACCGAGCTGGCGGCCGAGGAAGTCTATGTACCCGAGTGGCAGACCTATACCGTGCAGGCCGGCGATACCTTCGCCGTGATGGCGGAGCGCTCGCTGGGCCTTGGCTACAGCGAAACCACGCGCATCCTCAAGGCGCTGCCTGACAAGCGCGTGCTGACGCATTGGCGCATCGGCGACAGCTTCGATTACAAGCTGGATGAAGACGGCAACCTGCTGGCGTTGCGCATCATGAAGGATGCGCGTCGCGGCTTCATGGTCAAGCGTGAGGCCGGCGGTGAAAGCTTCAATGTCGCCAAGATCGAGAAGGCGACCCAGGCCACTCAGCGCATGTTCGCCGGTACGGTCAGTGGCAGCTTCTCCCTGTCGGCGGAAGCCACTGGCCTGGGCGTCGCGGAAGTCAGCCAGCTGACCCAGGTGCTGGGCAAGAAGATCGATTTCCGTCGCGATACGCGCAAGGGTGACAAGTTCCAGGTGCTGGTCGAGTCCGACATGATCGACGGCACCAGCATGGATTCCCGCATCCTCGCCGCACGCTATGAAGGGTCTCGCAAGTCACTGACCGTGGTGCGCAACAGCAGCGATGGCCGCTACTACACCCCCGACGGCAAGGGCCTCGACCCGGCCTTCAATCGCTATCCGCTGGCGCACAAGGCGCGCATCAGCTCGCCGTTCAACCTCAGCCGTCGCCATCCGGTGACCGGACGCATCAGCCCGCACAAGGGCACTGACTTCGCGGTGCGTATCGGCACGCCGGTGCTTTCCACCGCGGATGGCGTCGTCGAGCTGGTCGGCAACCACCCGCTGGCCGGTCGCTATCTGGTGCTGCGCATGGACAACGGCTACAAGACCCGTTATCTGCACCTGTCACGCCCGCTGGTCAAGAAAGGCGAGCGTGTGACCATGGGTGAGAAGATCGCCCTGTCAGGCAACACCGGCCGCTCCACCGGCCCGCACCTGCACTATGAGGTGATGGTCAACAACCGCCAGGTCGATGCCATGCGCGTTCAGCTGCCGAACAACAAGTCCCTGTCCGGCAAGGCGCTCGCCAACTTCAAGCGTCAGTCAGAGAACATGCTGGCCAAGCTGGAAGCCGCCGACAACACTGGCGCCATCGCCAAGGCCTCGACCCCAAGCCAGGGTGACGAGAGCTAGACGCGAACCCAGGCGCGGGCCCGCAAGCATAGGGCCTGCGCCTGACATGAAGTGTGCCCGACAAAAGAAAAGGCCCCTCACCTCACGGTGGGGGGCCTTTTCTTTTGTCGGTGTCTCATGCCAGAGATCAGGTCACTTCTTCATGCCCTTGTTGGACGCCTGCTCCAGCAGCTCTTCCGCTTCGCTGCTCGCGCCCTCCTCTCGCATCTTGGCCACATCGGCATACAGGCAGACGTAGGTACCGCAGGATGCACAGAACACCTTGTCGTCGGGATTGTGGACCTGCGAGACGCGGACTCGCTGGCTGCCACAATCCGGGCACGGCTTGGGAATACGCAGTTCCTCGGAAAGATCTGACATGAAGCATTCTCCTGTTCGGTGTCTGGGCCGCTCGCCTTGAAGCTGGTCGATTGGCGCCTCCCCAAGACATGGGGCCACTCACACGGCATGCAACCCCGCTTGCGGGGAGTGTCTCGTCATTCGTCTCGAGCTACCTCACCGAGATACCTCGCCCTGGCACTGCCAGGCACTGCGCTCAGAGGCAAAGCCCCGGCACGGTGGCCGGGGCTTGAGGGGCAGGCGCGAACAGACAGATGTCACGCGGCGCTGATGCTGCCGGCAAGCGACTCATGGCTGGTGCCGTGACTTGCGGTGTTGGACATACGCGCGACGGGTCGCTCCGGCACACGGCGCTGGCCGTGTGACCTGGCGCCATCACGCGTCAGGCGGAACTCTTCCTGCAGCGCCATCTCTCGTGCCGCCAGGCGAAAATCGCCCATCGAACACAACGCATGGCCGTTGGGGCACTTGAGGATGTGATCATCCGGCAGTTCACGGGCAGGCCAATCCAGCGCTTCGTTGCATTCGGGACACTGAGGGCCATTACGGGTCGGGACTGATGGGGTAAACATGCGCGAACTCCTTTTCGACGCAAAAGATGACGATGTCATGACCAGATTCTCAGTACAGAAAACATCAAGACGTGGCTCGGTTTGCGTGCGCATGATGGAGACAGATAGCGACAGACTCCATTGCACTTTCGGTTAGATGCCACAATTTTATCGCTGGTCAGTCTCTGCGCTCACGGCTGCGGAAGGTATCGCGCAGAGCGCGGAACACACTTCATGGCAGCGCGACCGGCAAGAGTCTGACAGCACTATCTTACAGTCTGATAACACCTCGCGAATGACGCAGATCAAACGCATACCAGATCAGGGGTGTCCGCCGCACCGTTCTTCAGACGGGCGTCAGACGGGTATTCATGGGCTTGAAGCCAAAAAAATCCCGACCAAAGGCCGGGAAAACACTCTCAGGCAGAACAGGACCTATCGCGGAAGCAACGCGGCTCGCCGCAGGTCGACCAGGACGCTGAACAGTCGTCAGCGGTATCACGGAAATCTCGACTCCACCTGCAGTGCCAGAAATTCAGTTTCGTTGCCTTGGGCAACAAGCCCGCTACCAGGGCGAAACAGCGAATCCGACTGGCACTGAGGTAAAAATTCTTGTGCGCCCTCACACGCACTGGCGAACACTGGACCTTACAGGCGCTTGCTTCAGGCCGAGGCGTCCAGCTGCTGGACCACCTTCTGCGCCATCAGGGCCGGGTCAATCGCAGCTCGCTTGCGGGCACTGACTTCAAGGCGATCACGCAACATGAACCAGACACCCAGAAACTCATCACATTCTGCACAACTGACGATGTCATCATCTGCCGGGGAATCTTCGAGGTGAACCCGGTTGCTGCCACAGCGTGAACACTCCATGGGAACCTTGCGTACTGTGTTCATCTCAATGCCCTCCACTGGATCCATGATGAAAACCTTGTGCTCGAAACCGGTGGAGCGGGCGGCATGACGATGTGAAAACTTGCGGCAACCTGACAAGGGATTGAAAAAGCGGCTCTGCGGCTCCATCAATGCTGTATCAGGTGATCTCCTGCCTGCCCCGCCGTGCTTCGACAGTTGCAAAGTTAGACACTTCCAAAACCGTGTACAAGTTTTAACGCGTATCAGAACGTATCTGTATAGCTAATGTAGACGCATTGGCAGGCGTTTTCGTGTGCGCTGATCAAGCGTTTACCTCTCCCCATGCGCCCGCTGTGGCACGAGAGCGCCCCGCCAGAGCCGTGTAACACTTCGCTACAAAAAAGCCTCTTTTGACGTGCAAAAACATCTTGCCCCTCTCGTCAGGCAGCCAATCAGCGAGCAGAAAAAGACTTGAACGCGCACTGATTGCGGCATATCCACGTGCCTTGTCTCGACTTCTTGCCTTGAACGGCGTGGGCCTTGATATCCATGCAATCCTTCAGCACCTCACCTCCCTACTCGCCCCCTCTACTCGCCCCCTTCATCAGGGCCCTGCTGACAGAGCGCTTGCGGGCGGCCTGTTCGCGACAGGTACGAAGCATCAGAAAGGTCACTCTCGTGGCACGACGACATTGCCCCCTTACACCTTGCATGTGACAGACAGAGGAATTCTCGTACAAGTTTTTCTTTCACCCCTTGAAACTTGTCGGTCTCGTCAGGATCTCAGTGGGTAGGGTCATGGTCCTGGCGAATCATTTGCGCCACGAGCGAGAAGGAAGCGCTTGATGGACCGGACCAGAAGTACCGATTCAACACGCAAGGAGTACGGCATGAGCAATATGAACCGCAAACAGATTCTGGGTGCGATCACCGCGACCACGCTGCTGTCCACTACCAGTATGGCCATGGCCAGTCCGCAGGGGCTCTACTCCGCAGATGAGCTGATGGATGCCGATGTCTACCTGCAGAACGATGACAACAACGTGATCGGTGAAGTCGAGGACATCCTGCTCGACGACAACATGCAGGTCGCCGCTCTGGTCGTCGAAAGCGATGACTCCATGGGGCTGGACGAGAACCAGTACGTCGTGGAAACGGGCAAGTTCACCCTCGAGACCGAACAGGGCGATGATCTGGATGCCCTGGAATATCGCATCCACCTCGACATGGATGTGAGCGAGTTCGAGCAGCAGCCGAACTACACCACCGACTGGTGGCAGGACACGCGCAAGAGCGCCGCAGCGGCCTGGGATGAAACCAAGAACACCGCTGCCAGCGCCTGGCAGGATACTCGTCAGGCGACCGCCAATGCGCTGACCACCGCCGGCAACGCCATCAGCGGTGCCGCCAATGACACTGAGCAGGAAATGGAAGAAGAGACTCAATGATAGCGACCCTGCAAGAGATCACCCGAATCGGATGATCCGCGCCAATGCAGAGGAAAACGCCTCATGCCCCACGGCATGGGGCGTTCGTGGTTCAGGACCACGAGAAATCACGCCATTGATGCACTGGTGGGGGAAAGAGGGGAAAGAAGGGAAAGAAGAGAAAGAAGAGAAAGAACAGCAAGAGAGGCCGGAGTGACAGGCACAAAAAAAGCCGCCATTGGCGACTTGTCGGGGCACTGGAGCTTTCGAGCATCAGCTGAATGCAACCCCACTGGAAGGCATGCATGGTGGGCCCAGCAGGACTTGAACCTGCGACCAATCGATTATGAGTCGAGTGCTCTAACCAACTGAGCTATGGGCCCATGCAGCGCGCATATGATAGCGAAAGCATGAGCCTCGGGAAAGCCCGAAAACTCAACAACATAGCGATTCTCCCCTCCCGGCTGCGGCGCGAGATGTGCGTTGATCATCCCCGTCAGCCTGCGACTGCGCCGAGTGTCGCGAACCCTTGGAGCCGCCGCCTGTCCAATGTCCCATCTGCAGCATCGAATCTTTTCCAGGCGCTCATGGCGGGCCTCGCTCGCTCAAGCCCCTGGCCATCAGGAGTCATGACATGTCATTGCCTTTCTCTCGCTGGACCCGCGCCCTGAGTCGCACGTTTGCGCGTCGCTCGACCGGCAAACCCGCCAGCCGCCTCACCGCCACAGCCGCCAAAAGCCGCTTCGGCGCCCCGATCAAGGCCGCGGCACTGGCCTTCGCCATGAGTGGCATCGGTGTCAGCCTGCCGACACAAGCCGCCTGGCAGCTGGTGCCCGACAGCAGCGGCGCCACCGCGACGCTGACCGCGCAGGGAAGCCAGGGCAATGTGGAGCACGTGCATCATCTCAATGGCCTGAGCGGCACCGTGGGAGATGACGGCAAGATGAGCATTCCCTTGAGCGTCGGCCAGACCGACCTGCTCGACAAGGTCGGCGAGCTGCCGCCGTGGCTGTCCGGCGTCAGCCAGATGCGCCTGGCCACGCTGACCCTGAATCTTGATCCGCTGGCCATCGCGGCGCTGGAACCCGGTCAGACGACGCGCATGCAGGTGCCCTTCTCGGCCACCGATGGCAACCGCACCCACCGCGAGACCCTGCCGCTGGAGGTCACCCGTCAGGATGCCACCCACCTGACCTTCATCAACGCCGACCCCATCTCACTGGACAGTGCAGAAGTCGCCAGGAATCAGGTCGGCAGCACCCTGCTCAACCTGCTGGGCTACGGCAAGCTGGTAGGCGACATCCCCGTCACGCTGCAGGGCGAGATGGTCGACCAGTAACCTTCAGCACAGCGCGACGCCGCCAGGCGAGCGCGACCCAATCGCAAGCCTGCGCATCGCGTCACCAGAACCGCCCTACGGGGCGGTTTTTTTGTGTTGGTAGCAGCCGAGGATGAAGCCTGCGCCAGCCAGCGAGAGCGCGCATGACGGCGATGGTCAGCCCTCATGACGCCACGACATAAGAGAATGATAAAAATAATTCTCATTCATGGTTCAGAAAGCTGTCATCTGAACGTCTACCCACAGGAGAGAACGACGAACAAGAATCATTCCTATATAAATCATTCCGGATGGAACCCCGCGCTCATGAAAGACTCCGCCGCACATAAAGCCACTCGCTCCCTGCTGATGACCCTGCCCAGGCACCCTCTGGCACTGGCGATTGGCCTTGGCCTGCCCTTCGCCGGTCAGGCCATGGCGGCCGACCACCGTGAGTCTCAGGACGAGACCCTCGACACCATGACGGTGACCACCACAGCGGCTACCAAGACCGACACCGGCTATCTGGAAACCCCCCAGGCCGTCTCCACCATCACGCGCGACGATATCGACAAGCGCGCAGCCGAGACAGTCCAGCGTGCCGCGGACTACACGCCGGGCGTCTTCACCAACCAGATCGGTGCCTCCAACCGCTATGACTATCTGGTGCTGCGCGGCTTCTCCGATGGCAGTGTCAGCAACACCTTCCTGGATGGCCTGAAGCTGATGGGTGACTCGGGCTCCTACAGCTCGATGACCATCGACCCCTACTTCCTCGACAGCATCGAGGTGGTGAAAGGGCCGTCTTCCGTCCTCTACGGTCGCTCCTCGCCGGGTGGCCTGGTCGCGATGCAGTCCAAGCGCCCCGAGTTCCAGGACTCCGGCCAGGTCCGCTTCACCGTCGGCGACGACAACGAACGCAGCGCGGCCTTCGACCTCACCGGCCCGCTGGATGACGAGCAGCGCATCGCCTATCGCCTGACCGGCCTCGCCAGCGCCGAGGACACCCAGGTCGACTCCGTCGAGGAAGAGCGTTACGCCTTCTCGCCGCAGATCACCATGGACGTCACCGACGACACCACTGTCACCCTGATGGGCTACTTCCAGAAGGACCCGGAAGGCGGTTACCACTCCGGCCTGCCCTATGAAGGCACGGTGGTCAGCTACAACGGCACCAAGCTCGGCAACGACTTCTACGAAGGTGACGAGGACTACGAAGAGTTCGATCGCACCGAACGCATGCTTGGTTACGATTTCGAGCACCGCTTCAACGACGATGTGACTGCACGCCAGAAATTCCGCTATCTGCGCTCCGATGTGGACCTCGAGCAGGTCTACGCCTATGGCTGGGCCTCGGACACCGAGCTGACCCGCTACTACTCCGGCGGCGAAGAAAGCCTGCGCGCCTGGACCGTCGACAACCAGCTGGAGAGCCGCTTCTCCACCGGCGCCTTCGATCACACCCTGCTGTTCGGTGCCGACTATCAGACGCGCACCAATGACGTGGACTGGGAATACGGCACCGCCAGCACGCTGGATGTCTCCAGCAGCAGCGATGCCGATGTCTCCATCTATGCCACCGAGAACCAGAAGCGTGAACTGGACCAGACCGGTGTCTACCTGCAGGACCAGATCAGCTGGGGTCGCTGGAACCTGGCCGCCGGCCTGCGTCAGGACTGGGTCAACATCAAGAACACCGATCGTGACTACAACACCACCAGCGAGCTGAACGACAACGAGATGAGCGGCCGTATCGGCCTGATCTACGGCTTCGATAACGGCATCTCGCCCTATGTCAGCTACTCCACGTCCTTCTCGCCGAACTCCTACACCGATGAAGACGGTGACCTGCTCGACCCGACCACCGGCAAGCAGGTCGAGGTCGGCATGAAGTACCAGCCCAACGGCACGCGTGATCAGTACAGCGTCTCGCTGTTCCGCATCAATCAGGAAAACGTCGCCTCCAAGGACCCGGAAGACAGCTACTACACCGCCTACGGCGAGATCGAGTCCCAGGGCCTGGAGCTGGAAGCCCGCACTCAGGTGACCCGCGACTTCGCGCTGCAGGCCGGTTACAGCTACACCGACGTGACCTATGCCAAGGCGGAAGATGGCACCGAAGGCAACGATGCCAACCAGGTGCCCAAGCACCAGGTCAGCGTCTGGGGTGACTACGCCTTCAATGAAGGCCCGCTCACGGGGCTGAATGCCGGCCTCGGCGTGCGCTACTACGCCGACATGTGGGCGGATTCCGAGAACACCGAGAAGGTGCCGAACTACGCGCTGGTCGATGCCCTGGTCGGCTACGACCTGAGCCAGATCGGCTGGAGCGGCACCAGCGTGCAGCTCAACGTCAGCAACCTGTTCGACAAGGAATACATCGCTTCCTGCTACAACACCAGCTTCTGCTACTACGGTGCCGAGCGCAGCATGACCGCGACACTGACCTATGATTTCTGATTTCGAAAACTCCGCAGTCCGTCGATTCTGAATCGACCCGCACGACCCGCCGGCGGCAAGGATGTCGCCGGCACCATCGCCCTGAACCACTCATCGTCTGATAGCGCTGGCGTGTCCAGCACATGACACCGGGGATGCCGGCCACCGGGATTGCCGGCCACCGAGATTGCCCGACACAGGGGTGCTCGGTGACGACTCACTCTGCCGATGCCCACGGCAGACGTGACTGACCACGCCGACGGCTTTGCCAACAGCTTCACCAACAACAACGACCGCAAACGCGGCACTTGATGAATGTCCTGACTGGTCCTCGCACCTGAGCCATCTTCCCAGCTGGCTGCGAGTCTCTTCCAAGTCTTTATCTGCGAACATTCGCATAAGGTTATGTAATGCACAGCCTTCAAGATTCCGCCGCCACCTACGGCGCTGCCGCAGGATACTCCGTGTCTGACGCCCAGACCGATGCCTGTGCGCGCTCACTGTCCAGCTCGCCGCGCGCTGCCCTGTTCTCGCCTGCCAACATGGATGCCTGGCAGACGGGCATGGACCGCATCAGCCAGCTGGTGGCCGAACAGCTCGACAGTGTTCAAAAGCCGTTCAGCGGCATCACCCCGGAGGCCCTGCGTCCGGCCTTTGCCGACCTCGATCTCGAGACGCCCCTCGAGAACCTCGAAGCCGGTCTGGAGGAGCTCAAGTCGCTCTACCTGAAGGATGCCGTCTACTTCCATCACCCCCGCTACATCGCGCATCTCAACTGCCCGGTCGTGCTGCCCGGCGTGTGGGCTGAGAGCCTGCTGGGCGCGATCAACTCCTCACTCGACACCTGGGACCAGAGCGCCGGCGGCACCCTGATCGAGCAGCGCCTGATCGACTGGACCACCGAGCGCCTGGGGCTGGGCCCGACCGCCGATGGCATCTTCACCAGCGGCGGCACCCAATCCAACCTGATGGCACTGCTGCTGGCCCGTGATGCGGTCTGCGAGAAGCTGCCAAACCACCCCGGCAACCAGACCCACGGCCTGCCGCCGGAAGCCGGACGCCTGCGCGTCTTCGCCTCCGGCATCAGCCATTTCAGTCTGCAGAAGGCCTGTGCCCTGCTCGGCCTCGGCCACAATGCCGTCATCCCGGTCGCCGTGGATGAGCGCCGCCGCATGGACCCCGTGGCCCTGCGTGACGCCCTCGACAATGCCCGCGCCGAAGGCCTGATCCCGATGGCCGTGGTCGCCACTGCCGGTACCACCGACTTCGGCAGCATCGACCCGCTGCAGGCCATCGGCCGTGAGTGTCATGCCCGCGGCATCTGGTTCCATGTCGATGGCGCCTACGGCGGCGGCCTGATCACCTCGCGCCGCCACGGTCACTGGCTCAAGGGCACCGAGATGGCGGACTCCGTCACCATCGATTACCACAAGACCTTCTTCCAGCCGGTCAGCTGCAGTGCCTGCGTGGTACGTGATCGCACCCAGCTGCGCCACGTCACCTATCACGCCGACTACCTCAACCCGGAGCTTCAGGCCCGCGAAGGCACGCCGGATCAGGTCAACAAGAGTCTGCAGACCACGCGTCGTTTCGACGCCCTGAAACTGTGGATGACACTGCGCCTGATGGGCGCCGATGCCCTCGGCGACATGCTTGATTGCGTGATCGACCTCACCCGCGAGGGCTACCAGCTGCTCGAGGCGGCGCCGGACATCGATGTCGTCCAGGCGCCGGAGCTCAGCACCCTGGTGTTCCGCTTCCATGACGCCAACGAAGAGACCCTCAGCGCCGAGCAGTGGGACGCCTTGAACCGCGAGATCCGCAAGCGCCTGTCACGCAGCGGTGAGGCCATCGTCGCCGCCACCAAGGTCTCGGGCCGTCAGTACCTGAAGTTCACTCTCTTGAATCCGGAAACGCGCCAGGAAGACCTGGCCGCCGTGGTCGAGTTGATCCGCCAGCACGGCCAGGCGCTGGTCAAGGCGCATCATCTGGCCGTCAGCACCACCGCCCAGCCAAACCATGGCGCACCACTGGCCGATATTCCGGCCGCCAGCCGTCGCAGTCACACCACAGAAGCCAAGGAAAGCCGTCATGCATGACACCTCGAACCCTCACGTCACAGACACTCTGGAAGCGCGCGATGATGTGCTGGACTTCGTTGCCATCGGCATCGGCCCCTTCAACCTCAGCCTTGCCTGTCTGAGCGAGCCGCTGGAAGACGTCCAGGGCGTCTTCCTCGAGCGCAAGGCCGCGTTCGACTGGCACCCGGGCATGCTGCTGGAAGATGCCAGCATGCAGACGCCCTTCATGGCGGACATGGTCTCGCTGGCCGACCCGACCAGCCACTTCAGCTTCCTCAACTATCTGAAGCTGCATGACAAGCTCTACAACTTCTACATCCGCGAAGACTTCTTCCTGCTGCGTCGCGAGTACAACCAGTACTGCCAGTGGGCGGCGCGCGAGCTGAGCTGCCTGCGCTTCGATCACGACGTCCAGGACATCCAGCATGTCGGCGACATCTATGTCGTGCGCGGCACTCGCCCCAGCACCGGCGAAACCTTCGCCTATCGCGCACGCAAGCTGGTACTGGGCACCGGCACCCAGCCCTACCTGCCGAAAGCCGCCGATGCCGTGAGTGACGTGGTGCCGGTCGCCGGCAGCCGCGTGTGCCACAACGCCCACTACCTGGCGCGCAAGGAGGAGCTGACCTCCCAGCCGGCCATCACCATCATCGGCTCCGGCCAGAGCGCCGCCGAGATCTATCTCGACCTGCTGCGCGAGATCGACCAGCACAGCTACCAGCTCAACTGGATCACGCGCTCGCCGCGCTTCTTCCCGCTGGAATACGGCAAGCTGACGCTGGAGATGACCTCGCCGGATTACATCGATTACTTCCACGCCCTGCCGCGTGAGCAGCGCAACACCCTGCTGGCGACCCAGAAGGGCCTCTACAAGGGCATCAATCTCGAGCTGATCGACGAGATCTACGACACCCTCTACGCCAAGCAGCTGCAAGGCGTGGTGCCCACCACCCTGATGACCAATACCGAACTGACCTCGCTGAACAAGCAAGAGACCGACGGCGACTTCACGCTGGGGCTCTATCAGCGCGAACAGCAGCAGGCCTGGCGTCATGACACCAGCGCCGTGGTGCTGGCCACGGGCTATCACTACGTGGCGCCGCCCTTCCTGCGCAGCATCGAATCGCGCATTCGTCGTGACGAGGAAGGCCGCTACGCCGTCGGTCGCTTCTACGCCGTCGATACGCAAAGCACCGCAGACGCTGACGGCAACGAGGGCGATCAATCACCGTTCGCCGGCGAGATCTTCGTCCAGAATGCCGAGCTGCATACCCACTCGCTGGCCGCGCCGGACCTGGGCATGGCCTGCTATCGCAACAGCTGCATCCTGCGCGCCATCACCGGTCGTGAGGTCTATACCATCGAGCGCCGCATCGCCTTCCAGAGCTTCGGCGCGCCCGGCTCTGAAAAGGGCTGTGGCAATGGCTTCACACCGCTGCCCGCCGCACACCTGCCCTACGGCGAGACGGATATTCACGCCGGCACCTCTTCTACCGGCCCATCCTCTGCCGGCACCGCCTCTGTCGACACCATCTCTGCCCCCCAGGCCGACACGACTCACACCGCAGCACCGCAACACCGGGAGACCACCGCATGAACATGCCAGTCGACATCACCAGCGCCGCAAGCGCCGAACAGTCCAGCAGCGCGGCAAGTTCTCACAGTGCAGCGACCCCGTCACAGCAGCTGTTCGGGACGACCTCACTCGCCGCGCCCGCAACGATCAATCTGCTCAGCCCGGCACCGGGAACGCGCTTCACCCGCCGCGCGGTGGAGCTGGAGCAAGCCCAGGCACGCCTGCGCAAGCCGCAGGACGACAGCACGAGCGAGCGCGCCGAATTCGCGCTGCGCCCGCTCGACCTTGCCGCCGACATGGCGATGGTGGATGAGTGGACCAGCGGTGAACGCGCCAGCTTCTGGGGCATGAGTGATGACCTCATCACCACCAAGTACGACTTCTACCAAGGCCTGGAAGAGAGCCAGCACGCCCAGGGCTGGGTCGGTTTCTACAATGACCAGCCGGCCTTTCTGGTCGAGCTCTATGACCCGGCGCACGACCCGCTCGGCAAGCATTACAGTGTGCAGCCCGGCGACTTCGGCATGCACTTCCTCGTCGCGCCGCGTAGCGAGGACCAGGCCCCCATCAGCGGCTTCTCGCGGGCGGTGATCGAATCGATCATGGCGATGATCTTCGCCGGCCAGTTCCGCGATGAGCATGCCGATGAAGGGAAAGATGCAGTCCGTCCCGTGACCCGTGTGGTAGTGGAGCCGGACAGCCGCAATCGCGCCATTCACCCGCTGAATGCCGCGGTGGGCTTCGTCGATCATGGCCCGCTGGATCTCGACGGCAAGCCGGCGCGCCTGTGCTTCTGCACCCCGCAGGACTTCCGCGCCGCCCTGGCCAGCCGCAGCCCGCGTCTGGACAGCGGCGTGACCGCCAACCCGGCCGCGGCCAGCCAGCATCTCACCGGCCCGGACTGGCAGCAGGCCAATCGCCTGCTGGTGCGCAAGGCGCTGGCCGAGTTCAGCCACGAGCGTCTGATCCACCCGCAATGCGCCGATGACTGCGGCACCCGCACCGCCTGCCAGAGCCATGACAACTGGCATCACTTCCGCCTGCCGCTGGCAGCGCAGATCAGCGACACGCCGCCGGTCAGCCGCCGCGCGGTGGAATATCGCTTCGTGGCGCGCCGTTTCCAGCTCGATCACTGGCTGATCGATGCCGCCTCCATCCAGCGTCTGGATGCCGACGGCAACGCCCTGCCGCTGGACGCGCGTGAGCTGATTCTGGAACTCAATGACGTGCTGGAGATTCCGCCGCGCCTGCTGCCGGTCTATCTCGAGGAGGTCAGCGCCACGCTTGCCTCCAGCGCCTGGAAGATGCAGCGCGCCGTGCGCGAGAATCAGTCCGCCCGCGTGCTGGCGGGCGCCTCCTTCCAGACCCTGGAATCGGCGATGAGCGAAGGCCATCCGTGCTTCGTCGCCAACAATGGCCGCATGGGCTTCGATGCGCTGGACTATCGCGCCTACGCGCCGGAAGCCGCGCAGCCGTTCTCGCTGGTGTGGATCGCCGTGCATCGCGACAACGCCCATTACTCGGCCGTGGATGGTCTCGATCCGCGCCGTCTGCTCGAGGAAGAGCTGGGTGAAGCCGAACTCGCCCGTTTGGAGCAGCAGCTGACCGAGAAGGGCCTTGCGCCCTCCGACTACCTGATGATGCCGGTGCATCCGTGGCAGTGGAGCCACAAGCTGGCGATCACCTTCGCCGCCGAGATCGCCAGTCAGCACATCGTCTGTCTCGGCCTGGGGGAGGACCGCTATCAGGCGCAGCAGTCGATCCGCACGCTCTACAACCGCAATCAGCCGAATCGCCGCTATGTGAAGGTCGCGCTGTCGATCCTCAACATGGGCTTCATGCGCGGCCTGTCGCCCTATTACATGCGTGCCACTCCGGTCATCAATCAGTGGCTGCAGGGCCTGATCGATTCGGACCCGTCCTTCGAGAAGTGGGGCTTCCGTCTGCTGCGTGAAGTCGCGGCCATCGGCTATCGCGATGATGTGCTGGAAGACGCGGACCCGGCAGCCGTCGGCTATCGCAAGATGCTGGCCAGCCTGTGGCGCGAGAGCCCGGAAGACGTCAAGGACGAGGGCGAGCGCCTGATGACCATGGCCGCGCTGCTGCATGTCGACAACGATGAGAAGGCCTTGCTGCCGGCGCTGATAGAGCGCTCCGGCATCGGCGCCGAAGCGTGGATCGACAAGTGGCTGACGGCTTACATGACGCCGCTGCTGCACTGCTACTTCAAGCACGACCTGGTGTTCATGCCGCACGGCGAGAACCTGATCATGCGTCTGCGCGATGGCGTGCCATGTGGTGCGCTGATGAAGGACATCGCCGAGGAAGCGGCGCTGTTCGCCACCGAGGAGACCCGTGCACTCGAACTGCCGGCAGGGGTCGAGCGTCTGGTGGTCGAGGTGCCGGAACCGATCCGCATCCTGTCGCTGCTCACCGATGTCTTCGACTGCATCTTCCGCTTCGCGGTACCGCTGCTGGTGCGCGAGCAGGTGATGACGGAAGAGGCCTTCTGGTCTCGCGTCGCGGCCTGCATCCATGACTATCAGGATGCCCATCCGGAGATGGCCGACAAGTTCGCGCGCCATGACCTGTTCGCGCCGCGCTTCACGCTGTCGTGCCTCAACCGCCTGCAGCTGCGCAACAACCAGCAGATGGTCGATCTCACCGATCCGTCCGGCGCCCTGCAGCTCAAGGGCGAGCTGGATAACCCCATCGCGGCCTTCGCCCGCCGCTAGGCGGTGACGCTTGGCGATCACCAGGTGGCGATGACCTGGTGACCGCCATGACCCGTCAGCTACGGCCCGTCAGCCAAGACCAGCTAACTACGACCAGCAAACTACGACCAGCAAACTACGACCAGCTAACTACGACCAAGCAGCACCGGGACCGCCCTCGTCATGCACGGGGGCGGTCCTTGGCGTGTCTGACACTCAATCATTGATAATGATTCGTAACAACAATACCATTACCCTCCCATCACGACAGATCTCATTGCGAGCCGTGGATGTCCTCTCACGCCAAGCCCCCAGTTCGGCCTCATCGCGACACGGATGAGCGAACGCCTGACGCACACGGGCCAGAAGCTGAAACGCCCGCTGAGCTGCAGGCTTGTGCTGCACAGCAATACCGCCACTCGCTGGACCAGCTGTTTGCCGAGCATCGTCACGAACTGACCGGCTTTCTGGTGCGCCAGCTGGGCTCGCATGAGCTGGCGGAAGACATCAGCCATGAGGTCTATCTGCGTCTGCGCCTGACCGGAGACTGGCCCGCCAATCCGCGCGCCTGGCTATTTCGCATCGCACGCAATCTGATCATCGACCACCACCGTCACCAGTCCCGCGCACCGGAATTCGAATCGGTGTCCGAGGGCGATGAGCGCGTGGCGGCCGCCCATCTGGACCCGGAGAGGAGCCTGGCGCGCCGCCAGAAGCTGCAGGTCGTCGATGCGGCACTCTCCGAGCTGGCGGGCCACTTTCGCCTCGCCCTGACCTGGTATCGTCTCGAGGGCCTGACCAAGCGCGAGATCGGCGAGCGACTCGGCGTGTCCGAGCGCATGGCGGGTCGCTACGTCACCCAGGCGCAGCAGCACTGCGAGATGCGGCTGGCCGCGGCGGGCTGTTATCGCAATGAAGTCAGCCGCGACTGTGCCGCCTGCCAGCAGGACACCGCGGATTCGCCGCTGGCCGTGCGCCAAACGTCAACCGCGCCCGGCAAGGCGCGACGACGAAGCCGGCGTGATGACAGTCCGACAGCAAGAGGCGATCAGCACTGATGGCCCCGCGGAGCACGGATGGGCGAACGTCTCCGCGTCATGTCGCCCAGAATGAATCGCCCCTAGCCTGACGCCCTGACCACGGATGACGATGCTTTCATGTTCACTCTCGACCACCTGCGCTTTGACCTCGGCGAGCGCTGCCTGCTCAAGACGCAGTCTCTCGATTTCGCCCCCGGCCAGGTGCATGGCCTGATTGGCCACAATGGCTCCGGCAAGTCGACATTGCTCAAGCTGCTGGCGCGTCAGAACACCCCGACCAGTGGCAAGCTGGCGCTGGATGATCGCCCGCTCTCGCAGTTCGGCAGTCGGGAATTCGCGCGGGCGGTGGCCTACCTGCCGCAGCATCTGCCGGCGGCCGAAGCGCTGACCGGCCGCGAGCTGGTCGCCTTCGGCCGTTATCCGTGGCACGGCCTGCTCGGCCGTCCCGGCCCCAAGGATGAAGAAGCCATCGAGCGCGCCATCGCGCTGACCCACACCGAAGCCTTCGCCGAACAGCAGGTCGATACCCTTTCCGGTGGCGAACGTCAGCGCGTGTGGCTGGCCATGCTGCTGGCCCAAGGCAGTCGTTATCTACTGCTGGATGAACCGCTGGCGGCGCTGGATATCGCCCATCAGATCGAGGTGATGGAGCTGGTCTCGCACCTGAGCCACACCCTGGGGCTGGGCATCATCATCGTGCTGCACGACATCAATCTGGCCGCGCGTTACTGCGATCGCCTGGTGGCGCTGCACGGCGGCCAGGTGCTGGCCGAAGGCGCGCCCGACGCGATGATGAACCCCGTCACGCTCAAGGATATCTACGGCGTCGAGATGCAGGTGATCACCCCGCCGCAGAGCCAGCAGCAGATCGCGGTGCCGCTATGAAGTGGCTGTTGGCACTGATCAGTCTGAGCCTGCTGGCGGTGGGGTCCGCCAGCGCTGCCGCAACGGAGGAGGCAGTGGCAGACGAGGCAGCGGCGGACGTGGCTGCGATGAAACAGACCTCCCAGCCACCGGCCGGCTTCGTCGATCGCCCCATCGTGGCACTGGACTGGACCCTGGCCGAGACCCTGACCGGAATCGGGGTACGCGCCATGGGCGTGGGTCAGGTCGCGACCTACGCAAGCTGGGTGGCCCAACCGGCGCTGCCGCAGGGCACGCGGGATCTCGGCCTGCGCACCCAGCCGAATCTGGAGCAGCTGGCCGCTCTCGCCCCCGCCGACATCCTGATCAGCCCGATGCTGTCCAGCCTCGCGCCGCGCCTGTCGGCCATCGCGCCGGTCACCAGCATCGCCATCTATACCCCGGACGCCGACACCTGGCAGACACTGGTCAAGGCGACCCGCCAGCTGGGCAAGCTGACGCAGCGCGAGCCACAGGCCGAACAGCTGATTCGCCTGAGCACCGCTCGCCTGGCCGGTTACAACGCCGCGCTGCGCCAGCAGGCGGCACGCAAGGGCCAATCGCCCCTGCCACTGTTGATGGTGCAATTCATGGATGACCGCCATGTGCGCATCTTCGGCGACAACAGCCTGTTCCAGGCCGTGATCGAGCGCATGGGCATCGACAACGCCTGGCAAGGGGACACCAACGCCTGGGGCTTCGCCACCGTCAGTCTCGAGAAGCTGGTGACGCTGAAGGGCCGCATGGTGGTGGTGGAACCGCTGCCACCCGGCGGACACCAGGCACTGGCGCATAACGGTCTCTGGCAGGCCATGCCCGGCGTGCGCGAGAACAGCCAGGCCTCGGCGCCGCTGTTCCTGCCGCCGGTCTGGAGCTTCGGCGCCCTGCCCTCGGCCAATCGTTTCGCCGCACTGCTTGCCAGCCATCTGATTGATGATGAGGCGGCACTTGAGGGGGAGACCACCGATGGCAACCACTGAGCAAGCCATGAGCACCCGCCCCGCATCAGGCCGTCGCCCGCTGCACCTCACGCCTGGCCGGGCCTGCAGCCTGTTGGCCCTGGCCCTGGTGGTGCTGGGCAGCCTCGCGCTCAACCGTGAAGGCCTGAGCCTGATGCAGGGCCTGACCGCACTGTGGGCATCGCCCGACTTCAGCGCTGCGGCCAGTCTCGGCCAGGCAGACAGCGCGCTGCTTTCTGCGCAGCTGGTGGCGCATGTCAGCTGGTGGCCGCGTCTGGTCTGCGCGCTGCTGGCCGGTGGCGCGCTGGGCATGGCCGGCGTGCTGATGCAGCAGGTGCTGCGCAATCCACTGGCCGCGCCCACTACCCTCGGCGTCGCCAGTGGCGCGAGTCTGGCGATGATGCTGGCGACGCTGTTCGCCCCGGCGTTGATGGCCGGCACGGGTCTTGGGGGAGACGGCTTCCAGCTGGGCCGTGAATGGGTCGCGCTGGCCGGTGGCCTGGCCGCCATGGGGCTGGTGTTCGCGCTGGCCTGGGCGCGAGGCATGTCGCCGACCGTGGTGGTGCTGGCGGGGCTGGTGGTCAACCTCTATATCGGCGCGCTGGGCATGGTGCTGTTGCTGTTCAATCAGGAAGCCCTGCACGGCACCCTGGTATGGGGTGCAGGCTCGCTGGCCCAGAACAGCTGGGATGGCGTGATCACGCTGCTCACCCGTCTGCTGCCGGGCATGTTGCTGGCGCTGGTGCTGATGCGCCCGCTGGCGGTGCTGGACCTCGACGAGGCCAACGCCCGAAGCCTGGGCGTCTCGCTGCGCAAGCTGCGCCTGATGAGTCTGGGACTGGCGGTATTTCTCAGCGCCTGCGTGGTCAGCGTGCTGGGCATCATCGGCTTCATCGGTCTGGCCGCGCCGGCCTGCGTGCGTCTGATGGGTGCGCGCCGTCTGGGCCAGCGCCTGCTGTGGGCACCATTGTTCGGGGCGCTGCTGCTGGCGGTGACGGACCAGGTGGTCGCCAGTCTCGATGGCCTGCTGCCCAACCTGATTCCGACCGGCGCGATGACGGCGGCCCTCGGCGCGCCGCTGCTGCTGTGGCTGATTCCGCGCCTCAAGATGGCGCAGGGGGCTGGCCCCGCCAGCCATCACGGCATGTCACTGACGCATCGTCATCCCCGCCCCGACCGCCTGCTCGGCTGGTTGCTGGCCGGGGTCTGCGTGGCCCTGATGCTGGCCCTGCTGGTCGGCAATGGCGCCGATGGCTGGACCCTGGGCAGTGACATGCTCCAACAGCTGATGGCCGGCCAGGCCAGCGTGCTGGACTTCCGCCTGCCACGGGTACTGGCGGCGGCAGGCGCCGGCGTGCTGCTGGCCCTGGCCGGCACCCTGTTGCAGCGCCTGACCAGCAACCCGATGGCCAGCCCCGAGATTCTCGGCATCAGCGGCGGCACCGCCATCGCCCTGATGCTGACGCTGCTGCTGGTCCCGTCGCCGGGGCAACTGACCCTGCTGGGCGCAGGCATCTGCGGGGCGCTGGCCTGTCTGGCACTGCTGGTGGTGCTCAATCATCGCAGTGGCTTCATTCCCGAACGCGTGCTGCTGTGCGGGGTGGCGATCACGGCGCTCTACGATGCGGTGCGCGGCATCATCCTCGCCGATGGCGACCCGCGCGGTCAGCAGATTCTGGCCTGGCTGTCCGGCTCCACCTATTACGTGGGCCTCTCCGCGGCGGTTGGCGTGCTCGCGCTGGCGATCATCGCGGTCCTGCTGGTGCGTCCGCTGGCGCGCTGGCTGGATATCCTGCCACTGGGCATGGCGAGCGCCAGTGCGCTGGGCATCGGCGTGACCCGTGCCCGCCTGGTGCTGCTGGGTGCGGTGGCGGTGCTGACCGCGCTGGCGACCCTGATCGTCGGCCCGCTGTCCTTCGTCGGCCTGCTGGCCCCACATCTGGCACGTCTGCTGGGGCTGAGCCGCGCCCGTGAACACATGCTCGGCGCGGTGCTGTGCGGCGCGCTGTTGATGGTGCTGGCCGACTGGCTGGGCCGCCAGCTGCTGTCGCCCTACGAGATCCCCGCCGGCCTGATGGCCTCGCTGATCGGCGGCAGCTACTTCCTGTGGAGCCTGCGCAGAAGCTGACGCGCATCCGCACACGCATAAACGACGAAGCCCGCCACCGAAAGGTCGCGGGCTTCGTCGTTTGTGGAGTCGGTGAAATTCATGAACAGAGTGAGCTGGTGGACGCAGCCCGGGCTCAGTTGCCGAACACCACCGTGCGCTTGTCATGCAGGAAGACGCGACGCTCGAGGTGATAACGCACGCCGCGCGACAGGGTCAGGCACTCGATATCACGGCCCTTGGCGATCAGGTCTTCGGGATAGTGGGCGTGATCCACCGTCTCGACGCCCTGGGTGATGATCGGCCCTTCATCGAGATCATCATTGATGTAGTGCGCGGTGGCGCCGACCAGCTTGACGCCCTTCTCGTAGGCCTGGTGATAGGGGCGTGCGCCCTTGAAGCCCGGCAGCAGCGAGTGGTGGATATTGATCGCCCGCCCCGAGAGCTTCTCGCACATGTCGCTCGACAGCACCTGCATGTAGCGCGCCAGAATCACCAGCTCGGCCCCGGTGTCCTGCACGATCTGCCATACCTGGGCTTCCTGCTCGGCCTTGGTCTCGGCGGTGATCGGCAGGTGGTGATACGGCAGGCCATGCCACTCGGCCAGCGGCGCCATGTCCGGATGGTTGGAGATGACGGCGGTGATGTCCATCGGCAGCTGGCCGATGCGATGGCGATAGAGCAGGTCGTTCAGGCAATGGTCCGAGCGCGAGACCATGATGACCACCTTCATGCGCTCATCCGGCGCACTCAGGCTGACGTCCATCTCGAAGTCGGCGGCACGCGTGCCCAGGCCCTGCTCGAAACTCGCGGCATCGAAGCCGTCATCGAGGGCACCGGCCTCGGTCTGCGGACGAAATTCGGCCCGGATGAAGAAGCGCCCCGACAGGCGGTCATCGAAGGAATTGAGCTCGGTGATATAGCAGCCCTGCTCGCGCAGGTAGCGTGTCACGACGTCCACCGTGCCGATGCGGCTGGGACATTGGGCGGTCAGAATCCAGGTATCACGCATACGTAGGTGCCTGTCATGTAAGGATTATCTATTGTTGGAAGCAGCAACGTCAGGGTTGCATCCGAGGCCCTGCGCGACAAACCAATATTATTGAGGCGGGCTTCAGTATTTCTGAAGCCCGCCTCCTGGCCCGGGCAAGGCCCCTGGCAGTCGATTCAAGTCATTGCGCGCGCCTGCGACAGACCTCTCTCAAGACGCAGATCTCTTCAGACGCAGACCTCAGGCCTCAGACCTCAGGCCTTGATGCAGACCCCGAATTCCTCGCTGGCATCCAGCAGCCAGCGGCCGAGGTAATCGGCGAAGCTTCTGCGCACCACCAGCTCGAATTCGCTCTCGCTGACGCGGCGCAGCACCAGTGTCGCCTTGGCGAACACCGCCGGCACGCCACGTCCGACCGGGAAGGCACGCGGGTGCACATCGGTGGGCGTCGACTTCATCAGCACCTGACGCGCCTGGTCGCCACTCAGCGAGATGACGGTCTGACCACCGCTGACGTTGACCACCTGATAGCGGCCGGCCAACGCCTCATGCAGCGCCTTCTCGACAGTGAAGGCTTCCTCGCCGGGCACCAGGATCAGCCACTCATCCGGTGACAGCCACTGGATCGAGCGACCGCCCTCATTCTGATGGAGGGTCGCCGGCGTCAACGGCAGCGCCAGACCCAGCGCCGCCTCGACACCCTCGGCGAAGCCCGGCTGCGCAGGGTCACCGCGCAGCGTCAGGTGACCGAGAAACGCCTTCTCCTCAAGCACGACGCCGGCATCGCCGTCATCGCGGGCCGTGAACAGATGCGCCAGCGGCGAACGGGCGCACTGAGCGTGGACCTCGGGCGTCGGGCGCTGGTCGATCACCGACGTCTGGGAACTTGTCATGTCCTGCGGCTGCGCATCGACGGCGGCACCCGCTTGCGGGTCGAGTGTGGTGGCATCAGACATGCTGGCGCTCCCCTTTCTTGTCGTAGAACACCGGTGAGGTGATTTCGGCTTCCAGCGTCGTGCCATCGGCCTGCGGCAGGAACACCGTCTCGCCGATGCGCTTGGCACCGCCCTTGACCACCGCCAGCGCGAAGCCATGTCCCAGCGTCGGGCTGAAGTAGCTGGAGGTCACGTGACCGACCATCGGCATCGGGATGGCATGCTCAGGGTCGAAGACGATCTGCGAGCCTTCCGGCAGCACGATGCGCTCATCGCCGGCCTTCTTGCGCGTCGGAATCAGGCCGACCATCTGCTTGCGGTCATCGCGGCGGGTATCCGGACGCGACAGCGCACGCTTGCCGATCCAGGAATACGGCTTGTTGTAGCCGACACACCACTGCATGCCGAGATCTTCCGGGGTGATCGAGCCATCGGTGTCCTGACCGACGATGATGAAGCCCTTCTCGGCGCGCAGCACGTGCATGGTCTCGGTGCCGTAGGGCGTGAGGCCGTACTTCTTGCCGCACTCGAACAGGCGCTTCCAGACATGCAGCCCGTAGTTGGCCGGCACGTTGAGCTCGTAGGACAGCTCGCCGGTGAAGGAGATGCGGAAGATGCGCCCGGGAATGTCGGCAATCAGTCCTTCACGCACTTCCATGAACTTGAAACTGTCACGGTCAAGGTCGATGTCGGTCAGCTCGCCGACCAGCGCACGCGCCTCGGGGCCGGTGACGGTCAGGGTCGCCCAGTGATCGGTGACGCTGGTCATCTGCACGTCCAGTTCCGGCCATTCGGTCTGGTGCCACAGCTCCAGCCATTCCAGGATCGAGGCCGCGCCACCGGTGGTGGTGGTCATCAGGAAGTGGTCTTCGGCCAGACAGGTGGTGACACCATCGTCCATCACCATGCCGTCGTCGTGACACATCAGGCCGTAGCGCGCCTTGCCGACGCCCAGCTTGGCCCAGGCGTTGGTGTAGATGCGGTTGAGGAATTCGCGCGCATCGCGACCGGTGATGTCGATCTTGCCCAGGGTCGAGGCGTCCAGCACGCCGACCTTCTCGCGCACCGCCAGACACTCACGCTCGACCGCGGCATGCATGTCCTCACTGCCCTGCGGGTAGTACCAGGGGCGCTTCCACTGGCCGACATCCTCGAACCTGGCGCCCTGCGCTACGTGCCATTCATGCATCGCGGTGTAGCGGATCGGGTCGAACAGCTCGCCGCAGTGACGGCCGACGATGGCGCCGAAGGTCACCGGCGTGTAGTTGGGACGGAACACGGTGGTGCCGGTGTCGGGGATGGTCTGCCCCAGACAGCGCGCGGCGACCGCCATGCCGTTGATGTTGCCCAGCTTGCCCTGGTCGGTGCCGAAGCCCATCGCGGTGTAGCGCTTGACGTGCTCGATGGACTCGAAGCCTTCGCGGGTGGCGAGCTCGATACCGGCGGCGGTGACGTCGTTCTGCAGATCGACGAACTGCTTGGGCGCGCGTGCGGTGGGCTTGTCATGCGGCACCTGATAGAGCGGCAGCATCGGCGTTTCTGCAAGTTCGGAGACCGCAGGCACCTCGGCCTGGGCGGTCTCGAACTCGCAGGCTTCCACCGCGGCGACACCGCTGGCGTAGGCCGCGACCAGCACATCTTCCAGCGCGAAGCTGCCATTGGCGGCGCCGCAGGCATCGAAGCCCTTGAGCATCGGTGCGCCCAGCGCGGGCAGGAAGCCGTGGATCTCGTCGCTCCATACCGGACGCGCACCGGTGTGCGCTGCCAGGTGAACCACCGGGCTGTAGCCGCCGGAGCTCGCGATGGTGTCGCAGGCGAGCTCTTCCACTGCCCCCGTCACGCTGAAGGCATCGATATCGATGTCCGCGATGCGCGCGCCTGTCACGCGGCGCTCGCCCTTGGCCTCGATCACGGCGGCGCCGGCGATGATGCGGATGCCCGCGGCACGCGCCGCCTCGACCATCACGCCGGAGGGCGCCGGACGCGCATCGGCGATCGCGACCACTTCACGACCGGCCGCCGCCCAGGCAAGTGCCGCGCGATAGGCGTGGTCGTTGTTGACCGACAGCACCAGCTTGTCACCGGCGGCGACGCCGTAACGGGTCAGATAGGTGGTGACGGCACCGGCCAGCAGGTTGCCCGGCACATCGTTGTGGCTGTAGACCAGTGGCCGCTCGTGGGCGCCGGTGGCCATGATGACGCGATGGGCGCGCACGCGGTGCAGGCGGGAGCGTGCCTGCTGGGCGCCGCGGGCATTCAAGGGCGCGAGATCGGACTGATGCTCGGTACGGCGCTCGTGCAGGGTCACGAAGTTGTGATCGTGATAGCCATTGGCGGTGGTGCGCGGCAGAAGCTGCACATCCTCACAGGCTTCGAGTTCCGCCAGCACCGCGTCACGCCATTCGATGGCAGGCTGGCCGTCCAGGGTCTGATCGAGGCAGTCCGCCGACATGGAGAGCAGTGAGCCACCCAGCTCTTCCTGCTCGTCACACAGGATGACGCGCGCGCCGCTGCGGGCCGCGACCAGCGCCGCCATCAGGCCCGCCGGGCCGGAGCCGATCACCAGCACATCGGTGTGCTGATGCAGGTGATCATAGATATCCGGGTCGTCCTCGAGCGGAGAACGCCCGAGACCGGCGGCCTTGCGGATGTACTTCTCGTAGGTCATCCACAGCGAGGCCGGCGCCATGAAGGTCTTGTAGTAGAAGCCCGGCGGCATGAACTTGCCGCCCAGCTTGCCGACCTGCGGCAGGAAGCGGCTCATCAGGTCCTTCTGGGCCTTGACCCAGCCGCTGACGGCGTGGGCTTCCAGGCCGTCGTAAAGCGCCTGCTGGGTAGCACGCACGTTGGGCACCTGGCCGGCTTCGGTGCTGCCCAGCTGCAGGATGGCGTTGGGCTCTTCGGCACCGGCGGCGACCAGGCCGCGCGGACGCGCATACTTGAAGCTGGCGTTGAGCACGTCGAGGCCGTTGGCCATCAGTGCCGAGGCGAGGGTATCGCCTGCCAGGCCCTGATAGCGCTTGCCATTGAAGGTGAAGGTCAGCGGCGTGGCGCGGTCGATGCGTCCACCCGAGGCGAGACGGCGCGGGGCAGCGGCGGTCTGGTTGTCTTGCTGGCTCATGCGCTCACCCCCTTGGCTTGCGTGGTCGGATCGGCTTTCGTCTCACCGGTGATGGTGGGCTGCTCGCCCATGCGATAGGTCTCGAGAATCTCGTAGGTCACGGTGTGGCGGGTGATGTTGAAATACTTGCGACAGCCCACGGCGTGAATCCACAGCTCGTGGTGGACGCCACGCGGGTTGTTGCGGAAGAACAGATAATCCCCCCACTCGGCATCGGAGCAGGCTTCGGGGTCCTTCGGGCGCTCGATATGCGCCTGACCCTTGACGTGGAATTCCTCTTCCTCGCGCAGCTCGCCGCAGTAGGGACAGAAGATATGCATCATGGTCGGTCGTCTCCTGACGGCAGGTTCAGTGCGCGACGCCAGCGGCGCCATGTTCGTCGATCAGCTTGCCCGTGTTGAAACGGTCATAGGAGAAGGGCTCTGCCAGCGGATGGGTGCGCCCCTTGGCCAGTGTCCAGGCAAAGACGTTGCCGGAACCCGGCGTGGCCTTGAAGCCACCGGTACCCCAACCGCAGTTGAAATAGAGCCCCTTCACGGGCGTCTTGGAAATGATCGGGCAGGCGTCCGGGCAGGTGTCGACGATGCCGCCCCACTGACGGTTCATGCGTACCCGCGAGAAGATCGGGAACATCTCGACGATGGCCTGCAGGGTGTGCTCGATGGTCGGGTAGCTGCCACGCTGGCCGTAGCCCACGTAGCCGTCGATGCCGGCACCGATGACCAGGTCGCCCTTGTCCGACTGGCTGACATAACCGTGGACGTGGTTGGACATCACTACGGTGTCGAGAATCGGCTTGAGCGGCTCGGAGACCAGCGCCTGCAGCGGGTGGGATTCCAGCGGCAGACGGAAGCCGGCCTTCTCGGCCATCACGCCGGAGTTGCCGGCGGTGACCACGCCGACACGCTTGGCACCGATGAAGCCGCGCGAGGTTTCCACCCCGACGATGGCGCCATCCTGCTTGCGGAATCCGGTGACTTCGGTCTGCTGGATCAGGTCGACGCCGAGGCTGTCGGCGCCGCGCGCGAAGCCCCAGGCCACGGCGTCGTGACGTGCCACGCCACCGCGCGGCTGCCAGGAGGCACCGAGAATCGGGTAGCGTGCGCGGCTCGAGCAGTCCATCGCCGGCACCAGTTCCTGCACCTGCTGGGCGTCCAGTACTTCGCCATCGATGCCCTGCAGACGGTTGGCATTCACGCGGCGCTGGATGTCACGCATGTCCTGCAGGGTGTGGCCCAGGTTGAGCACGCCACGCTGGGAGAACATCACGTTGTAGTTGAGATCCTGGGACAGGCCTTCCCACAGCTTCATGGAGTGCTCGTAGAGCGCCGCCGCCTCGTCCCACAGATAGTTGGAGCGCACCAGGGTAGTGTTGCGCGCGGTGTTGCCGCCGCCCAACCAGCCCTTCTCGATCACCGCGACATTGGTGATGCCGTGCTCCTTGGCCAGATAGTAGGCCGTGGCCAGACCATGCCCGCCGCCACCGACGATGACGACGTCGTATTCCTTCTTGGGTTCTGGGCTACGCCAGACCTTCTGCCAGTTCTCATGGTGGCTGAGCGCATGCTTGACCAGCCCGAATCCCGAGTAACGCTGCATTTGCCACCCTCCTCACATCTTTGCCACCGCAAGCGCTGTCCGGTGCTCTCGCCCGAGTGATGTCTGTTGTTGTCACCCGAGTGATGTCTCTGCGCTTGCGGCATGTGTCGTTGTTATCGTTGTCTCTCGCCAGCGCCTTGTTCAGGCAAGCGCGGCGGGGTCGGTCACACTGGCGGAGGCGTAGACCGGGAAGCGGGCACAGACTTCCTCGACCTTGCCGCGTACCTCGGCTTCCACCTTGGCGCTCTCGCCGGTGGACAGCGCGTCGAGCAGATCACAGATCCAGCCGGCCAGTGCCTCGCATTCCGCCTCGCCGAAGCCGCGCGTGGTGGCGGCCGGAGTGCCGATGCGCAGCCCGGATGTCACGAAGGGGCTCTGCGGGTCATTCGGCACGCTGTTCTTGTTGACGGTGATGTGGGCGCGACCCAGTGAGGCGTCCGCGTCCTTGCCGGTCACGCCCTGACGGATCAGCGAGACGAGGAACAGGTGGTCATCGGTACCGCCGGAGACCACGTCATAGCCGCGCGCCATGAAGACCTCGGCCATCACGCGAGCATTGGCGATCACGCGGGCCTGATAGCTGACGAAGTCCTGGCTCATCGCTTCCTTGAAGGCCGCAGCCTTGGCGGCGATGACGTGCATCAGCGGGCCGCCCTGCTGGCCGGGGAAGACGGCGCCATTGAGCTTCTTGTGCAGCGCTTCATCACCGGTGGCGGAGAGAATCAGGCCACCGCGCGGGCCGCGCAGCGTCTTGTGCGTGGTGGTGGTGACGACATGGGCGTAGGGCAGCGGGCTCGGGTAGTGACCCGCCGCGACCAGACCGGCCACGTGGGCCATGTCGACCATCAGCCAGGCGCCGATCTCGTCGGCGATATCGCGGAAGCGACGCCAGTTGACCACGCGCGAGTAGGCGGAGAAGCCGGCGATGATCATCTTCGGCTTGTGCTCGCGCGCCAGACGTTCCATTTCCTCGTAGTCCAGCTCGCCGCTTTCGGTCAGGCCGTACTGGATGGCGTTGTAGTGCTTGCCGGAGAAGTTGGGTGCCGCGCCGTGGGTCAGGTGGCCGCCATGCGCCAGGCTCATGCCGAGGATGGTGTCACCCGGCGAGACGAGTGCCATGAACACGGCCGCGTTGGCCTGGGCGCCGGAGTGCGGCTGCACGTTGGCGTAGTCACAGCCGAACAGCGCACAGGCGCGCTCGATGGCCAGCGTCTCGACCTTGTCGACGAATTCGCAGCCGCCGTAGTAGCGCTTGCCGGGATAGCCTTCGGCGTACTTGTTGGTCAGCTGGCTGCCCTGAGCCTCCATCACCAGCGGGCTTGCATAGTTCTCGGAGGCGATCAGCTCGATATGCGCTTCCTGACGCGCTGTCTCTTCGAGGATGGCCTCGGCCAGTGCAGGGTCGAGTCTGGCCAGTCGGTCATCACGGGTGTAGCCATGTTGCTGAGACATTGCGCGCCTCCGGTAAGCGGATCGTTGTTGTTGGAGTGGTTCGATGAAGGGTGATCAGTGATCGTCTGTTCGCTCAAATCCTGTCGAGTCAGCCGGCGCCAAGGCCTTGAGTGGCTGTCTTGACCCGATACTAGCCCTGCCCCCCTGCGGCAAACTGCTTGTCAGCGTCACCCCGCAGCGCGAATGCGACATCGGCAGGCAAAAGCGACATCTCGACGGCCCGCACAGAGCTGCTGCGAATAGTGGCTGCCCGC
This sequence comes from Cobetia sp. 1AS1, assembly GCF_029846435.1. NCBI lineage: Bacteria > Pseudomonadati > Pseudomonadota > Gammaproteobacteria > Oceanospirillales > Halomonadaceae > Cobetia > Cobetia sp. 1AS1. The sequence continues at coordinate 176,689 of NZ_JARWKU010000007.1, forward strand.
CACTGGCGCTACACCGAAGCCCCTGCGGGCAGGTATGCTAGACACCGATATCGTGCGATCAGGCGCCGGATGACGACTGATCCATGCAAGCGCGCGCCTGAGGAAGGGAGTTGAGAATATGCTGATGGAATTGCTGGCGGTGATGGCACCGGTACTGTGTGGCGCCGCCATCGGCTTCTTCTGGGTCAGGCTGGGCAACGACTACCCGATGGCCTTCGTCACCCGGCTGGTGCTCTACATCGGCACGCCGGCGCTGATCCTCAATGCGCTGGGCAGCGCCGAGATCGACAACTCGAGCTTTTTGCGCACGGGCCTGGCGACGCTGTCCGTGATGGCCCTGCTGCTGGCGCTGAGCTGGCCCTTCGCGCGCCTGATCGGCAAGCCCTGGAAGGTCGCGGTGGCGCCGTTGCTGTTCTCCAACGTCGGCAACATGGGCCTGCCCGTCTCGCTCTACGCCTTCGGCCAGGCCGGCTTCGCCTACGCCATCACCATCATGGTCACCATGTCGCTGCTGCAGTTCACCCTCGGCGCCTGGCTTGCCAGCACCAGCGGCAACCCGCTGCGCAGCGTGGTGCGCTCGCCGACCATCTGGGCCAGCATCGTCGCCACCCTCATGCTGCTCTGCGATGTGCACATGCCGCGCTTCGTCGCCAACAGCCTGGAGCTGATCTCCGGCTTCACCGTGCCGCTGATGCTGATCACCCTGGGCGTGTCGCTGGCCAGCATTCGTGTCAAGAATCTGGCCGCGGGCGTGGGCTTCAGTGTCCTGCGCATTCCCTTTGCCGCCCTGTGTGCCTGGGGGATCGGCACCCTGCTGGACCTGCCCCCGCTGGCGCTGCACGTGTTGACCATGCAGATGGCCATGCCGGTGGCGGTCTACAACTACATGTTCGCCCAGAAGGCCGGGCGTGAACCGGAGTACGTCGCTACGCTGGTGTTCTGCTCGACGCTCGCCGCCTTCCTCTATCTGCCCATGCTGCTGGCGGCGATGGGGGCGACACTGGGCTGAGCCGACGGAAGCCGCCTGAGCCTTCCCGCAGAGAATGACAGGCACAAAAAAACCACGCGAGCCTGAGCTTGCGTGGTCGTGTGACACCTTCCTGCGGAAACTGCCGTGCCGTGAAGAAGACGGTATTGCACCATCCCGATATTGAGCAGCACGGCGCTTCCTGTTGCGACGATCAGCCTTGTAGTCCTGCTGGCACCCGCTCCCGGCCTGGAGGTGGCGCACCGTTCCCCTGTGTCATCATTGCCCTTTTGACCAAACCCGTGACTGGAGTGGCAGTCGTGGACCTGACGTGAACGCTCTCCGCTCTCGACCCGCAGCTGAAGATGGCATGCAGCCCAACGGGGCCTTGTGCTTATGGCACCAGGGCGAACCCTGGCATGGCCTGGCGGGACTTCCCGCAGAGCCCCCTGCACTGCATGCGCTCATTCACGTGGCAACATCTGAAGGGTAGCCCCGAAGTCGTCTGCACCTCCAGATGGTTTGTGCCGTCTTCCTGCGCGAGTCGACTTGCTCATGAACCTGAGCATGAAGTCTTAGAGCACTCATGCCGAGCAGACTGTCAGCGCACCTCGGGCGTGGCGGCTGGCACTCCCGCCAGGCCCTCGGCCTGCTGCTGACGCAGCTGGGCCAGCGTTGTCACGGCATGTCCCCTGGCTTGCCATTCGGCGCGCTCGGCATCATCGGCCCGGATGATGAAGCGTCCAAGCAGGGTGTAGAGCAGCCCCAGCAACGGTGACAGCCAGCAGGCGAAGGCCAGCGGAATGTAAAGCAGCCCCTCCATGCCCGCACCACCGGCCATCAGCCCCAGTGAACTGATCACCACCGCACCACTGGCATTCCAGGGCACCAGCGGCGAGATCAGCGTGCCGCCCTCTTCCAGTGAGCGTGACAGATTGAGCGTCGAGTAGCCTTCTCCGCGGAATACCGGCGCGTACATGCGCCCCGGCAGAGCAATGGAGAGGTAGGGGTCGCCCGCGATGACATTGGTCAGCGCCGCCGTGGAACTGGCCGCGACCTGCAGCCCGAAGATACCGCGCACCTTGACCAGCACCGCGGCGCACAGCACCTCCAGACAGCCGATCACCTCCAGCATCCCCCCGAAGGCCAGTGCGATCATCACCAGCAGGATGACCCAGGCCATCGACATCAGGCCACCGCGATTGAGCAGGCTGTCAATCTCGCTCACCCCGGTGTTCAGGGTGTAACCACTCTGCATATAACCGAACAGTGCCTTGATGGCCTCGCCCTGGACACCATAGGCCACCACGGCGCCCGCCAGCACCCCGACGAACAGCGCCGGGAGTGCCGGCATGCGCGCGATCGCCAGCGCCATGACCAGCAGCGGCGGCACCAGCACCCAGAGATTGAATTCGAAGGCACCTGACAGCCCAGCAGTGATGGCAGTAATTCGCTCGAGATCCAGCGACTGGCCAGCGGCGAGCAGGTTGCCGGCGATCAGGTAGATCACCAGCGCGATCAGCATGGCGGGAATGGTGGTCGGCATCATGTTGCGGATGTGCGCAAACAGGCTCACGCCGGTGACGGCAGGCGCAAGGTTGGTGGTATCCGACAGCGGCGAGACCTTGTCACCGAAGAAGGCGCCGGACACCACCGCACCGGCGGTCCACCACGGCGGAATGTCGAAGCCGGCCCCGATGCCCATCAGCGCAAGCCCTACCGTACCCACGGTGCCCCAGCTGGTACCCAGCGTGACCGAGACCACCGAGCACAGCAGCATGGCCGCCGCCAGGAAGTATTCCGGCGAGACCAGCTTGAGCCCGTAGTAGATGATCATCGGCACGCTGCCGGAGGCGATCCACACCCCGACCGTCATGCCGACCAGAATCAGGATCGCGATGGAAGGCAGGCCGACACGCACGATGCGCATCATGCCCTCTTCCATCGCCGACCAGCCGTAACCCAGCTTCCAGCCGACCAGCGCCGTCATCGCGACGCCACAGATCAGCGGTACGTGCGGAGTGAATTCACCGAAGACAAACAGTTGCAGGGCCAACACGGCCAGCGTTGCCAGGATAGGCAAGCTGGCCATGGGCAGGGAGGGGCGTTGCGGTGCATCGACATCACGAGTCATGAGACATTGCTCCATTAGCCAGTTGTACTTGTTGTACCCCCACGCTAACCGACCCATGTCTGGACAGATGACTGACAGCGTCATCGGTCTCCCTGTATGCGACATCGTCTACGACTTTCCGCCTATCACTTGCGCGAGATTCATTCACCTCGCCGGGGACTGTCACCAACTTCATCTTGTGGTGAAAAGACGCTCTCCACCAGAACCTCAGATCCTCTGATTCTCAGTTCCTCAGAACCTCAGAACCTCAGAACCTCAGTAATCGATCACCACATCGCCATTGGGCACACTGCAGCAGGACAGGATGAAGCCTTCGGCGACGTCTTCATCGGTGATGCCGCCGTTGTGTTCCATCTCGACCTCGCCCGCGACCTTCTGCACCCGGCAGGTGCCGCAGATGCCCATGCCGCAGGCCTTGGGAATATGCAGGCCGAGCTTGGCGGCGGCGGCGTGGACGGTCTCGCCCGGGGCGATCTGCACCGACTTGCCGGTGGCGGAGAACTCGACCCGCGTGAGATCGGAGCGGTCCAGCTCATCGGCCAGCACCTCGGCCTGTTCGGCCTGCTCGATGGCCTCTTCCTCGACATCGACCGGCGTGGCACCGAAGGACTCCTCGTGATAGCGACTCATGTCGAAGCCGTGGCTGCGCAGCAGATGCTTGACCGCATTCATGTAGGGCGTGGGGCCACAGCAGAAGATCTCGCGCTCCATGAAGTCCGGCGCGATCATCTCGAGCATCGCGTCGGTGAGATAGCCGCGATAGCCGGACCAGGTCTGGCCGGTCTCGAAGCGCTCACAGATGACGTGCATGTTGAACTCCGGCACGCGGGAATCCATGAACTCGAGCTGACGCCAGAAGATGATGTCGCGCGGGCTGCGCGCACTGTGCACGAAGGAGATGTCCACATTGGCATTGGTATCGAAGTACCAGCGCGCCATCGACATCAAGGGCGTGATGCCCACGCCACCGGACAGCATCAGAATGCGCTCCGCCGGGTAGTCGATGCAGTTGAAGTTGCCGACCGGGCCGTGTACCGCCAGCACATCGCCTTCATTGAGGTTGTCGTGCAGCCAGTTGGAGACCAGCCCGCCCGGCACGCGCTTGACGGTGATCGAGAAGCTGTAGGGCACCGACGGTGAGCTGGAGATGGTGTAGGAGCGCATGATCTGCTGGGCATCGATCTCGAGCTCCAGGGTCACGAACTGCCCCGGCTTGAAGAAGAACATCACCGGCTGTTCGGCCATGAAACAGAAGGTGCGAACGTCCCAGGTTTCCTGAATGACCTTCACGCAGCGCACGCTATGTCGACCGTTGGTCCAGGTCTGCGTCGTAACTGGATTGAAGTTGCTGAGAGTGGTGCTCATGAAGGCCTCGCTGGGCATGTTGTTCTTGGAGACATGTTCGTGAAGAGACAGTGTCAGGCCACCCTGCGCTGCGTGCGCGGCCAACGGTGGGACATGCTCAGGATTGTCGAGTCAGTGCCCGGCAAGCATTTATCCGTGCACGACAGAAACATGCCCGATCACTCCAATCACGCCCCGCAGCGCCCTGCCCCCGCCTCATCGCTACGTCTGTCTGTGCCTCAAAACCCCTGCGCAGACGACCGGCGTCGGAAATACATCATTGAGCGTCGCCATCAGACATAAGTCGCGACTTGACCTCAGCCACACTGCGATCCATGCGTGGCAATGCCACTCAGATGTCATGCGGGCTGCCTGAACTTCCACGCTGACTATCCTGTCGAGCGAGCGGAACTCTGCCTGCGCCGCCCTCGACACCCGAACCGACCAGGACGGGATGACACACCGCGCGATGCATCGGCACTCCCTCATGGGGCCCCGATGTCGCCCCGCGGTGCTGCCCGGCAATGGTCTGTTCACTCGTTCCCTCTGTCCCGGCTTCACAACAACAATGATCAGCACACTCACTCAACCCAAGGCGACCCTGCTCCCGGCGCCTACCGACCGTGCGAGGACACCGCGATGAGCGACTTACTGGAACACGCTCAGGATCAGCAGCGTCAGGCGGTACGCGAGGCCGCCGCGCGGCTTCTAGAGGCCCGCAGTCCCGGCTACACCCTGCCCCAGCCCTTCTACAACGATCAGCGCCTGTTCGATCTCGACATGAAGGAGATCTTCGAGCGCGAGTGGCTGTTTGCCGGCCTCAGCAGCGAGATCCCGCTCAAGGGCAACTTCATGACCATGGATGTGGGCAACAGCCCGATCATCATCGTGCGCGGTGACAACGGGGCCATCCATGCCTTCCATAACGTCTGTCGTCATCGCGGGTCCCGCCTGTGCAGCACCGAGCGTGGCAAGGTCGCCAAGCTGGTGTGCGGCTATCACAAGTGGACCTATGAGCTGGATGGTCGCCTGCTGTTCGCCGGTTCCGACATGGGCACCACCTTTGATACCAGTGAATACGGCCTGCATCCCGTCCACGTGCGCTCAGCCGGTGGCATGCTGTTCATCAACCTCGCCGAGCAGCCCGAGAACTGCGAGCCGTTCTTCAAGACGCTGGAGTTCTACCTCAAGCCCTACGACATGGAGAACGTCAAGGTCGCGGCCAGCTCCTCCATCATCGAGGAAGGCAACTGGAAGCTGGTGATCGAGAACAATCGCGAGTGCTATCACTGCGATGGCTCCCACCCGGAGCTGCTCAACACCCTGCAGGAATTCGATGACACCGATGACCCGCGTGCCACCGATGCCTACAAGGCGCTGGTCGCGAAGAAGCAGGCCGACTGGGATGCCGAGAAGGTGCCCTATCAGCTGGTGCGCTTCGGTCGCCGCAATCGCATGACGCGCACGCCGCTGCTGGAAGGCACCGTCTCGATGACCACGGACGGCACTCCAGCATGCAAGAAGCTGTTGGGACGCCTGCAAAGCCCCGACATGGGCTCGCTGCGCATCCTCAACCTGCCCAATTCCTGGAACCACTTCATGGGCGATCACGCCGTGGTCTTCCAGGTCGACCCGATCGGCCCCCTCAAGACCCGCGTGACCACCAAATGGCTGGTGCACAAGGACGCGGTGGAAGGTGTCGACTACGACCTGGCGAAGCTGCGCAAGGTGTGGGATGCCACCAATGATCAGGACCGTCAGCTGGTGGAAGAGAACCAGCGCGGCGTCAACTCCAGCGCCTATCAGCCCGGCCCCTATTCGGCGACCTTCGAGTTCGGCGTCGTCGACTTCGTCGACTGGTATGCCGAGCGCATGCAGGAAGCGCTCAAGGAACAGCAGGAGCCGCATCTGCAGCTGGCCTGAGGGCTTGAGTCCTTGAGTCCTCGAAACCTGAGATTCTGAAAGACAGGCAAGAAAAAACCCGCCACCGGCAAGCCGGTGGCGGGTTTTTTTTGGCTTTCACCCGGGCAACACGCCGAAGGCGGGTCACCCGAGAGGTACTACGGCTGGATTACAGCTGCGTGTCCAGGCTCATCATCAGGCTGAGCGCCATGACGATGATGATGGAGAAGCCGAACAGCTTGCGTGCCCAGGAGGCATCAGGCTGATCCTTGAGGCGCCAGGCGGCCAGATACAGCCACCAGCCACCCGTGACGGTCGCGACTACCAGATACCAGATGCCGGTATATCCCCACAGTGTCAGCAACAGCGACACCGGGATGAAGCCGGCAATGTACCCCGTCACTACACGCTTGGCATGCTCCATGCCTCGCGCTACCGGGAGTACCGGAATATTGGCGGCCCGATAGTCATCGACACGAAACATGGCAATCGCATAGGAATGCGGCATCTGCCACATGCTGAAGATGATCAACAGCAGCAGCGCCCCCATGTCCGCCTGACCGGTGACGGCCAGGTAGCCGACCACTGGCGGCGCAGCGCCGGACAGTGAGCCGATGAGGGTGCCATACACCGAACCACGCTTGAGCCACATGCTGTAGGCCCCGACGTAGATCACGAAGCCCAGCCCCACGGCGATCATCGCCATGAGATTGGTCATCGCGGCCAGAAGCCAGAAGCCTGCAAGGCCCAGCACGCTGCCGAAGACGAAGGCCCCCTTCAGCGAGATGTCGCCCTGCACCAGAGCACGGCCCTGGGTACGCGCCATGTGGCGGTCGATATCGCGATCGATGCAGTTGTTGAACACACAGCCTGAGGCCACGATCAACGCCACCCCGACCAGGGTGGCGATGAACAGCGCCCAATCCACCTCACCACCGGAAGCGAGAAAGAAGCCGCCGCTGACGGTGATCAGGTTGCCGAAGATAATGCCCGGCTTGGTGGTACGCAGGTAGTCCTTGATCATCAGGCTCACGCTATCAGATGGGCATCATGTTCTGATTCAGCTCGATCATGATCCACATGGAACCACCAACGACGATTGCCACGATCACCAGGGTGAACAGCATGGCCATGACATTCCAGCTCTGCTCCTTGGAGCCGTCCAGGTGCAGGAAGAAGTACAGCTGCACGAAGACCTGAGCGATGGCGAAACCGTAGATGGCCCAGATCACGCCGACACCCGGATCGTCCATCATCATCACCATCCCGAACGGGATGATGGTCAGGATGATGGAGAGAATCAGACCGGTCACGTACTGCTTGACGCTGCCGTGATTGTCGTTGTGGTCGTTGTTGGAATGGCTCATAGCATCACTCCTGTGAGATAGACGACGGTGAAGACGCAGATCCAGATGACGTCCAGGAAGTGCCAGAACAGGCTGAGCATCATCAGACGACCGCGATGCACTTCCGTCAGGCCTTTCTGCTTGACCTGGAAGATCAGCAGCGCCATCCAGATCAGACCGACGGTCACGTGCAGACCGTGGGTGCCGACCAGGGTGAAGAAGGCAGACAGGAACGCGGACTTGTCCGGACCATGGCCGTTCACGATCAGGTGGTGGAACTCATAGATTTCCATCGCGATGAAGCCTGCGCCACAGGCGAAGGTGATCATCAGCCACTTGATCACCGCGGAGCTGTCTCCGCGGTTCATGCCCAGCATCGCCAGGCCGTAGGTGAAGCTCGAGGCCAGCAGCAGCGCGGTCTCGACCAGCACGAAGTCCAGCTCGAAGATCTCGGCGCCCGTCGGGCCACCGGCATACGCCTGGCTCAGTACCACATAGCCCGCGAACAGCATCGCGAACAGGATGCAGTCGCTCAGCAGATAGAGCCAGAAACCGAAGACCTTCAGGCCGTTGGTATCGTGATGCTCGTGATCGTCATGGGCGTCATGCGCCCCATCGTGAGATGTCATTGCATTATTCGCCATGATTACCCCTGAACCACTGTGTCGTTAGGTGTGCGGGCGCTGGGCAGGGCGCGACGCTCGCGACCCTCACGCTCGACACGCTCCACTTCCTCGACGGACACGTAGTAGTCGATGTCGTAGTTGAAGGAGCGCACGATGAAGGTGGCGATCATACCGACCAGCCCGACCACGGCCATCCACCAGATGTGCCAGATCAGTGCGAAACCGAACACCAGGCTGAAGGCGGAGATGATGACGCCAGCAGCGGCGTTGCGCGGCATGTGGATCGGCGCATAAGGCTTCTTGGCCTCCTGCTCGATGCCACGTTCCTTCATTTCCCAGAACTCGTCGAGCTCGGAAACCTGCGGCTCGTGAGCGAAATTGTAGAACGGTGCCGGTGAAGTGGTGCTCCACTCCAGGGTACGACCGCCCCAGATATCGCCAGTGGTGTCCTGCAGCTGCTTGCGGTTCTTGATGCTGACCGCGATCTGGATCACGGTGCAGGCGATACCGATCATGATCAGGCAGGCACCGATGAAGGCGACGACCAGGTACGGCACCCACAGCGGGTTGTCGACGTGCTGCAGACGACGGGTCATGCCCATGAAGCCGAGGATGTACAGCGGCATGAAGGCGAGGTAGAAGCCAGTGATCCAGAACCAGAAGGAACGCTTGCCCCATTTCTCGCACAGCATGAAGCCGGTCGCTTTCGGGAACCAGTAAGTGATACCGGCCATCGCACCGAAGACCACGCCGCCGATGATGACGTTGTGGAAGTGAGCGATCAGGAACAGCGAGTTGTGCAGTACGTAGTTGGCGCCCGGAACGGCCAGCAGAACGCCGGTCATGCCACCGATGGTGAAGGTGACGATGAAGCCCAGGGTCCACAGCACCGGAGAGGTCATTTCGACGCGACCGCGGTACATGGTGAACAGCCAGTTGAAGATCTTCACACCTGTCGGGATCGAGATGATCATCGTCGCGATACCGAAGAAGGCGTTCACGTCAGCGCCGGCACCCATGGTGAAGAAGTGGTGCAGCCAGACGATGAACGACAGGACGGTAATGACGAGAGTCGCCCACACCAGCGAGGTGTAACCGAACAGCTTCTTCTTGGAGAAGGTGGAGATGACTTCGGAGAACACACCGAAGACCGGCAGCACCAGGATGTACACCTCAGGATGGCCCCAGGCCCAGATGAGGTTGACGTACATCATCATGTTTCCACCAAGGTCATTGGTGAAGAAGTGGAAGTCGAGGTAGCGATCGAGCGTCAGCATCGCGATGGTAGCGGTCAGAATCGGGAAGGCCGCGACGATCAGGACGTTGGCGCACAGTGCGGTCCAGGTGAACACCGGCATCTTCATCAGGGACATGCCCGGCGCACGCATCTTGAGGATGGTGGCGATGAAGTTGACACCTGTCAGCAGGGTACCGACACCGGAGATCTGCAATGACCAGATCCAGTAATCCACCCCGACCCCGGGACTGTAATTGGCCCCCGACAACGGCGGATAGGCCAGCCAACCGGTCTTGGCGAACTCACCCAGACCCAGAGAGATGTTGACCAGCAGCGCGCCGACCACGAACAGCCAGAAGCTGAGCGAGTTCAGGAACGGGAAGGCCACGTCACGTGCGCCGATCTGCAGCGGCACGACAACGTTGATCAGACCGATGACCAGCGGCATCGCCACGAAGAAGATCATGATCACGCCGTGGGCTGTGAAGATCTGGTCGTAGTGATCCGGGGGCAGATAGCCGTGCCCGCCGGTGGACGCCAGCATCTGCTGGGAACGCATCATGATCGCATCGGAGAAACCACGGATCAGCATCACCAACGCGACGATGATGTACATCATGCCGATCTTCTTGTGATCGACAGAGGTGAACCACTCATTCCACAGGTAGGCCCACTTTTTCTTTACCGTGATGAAGCCGAACAGGGCTGCACCACCGAGGATTACCGCCGCAAGCACGATCATGACGATCGGCTCGTGATACGGAACAGCCTCTATTGTGAGTTTTCCAAGCATTGCTTATTCCTCGGTTGCCATCGCAGATTCAGCGTGACCAGAAGCGTCATGATCGGACATGCCGTGTTCGGCGCTGTCGTGATGCATTCCACCCTTCTTCATGTGGCGCATCTGATCATCGCTCATGCCCAGCTCCATGCCGTCCATGTAGGGCGCCATGATCTGCTCATACAGGTTCGGCTTGACCTGACCATAGAAGGTCGGGGCGACGTCCTCGCTCGGCTCCTTGAGAGCGGCAAGACCAGCGTCATCCAGCACCTTGCTGCTGCCGCGTGCCTTCTCGATCCAGGCGTCGAAGTCGCCTTCGCTCATGACATGCGCCTTGAAGTGCATGTCCGCGAAGCCGGCGCCGCTATAGCTGGCAGAGATACCGTCGTAGGTACCCACTTCACTGCCGATCAGGTGCAGACGGTTTTCCATCCCCGCCATTGCATAGATCTGGCTACCGAGCTGCGGGACGAAGAACGAGTTCATCACCGTGTCGGATGTGATGTGGAAGCGAACCTGACGATCCACCGGCATGGCCAGTTCATTGACCGTCGCGATCCCCTGCTCCGGATAGATGAACAACCACTTCCAGTCCATGGACACGACCTGCACCTCGATCGGCTCACCGCCGTCGACGATCTCGGCACGCGGGTCCAGCTCGTGCGTGCTCTTCCAGGTCAGGATGCCCAGAGCGAGGATGATCAGGCACGGAATGCCCCAGACCACGATCTCGATCTTGGTGGAATGCGCCCAGTTGGGCGTGTAGGTCGCCTTGCTCTGCTTGGTATCGCGATAGCGCCAGGCGAACCACAGCGTCATGAAGATGACCGGGATAACAACCACGAGCATCAGGTAGGTAGCAGTCAGGATCAGCGACTTTTCGGATTCACCGATAGGCCCCTTGGGATCGAAGAGTACGGCGTCACAGCCGGACAGCATCAATAATCCCGCGAGGATAGGGAGTCCCCGCAGAGCCCCCCGCATTAGGCTTTTTCTCATCTCACGACCTCGTTGGAACACGCCATGGCGTCATGACGAGCCCACATGTGGAACACAGCGTTCGAAGAAATGACCAACAGGAAGCCGTCGATCTTTCGAACGAAATCAGAAGATTTCCCGCAGGCGGGCACAGGATAGAGAAAAGACAGGGGGGCTGACTACGGGGCAGGATGACGCACCAGGGGCCACATGCGGATGACTTCGGCCATCCGGTGCGCGCCAATCATGCCTTGAGCGGCATGAGTTCTCTCACGCTCGAGGGAGGTTAAGGCAGCGGGATCGGGTGGGGAAGCCGACACTCACGGCGATGATGTCGCGACAGCGCATGCCTTGCAGGGCCAGACAGCTCGTCATTCACCGGCCTTCTCCGCGATGCCAGCCCCCCTGCCCTGCTTGATGATGCCCGTGAGAATCACGACCTTGTCGCGCCACAATTCAGTGCATCCCCGCAGATGTCCTCGCCATCGGCGCACCAGGTGGCGTCGAAGCAACCACTACCGCCACACGATACTGCGCAACAAAAACCCAGCAAATGGCCACCACTTGAAATTAAATGCCAAAAAATGTGCCAACGAGCCTTTCAAAAGTTGCTGAAGTACTCCCCCAACCCGGGCGAGAGAGGCATTTTCCCGACATGATACTTGCATGAGGCCGGCGTTCATTGACGAGAAAACATGCATCATTATCGATCATGACCTGACAGGTAAATGCACCATGATGCGTCTCACATGATGCTGGCATTCCCGATCAACAGGGGACGCTTTTTCGCAACCTTGGCATACCATTCCCATGATCAATGCCGAACCAAATGGCCTGATGACTGTCATTTTCCGCCATTCATTTACGCGGAATCACCACCTTTCTGCCAGATGACGCCCGGCCCGCCATCATAAAAAATACACAAATAAACACACACCAGAAACTATCTGGTTACCAATTTTGCACAAAAATCCGGTTTCCCGCCCCCATTGTGTGACTTGAGTCAGACAAGGAATGAACTCGACCGCGGCGTCAGGAACAACATCCTCGAAAAAGGTCAAGACCTGCGACAATTGACCACACCAAAAATAGGGACAATGATCTGGGAGAATTTCCCGGGGCCTTTTCCACGCCCAGCGGCCACACAGGCCACTCTTCATCAGCACCACCGGCCTGTGGTCAGGCGCGATTCGCGTTCCCCATCAGCGATGATTCGCGGCCGCCACTCGCCGCGATGGGCAGATTCTCGAGCTCTCGGTCTAGCGGGCTCTTGGCTTGCCGGGTCTCTTGGCTTATCGGGCTCTGGGCCTGGCTGGCTCTCACTCTCTCCAATGTCAGGGCCGTGCGACATGCTGCCTGAGCGGGTCGAGAGCCATGCCCTGTGACGGCAGCTCTGCAATGACAGCTCTGCGACGAAAGCTCTACAGCTACAGCTCTGCAATGACAGCTCTGCAACGACAGCTCTACAACAACAGCCCTGCAACGAGAGCCCTACCATGACTGCCTCCTCGACCACGCATTCCCTCATCGCCGCCGACCAGCTTCCCGCAGGCATCCTCTATCGCCTGTTCTCGGGCAGCATCGCGCCCCGGCCGATCGCCTGGGTCTCGACCATCGACGCGGCAGGCAACACCAACCTCGCCCCCTTCTCGTTCTTCACCATCGCCAGCATCAATCCGCCGGTGCTCGCCTTCAGCCCGCTGCGCAATGGCGAAGGCAAGACCAAGGACACCCTCAACAACCTCGGGCAGGTCGCGGAGTGCGTCATTCACATCGGTGGCGAGGCGATGAGCGAGGCGCTCAATCTTACCAGCGCCAGTCTCGCCGCCGACGAGGATGAGTTCACCCACGCGGGTCTGAACAAGGTGACCATGCCGCCGCTTGCGGTCCCGCGCGTGGAGGGCGCCCCGATCGCCTTCGGCTGTCGACTGCGCGACATCATCTCGTTCGGTGATCAGCCGCTGGCCGGTTCACTGGTGCTGGCCGAGGTGGTGGTGATGCATGCCGACGAAGCGGTCTGGGATGGGCGGCATGTCGACAATGAGGTGCTGCGTGCCATCGGGCGCATGGCCGGCAGTGACTATGCACGCACGGATAGCCTGTTCAGCCTACAGCGCCCCGAATGACTTTCCGGCAAGGAAAAGAAATCCATAAACCTTAATACAATCAATGCCTTTCAGCGCACGACAAGGATGACTCAAGGTTTGACGCCGTCATCTGCAACTGGCAGAAAGGCGCATGTTGCACAAGGCTTCAGACCAAGGTCTGAACGCTTCCACCAGGCGGGACAAGGTCCCTCATTCTGACTCGAGATGCCCACAGGAGCGGCTATCGAAAGAAAACATACGAGGTAACTCCATGTCATCGAATCCGTATGTGACGGATTACCAGATCGGTCAGGACAATGTTCAGCGACTCGGGCTGGATGTCCACAAGCCGGTCTTCACCATCAGTGCGCTGCTGATCGTAGGCTTCATCCTGTTCACGCTGCTGATGCCCGCGTCGGCCGAGTCGGCACTGGGCGGCGCCAAGGCATGGTCCATCACCCATGGTGATTGGCTGTTCATGCTCTCCAGCAACTTCTTCATCCTGTTCTGCCTGCTGCTGGTCCTGCACCCGGTCAGCCGCCTGCGTCTGGGCGGACGCGACGCCAAGCCGGAATTCAGCCGGATGGCCTGGTTCGCGATGCTGTTCGCGGCCGGCATGGGCACCGGCCTGATGTTCTGGGGGGTCGCCGAGCCAGTGGCGTACTACACCGACTGGTCAGGCACGCCACTGAATGCGCCACCGCGCACGCCGGAAGGCGCAACGGCGGCACTCTCGGCCACCGTCTTCCACTACGGGCTTCACCCGTGGGCCATGTATGCCGTGATCGGCCTGTCGCTGGCCTTCTTCGCCTACAACAAGGGCCTGCCGCTGACGCTGCGCTCGGTGTTCTACCCCTTGCTGGGTGAACGTGTATGGGGCTGGAGCGGCCATATCATCGATATCGTCGCGGTGCTCGCCACCCTGTTCGGCCTTGCCACCTCTCTGGGGCTGGGCGCGGCACAGGCGGCCTCGGGGCTGGACCATCTGTTCGGCATCGGCGATGGGCTGGTCAGTCAGATCGGCGTGATCGTGGCGGTCACGCTCGCGGCCATCTACTCGGTGAGTCGCGGTCTGGATGGCGGCGTCAAACGCCTCTCCAATCTCAACATGATGCTGGCCGCGCTGCTGGTGGTGTTCCTGTTCATCGTCGGCCCGACCATGGACATCATCACCGGACTCGGCACCACCAGCGTCGGCTATCTGGAATATCTGCTGCCGCTCTCCAACTGGATCGATCGCCCCGACGAAGGCTGGTTCCATAGCTGGACCATCTTCTACTGGGCCTGGTGGATTTCCTGGTCGCCGTTCGTCGGCATGTTCATCGCACGTATCTCACGCGGACGCAGCGTGCGCGAATTCGTCACCGCCGTGCTGGTGGTACCGACACTGGTCACCATCGTGTGGATGACCGTCTTCGGCGGCACCGCACTGGAAGAGGTGCGAGCCGCCGGCAGCGAGCTGGCCCAGGGCATCGACACTCCCTCGATGGCCATGTTCCAGATGTTCGACAGCCTGCCGCTGTCCTCCATCACCTCCTGCGTCGCCATCGTGCTGGTGCTGGTGTTCTTCGTGACCTCCTCCGACTCCGGCTCGCTGGTGATCGATTCCATCACCGCCGGTGGCAAGCAGGATGCCCCGACGCGCCAGCGCATCTTCTGGGCAGCGGCCGGCGGCCTGATCGCCTGTGCCCTGCTGTATGGCGGCGGCAGCACCGCACTGAGTGCACTGCAGGCGGGCGCCATCTCCACGGGGCTGCCCTTCACGGTGGTGCTGCTGGTGATGTGCTTCTCGCTGTTCCGCGGTCTGCGCTGGGAAAAACGCGAGTACGACCGCGCCAACGCATCGACCTGAGCCACTGCGCGCAGTGAAAAGAGGCGAGTGAGCACCCACGCAAAAGGGCCTGTCAGTCGACAGGCCCTTTTGTTCATCTGGCAATCAGTGTCAGCGCGCGGCGTACAATCTTCCCGGAGCGCGCCTAGCGCAGCCCCGGCAGCAGATACTTGTCCAGCGCCTGGCGCACCGATGGCAGCAGGATATCGGAGTGCATCACCAGCTCGCGCACCAGTTCCTGCAGGCCCGGCACGCCCACCTCGGCATGCTTTCTGAGTGCCATGCGCGCGCAGGTATCCGCGCAGGCATGCTCGGAAATCTGCACGCCCAGCGCCACCAGCCGCTCACGAAAGTCTTCGTGATCAATCAGCTCCACGATCATCATCGTCATTCTCCTTGCTCGCTGACGGCGGGCATTGTCATTGGTATTGACCCACTCTGTTCTGAGCATAGCCCTTGTGAGGATAGCCGAAATGCGCGGCGGGCTGTCTCCGACATTCTGGTCAGACCGGGGCGCCCTCTGCGTGCCTGCCCACGCCACTGGCGTAGGCATTTGCGTCAGGCGCGTCTGGCTCGGTTGCGGTCTATTGCCTCGAGCTATCCGCTCGGTTCAGCCCGCTTGCCATGTCCACCTCACATGTCCGCTTCAGCTCTCCACACCCGCCGAGGCGGGTTCGGCTCTGGCCAGACGGCAGGCGGCGTACTTGAACTCGGGAATCTTGCCCACCGGATCAAGCGCCGGATTGGTCAACAGGTTGGCGGCGGCCTCGGCGTAGCAGAATGGCACGAAGACCATGCCGGCCGGCGTCAGCGGATCGGCACGGGTGGCAAGAGTGATCTGGCCACGTCGCGTGGTGATCGAGAGCGGCTCGCCCGGCGTGATGCCTAGGCGCTCCAGCTCCACCGGATTGAGTGTGGCCACGGCGGCCGGCTCGAGATCATCGAGCACCGTCGCGCGGCGCGTCATCGAGCCGGTATGCCAGTGCTCCAGCTGGCGCCCGGTGGTCAACACCGTCGGGTAGTCAGCATCCAGCGTCTCATCCGGCGGCGTGGGCCAGGTGGGCACGAAGCGGGCACGGCCGCTGGCGCGCGGGAAGCCCTCGCCGAACACCACATCCTCGCCCTCGCCTCCCGGCGTCAGGCACGGGTAGGTCACCGAGTTCTCCTCGGAGAGCCGCGCCCAGTCGATGTTGTCGAGGGAATCCATGCCCTTTTGCATCTCGGCGTAGATCTCCTCCGGCCCGGCGTAATCCCAGTCAAGCCCCATGCGCCGCGCCAGCTGCTGGGTGATCCACCAGTCCGGCTTGGCCTCGCCCGGGGCGCGCAGTGCCGCCCGCCCACGCTGCACCTGCCGGTTGGTATTGGTGACGCTGCCGTCCTTCTCCGGCCAGGCGTACGAAGGCAGCACCACATCGGCGAACTGCGCCGTCTCGGTGACGAAGATGTCCTGCACCACCAGGTGCTCCAGATGCGCCAGCGCGCTGCGCGCATGCTCGAGATCCGGGTCCGACATCGCCGGATTCTCGCCGAGAATGTACATGCCGCGGATCTGATCGGCGTGGATGGCGTGCATGATCTCCACCACCGTCAGGCCCGGCGTCGCCGAGAGCGGGGTCTGCCACAACGCTTCCAGTCGCTCGCGCGCCGCCGTGTCGCCCACCGGCTGATAGTCGGGGAACACCATCGGAATCATCCCGGCATCCGAGGCACCCTGGACGTTGTTCTGGCCGCGTAGCGGGTGCAGGCCGGTGCCTTCACGCCCGACATGACCACACACCAGCGCCAGCGCGATCAGGCAGCGCGCATTGTCGGTGCCGTGGGTGTGCTGCGAGATGCCCATGCCCCAGAAGATCATCGCGCGCCTGGCGGTCGCATACTCGCGGGCCACGGCGCGAATCTCTTCTGCCGCCACGCCACACAGCGGCGACATCGCCTCCGGTGTCAGCGCCGCGACATGCTCCGCCAGCGCGGCGAAATCCTCGGTATGCGCCTCGATATAGGCCTGATTGGCCAGCCCCTCGCTGATGATGACGTTGAGCATGGCATTGAACAGCGCCACGTCCGCCCCCGGCGTGAACTGGATCGAGCGATGCGCCTGACGACGCAGCGCCAGCGCGCGCGGGTCGATCACCACGATGCGCGTGCCACGCTTGGCGGCGCGCTTGAAGAAGGTCGCCGCCACCGGATGATTGACGCCCGGGTTGCAGCCGGTCAGCACGATCAGATCGGACTGCTCGGCCTGCATGAAGGAGGCGCTCACGCCGCCCGAGCCGACGCCTTCCATCAGCGCCGCCACCGAGCTTGCATGACACAGGCGCGTGCAGTGATCGACATGGTTGGAGCCGAAGCCGGTGCGCACCAGCTTCTGGAACAGCCACGCCTCCTCGTTGGTGCACTTGGCGCTGCCGAAGCCCGCCAGGCTGTCGGGGCCATGCGCGCGCTTGAGGCGCATGAGCCCCTCGGCCGCGACCTCGAGGGCCTCGTCCCAGCTGGCCTCACGGAAGTGGGTCAGCGGGTGGGCGGGGTCAAAGTTCGCATCCAGCCCCTTGGCCACGCCGTCACGGCGGATCAGGGGGCGGATCAGACGCTCCGGATGGCGCGGATAATCGAAGCCGAAGCGCCCCTTCACGCACAGCCGGCCATGGTTGGAGGGCCCATCGCGGCCACTGACCGCGATGATGTTGTCCAGCCGCGTATCCGCGACGCGCTGTCGGCGCTTGTCAGTCTTGAGGGAGTCGCCGTCCGCCACGCTCTGCTGGGCATCCGCCAGGGTCGCGACCGGTTGCCCCTCGGCACTCAACGCCTCGCCGCTGCCACGGCTGACCTGATACTCCAGCTGACAGCCCACGCCGCAGTACGGGCAGATGGAGGCGACGCGCTCATCGACGGCGGCGCTGTCGCCGAAGCCCTGCTCATCCACCTGGGTGGCGGGCATCAGGGCGCCGGTCGGGCAGGCCTGCACGCACTCGCCACAGGCGACGCAGGTGCTGTCGCCCATCGGGTCCTCGAGATCGAACACGATGCGCGTATTGCTGCCGCGCCCCGCCAGCCCGATCACGTCATTGACCTGCACCTCGCGACAGGCGCGCACGCACAGGCCGCAGCTGATACAGGCATCATGATTGACCGCCATCGCGGTATGGGAGTGATCGAGAGCGCTGGCCTGCTCCGGCAACCACTCCTCCACGGTCTCCCCCAGCCACTCGCGGACCGTCTCGCGGGCGCCGCCCAGGGTTTCGCGCGCGTGCCCGACATCCACCGCCAGCAGCTCGGCCATCGCCATGAAGTGACTGCTGACATCGGGATTGTGCGCCTCGGCGGGCATGTCGGCGGCGAGCAGCTCCACCACCATCGCGCGCGCCTCGCCGGCACGCCGTGAACTGGCACTGCGCACCACCATGCCCGCCCGCGCCTCACGGATGCAGCTGGCAGCGAGAGTGCGCTCGCCATCGATCTCGACCATGCAGGCGCGACAGTTGCCATCGCCGCGATAATCCGGCGCTTCGCTGTAGCAGAGGTGGGGAATCGTCTCGCCGGCACGCTTGGCGATCTTCCATAGCGTCTCGCCGGGATAGGCCGTCACCTCGGCGCCATCCAGCGTGATGGTGAAGCCATCCTCACGCAGCGGCTGATCATCCGAGGAAGAATTGCCCAACCCTGTCAGCGCATTCATGCCTCACCTCCCGTGGCGTCAGCCGCATGGCTCGTGGCGATCAAGCGCACCCCGCTGCTGGCGAGGGTCTCCCGGAAGTCCCTGAGCAGGCCGAGCACCGGATTGGGCGCGGCCTGACCGAGCCCGCAGATCGAGGCGTCCATCATCACCTGCGACAAGCGCGTCAGCAGCGTCTCATCCCACTCATCGCCGCTGAGCACCGCCAGCATCTGGCGCGTGCCGACACGACACGGCGTGCACTGGCCGCAGGACTCGTCCATGAAGAAGCTCATCAGATTGCGCGCCACCGCCGCCAGGTCGTCCTTATCCGACAGCACCACCACCGCGGCCGAGCCGATGAAGCAGCCGTGGGCCTGCAGGGTGTCAAAGTCCAGCGGCAGGTCCGCCTTGCTGGCCGGCAGAATGCCGCCGGAAGCCCCGCCGGGCAGATAGGCACGCAGGCGATGGCCGTCGGCCATGCCGCCGCCGTATTCATCGACCAGCTCGCTGAGCGTGATGCCGGCCGGTGCCAGATACATGCCCGGGCGTCTGACGCGCCCGGAGAGCGAGAAGCTGCGCAGCCCCTGACGTCCCTGACGCCCGGCCGCGACGTAGTGGTCATGGCCTTCGCGATGGAGCCGCGCGATCCAATAGACCGTCTCGACGTTGTTGACCAAGGTCGGGCGACCGAACAGCCCGCACTGGGCCACGAAGGGCGGCCGCTGACGCGGCTTGCCAGGCTTGCCTTCCAGCGACTCGATCAGCGCCGATTCCTCGCCACAGATATAGGCGCCGGCGCCACGCCGCAGCTGGATATAGCCCGGCGCGACGAGGCCTGCGGCTTCCAGCTCCGCGATGCAGTCGCGCAGCACCTCATTCAGGGTCGGGTATTCGTCGCGCAGATAGAGGTAGAGCGCCTCGGCCTCGATGGCATGCGCACTGGCCAGCGCGCCCTCGAGGAAGGTGTGCGGCTCACGCTCCAGATAGCAGCGGTCCTTGAAGGTGCCGGGCTCGCCTTCATCGGCGTTGATCACGCAATAGCGCGGCCCCGCCTCGGCACGCACGAAGCCCCACTTGCGAAACGTCGGGAAGCCCGCCCCGCCCAGGCCACGCAGACCGGCCTGCTCGATCATCTGCGCCAGGTCCTCGATGCTGACCTCACCGCCATCCAGCGCGGCGAGCAGACCATAGCCGCCACTGGCGCGATATTCCGCCAGCCGCGGATAGTCGAGACTCGCAGCCGGCGCGGCATGCACATGGCCTTCGGCAAGCGCCGCCGTGACGCCTTCCACGCTGGCGTGGCCGAGATGGTAATGCCCGACCTCCGCCACCGGCGCACTGTCGCAGCGCCCCATGCAGGGCGCACGCAGCACGCGCACCTGTTCGGGGTCCAGCCCCGAGGCGAGACCGGCGCGCAAGGCTTCGGAGCCGGCCAGCTGACAGGACAGCGAATCACAGACGCGCACGGTCAGTGCCGCGGGCGGCGTCTCGCCATCGCGAACCACGGTGAAATGGGCATAGAAGGTGGCCGTCTCGTAGACCTCGGCCATCGGCAGGCGCATCCACTCGGCCAGCGCGCGCAGATGGGCCAGCGTCAGGTAGCCGACCTCATCATTGAGCACATGCAGATATTCGAGCAGAAGGTCACGCTGCGCCGGGGCATCGCCCAGCAGGCGCTGTACCTCGGCCCAGGCCTCGGCATCCAGCGGACGGCCGCGCAACTGGCTGCGCGAACGGCGGCGAGCGACAGGTGTCGGCTCGGTCAGGGTCTCAGGCGTCATGGCGGCACCACGGTATTGTTATTGGGCAGGAGCAGGCAAGTACTGGCGTATCGCGCGAGGAGTGAAGTCTCGGGCGCGAAAGTGGTGCGCGGTCAGGGAGTACGCACCACTTTCCTTCACTGTAGATCGCAATCTACAAAGCGGGCACACCTGCGACAACCGCTCTGAGCGCTGAATCGCCCCCTATGTCAGTCACGCATATGCCGGCGTCGTATCCAGCTAACTCGCTCTCGCCCAGCCCTCACACAATCACGAGGGCCTGGCGCAGCATGCCTGGCACGACGCGCTGTCGTGGCTGGCTGATAAATCTGTCGCAAGCCGGCCCACTCGACGATTCGTCCGTGTCCTGATGAGGCAGCGACCGTCGAGGGTCTTCGTCACCGAGGGATATTCCTGATCGCCATTGCACTGGGGATCCGTGCCATCCCGGGTGACAGCACTCCCTGCCCTGCACTGGCGTCATCCGCTCCAATGGCTCCTTCAGCACCACCCGCTCCTCACAGGTGGCAACACCAATAACAATATGAGGTAACTCCATGGCTTCGAACCCGTACGACACGGATTACGAGATAGGCCGGGACAACGTCCAACCGCTGGGCCTTGATATCCACAACCCAGTCTTCGCGATCAGCGCCGTGCTGATCGTCGGCTTCATTCTCTTCACGCTGCTATTGCCCGAGCAGGCCGAAGTGGTACTTGGCGGTGCCAAGGCCTGGTCCATCTCGAATGGCGACTGGCTCTTCATGCTCTCAAGCAACGTCTTCGTGCTGTTCTGCCTGTTCTTGATCGTGCATCCGGTCAGCCGGCTGCGCCTTGGCGGCAGCAAGGCCCGACCGGACTTCTCGACCCTGGCCTGGTTCTCGATGCTGTTCGCCGCCGGCATGGGCACCGGCCTGATGTTCTGGGGCGTGGCAGAACCCGTCGCCTACTACACCGACTGGTACGGTACGCCACTCAATGCCGCACCACGCACTCCCGCCGGCGCCGAGACCGCACTGGCCGCCACCGTCTATCACTATGGATTGCATCCGTGGGCCATGTACGCCGTGGTCGGTCTGTCACTGGCCTTCTTTACCTACAACAAGGGCCTGCCGCTGACGATGCGCTCGGCCTTTTTCCCGATTCTCGGTGAACGCACCTGGGGCTGGGCGGGACACATCATCGATATCCTCGCCGTGCTGGCGACCATCTTCGGTCTGGCGACATCACTGGGGCTGGGGGCGGCGCAGGCCGCGTCAGGGCTCGATCATCTGTTCGGCATCGGTGCGGGTCTGCCCAGCCAGATCGCCATCATCGTGGCAGTGACACTGGTCGCGATATTCTCGGTCAGCCGCGGCCTGGATGGCGGCGTCAAGGTGCTCTCGAACTTCAACATGATCCTGGCCGCCGCACTGGTCGCCTTCATCATCGTCGTCGGCCCGACGCTCGCCATCTTCACTGGCCTGCCCACCACTGCCATGCACTACGTGGAATATCTGATCCCGCTCTCGAACTGGATCGATCGCCCCGATGAAAGCTGGTTCCACGGCTGGACCGTCTTCTACTGGGCATGGTGGATCTCCTGGTCACCGTTCGTCGGCATGTTCATCGCGCGCGTCTCACGCGGACGTACCGTACGCGAGTTCGTCACCGCCGTACTGGTCGTCCCGACGCTGGTGGGCATCGTGTGGATGACCGTCTTCGGCGGCACGGCGCTGGAACAGGCCATCGACGGCGTCGGCGCGCTGGCCAACGGTATCGACTCACCGTCGATGGCCATGTTCCAGATGTTCGAGAACCTGCCGCTGTCCAGCGTGACCTCCTTGATCGCCATCGTGCTGGTACTGGTGTTCTTCGTGACCTCGTCCGACTCGGGCTCGCTGGTGATCGACTCCATCACCGCCGGTGGCAAGATCGATGCCCCGACCAGCCAGCGCATGTTCTGGGCAGCGATGGGCGGCCTGATCGCCTGCGCCCTGCTCTACGGCGGCGGCAGCACCGCACTGGGCTCGCTGCAGGCGGGTGCCATCGCCACGGGGCTGCCGTTCACGCTGGTACTGCTGGTGATGTGCTATTCGCTGTTCCGTGGCCTGATGCAGGAAAAGAAGGCACAGGACATGCTCATTCGTCCGGTCGCCGGCGCCTGACATGCGGCGCTGACCATAGCTTTACTGACCAAAGCTTTACTGACCAAAGCTTTACTGACCAAAGCTTTACTGACCAAGGCGGTACTGACTGACAGGCCGCAGGACATGGGCACAAAAAAACGCCGCCCCCGGCAACCGGGGGCGGCGTTTTCATTGGATGACCCGAACGTCATCCAGGCGAGATCAGGAGTTTTCCTGAGCCAGCTTCTGCACCTTCTTCATCAGGTCCGGGTCGTTCTGGACCGCTTGACCGATGGAGTTGAAGGTGGCGACTTCCAGACCGGAGTCTTCGACAGCGCTGACCATCTCGTCGTTGGCTTCCTGACGCACGCTCTGCTTGGCAGTCTCGTCGTCGGCTTTCTGCAGCTTGCCGGCGAATTCCTGAGAGATGCGTGCGATGTCCTGAGAGGCCGCAGCGAACTGTTCCAGCTGAGCGTCAGTGAAATCGCCAGCCTGAGCCTGTGCCGCCTGGGCAGTAGACTGACCCTGGGCCGGTGCGTCAGCAGCGAACGCCGGTGCCGACATCATGCCCGCGGAAATCAGGGCAGCCGTCATGTATGCAGTCATCCGTTTCATTGCAGCCTCCAGCAGTGATCAATAAGTGTTTGCCCTAACTCAGACGGGCCTGACGACAGGATGTTCATTTTTTCATGCAACTCTTTGAAAACATTCTGTATCGCCAGAGTTACATGAGTCGCAGATCAGCAACGTAAAAACCGCGGGGCCGCGCATGGCGGGCATCATGACGGCTGGACGCGCATACAGCTTGCACCACGATTGTGAAAATATCTGCAGCAAGACGCGTGAAGTCTACCCGCCATGCACTCGACCCGCCCTCGATACAGACATGCCTCTGCGCTCGCTACGCGCTCTAGCAAGGCATGTCACCTGCTGCCGCCGCTATCGGCATGTCGCCACTGGCCTTTTCACAGGCTGAATGAGGGCGGCATGTCGTGAAGTACCACATAAATCGCGCGCCAACGGGCAGCAAACTCTCGGCGACTGTCTTAGTCTTGAAGGAGAGGCTGTCATCCCGGGTGTGCCATTCTCCTGTGCAACCTGCTTCTGCAGCCCAGGCTGGCTAGCCCAGCTCATAAAATTCGTTGCCGGAGGACTGCCATGTCCATGCACATACTGCCCGCGCTGCCTCGACGGCTCTCGCATCACAGGCTGACGCCGGGCCTGATGAGCCTCTTGTTGCTGGCCCTGCTGCCGGCCCTGCTGCTGAGCTCGCCGGTGCATGCCATCAGCCTGCTGGATTCGGACGCCGACCTGAACGCGCCCGCCGAGACATCCACTGGCGCACCACCGCCCCCGACCTCACCGGACACCGCGGAGACCACCATGACCGCCGCCAATGTCGACCCCGCCGCCAACCCGCTGCTGGGCGAGACCTGGAACCGACGCTCGCTGGTGCTGATCGCACCGGATGAGCAGGACCGGGACCTCGAGCGTCAGCGCGAGGAACTGCGTGCCACGCGTGGCGAGATGCAGCAACGCGACATGACGCTCTATACGCTGATGGGCACGCGCGGCATCCACGATGGCGTGCCGATGAGCTTCGAGGAGGTGCGTGCCCTGCGCGATGCCATGCAATTGCGCGAGGGCGCGCCCTTCACCGTCATTCTGATGGGCAAGGACGGCGGCAAGAAGATGCAGCAGGAAGGCTTCGTCTCCCCCGACCAGATCTATCAGGTGATCGACAACATGCCGATGCGCCAGCGCGAAGCCAGTCAGGCAGCGCGCAAGCCCCCCCAGGGCACCGACGAGCACACCTCGCCCGACCCCTTGAACGATGAGGACTGGCAGTGGGAGGAGTGACCTTTCTGTGAGAAACGACCTTCTGTAAGGAGCGACCTTCTGTGAGAAACGACCTTCTGTGATGCATGAAAAAGCCCCTGCCAGCCGAGCTGACAGGGGCTTTTTACCGTCTGCGCGGCTTCAGCGCAGTACGCCTTCCTCACGCAGCAGCTTGAGGATTTCCGCCGCGCCCTCCTCGGCGCTCACGCCTTCCAGACGCTTGCCACCGCCCCCTTCGGCCTTGGCGGCCGCAGCCTTGAAGCGGTCCCGCGCGCTGGTCGCCTTGATGCGCTTCAAGCGCTTGGGACGCTTGCGAGCCGGGGCCACGCCGAAGGCCTCGGCCTGCGCATCATGGACAAGCTCGCCACTGGCCAGTGTGGACAGTTCACCACGCCGCGCCTGCGCGAAGGCCGACTGACGCGCCGCCGGCGCCGCGGAATCGACACTGACAAGCGCCGGCAGCTTCACGCGCAACCGTCGCCGCTGGCCACGCGGCAGCGCCTGCAAGGCGGTGAGATGCGCGCCATCGCAGCTCTCGATCGCGACGATGCCCTCCACCAGCGGCCAGCCGAGACTCTCCGCCAGCAGATGCGGCAGCAGGCCGCTGCCTTCACCGGTCTCGCCCTGGCCGCCACACACCACCAACTGCGGTGCCGCCTGCTTGAGGCGCGTGACCAGCAGCGGCCAGACATCGATGACCGGCTGATCAGCAGCCTTGAGTGACGAATTGTCAGCCATGAGCGAATCAGCAGCCTTGAGTGACGAATCGTCAGCCATGAGCGGATCAACAGCCTTGAGCGGGTCAGCGCCGAGAGCATCCGGCGTCACCAGCGTCAACGACTCCAGCCCCATGCCCAGATAGCCGCGCAGCGCCTGATCCTGCTCGCTGCCGGGCGCGATCTCGCTGCCACTGGCGTGCCAGGCGCTGAGGCTTACGGCACCGGGCGCCGACTGACGCTCCAGCGCCAGACACAGCTCCAGGGCGCGGGCGTCCTGCTCGGCGCGCCGCAGACGCCCCGAAACCGGGTGTTGCCCCAGCGACACCAGACTCACGACCTCAAGCGGCGCCGAGGCCTGCTGCGCAACGGTCGAACGATCTGCCTTCATGTTCTTCTCCTTTCCCCTGTCGCAGGCACGAGTTCAGGCCGCGTCGGCGGCAAGCGTGGCGGATGACGCACTGGATGACGCCGAGGTCGCGGCAGGCGCCTGACCCGCCGCCGAGGCATCACCGCCGGCACTGCGTTCGGCCTCGAGCTGCTGACAGAGACTGGCGAGAATCGCCCCGGCGTCACCGATTACCGAAAGATCGGCACGCTTGACCATGTCACAGCCGCCATCGGTGTTGATGGCCACCACCTTGTCGCAGCGCTGGATGCCCTGCAGATGCTGGATGGCCCCCGAGATGCCCACCGCGACATAGACCCGCGCCGTCACCCAGGTACCGGTGGCACCGACCTGGCGGGCACGCGGCATGAAGCCGTCATCCACCGCCACCCGCGAGGCGCCTTCGGTGGCCCCCAGCAGGCTGGCGGCGCGGTGGAAGCCATCCCAATCGCGGATGCCGTTGCCCGCCGAGAGAATGAATTCGGCCTCGCCCAGCGCGATCGCGGAGGGATCGACGGCCACCGGGCCAAGATCTTCGATCACGTCTGGCACGGCGCGCGCGGTGCTGGCCGCCTCCCACTCGAGCGGCAGCGCGGCGTGGCGCACATCTTCCACCGGCTCGGCGCATTCCGCCTCGCACAGCACGATACGGGTCAGCGGGCGGGTCAGGTCCTGCTGACCATTGCCGCTGCGCCCGGTGACGTTCACCTCGGCAAGCTCGCCACGCCCGATGGCGGCAAGCTCGCCGTCGAGCTGATAGGCATTGCCGCTGGGCCGCGCCAGCGCATCACCCTGACACAGCAGGCGCGCACCGAGACGCCGGCCGCGTTCGCCGCCGCCAGTGCGGGATTCCGGCAGCAACCACAGCCGTGGTGCTAGGCGCGTGTCGATGGCCTCAAGCTCCGCCAGCTGGGCCAGCGGCGCGTAGCCATCGTGGAGAGTATCGGCAAAGTGCAGCCAGCGATCGGCCCCCGCCGCACCGAGCCCGACACTGTCGGCGGCGTCACCATCCTCACGCAGCGTGCCGAAGGTGACGGCCAGTACCGCACCCTGATGGGCGGGGTCGGCATCGGCGATCTGACGCGCCAGCCCCAGCACATCGCGGTCGTGACTCGAGAGTCGCCCACCGGTCATGTCCGGCACCACCGCGATCAGGAAGGCAGGTGATGCGATCTCGATCAGCGGCAGCACGCGCGCCTTGGCCACGACCGCGGGCTGGCCAGCACCCGCCGCTGCAGGCCCGGAGCGGCCACTGCGGTCGATGCGTTTGCGGCCATTGGCGGCGATGAAGTGGCCGACGTGGGGATCGCGACGCATCACGCCCTGCGGGCCCATCCAGCGTTCCTGAGGGGCTGCCGCGCCTCGGCCCAGCGCCTGCAACGCGATGAGATGCTGCGGGTGCAGGCGATTGCGTGCCTGCTGCTCCAGACGCGGGTCACGGCGTGGCAGTGACTCGCGCTCGGTTGCTTGTGGATCGACGGGAATCGTCATGCCGCCACCTCCGCGTCAGTGGGCTGCGTGGTCGACGCCGCCAAGCCTTGCGTGGACGCTTCCAGTACCAGCGCCCGCGCCATCAGTTCCGCCAGATCCAGCACCTGGGGTTCGGCTTCACCGGCCGGAGCCACCACGCCTTCCAGCATCGCGGTGCACTGCGGGCAGCCGACTGCCACCACCTCGGCGCCGGTCTCGCGCACATCGCCCATGCGCATGTCGGGGATACGCTGCTTGCCGGGGATGTCCGTCACCGGCGCGCCACCGCCACCGCCGCAACAGCGCGAGCGGAAGCCGGAGCGCTGCATCTCGCGCACTTCCAGTCCCAGCGCCGCCAGCAAGCTACGCGGCGCCTCGAATTCACCGTTGTAGCGACCCAGATAGCAGGGGTCGTGCCAGGTGACCGAGCCGAGTGTGGCCAGTCTGGTGGCATCGAGGCTCAGGCGCCCGGCCGCCAGCAGCTCGTTCATGTAGCTGGTGTGGTGGTTGACGAGGTAGTCGCCACCGAAGGCGGCATATTCACGTCCCAGCACATGGAAGCTGTGCGGATCGCAGGTGATGATGCGCGCGAAGCGATACTTCGACAGGGTGGCGATATTGCGGGTGGCCAGCGACTGGAAGGTCGCCTCATCACCCAGGCGGCGCGCCACGTCGCCACTGTCACGTTCTTCCGCGCCAAGGATGGCGAAATCCACCCTGGCGGCGCGCAGTACCTGCACGAAGGCACGCAGCGTGCGCTGGTTGCGCATGTCGAAGGCGCCATCGCCCAGCCACAGCAGCGCTTCCACCGGACGCGGATCACGCGCTGCCTCGCGGGCGGCCTGAAGCTCGGCGATGCGCGGCAGGTCGAGGTCCGCCGCCCAATGCAGCCGCGCTTCGAGCGCGAAGCCGCCCGGATTGTCGGTGGCGATCAGGTTGTCGAGCACCTCGACACCCTTGCCCGGCGTCGCGCCCTGCTCCAGCGTCATGTGACGGCGCATGTCGACGATGGCATCGACGTGCTCGATCATCATCGGGCACTCCTCGACGCAGGCGCGACAGGTAGTGCAGGCCCACAGGGTTTCCGGCTCGACCAGTACCTTGAACTCGTGGATCAGCTTGTCGCCATCTGTCGCCTCACCCGCAGCACCCGGTGCCGCCTTGATCTGGATCGGCCCAGAGGCAACGGTCTGGCTATCAGAGTCAACGGCCTGAGCTGCCGGGCGAGCATGCGGAGAGGCCCCGACGATGGTCTGCTGCGGGCCGCCGCCATGCTGGCCGGGCGCGCGCCTGGGCTCATCGCCCGGATAGGGCGAACCGGCGTAGGCGGCATCGCTGCCACCGGCCATGCCGACCACCATATCCTGAATCAGTTTCTTGGGATTGAGCGGCTGACCGGCCGCGAACGCCGGGCACACCGCTTCACAGCGCCCGCACTGCACGCAGGCATCGAAGCCCAGCAGCTGACGCCAGTTGAAATCGGACGGCTTGCCGACACCCAGCGGTGCCTCGGGGTTGGTCAAATCCAGCGGCAGCAATGCGCTGTCGCGGATGCCCGCACTGTCACGAGTGCTGAAACGTGCCGGGCGCCGATGGAAGGCCAGATGCAGCGCGCCGGCGAAGGCATGCTTCATCGGCCCGGTGATGCGCGAGCCGCCGCCGGTCATGCCGACGATCATCTCCAGCAGCCCCCAGGCGATGCCCGCTACCAGCACCAGCCCGAGGATACCGCCGGAGATCATGCCGCCGACGCCTTCCGGCAGCACCAGTGACAGACTCATCACGAACAGGCTGGCGGAGAACACCAGCAGACTCTTGGGCAGACGCATCCACGGGCCACGCGACAGGCGCGCCGGCGGGTCGAGGCGACGACGACGCACGAACAGCGCGCCACCGAACATCGCGCCACTGGCCAGCAGCAGCAAGACGCCCAGCCAGGCGGAGTCGATGCCGAAGCCGTAGACCACCACCATCAGCAGCGCCGCGGCCACGAAGCCGCCCCCGGTGGCGACGTGGGTGTTGGCCATGTAGCGGTCCCGCGCGACCACGTGGTGCAGGTCCACCCCGTAGCGGCGCGGTACCTTGGCAAGGCTCGCGATCAGCTCTCCTACACTCATGGACGTGGCGTCCGCCCGCCCCTGGCGCCACAGGCCGATGCGCTTGACCGCGCCGATGGCAGCCAGCGCCAGCGCGGCGAAGATCAATACCGACAAGATCGTGTCATTCATGCTGCTCACCCTCTTTCTTCAAGCCCGCTGTCGACCGGACGACTGCCGAGCCGGCGCATAGGAGCAGCCGGCTCGGCAGATCACGTCATCAGAAGTCCTTGCACAGACGCAGGGCGTCATAGATGGCGGCGTGGGTGTTGCGCGGTGCGTTGCAGTCACCGAGGCGGAACAGCAGGTAATCATTGCCCTCGGTGGCCTGGCTCAGGCACGGCTGCGGCTTGATGGCGTAGAGCGACTCGACGTCGATCTGGCCCTTGTTGAGCGAGCCGTCCTTGAAGGCGTAGTAGAGCGCCTCATCCGGGCGCACGCCGTTCTCGACCACGATCTGATCGACGACGCGCTCTTCCAGCGTGCCGGTGTATTCGTTCTCGAGCACCGCCACCAGGCCCTCGCCTTCGCGGTAGACCTCATGCAGCACCATGTCGGAGGTCATCACGACTTCCTTGGCATACAGACTGCGGTAGTAGGTCGGGAAGGTGGTGCCGCCGACCGCCGCACCCGGCTTGATGTCGTCGGTGACGATCTCGACCCTGGCGCCCTTGTCGGCCAGATAGTCGGCCACCGAGACCCCGGAGAATTCGCAGATGCTGTCGTAGATCAGCACATTGCTGCCCGGTGCGACGCGCCCATCCAGTACGTCCCATGAAGAGACGATCAGGCTCTTGGCCGGGTCCTCGTCGTAGCCCCAGGACGCGAACTGGTCCATGAACGGACGACCGCCCACCGCGAGGATCACCACATCGCCGCGCAGGTCACGGATGGTGGCCTCATCGGCCCGCGTGCCCAGGCGCAGGTCGACCTTTAGGCGTGCCAGTTCCAGCTGGTACCAGCGCGTGATGCCGGCGATCTGATCGCGCTGCGGCGCCTTGGCCGCGATGGTGATCTGACCGCCCAGCTCGTCACGGGCCTCGAACAGCGTCACGTCGTGGCCGCGTTCGGCGCACACGCGGGCCGCCTCCATGCCGGCCGGACCGCCGCCGACGATGACGACCTTGCGCACCGGGCCGCTGGTCTTCTCGATCTGATGCGGCAGGCCCATGTATTCGCGCGAGGTGGCGGCATTCTGGATGCACAGCACGTCGAGACCCTGATACTGGCGGTCGATGCAGTAGTTGGCGCCGACGCACTGCTTGATCTGGTCGAGCTGGCCCATCTTGATCTTGGCGATGATGTGCGGGTCGGCGATGTGGGCGCGGGTCATGCCGACCATGTCGACATAGCCGCCTTCCAGAATGCGCTCGGCCTGGTTGGGGTCCTTGATGTTCTGGGCGTGGATCACCGGAATCGAGACGACTTCCTTGATGCCGGACGCCAGGTGCAGGAAGGGTTCCGGCGGGTAGGACATGTTGGGAATGACGTTGGCGAGGCTGTTGTGGGTATCACAGCCGGAGCCGATCACGCCGAAGAAGTCGAGCAGACCGGTGGCGTCGTAATAGGCCGCGATCTGCTTCATGTCGTCGTGGGACAGGCCATCGGGATGGAATTCATCGCCACAGATGCGCATGCCGACCACGAAGTCGTCACCGACCTCGGCGCGCACCGCCTTGAGCACCTCGAGACCGAACTTCATGCGGCCCTCGAAGCTGCCGCCCCACTCATCGGTGCGCTTGTTGACGCGCGGGCTCCAGAACTGGTCGATCAGGTGCTGGTGCACGGCGGACAGCTCGACGCCGTCCAGGCCGCCTTCCTTGGCACGCCGCGCCGCCTGGGCGAAATCGGCGATGATGCGCTGGATCTCCTCCACCTCGATGGTCTTGCAGGTGGAGCGGTGCACCGGCTCGCGGATGCCGGACGGTGACATCAGCGAGGTCCAGTCGAAGCCGTCCCAGCGCGAGCGACGGCCCATGTGGGTAATCTGGATCATGATCTTGCCGCCATGCTTGTGCACGGCATCGGCCAGATTCTGGAAATGCGGAATGATGCGGTCGGTCGACAGATTGACGGAGCTCCACCAGCCCTGCGGGCTGTCGATGGAGACCACCGAGGAGCCACCACAGATGCACAGACCACACCCGCCCTTGGCCTTCTCTTCGTAGTAGCGCACGTAGCGCTCGGTGGTCATGCCGCCATCGGTGGCATACACCTCGGCGTGGGCGGTACTGACGACGCGGTTGCGGATGGTCAGCTTGCCGATCTCGATCGGCTGGAAGAGTGCGTCGAATGCCATGGTGAGAGCTCCTCGCCGGGGAGAACGTCGCCTTGTCACGCTGGCCTGGCCTGCCCGCCGCCACGAGTCGTTGCTGGTGGCGGCGGGGTCGGCGTCAGGCGTCTTGCATGTCAGGAAAGGCGGCGCTCAGGCGTTGCGTTGTCGTTGTTGTGGGTGGTGAGTGTCGTGACAGAGAGATGATCGGGCAGCCGGCTTGTGCTGTTGCCTTTTGCCTGGGCCGGGCCTGGGCCTGGGCCTTGACCCGAGCCATGGAATAGAGAGTGGCGGATCCGAAAACGTCACACTGTTCCGGGAGCGACCTCGAAATACCCC
>NZ_JARWKU010000008.1:0-205973 GCF_029846435.1 Cobetia sp. 1AS1
CACCATAACCGCCTGCGGCTCGGCATCGACACCGTCAGTGCGGTGATGGAACGTCGCCAGGTCTCGCCCGTGGTGATGCGTTACGGCTTCTCGCTGGTGATGCTGATGAGCAAGCTCAAGAAGGACCCGGACATGCTGGACAAGCTGGGCGCGGGCCTGACCCGCATCCAGGGCCAGGCCGAGCACTTCGGGCCGACCCACGAGAACGTGATCGCAAGTCTGGGCGAGCTTTATCAGCAGACCCTCTCCACCTTCCGCTACCGGATCGTGGTGCAGGGCGACCCCGGCCTGCTGCAGCAACGCATGATGCCGGAACGCATCCGCTGCGCCCTGCTGGCAGGCGTGCGCTTCGCCCTGCTGTGGGACCAGCAGGGTGGCCGTCGCTGGAAGCTGGTCTTCCAGCGCAGCGCGCTCAAGAAGTCATTGCAGCAGCTGGGCTGAGCCCGCCTCCGCGCTCGCGCCAGCGCGTCACCTGACGCCACCAGATTCACCCCCGAATTCGCTTCAACAACGCTGGAGCCCATCAACCGGGCTCCGAGACACTTGAACCGGCAGCGCGATATGTCCTGCCACCATCGGAAGATTCTCATCATGCAGCTGTCCGCCCTCACCGCCCTGTCTCCCGTCGATGGCCGCTATGGCGCCAAGACCGAGGCCCTGCGCGAGCACTTCAGTGAATTCGGCCTGATCCGTGCCCGCGTCATCGTCGAGGTGCGCTGGTTGCAACGCCTGGCCGCCCACGCCGAGATCGCTGAAGTGCCGGCCTTCTCCGCGGATGCCAACGCCGTGCTGGATAGCATCGTCAGTGAGTTCAGTGTCGAGGATGCCCAGCGCATCAAGGACATCGAACGCACCACCAACCACGACGTGAAGGCGGTCGAGTACTTCCTGAAGGAAAAGGTCGAGAGCAACGCCGAACTCAACGCCGTCACCGAGTTCATCCACTTCGCCTGCACCAGTGAAGACATCAACAACCTGTCTCACGCCCTGATGCTGCGTGGTGGCCTGGACAACGTGCTGCTGCCGCAGATGCGTGAAGTGACCGAAGCGATCGTCGCGCTGGCCCACCAGCACGCCGAACAGCCGATGCTGTCGCGCACCCATGGCCAGACTGCCAGCCCGACCACCCTCGGCAAGGAAATGGCCAACGTCGCCGCGCGCCTGCGTCGTCAGCTGGCGCAGATCGAACGCATCGAGATGCTCGGCAAGATCAACGGTGCCGTGGGCAATTACAACGCCCACCTGACCACCTACCCGGCCATCGACTGGGCGGCCAACGCCGAAACCTTCGTCGAGAGCCTCGGGCTGACCTTCAACCCGTACACCACCCAGATCGAGCCGCACGACTACATCGCCGAGCTGTTCGATGCCATCTGCCGCTTCAACACCATCCTGATCGACTTCGATCGTGACGTCTGGGGCTACATCTCGCTGGGTTACTTCAAGCAGCGTACCGTGGCCGGCGAGATCGGCTCCTCCACCATGCCGCACAAGGTCAACCCGATCGACTTCGAGAACTCCGAAGGCAATCTGGGCATCGCCAACGCCGTGCTGGGCCATCTGGCACAGAAGCTGCCGATCTCCCGCTGGCAGCGTGACCTGACCGACTCCACCGTGCTGCGCAACCTGGGCACCGGCCTGGCGCAGGGTCTGATCGCCTATCAGGCGACCCTGAAAGGCATCAGCAAGCTGGAAGCCAACCCGGAGCGTCTGAACGCCGATCTGGACAACAGCTGGGAAGTGCTGGCCGAGCCGATCCAGACCGTCATGCGTCGTTACGGCATCGAGAAGCCCTACGAGAAGCTCAAGGAGCTGACCCGTGGCAAGCGTATCGACCAGGCCGGTTTCGCCGCCTTCATCGAGACGCTGGAACTGCCGGAAGACGTCAAGACCGAGCTGAAGGCACTGAGCCCGGCCAGCTACATCGGCAACGCCATTGCACAGGCCAAGGCGCTCTAAGCGGCGCAGGTCACTGCAAGTCTGATGACGCCGGGGCCTCTGCTCCGGCGTCATGCATTGCGTATTAGACAGCATGCAGCACGCTGCACATTGAATGACACTGGATTCACGACCACTGACGCTCTCCGTCAGTGGGCACGACATGCCACGCTCTCAAGGCTCGGCATGGAACGCATCGCCGTCTGCCATCCGGCAACACGGCTTCAACGACGTCATCGCGAGACCGCCGCCACCTGACAGGCTGCCGTTCGCGTTCGAGAGGTTCTGCATGAGCACATCCCCCGCCCCCCGCGACACCGACACGCCTCTGGCACTGTTGGGCGGCCTGAGCATCCGCGAATTCCTGCGCGATTACTGGCAGCAGAAGCCGCTGCTGATCCGCGGGGCCTTCGCAGACTTCGAGACGCCGCTGGAAGCCGATGAACTGGCCGGTCTGGCCTGTGAAGATGGCATCGAAGCCCGTCTGGTCGAGGAAAACGGCCCGGACAAGGCCTGGCAGGTCAGCCACGGCCCCTTCGATGAAGCGACCTTCGCGCGTCTCGACGCCAAGGACGACAGCCAGTGGAGCCTGCTGGTACAGGCGGTGGACCATTACGTCCCCGACGTCGCCGCGCTGTTCGAGCCCTTCACCTTCCTGCCGCGCTGGCGCCTCGATGACATCATGATCAGCTACGCGCCGACCGGCGGCAGCGTCGGCCCGCACCTGGACAACTACGATGTCTTCCTGCTGCAGGCCCAGGGCCAGCGTCATTGGCAGCTGGGCGGCATGCACGGTGACGACGCCGAGATCATCGATGGCATCGACCTGCGCATCCTCAAGCACTTCGAGGTCACTCCGGGCGAGGACTGGGTACTGGAACCCGGCGACATGCTCTACGTGCCGCCGCGCCTGGCACACCACGGCGTCAGCCAGTCCGATGACTGCATGACCATCTCCGTCGGCTTCCGTGCGCCTTCCGCCGATGAAGTCGTCACCTCCTACGCCGACTATCTGGGTGCCAGCCTGCCGGAATCGCTGCGCTACCGTGACCAGGGCATGGCACCGGTCGCCAATGCCGGTGAGCTGGACGACGCCTCGCTCGAGCGTGTGCGTGAATTGCTGCTCAGCACGCTGGACAACCCGACCCAGCTGGCGCAGTGGTTCGGTCGCTACATGACCCAGCCCAAGTATCTGGAGCAGCTCGCCGCCCGCGAACCGGCCCTCAAGACGCATGAGCTGGTCGAGTATCTGGAAGATGAAGGCGTACTGGTGCGCTCCCTGGGCTCACGCTTCGCCTTCCGTCACGGCGAGAATGGCACCAGCACGCTGTTCGTCGATGGCGATGGCATCCTGGCCCCTCAGCCGCTGGCGGAAGCGCTGGCCTCCGATCAGCGCCTTACCGCGGTGTTGCTTGACTACACCACGGCAGACCTTGATCGCAGTGCCGTGGTCAGCCTGCTGACGGCGCTGATCAACCGCGGCAGCCTGATACTGGAATGTGACCTTCAGGACGAAGAGGACGATGAAGAATGAGTGACGCCATGATCAGCCTGGAACGGGGCGATTGGCAGACGTTGGGCAACGAGGCCAGCGAGATCCGCCGCGTCGTGTTCATCGAAGAGCAGCAGGTACCGCAGGAGGAAGAGTGGGACGGGCGCGATGACGCCTGCGAACACTTCCTCGTGCATCTGGATGGCCGCACCGTCGGCACGGCCCGTCTGTTGCCGGACGGCCATGTCGGCCGTGTCGCCATCCTCTCCGAAGCGCGCGGACTGGGGCTTGGCCAACGCCTGATGGAAGCGGTCATCGATGCTGCGCGCCAGGCTGGTCATGCTGAAGTGCTACTGGATGCTCAGACCCATGCGCTGGAATTCTATCAACGCCTCGGCTTCACGGCTTACGGCGACGAGTTTCTCGATGCCGGCATACCGCACCGCAGCATGCGCTTGATTCTGAACTGAATTTTAGCGTCTGCCTTACAAAAACCGGCCCCATTTGGGGCCGGTTTTTTTGTGCCTTGAATGTTCTTGTAGTCTGGCTACAACCCGCTCCTTGACCAAGTCATCATTCCCCAAGGCCCATGAATACTGACATCATGACGTCATTGAGAAATATTAAAACGACTGTTTGCCAGCAAGAATTCCACAACGTTGAAACTGGTATAAAACGATCGTTTTAATGCGACCAAGGAATGAAAGACAGCACTCAATTTCGGAGCGATGCTAGAGATCAGGTCATTTACGCTGCACTGCGACATGACACGCTGCCCGATCCGGCACCGCCTTCAGGAGATTCGCCCATGCTCACCTCAGACTCACGAACGCAGACCACCCTGATGGGCGGTAGAGGTGACCAGGTACTCGGGCAGCCTGAGGATGCCGCTCTGGCCGAGCAATGGCACAACGCCGAGATCCGCACGCGGATTCTCAAGCTGGCACGTCCCCTCAAGGACCTCCTGCCACCGCAGACAGCGGAGTCGGTAGCGGCACAGGCGCAGACGATCTGTCATCTGAGTCGCGACCAGCGCTGGCAACTTCCTGGCGAGCAGTGGCAACTGCGCTCACAGGGCAGCGGCTGGCAGCTGAAGTGCAATGGGCAGCTGAAGTGCAGTGTGCAGCCGGCAATAGCTGGCGAGACGCAGGACGCGCCTGACCAGCTGGCGCTTGCCGGCCTCACCGATGACGTGACGGGGATGCAGCTGGGCAACCGCCCGCTCCCCCGGGCCCTCTGGACCCTGGCCGCCGCGCGGCATCGCGGCGAACGTCATTCGGTGCTGGCCATTGCCCAGATCAGCAGCGTGCGCGAAGCGCTGTGCTGGGGAGAGCTGATCTCACGGCTGCGTGCGCCGGACGGCAGGCCGCCGCGCATCGCCCTCACCCTCAGCCACTGCACGTTACCCACGCTGGAAGCCAGCCTGTACTTCCTGATGCCCTGGTTGGACAGCATCACGCTGACAGCGGCACCCGGCCTGGAAACTGCCTGCCTTGGCGTGATCAAGGCTCGCTTCAGACTTGCTGAGCCAGTGGAGCTCGACAACGCCACCGACGACGCCTTCTGCCGCACGGCGTGACTCCACTGGTAACGCCTGAAAGATCAATAACAACAACAAACTGTCATGCAGCAACTCAAGATGCAGAGCACCGACACTCCCATTTCACGCGTCGCTCTCGCGTCGACCGCCAGACGATAGACAAGCGAACAGACACAAGACACGGACAACACGCCAGGGGCTGAGCCCCGACGACGAAGCCATCAGGAGATGCCACCATGAGTCACACACGTGCCGATCAGATTGCCGCGCTCGAGAAGGACTGGGCCGAGAATCCGCGCTGGAAAGGGGTCACTCGCCCCTATTCCGCCGAGGATGTGGTGCGCCTGCGCGGCTCCGTTCCGGAAGCCAATACCCTGGCGACCCGCGGTGCCGAGAAGCTCTGGAAACTGGTCAATGGTGATGCCAAGAAGGGCTACGTCAACTGTCTGGGTGCCCTGACCGGTGGCCAGGCCATGCAACAGGTGAAGGCCGGTATCGAGGCCATCTACCTGTCCGGTTGGCAGGTCGCTGCCGACAACAACACCAGTGAAGCCATGTACCCGGATCAGTCGCTCTATCCGGTGGATTCCGTGCCGACCGTGGTCAAGCGCATCAACAACACCTTCCGCCGCGCCGACCAGATCCAGTGGCAGAAAGGGGCCAACCCGGGCGATGCCGGCTTCATCGATTACTTCGCGCCTATCGTGGCGGATGCCGAGGCCG
The DNA here is from genome assembly GCF_029846435.1 of Cobetia sp. 1AS1. NCBI lineage: Bacteria > Pseudomonadati > Pseudomonadota > Gammaproteobacteria > Oceanospirillales > Halomonadaceae > Cobetia > Cobetia sp. 1AS1. The sequence continues at coordinate 5,694 of NZ_JARWKU010000008.1, forward strand.
GTTTCGGTGGCGTGCTCAACGGCTACGAGCTGATGACCGCCATGATCCGTGCGGGTGCCTCCGGCGTGCACTTCGAGGACCAGCTGGCCTCGGTCAAGAAGTGTGGCCACATGGGCGGCAAGGTACTGGTGCCGACTCAGGAAGCGGTGCAGAAGCTGGTGGCCGCTCGCTTGGCCGCTGACGTGGCGGGTGTCCCGACCCTGGTCATCGCGCGTACCGATGCCAATGCCGCCGACCTGATCACCTCCGATGTCGACGACTACGACAAGCCGTTCCTGACAGGTGAGCGCTCCGACGAAGGCTTCTATCGTGTCAATGCCGGTCTGGATCAAGCCATTGCCCGCGGCCTGGCCTACGCGCCCTACTCCGACCTGATCTGGTGTGAAACCGCCAAGCCGGACCTCGAGGAGGCGCGCCGCTTCGCCGAAGCGATCAAGAAGGAATACCCGGACCAGCTGCTGGCCTACAACTGCTCGCCTTCCTTCAACTGGAAGAAGAACCTCGACGACGCCACCATCGCCAAGTTCCAGCAGGAACTGTCGGACATGGGCTACAAGTACCAGTTCATCACCCTGGCCGGTATCCACAACATGTGGTTCAACATGTTCGATCTTGCCTACGACTATGCGCAGGGCGAAGGCATGAAGCACTATGTCGAGAAGGTGCAGGAAGCCGAATTCGCCGCAGCCGAGAAGGGCTACACCTTCGTGGCGCACCAGCAGGAAGTCGGCACCGGTTACTTCGATGACATGACCAACGTCATTCAGGGCGGCAATTCCTCCGTCACCGCGCTGACGGGCTCCACGGAAGAAGACCAGTTCTAGGCCGCTGACATCGCGGCATGGCACCTCGCAATGGCAGGATTGCGCGAGGTGCCACCCGCAGACTGACCGAAGCCCGCTCACGCGGGCTTTTTCGTGCTTTACGCCTTGAATGCCCGCCGCGAATGTCCACCATCAGCAACGAACGCCCCTGCGCTGACATTCACGCGGCATGGCTCAAGAAGAAGTGCTCACGCGGAAGTGCTTGCGTGGCAGCACTCATGCACCGGTACTCACGTGGCCGAAACTCACGTGGTAGCACTCACGCGACCGGGAAGTGCAGAAGTTGCGTCACCTCAGCGTTTCAGGTCGGGAACCCGTCATGGTCGACGTGGTCTATAATGTTAAGAAACAGTGTTCTCGCACGCCCGTCGTGACAAGAACCTGCTGGCGGCCCAAGGAAGTGATCGCCTACCTGAGCCTTGCTCTCTCAGCACTCAGCATTCTCCATCACAACCTCAAGCTGCACCGCATCATGCGAGGAGACACACCATGACACTCTCACTGACTGACAAACGATCGACTGGCGCACGCCGCTGGCTGCCCGTGATCGCACTCGGCGTGCTGACGCTTGGCGGCTGCGCGAACAGCGACATCTACTCCGGCAACGTCTACACCGGCGATCAGGCCAAGCGCGCACAGTCCGTCAGCTACGGCACCATCACCTCGCTGCGCCCGGTGCAGATCCAGGCACAGGATGAAGGCAGCGGCGTGCTCGGTGGCCTGGGTGGCGCGGTCGTCGGCGGCCTGCTCGGCAGCCAGATCGGCGGCGGCTCCGGTCGTGCGATCGCCACCGCCGCGGGTGCCATCGGCGGTAGCGTGGCCGGCAAGTCGATCGCTGACAATGTCGACCAGATCAACGCCTACGAGATTGAAGTCCGCCGCGATGCCGGCGACAGCCTCATCGTCGTCCAGAAAGCCGATACCGCCTTCTCGGTTGGCCAACGTGTCCGCCTGGTCGGCTACGGCGCCAACCTGAGCGTCGCGCCTTACTGAGTCTCTCGACGGCTGACGCTCCCTTGCCGGGGCGCCAGCCGCTTTGTTTCTGCGCCCTTCAGCGGCGCCTGTCGCATCCCTGCGCGGGAAACGCCGCCACGCTCTCCCCCATCTCGCCTGGCTCACGCATCCCCGCCTCTCTCGCCTCTCTCACACCTCTCGCGCTCCTGCATCTCCCACACGCCCCCCTCGCTTCGCATCCCCTCCCTCGATCTCGCACAGGCACGGCTCGCCGCAGTGGGGATATGCAGATTGCCTATTGATTAACAGGCTATGAAATCGGGATTTTTTGTGCAAAGTTATACGCCTGCAGCCTAACTTGACTCTGTACACAACTACCCGTCCCAGGAGTTGCGATGCGTCCCGTCACTGCCCATCCGCCAGGTTTTCGCCCAGGCACCCGCAAGCTGTCTTGTGTCACGTCATCTTCAAGAAACGCTCCCCGCGCTTACCCCAGTCCAGTCAATGACAGCCCCGGCGGTACCGCCGCCTCAAGCCTCGCCCCACAGATGGCGCCGGCCTTCTCGACCCGGCGCCTGGGCATGGCATTGATCATGCTGGGCGCGGTGGCATTGGCCCCCATGGTGGAGGCAGCCGAGGACGAGGGTGGCGTGCTGTCATTGAAGGTCGAGAACGACATTCTCACCTCCGGCGATGATGGCCATTACACCAACGGCTTTGCGCTGAGCTACACCTTCAAGACACCAGAGCAGCACTGGTCACGCTCATTCGCGGACTGGGTGCCGGGCTTCAGCGCGGCGCGACTGGACGCCACGGCCTACCGCTTCGGGCAGCAGATCTATACCCCCAATGACATCAAGCGAGAGCAACCGGATCAGGATGACCGCCCCTACGCGGGCTACCTGTTCGGTGGCGTCTCGCTGTTCGCCGGTGAAGAGGGAGATGACTGGCGACGGGTGGATACCTTCAATCTGGATCTCGGCATCGTCGGCCCGGCCTCGGGCGCCAAGGATGCTCAGAAGGCGGTACACAAGCTGACCGGCAGTGATGAGCCGGAGGGTTGGGATCACCAGCTGCACAACGAGCCGGTGATCAGCACCGGCTGGCAGACGCAGCTATGGCTGCCGGCCAGGGCCGCGGGGCTGGAGGTGGAGTACGGCCCCTCGGCTTCCGTGGCGCTGGGCAATCTCTACACCTATGCGGGCGTCGGTGGCGGGGTACGCATCGGCCAGGGGCTGACCCGCAGCTACGGGATACCGACAGTGGCGCCGGCCCAGGGCGGCCGTCAGTACTTCCATCCCGACGGTGACTTCGCCTGGTACCTGTTCGCCAATATCGAGGGCCGCGCGATGGCCTACAACATGCTGCTGGATGGCAATGGCTTCGAGGACAGCGCCTCGGTGGACCGTCGCCCACTGGTCGGCGACCTGCAGCTGGGCTTCGCGCTCAGCTGGCAACGCTGGCAGCTGGCGTTCGTCAACGTGTGGCGCACCCACGAATTCGAGACGCAGCAGGAGAGCGATCAATTCGGCTCGCTGACGCTCTCGACCTGGCTATGACTCGGCACTCAGCTGCAGGCAGCACTGACAAGACGTGATGGATGAGCAGAAACAGAAAGGCCGGGCAGATAGCCCGGCCTTTCTGTCTGCGGGAAACGTCATGCTTCCCGGAAGGTTGCTGCTGGTTGAATCAGTGCATCTTGACCTTGCTCATGCCCCAGCAGATCAGCTTGCCGCCGATCAGAACGATCAGCGCCAGCACGATCAATGCCATCAGCATGGAGACGGGATTGACGATGAAGGTCGCACCCAGAATACCCAGGGCCACGCCCCAGACGTAGCGGTCACCGCTATCGATGCTCAGAGCCTCCGGCAGGACACGCTTGACGGTGGCACCCAGCGAGCCTTCCCAGCGGTTCAAGCACAGCATGAAGATCGCAGCGAAGCTCACCAGCCAGATCAATGTCACGGTCATCGAAATTCTCTCCTGAAAAATAGGGTCGCATGGCGCCTGAGTTGTCATTTCCCGTCAGGCGACGGGACAGAGTGTGCAGAGCGAGGCCACCTCGGGCCGCGCGTCAGAATCCGCAATATCCGAGTAGGCAGAGTAACCAGACCCTGTGGCCCTCGCAAGCCATCGCCCCAACCTTGTCTGGCCGCCAGCAGCAAGGCCGCTGTGCGCTGACAGGGCAACCCCGCCAGACACCTGATAATCCAACCGTTTTGCCCCTTTCTTCACCGATGACGTCGGGGGTGAGAAAAAACCCTGCCTCAGGGTTGAAATGCACGCCTGCGAGCGTCACCTATACTTTCAAGACAAGGTAACGTGCGCTGGATTGCCTCTCTGGCAATGTCATCAGCGGGCCAGGAGCCACGTGATACGCGGCTTTTTTCCAGTTTCCCCCCTGACAGTCACCTCAGGGGCACGTTACCATTGACGTTCATATACCTATCGAAAGGCTCTCATCATGCAAATCGCCCAGAATGCCGTCGTATCCTTCCACTACACCCTGACCAACAACGAAGGGGAAGTGCTGGATAGCTCCGAAGGTCGCGAGCCGCTGGCCTACATCCACGGCGCTGGCAACATCGTCCCGGGCCTCGAGAAGGAACTCGACGGCAAGACTTCCGGCGACGAGCTGAAAGTTGCCGTCTCTCCGGAAGAAGGTTACGGCGAAGTCCAGGAAGCCCTGGTCCAGGAAGTGCCGCGTGAAGCCTTCCAGGGTGTCGAAGACATCGAAGCTGGCATGCAGTTCCAGGCACAGACCCAGGGCGGCCCGCTGATGGTCACCGTCACCAAGGTCGAAGGCGACACTGTCACTGTCGATGGCAACCACCCGCTGGCCGGCGAAACCCTGAACTTCGACGTGCAGATCACCAACGTGCGTGAAGCTTCTGCTGAAGAGCTGGAACACGGCCACGTTCACGGCGAAGGCGGCGTGGAGCACTAAGCTCCGCCTCTTCCCTCATCTGAGGCATCGCCCCGGATGAGCGCCTCCCACTCTGTGGGAGGCCGGAACCGAAAGCCCCGCGACTGAGTCATCAGTCGCGGGGCTTTTTCGTGTCTGGCTTCGTGTCGGCCTGACTGGCTTGGCGCGCTTGTCAGCCCATTACACCCAGCTCTCGACCTAGGCTCCCGGATCAGGCACCGCAGCTGGGCGGCGTGGCATCGCTGGAAAGGCTCAGACCACGAAACAGCGCCGTGGCATCACCGCCGGCATTGTCACCGTCAGCCATCAGCGCCAGTCCGGCAATCTCGCTCGGCTTGCTGCCAAACAGTGACGCGTAATCAGCCCGCAGATCACGCACCTCCGCCACCCACTGCCCCACCTTCTCGTCGCCGGATTCAACGGCCAGCAGCACGGCGCGATCCGTGAAGGCGTTGTCCCAGTGGCTGCCTTGCGCTTCGCTGCTGGACCAGACGTAATTGATGGCCTCGACCTGCCACGGCAGGATGCCAGTCTTGTTGACCACATAGAGGCGTGCCGGATAGTCATCGCCGCCCTTGGTCTTCTCGTTCACGCCCGGGTAGATGCCATCCACCTGCCAGCACCATTTCAGATAGGGCGTCTCTTCCAGCGAGATATCCTGCTCCAGATAGCGCGCGGACGCCTGGCCCAGGGCGCGCGCCTCGAGCGCAGGCCTGCCGTCGCGCTCCACCACGCGATAGGCCGTCTGGCCCTCGAAGGTCTTCTCGCCCCAGGCAAGGATCTGCGCAGGCGAGAAGGACTTGTCAGCCGCGTGGGCCACCGAGGGCAGTAGCGCCGCCAGCAGGCCGCTGGAGGCGACTGCCGCGAACAGGGGCAGGAATGACGGCAACTGACGGGAAGCAATCTTCATTGGCAGGACTCCGAGGCGCCTGAGCAAGGCAAGTGAGCAAGGCGAGTGAGAAAGGTAACGAGCCGTATCATCAGCAAGGCCAGGTTCACAGCGCATCAACTCTGGTCGGTGCTGTGATGCTCATCCTGGGCTCGCAAGGTGACATACCCTCCCCATACGCGCGTCAGCGTGGTCAGGATGCATGCCGCGGCGAATATCCACGCCAACCACGCGAAATGCTGTGGCATCAGGCAAGCCAGTACGAAGAAGGCGATGGTCTCGGTGCCCTCGGTCAGGCCATCCAGATAATAGAAGGCCTTGCGCGTGAAATTGGGCCGCTCCAGCTGATGCTTGGCCGCCATGATGGCAAAGGCCAGAAAGCTCGAGCCCGTGCCGACGAAGGCGAACAGCAATGCCACCGCCGCCATCGCATTGGCACCAGGGTCTGCCAGTGCGAAACCCACCACCACCGCGGCGTAGAACAGGAAATCAAGACAGATATCCAGAAAGCCACCGGCATCGGAGCTCAGGCCGGCATGCCGCGCCAGCGCGCCATCCAGCCCGTCCACCACCCGATTGATCAGGATCGCGACCAGCGCGAACCCGAAATGCCCATAAGCCAGCAACGGCAACGCCAGCATGCCGATGGCGAAGCCCGCGAGGGTCAACTGATCCGGATGCAGACCGCGCGCCGCCGCACTTTTCGCAAGACGTTTCAGAGGCGGCTGTACCCAGCGTGAGGTCCACTTGTCCAGCATGTTGCATCTACTCCCATGAAGTCGTTGAGGTCATCGTCATTCCGGCACCTGACAGGCGCTCAGCCGCGCGTCGGCGAGACCGAGCGCCCGGCAGGTACCGCACGCGCCAGCAGGTAGACCACCAGCGGCAGACAGGCCTGCAGGCAGGCGGCCACCGCGGTCAGGCGCGGGTCGGCCCCCGTCGCCAGCGCCAGGGTTTCGGTGGTCAGAGTCGGGACACGCCCGCCGCCCAGCACCACCGTCGGCACGTACTGCGCGATACTGACCGCGAAGGCCACTGCCCAGCTGATGGCCAGCGGCCTGAGCATCAGGCGCAGGCGGATACCGATCAGCACCTCGAGCCGTGAACGCCCCAGCAGGCGTGCCGCCTGCTCGAGTCGGGTATCGAAGCGTGCCCAGGGACCGGCCAGCGTCAGCCAGGCGTAAGGCAAGGCGAACAGCAGATGGCCGATGACCACTCCCGCCCAATCGGGACTGGCCCCCAGGCTCAACCAACCGACCTGAAAGCCGAACAGGAAGCTGGCCTGCGGCAGCAGCAATGGCAGATAGAGGCAGACCACGAAGCCGCGCAGACGGCCACTTTCCCGCTCACGCTCGAACACCGCCACGCTGAGGATGACGGCCAGCGTCGCCACCAGCAGTGCCAGCCACAGGCTGTTGCTGAAGGCATCCCCCAGGCCAGCGAGGGCCTGTTGCCAACTCTCCCAGCCCCAGTGAGACGGCAACAGCGCAGGGAAGAACCAGCTTCTGGCCACCGATTGCACGCCGATCACCACGAAGGCGAGCAGTGAGATCAGCGTGACCACGCCCAGCACTCCGCGCGCGACACGCCCGAACAGGGCTTCGCTCGCCAGCGCCAGACGGCTTGCGCGCGCCGGGTGATGGCTCAGTACCCAGTCGCGATGCCAGGCGAGCAGAGCGCGTCCCAGCGCCGCGCCAAGCGCCATCATCCCGATCACCAGCAGGGCCAGCATCAGGGCGCCGACACTCGCCGGCAGGCGCGCCGACGGGTCACTGTCGCGCCACAGCTCGATCAGGCGCACCGCCAGCGTCGGCGTACGCGTCGGCCCCAGCACCTGCGCCACATCCACCACCGCCAGCGAATAGGCCAGCACCGCGCCGATGGGCAAGGCGATGGCGCGCATCACCTGTGGCATCAGAATGCGCCAGCGCAGCTGAGGGATGCTGTAGCCGAGCGCCTGACCTGCCTGCAGCTGCGCCGTGACCGGCAGGCGTGACAGCGCCGTCTGCGCCATCAGCATCAAGAATGGCGCCTCCTTGAGCGCCAGACCGACCGCCAGCGAGATGCCGTGGGCATCCGGCAGCGGATACTGCGGCGGTACCAGCACCTCGAAGGGCGCCAGCAGCAGGCGCATCAGCACGCCACTCGGGGCGGCCAGCCATAGCAACCCCAGCGCCAGCGCCAGATGCGGCATCGCCAGTATCGGGGCCAGCAGGCGCTCCATGCGCTCGCCGAAGCGAGTCCCGGCGGCCGCCGAGACCCACCCCATGGTCAGCAGCACCGCCAGCAGCGTGCCGCCGAGGCCACTGACCAGCGTCAGCCGAAAGCCCTCCGCCAGCCCGGGCAAGGCCCACCAGCGTTGCCAGGCGACCGCCGAGACCTCCTCGAAGCCCAGCGTCGGCCACAGCCCGAAGGCCGGTGCGACCAGTCCGGCCAGCCCCAGCGCCGTAGGGCCGAGCAGCAACAGCAAGACGCCCCAGCGCAGCACGCGAGCGGGCGTCAGCGGTGCGTGACCAGTGGCGGGGGCGACACGCCAGCGGTCAGCGACCCATTGCGTCAGTTGCGATAGCGTCGCGCCCACTCGGCCTCCAACGCATCGGTCCAGCTCGGGTGTGGCTCGCTGAGTGGTGTGCCCAAGGCCTCTGGCGACATGCTGCCGGGCAGCTGCGGCAAGGCCTCGAAGGCGGCGCGCTCTTGCGGCAGCAGGCGGGCGACATCCAGCACAGTGTCATCGCCCCAGCGTGAAGGGTCGGCCTTGGCGGCCTGGGCCTCGGCGGACATCAACTGATTGATCCACACCAGTGCTGCGGCCTTGTGCGGTGCACTGGCCGGAATCGCCAGATAGTGCACATTGCCGAGAGTGCCGCCGTCATGGATATACGGCTCGATGGTCGGTGGCAGCCGCCCCTCCTGACGGGCATTGGCCACTTCCTGAGGCACGAAGGTCAGCGCGATCCACACGCTGCGCTGAGCGAGCAACTTCATCTGCTCTTCGGCACCGGCTGGCTGACGCTCGCCCTGCGCCCACATCAGGGGATGCAGTGCATCGAGATAGTCCCACAGCGGTGCGGTCACCTCAGCGAACTGGGCATCACTCGCCACGGGAGATGCCAGCACCTCGCGCTGCTCCACTGGCATCAATTCAATCAAGGCCTGCTTGAGGAAGGTGGTGCCGTGGAAGCTGGGCGGCTGTGGATAGGTCACGCGCCCGGGATGCTCTCTGGCCACCTCCAGCAACGTCTGCATGGAGCGCGGCGGCGATTCCAGCAGCGCGGTGTCGTACATGAAGATCAGCTGCGCACGCCCCCAGGGCGCCTCCAGACCATCGGTGGCGAGTCCGAAATCGCGCGCACCGATCTCCTCGAGCAGATAGTCACTGTTGGGCAGATGCTCGACGAAGGGCCCCCACACCAGCTCGGCCTGCTTGAGCGCACGGAAGTTCTCGCCGTTGATCCAGATCACATCGATGCTGCCGTCGCGGCGCCCGGCCGCCTTCTCGGCCAGCAGGGTCGAGACGCTCTCGGCGGTATCGGCGATCTTGACGTGGCGTACCTCGATGCCATGCTGCCCCGCCGCTGTCTCGGCCTGGTCGCGCAGATAGGCGTTGGTCGCCTCACTGCCGCCCCAGGCATGAAAGTCGATACGTTGACCGCGCGCGCGCTCGGCGATCACCTGCCACTCGAGCGAGGCGAGTTCAGGCATCGGGCGCCCGGCCTGCGCGTCGGCGGCATACGCCAGAGAAGCGGCCCAGGGACTGGCACTGACACCGGCCAGCAAGACCAGCGAGCCGCCCATCAGCGCCAAGGCACGACGGCGACCCGCCAGATGATTCGTCTTCATGAAGGGCTTCTCCTGATGGAAAAATGCCGCGACCCTGCACCTGCAGGCCCGCGGCATGATTCAGCAATTACTGTTTTTCGACAGCCACAGACCGCTCGGCAGGGTTTGCCTTGAGGGTCTTGGTCGGCTCGAAGCGGCCGTTGCGGCGCCAGGTGAAGTAACGATCCAGCACCTTGAGCACGCCTTCCGGCTTGTGGGCATTCTTCCACATGCCCGCCGCGGCCTTGTTGGCCTCGGACAGCGTCGGATAGGGATGGATGGTGGACAGGATCTTGTTGAGACCGATGCCGTGTTTCATCGCCATGGTGAATTCGGCCAGCCACTCCCCTGCCGAGGCACCGACCAGCGTCACGCCGAGGATGCGATCACGCCCCTTCTCGGTCAGCACCTTGACGAAGCCTTCGGTGGCTCGCTCGGCCAGCGCGCGATCACTCTCACCCATCGCGTAATGGGTGACCTCGTACTCGTAACCCTGGGCCTTGGCTTCGGTCTCGTTGAGGCCGACACGTGCCACTTCCGGCTCGGTGTAGGTGACCATCGGCATGATACGGTAGTCGACCTTGAAGGTCTTCAGGCCACCGAACAGCGCGTTGACCGCGGCGTGCCACGCCTGGTGACCCGCCGCATGGGTGAACTGATAGGGGCCGGCCACATCGCCGCATGCCCAGATGTTCGGCTGCAGGGTCTGCAGCGACTCGGAGACATCGATGGTGCCACGCTCGGAAACCGCGATGCCCAGTGCCTCGAGGCCGAAGCCTTCGACATTGGCTTCGCGACCGATGGCCACCAGCAGCTCATCGAACTCGATCCAGCTTTCCTCGCCTTCGGGAGAGCTGACCACCAGCTGACGCATCGGCTCGCCGTCCTTGCCCTTGAGCACCTCGATACGCGTGGCGGTGGAATTGACGCGCAGATCGACGCCCTCACCGGCCAGCTGCTCATGCATCAAGGTGCTGACTTCCTCGTCCTCGCGCGGCATCACGCGCGGCGCACCCTCAATGATGGTGACCTGGCTGCCGAGACGCGCGAAGCTCTGACCCAGCTCCATGCCGATGGGGCCGGAACCCAGCACCACCAGACGCCGGGGCTGTTCCTTGAGGTCCCACAGGTTCTCGGAGGTCAGCGGCGTGATCAATTCCATGCCCGGGATGGCCGGCACACGCGGACGGGCACCGGTAGCGATCACCACGTTGCGCGTGGTCAGCACGCGGCCATCGACTTCCACCTCCCAGGGCGTCTTGAGCATGGCACTGCCGGTATGCACTTCCACGCCGAGGCCTTCATAACGTTCGATGCTGTCATGCGGCTCGACGCTTTCGACCACGTCATGCACATGGCTCATCACCTTGGCGAAATCGATTTCCGGCTCGTTGGCGGTGATCCCGAAGCGCGCGGACTGACGGATCTCATGGGCCGCACGTCCGGCACGAATCAGCGCCTTGGAGGGCACACAGCCGGTATTGAGACAGTCGCCGCCCATCTTGTGCCGCTCGATCAGCGCGACACGCGCATTGACGGCGGAGGCGATATAGCTGGTGACAAGGCCGGCGGAACCGGCACCGATGACGACCATGTCGTAGTCGAAGCTCTTCGGCTTGGTGAAGCCCGCCTGCTGCTTGCGCTTGCGCAGCATCCCGACGATCTTCTTGGCGATCAGCGGGAACAGGCCCAGCGCGATGAAGGAGGCAATCAGTCCCGGCGACAGGATGCCGGACAGGGATTCCAGCTGGCCCAGCTCACGACCGGCGTTCACGTAGATGGCAGTGCCCGCCAGCATGCCCAGCTGGCTTGCCACGTAGAAGGTGACCACGCGCATGCGGGTCAGGCCCATCACCAGATTGACGATGAAGAACGGGAAGACCGGCACCAGGCGCAGCGTGAACAGATAGAAGCCACCTTCGCGCTCGACGCCACGATTGAGGGATTCCAGCTGACGGCGGAAGCGCTTCTCGATGCTCTCGCGCAGCAGAGTGCGGGAAATCAGGAAGGCCAGCGTCGCACCGATGGTGCTGGCGAAGGAGATCAGCAACAGCCCCCAGCCGAAGCCGAACAGCGCGCCACCCAGCAGCGTCAGCAATGCTGCACCGGGCAGTGAAAGCGCCGCCATCGCCACGTAGACGACGAAGAAGGTACCCGCGACCTTGTACGGTGATTCCGCGAACAACGCCTGGAATTCGGACTGACTGGCCTTGAGGCTCTGCAGAGTGAAGTAGTCCTGTGCCCCGCTGGCGAAGAACACCACGATGGCAGCGACGATGGCGCCCAGAAGCAGTAACTTGCGTTTATTCACTGGCGATTTCCTTTTCGATTCCTGCCGTCATGGGCATGTCATTGGGATGTACCGTGTCCTTACGAGGCATGTCGCTGACTGGATGCACAGATTCGCGTAGCGGGGTGAATGGCAGTGGCTTGATCACGACAACGGTAACGTTTCATTCTGCATGTTCGCATCCATCCCACGTTTATTCGCGTAGAAACCTATACAGGCAGTGAGGACTCAACAGCGCCAGTCACCTCACGGCTCACCGAGACATGGAGATTTCCGTGTACTCATCTCGAAGGAATGACGCCTTTCCCGGAGACACCATGACCCGATACACGCGAATCCCCTTCCCTGCGCTCAGACGTCTCACGCCACTGGCAAGCCTGCTCGGCGGCCTGCTGCTTGTCGGCCACGCCCATGCCTTCGACCCGCAGACCGCGCCCAAGGGCGTCGCCGAGGGTGTCGCTCAGGGCCAGGAAGTCGCCATCTTCGCCGGTGGCTGCTTCTGGTGCATGGAAGGCCCCTTCGACAAGCTTGACGGTGTGATCTCGACCACCTCCGGCTACACCGCCGGCGAACAGGACAATCCGACCTACAAGCAGGTCTCATCGGGCGGCACCGGGCACACCGAAGCGGTCAAGGTGGTCTACGAGCCGGATAAAGTCAGCTACGACACCCTGCTGGAGGTCTTCTGGCACAACATCGACCCGGTCGCGGTGGACCGCCAGTTCTGCGATGCCGGCACCCAGTACCGCAGCGGCATCTACCCCCTCGATGAGGCCCAGCGTGACGCCGCCGAAGCCAGTCGCGATGCGCTGAAGGACAGATTCCCCGAAGGCATCGCCACCGAGATCGAGGCCGCAGGGCCCTGGTATGCGGCCGAGGACTACCATCAGGACTTCTACAAGAAGAATCCGGTGCGCTATCGCTTCTACCGCGCCGGCTGTGGCCGCGATGATCGTCTGGAAGAGATCTGGGGTGACGACACGCCCGCGCACTGATCTCGCCCTCCAGGCCCTTTGAACGACAACGGCTCGCCATCTGGCGAGCCGTTGTCGTTTGCATGCTCTGATTTGCGTGCTCTGCTCTCTATTCTGCGGTCTGCCCTGCTCTCTGAACTTCCATCAGCCCTGCTCTCAGGCTCAATACTGCGTGGTAGCCCGGCGCCAGCACAGGATCGCCAGCGAGAAGGTCACCGCCAGCACCAGTACGCTGGCGGCCACCACCCCGGGCCAGCCGGCAGCCTGCCAGAAAGGTTCCAGCCAGAAGCCGCCGAGACTCGCGCCCAGATAGTAGGCGGTCAGATACAGCGCACTGGCACTGGCCCGCGCGCCTTCGGCATTGCGTCCGACCCAGGCCGAGGCGGTGGCATGCGCGAGGAAGAAGCCGAAGGCATTCAGGCTCAGGCCGATCAACATGCCGATCAGCGAGTGACTCAGCGTCAGCAGCGTGCCGAGCATCACGATGCCGGTGCCCAGCATCATGGTCAGCGCCTGTCCGCGTCGCTGAGCGATCGCCAGCGCGGCCTCACCGTCCTCAGCCGCACCTCCCGGTACCAGACGCCGTGCCAGCCGGCCAGACTGGGAGGCGCCGAAGGTGCCCGCCAGATAGGTCAGGAACAACAGCCCCAGCCATTGACTGCTGAGCGACCAGGGCGCCTCACTCAGCCGGAAGGTCATGTAGCTGTAGAGATTGACGAAGATGAAGAAATTCAGCCCACCGAGCAGGAACACCGGCCACAGACGAGGGTTGCGCAGATGGCGCCCCAGACCTGCCAGCATGCTGCTCAGCTTGAGCGGCTGGGCGACGAAGCGTCTCTGGCGCGGCAGCAGCTGCCATAACGCCCCCAGCACCAGCAGGCTGACGCCGCCGATGGCGGCGAAGCTGGCCTGCCAGCCCCAGTGCTCCGCTATCACGCCCCCCGCGACCCGCCCCGAGATGCCGCCTAGCGAATTGGCACTGATGTAGAGCCCCACCGCCATTATCAAGGCGGGTTGCTCCATCTCATCACTCATGTACGCCACTGCCACCGCCGGCAGGCCGCCGAGCAGAAAGCCCTGCAGCGCGCGCACCGCCAACAGCGACCAGAAGCCCTCGGCGAACAGTGCCAGTCCTGAACAGGCCACCCCGCCGGCCAGGGTCCACAGCAGGATACGCCGCCGGCCCAGCGCATCGGACAGCGGACCGAACACCAGCAGTGCCATGGCCAGCGTCAGGGTGCTCACCGACAGGGACAGACTCGCCTGCAGCGAGCTCAGGCCCAGATCCGTCGCCAGCAGCGGCAGCAGCGGTTGCACCAGATAGAGGTTGATGAAGACCACGAAGGAGCCCAGACACAGTGCCTGGGTCATGCGCCGCCAGTCACGCCCGCGCGCCTTGAGCGGCTCGGGCAGCTCGGACTGCGCGGTAGAGACCGAGGCGGCGGAATCGGGGGAAGAAGACGCGGAAAGCGATGAAGCCATCAGGTACCTGCACTCAATCAAGCATGGGGATGGCGCCAGTCTGCGCCGCGCGCTCGCATCAGTAAAATAGCTCGACATGATGCTGACCATCAGCAAAGCTGATGGCCGTGGCGACACAGGGATGTCGCAAACTGCGCCGAGAGGAAGCTGCGCTGATAAAGGACTCCGCGCTGAAAAGCACCTCACGATCAACAGGACCCCGCGATGAAACTGCCCTTCGATCTGCGTGCACTGGAGATATTCGTCAGTGTCGTCGAGCACCAGAGCTTCACCACTGCCGCTCAGGCACTCAGCCTGGCCCAGTCAGCGGTCAGCCAGTCGATCGCCGGGCTCGAAAGCCGGCTGGGCACGCAACTGCTGGTCAGGGGCTCACGCGGTCTGCGCCTGACACCGGCCGGCGATACGCTGCTCGAGCATGCCCGGCCCCTTCTGCAACAGGCACAGCGCGCGGCACTGGCGATGGCGGAGCTCGAGGGACTGATCAAGGGCGAGGTGCGCATCGGCGTCTCTTCGATGCTCGGCTCCTACTACTTCCCGCCGCTGTTGATGGCATTCAAGGCACGCTATCCCGACATCAAGCTCAGCGTGATCGAGGGCGGCACCCTGAGCCTGCGCCGGATGATCGACAATGCCGAGCTGGATTTGGGCGTCATCGTTGAGGATCAGCTCGGCACCGACACCCACGGCCTGATTCGACGCCACTTCCTGAGCGAGGAAATGGTGGTCTGCCTGGCGAACGATCATCCGCTGGCCGCCCGCACGCAGATCAGCGTCGAGGAGTTCTTCGCCGAGGAGCTGGTGGTCTTCAAGCGCGGCTACTTCCATCGCGACTTCATCGAGCGCCTGGCCAGCCAACATGGTCTCGCGCCGAGCATCGCCTTCGAATCGAACCTGATCGCCCTCAACAAGGCGATCGTCGCGCGCGGCTTCGGGATCACCACCTTCCTCAAGCGTGTGGTCGAGGACGACCGTGAAGAGAATAACCTGACCGCCGTCTCCTTCGATGAGCCCGCCTGGCTTGAGCTGTCACTCGCCTGGCGCCGCGAGCGCGGCCTGTCGCGTGCCGAGCAGGCGCTGGTCGATTTCGTCATTGAACACTCGGCAGCCGGGAGGCCCACCCCGGTCGCCTTGAGCGCTAATGATCAGGCAAGCAGCACTGCGCTGGATCCCCCTTCCTGAGAGTGGCTGACATTTACCGGGGCTCAGAAACGACAACACCCGGCCAGGGCCGGGTGTTGTCGAACAAGGCACTTGTCTATTCAAGGGCTTGTCTGTTTCAGTGCGACGCGTGATCGGCTCACTGGCTGCGCATGGCCAGCTTCATCTGCATGGCCTCGTAGGGCATCGGGCGACGCGACTGCCAGTAGTGCTGGGACCAATAGACATTGTCGAGTCGCGACAGCTTCACGCCACGCGAGGTGGAGGCATGCAGGAAGTAGCCGTTGCCGACGTAGACACCCACGTGGTTGTAGCGGCGTGAGGGACGGAAGAAGACCAGATCACCCGGCTTGAGCTGCGACTTGTCGATGCGCTTGCCACGCTTCACCTGGTCGGTGGTGGTGCGCGGCAGATCGATGCCGAAGCCATCACTGAAGACATGCTGCATCAGGGCGGAGCAATCGATGCCGCGGGTGTTGGTGCCCCCCAGACGATAGGGCGTCCCGGCCCAGCGATCATGCTCTTCCAGCAGGACATCGCGGATGCTCGGCCCTGACATGGCGAAGTCCTGCGACTCGGCGGCCGGCTGGGACGCGGACTGGCGATAGCGCTTGAGCTTCGGCAGTTCCGGCAGGTCCACATCGTAGTAGGCCACATCATTGGACGGTGTTGAGTGACTGGCACAGCCTGCCACACCCAGTGGCAGGATCAGAAAACAGCATAATAACGCGTGGCGCATCCAGCATTCCTCGTCGTGGGCCCGGCGCTGGAAGGGTGAAGGTGAGCAGCGCTTGCGGACGGCGATAACCATTGATGCATGACGATGATCGTTGATCGATCAGGATAATACGGCGACTATCTGACAAGGTGGGCCGGATCAGGCAGCAGCACACCTTGCAACACGATGACGACAGTCAGATGACAAACTCAAGTCGTTCGCAGGATAGTAGTTCATGTTTCCGCAAACCGTATGCCATTGCCGCACAAGTTAGACCAAAGCATCAGAGAAAGTGCCCCCTGCCGCTCCCCCAACCTGAATTGAATCCCGCTCAGTGCAGCGTGCGGGCATCTCCGCTCAGCACATCCAGATGCAACGCCGGCCAATGCCCCGGGCGGGCGCCCGGGAAATCGAGACTCGACCAGGCACCCGCCAGCGGTGGCGCCGCCGTCAACCACTGGATGAGCGCATCGCGAAAGCCGCGCAGGAAGCTGTCACGCTGGTCGGTGTCGCCCATGAAGAAGGCATAGCCGGCGAACAGCCCACGGGCATATTCCTTCCAGCTGCCGTAGTGGTCGCGCGCCATCGCATAGGCGCTGTCCAGATAGGCGGTGAAGGTCGCATCGTCCAGCCAGCCCAGCTGGCGCCCGGCAATCGCAAGATCCACCATCTGGGCGATGTCCCACGCCGCCATGTCCAGCTCGTTGCAGCGCGCCTCGTTGTCCCTGACGCGACGCAGACGGTCCAGATGCACCTGCTCATCATCGCCACGTTCAGCGCTTTCCAATACGTCGATCTCATTGTCGAGGCGGGCGCGATTGAGGGTGTAGGGGCCGTAGTTGATCTGGTATTCGTCCCGATCACCGGCATCGCGCAGGAAGTCGAGGAAGCCCTTGAGCGCCTCGGCATTGGCGAGGCCGTAATGGCCTTCGAGCCAGCCGCTGAGTTCCTCGACGCCCCGCCCGTACTCGACCATCGGCTCGCCCCAGCACGGCGTGTTGAGCGGACCGCTCAGCGCCAGCGCCGTGAAGCGATCCAGACTCGGGCGCAGCCCCGGCTCCTGCCAGTCGCTGGCGCGCCAGTCGAGCCAATGGAACAGGCTGCCGGGGTCATCGAGATGCCAGCGGATCTCGTTGACCAGCGGATGATCCTCGAGTTCCGGCACCGCGGATTCCCACACCGCCCAGGCTTCCAGCAGACGCATGGCGTCCGGGTAGTAGCGACACAGAGCACTGCGCAGACGCTCGGCACACTGGGCCAGCTCATCGGCCGGGAAATCACCGCTGTCCTGCACCATCAACAGATAGAAGGCGTACTTCTCGGCCATCACCACACTGGCGGGATAGCGATGACAGACGGCCAGACGCTGACGGCGTTCCAGCTCGACGGCATCGGCACGCCCGAAGGGCGTCTGGGCATCAGGCAAGGCACCACGCGCGGCATCGGCGGCCAGCTGATTGAGATGATGCGCCTGCGCCGGCAGCCAGAAGCGCGCCATGCCCTGCACGCCATCGCGGGTGTCCAGCGCCAGCGTCTCGTTGAGATATTGGCGTGCCTCTTCGCGGCGCGCCGCATCGACCTCGGCGACAAGCCCCTGACGATAGAGCAGGTCCGGCTCGCGGATACTGGCGATGGCCAGCACCCAGTGGCGG
The DNA here is from genome assembly GCF_029846435.1 of Cobetia sp. 1AS1. Taxonomy (NCBI): domain Bacteria; kingdom Pseudomonadati; phylum Pseudomonadota; class Gammaproteobacteria; order Oceanospirillales; family Halomonadaceae; genus Cobetia; species Cobetia sp. 1AS1. Next base: position 23,383 of record NZ_JARWKU010000008.1, read on the forward strand.
CTGTCATTGCGCCAGGCGCGAATCGCCGCGCGGCAGCGCTCACGCTGGGCGGCAGGCAGCAGCGCATGCAGCTCGCAACGCAGCGGCGTCAGCGGCGACGCCATCAGCGGACGCCAGTCACTCTCGGTGTCGCGAGTCAGATCGACACCCTCGAACAGACTGCGACCGCGCTGATAGGCGCGGGCCACGCCCTGCCAGTCAGCATAGCGGCGCACCAGCAGGTCGATGCCATGGGCGGCGAAGTCCTCGCCCTCCTCACGACTCAGCCAGCCGGCACATAGCCCGGCGAAGGCGAGATCGACCAGACGCAGCCAGTCCCAGGCGGCAAATTCCAGCGGCTCACCACGGTCGAGATACTGCAGCAGCAGCTCGCCGTAGGCCGTCGGTGACGGGGGCTTTTCCAGCCCGCCATCGGCGACGTCGATGCTGGAGGAGGCATGCGCGGGGGCGCCCTTGCGCCCTTCCGACTTGCGTTCGGCCTCTTCCTGAGCCGCATCCGCTTCCAGCTCATCCAGCCACTTGGCACGCTCGCTGTCGCTGGCCGTCATCAGGCGTGCGCTGTCGATGTCCCAGCCATAGCGATGCCCCTGCGAGGCCAGCCACAGCAACAGTCGAATCAGCTCATCACGCCCGGTGATCGCCCAGGTCTCGGCCAGCCAGCGCGTGACGTCCGGCCAGTGCGCCGCGGCGTCAAAACCGCTGGCACCGTCCTCGTGCGGGCCGCTGTCATCGGTGGTCAATGTCTGACCGCCGAGCCACGGCGAGAAGATGGCGCGCGCCATCCAGACCCGGTCGCGCTCGCCCTGAGGCCAGAGCTCAGTAACCGCCACCGGAGGCTGTGCCTCCAGCGCTTCCTGCAGACGCGGCCAGGTGACGCCGGCGTCTTCGTGCTCCAACTGAGACAGCGCGAGGCTGGCCTCGAAGAAGCCATCATCGCCTCGCGTCCAGCCGGCATCGCTACGCGAATGGGCCAGGGCCTTGAGCCAGTCATCCAGCGAGGTGAAACGCCCGCCGATCGCCGTGAGCAGGCGTATCAGCCAGGCACGCGTGCGCGCCTCTGACAGCCAGCCGGCAGTACGTGCCAGCGCCAGCAATTCCAACGCCTCCAGCTGGTACAACGGGTCCGGGGTGTCATTGGGGAAGGCCTCCAGCAGACGCCATCCCAACTCGCCCGCATCCGGGACTTCCTGGGCCTTCAGACGCGCGCACGCCTGGGCCGGTGTCCACACCGTTTCCGGCGCTGCACTGAAACCCCAACCGCACAACACCAGCTGTTGCCCCCACCAGGCACTCAGGGGTTCGACCAAGGCACACCTCACGACTCGATAGGATTCGACTGACGCAACACTTGCGACCGGGCAACTCGCAACCGGCGGCGCATAGTGTAACGGAAAGGGGCTTGCGGCGATGCCCCTCACGCAGGATAGCGAGCACGAACCACACCATGACGCCCGATGACAAAGGCACTGTCATCGGGCGTCATGGTGTGGGTGGCCGCGACTGCGCAGACCAAGATTACCGCATTATCATCACATCAGGATGTCTTCATGGACTTGTTGCCGGTCGGGATGCGGAAGAAGGCGCAGTACGCCACCGGCAGCACCACCAGCGTCAGCAGGGTCGCCACGCCCAGCCCGAACACGATCACCACCGCCATGCTCGAGAAGAAGGCATCCGGGAACAGCGGAATCATGCCCAGCATGGTGGTGATGGCCGCCATCGACACCGGCCGCACACGGCTGACGGCCGCCTGCACCACCGCCTGGAAGCGATCCTCCTGCTCATCGAGCTGCACGTTGATCTCCTCCACCAGCACGATGGCATTCTTGAGCACCATGCCGATCAGACTCAAGGTGCCGAGCAGCGCCATGAAGGTGAACGGCGCGCCGAACACGATCAGGCCACTGACGATACCGATCAGCGTCAGCGGCACGATGGACCAGATGGCCAGCGCCTGACGCAGGTTGGAGAACAGCAGCACCGTGATCACGAACATGCCCAGCAGCCCCATCGGCAGCGAGGAGAACAGCGCCTCCTGAGCCTCGGATGAGGTTTCGTACTCGCCGCCCCACTCCAGGTGGTAGCCCTCGGGCAGCTCGATGGCCTCGATCTTGGGACGGATACGCCCCAGCACGCTGGCGGCCGTTTCGCCGGACAGCGGCATCGGTTCGGCGTACACCGCCAGCATGCGCTGACGATCGCGACGCTTGATCAGCGGGTCGCGCAGCTCGGTCTCGAGCGGCCCCATCACCGAGCCCGCCGGTACGTAGGTCTCCTGCTCATCGCTCCAGACGTTGAGGCTCGCCAGGGTATCGAGGTCGAAGCGCTGACGCTCTTCACCGCGCAGCAGGATCGGGATCAGCTCGGAGCCTTCGCGATAGACACCGACGCTCTCGCCGTCGCTGTTGATCAGCAGCGCCTGATGCAACGAGTCACGCGTCACGCCGACACGCCGCGCCTGATCATCCAGGAATTCGGGTTCGATGCGATTGACGCGATTGCGCCATGACAGACGAATGCTGTCGGCCAGTGGCTCCTCCTCGAAGACGCTACGCACCTTGCCCGCCAGCTGACGCAGCACAGCGGGGTCTTCGCCGTAGAGGCGCGCCTCGAGACTCGCCTTGGCCGAGGGGCCGACCTGCAACGCCTGCACCTTGTATTCGACTTCGGGATACTCGGCGCGCACCAGGCGTATCACCTCCTCCATGCGCGCTTCGCGACTGGCACGGTCCCGGGTCTCGACGATCAGCTGCCCGAAGCTTGCATAGCTGTCTTCCGGCGAGTAGGTCAGCGTGAAGCGCTGGGCGCCCCCGCCGGTGACGCTGGTGACATGATTGACCTTGTCCATCTTGAGCACCTGCTGCTCAAGGTCCGCGATGCGCGCTTCCGTCGCCAGCACATCGGTGCCTTCCGGCATCCAGACATCAACGAAGAACAGCGGGGTCGAGGCATCCGGGAAGAAGGCATTCTTGACCTGACCGAAGCTCATCACGGCCGCCACCAGCAACGCCACCGCGCCCCCCAGGGTCAGCCAGCGCAGGCGAATCGCCCAGCTCAGCAGGCTGCGGAAGCCACGGAAGATGACGCCACGATAGGGGTCTTCCTCCTGATTCTCGTCCGTGTCGCTGCCTGCCGTCTCCCGCGCTTCGCGGAAGAACATGTCGAAGAAGAACGGTGTCAGCGTCAGGGCGGTGATCCAGCTCAACAGCAACGAGTAGCACAGCACCCAGAACAATGACCCGACGAACTCGCCGGTGGCATCCGGCGACAGACCGATGGGGGCGAAGGCGGTGATCGCGATCACCGTAGCCCCCAGCAGCGGCATGCGGTTCTGGTTGACGACCTCGAAGGCGGCCTGACGCTTGGTCTTGCCGCGCTTGAGGCCGATCAACATGCCCTCGGTGACCACGATGGCGTTGTCCACCAGCATGCCCAGCGCGATGATCAAGGCCCCCAGCGAGATCTTCTGCAGCTCGATGCCATGAATCGACATCATCACGAAGGTGCCAAGAATGGTGATCAACAGCACCAGCCCCATCAGCACGCCGCTCTTGACGCCCATGAATACCAGCAGCACCAGAATCACGATGCCGACGGCCTCGGCCAGGTTGATCAAGAAGCCGGATACCGCCTCATCCACCACCTGGGGCTGGTGATAGACCGTGGTCAGCTCCATGCCCAGCGGCATGCGCGACTCAAGCTCGCCAAGACGCTTGTCGACCAGCGCGCCGACCTCGACCACATTGACGCCAGAGGCGAACGAGATGCCCAGCGACAGCGCCGTCTCACCATCGGTGTGATAGAGGCGCGACGGCGATTCGGTGTACTCGCGGCTGACCGAGGCGATATCGCCGAGACGAATCAGGCCACCATTGCCGGGACGCCCGACCACCAGACGCTCCAGGTCCTGCACGCTCTGGAACTCGCCACTTGGCTGCAGTTCCAGCGATAGGCCGTTCTGACGGATCCGTCCGGCGTCGCCGACCACGTTCTGGGCATTGAGCAGGTTGGCGAGCTGATCCGGCGAGATGTTCAGCGCCTGCATGCGATCACGATCCAGCGCGACGATGACCTGCTCGCTGCGCGCGCCGACGATGGAGACCTTCTTGACCCCCTCCACCAGCGTCAGTTCGCGCTGCAGGAAGTCGGCCTGGTCCTCGAGGTCATGCGCCGAATAGCCCTTGCCGCTCAGGTTGTAGAGCAGCCCGAACACGTCGCCGAAGTCGTCATTGACGATCGAGGAGCCACTGCCGGGCGGCAGGCTCGACTGGGCGTCATTGATCTTGCGGCGCAGCAGGTCCCAGTACTGCTGCATCTCGCCTTCGCGCACGCTGCTCTCGAGCTCCAGCGTGATCTGGGAAAGCCCGGAGCTGTTGACCGAGCTGACGCGCTTGAGATTGGGAATCTGCTGGATCGCCTTCTCCAGCGGCAGCGTGACTTCCTCTTCCACCTGCTTGGGCGTCGCGCCCGGATACTGGGTAATCACCACCGCGTTGCGGATGGTGAACTCGGGGAATTCCAGCTGGCCGAGGCCGAAGAAGGAGGTCACGCCACCCACCGACAGCAGCAGCACGACCATCCAGCTGATGACTTTGTGTCTCAGGAAATAATCGACCATGGATCAGAGCCCCGCTTCCTTGACCCAGGGACGCACAGGCTCCCCGGCTTCCATGCGACTGGCGCCCGCCGTGACCAGACGGTCACCGGCACTCAGTTCTCCCGTGATCACCAGCCCTTCGCCGGTGGCCTGCAGTACCGTGACCGGCACGGCCTCGACGGTGCCCTGGGCGCCAGCTTCCTGCTGCTTGCCCTCGCTCTTGCCGGCGTCCGTGGTGGCGTCATTGTTGATCGATGCGCTCGCCTGGGTGTCACCGCCCTTGGGCACATAGCGCCACACCACGGCCTGGTTCGGGCTTTCCTCCTGAGTGACCACCGCCTCGATCGGCACGCGCCACTGGCCCTGGGTCGCCGCCGTCAGCTGCTGCATGTCCAGCTCCACGGTGGCGCTCATGCCTGACAGCACGGTGATGTCCTGCGGCTCCGGCAGCGTCAGGGTGACTTCATAGCTCAGCGAGCCCTCACTGGCACTGGTGTCGTGCTCCTTGTAACGGGCCGGATAGCGTGACTCGCCACTGCCGAAGCGCACCCAGGCCAGGGCGGCATCCTCAAGGCGCCCGGCCTCGGCACGCTCACGATCGATGGCGCGCACCTGACGCTCCGGCATGTTGAAGATCACGTCGATCTGCCCCGGCTGCTGCAGCACGGCGATGGTTTCCTGGGCGGCGACCACCTGATAGTTGTCCACCGGCACGCGCGCGATCACCCCGTCATAGGGCGCCTTGAGATAGGTGTAGCTGAGCTGGTCCTGCGCCTGGGAATACTGGGCCTGCGCTGACTGGAATTCGGCCTGCGCCTCATCGAAGCGTGCCCGACTGATGGCGCCCTTCTCCACCGAGTACTTCATGCGCTTGTAGGTCGCCTGCGCCAGATTGAAGCTGGAGCGGGCATTGTTGAGCTCGCTTCTGGCATCGCGATCATCCAGGCGCGCGATCAGCTCGCCCTTCTCGACCTCCTGACCGGCCTGGACCTCGAGTTCGCGCAGCTCACCGCCGATGCGGAACGACAGGTTGGAGCGCTCCGAGGCCTCGACCACACCGGGGTAGCGCTGGATGACACCGCCGCCTTCATCCGACAGCGACAGCAACTTGACCGGATGCACCTTCTGCTTCTCCAGCGGCGCCTCTTCCTCGCTGCAGGCCGCAAGTCCGAGGGCCAGCACGAGTCCGGCGAACAGCTGAAGGACGCGGCCTCCCCGCCAGGCGAAAGGAATACGCAGGTGTGGCTTGGCACCAGGTCGAAGTTTCATCAGCGGGCCCTTGAGTCGTTGGAATAAAATGGCACAAGCGAAAAACTGTCATCTGTCCGGCGTGCGCTGCGGGGCTGGCTGCCCTCACTGGCGAAGCGCGATCGCGTCCCAGGCCATCTCGAAGGCCTGGTCGAAGCTGGCATCACTGATGGCCGGCAACTGGCAACTGGAGCCCTGCAGCAGGCTGTAGATCGATCGGAACATGAACACCTCGATGAGGGCGAGATCGATCTGCTTGAGGATGCCGGACTGCTGGCCCAGCGCGAAGGCGTCCAGCAAGGGCGCGGCGCGCTCCTGATTGGCCACCCTCAGGGCGTCCTGCATATGGGAAGAGTGCAGAAACTGATCGTGAAAGAGGAACAACGCAGGCTGACGGCGCCCCAGCGCCACCAGGGCATTCCACACCCGACACAGTGCCGACTTCAGCTGCTGGGCGGCCGGCGACAGCGTTGACGGCTCGGCCTCGAACGCCTCTGCCGGCTCGGCCTGGAAGGCCTCGATGGCGACCGCGATGATGCGCCGGCTGACCTCGCTAAAGGTCGCCTCCAGCAGGTCATCCTTGTCACGGTAGTAGAGATAGAGCGTGCCGGGCGACATGCCGGCGGCACGCGCGATGCGCGCCACGGAGGTCACGGCAAAACCATGCTCGGCCACCTCATGCAGCGTGGCTTCCAGCAACGCCTGCTGCTTGTGTTCATCACGATGGCGCATGGTCCGTCTGCCTCTGGTCTGTTCTGTTCTGTTCTGTTCTGTTCTGTTCTGATCTGATCTGTTCAGCTCAGTTCTAGTCTGATCTGGTCTTGAGCGAATCCTCACAAAATAAATGAACGTTCATTTATTTACAACCAGACATTGCGCGGCCGAGTGCGTGCACGCGCCTCGGCCATGCAAATCAGCTCATGCAAATCAGCTTATGCAAATTATCTTATCTAGCAGATCAAGCCGTGTCTGAGGGTCAGAGGCGTCAAATACAAGGCCAGTGAACGCCTGACTCGAACTGCCAGACTCGAACTGCCAGACTCGAACTGCCAGACACGAAATGTCAGGCACGGAATGCCAGATACAGAATGTCAGAAACAAGAAAGCGCAGCTCATCGAGCTGCGCTTTCTAAAGACATCCACCTGAAATCTGACACGCGCCCGCGGCGCGTCTCAGCTCTCGGGATCGATGATCGCGATGATGTGGTCTTCCAGGTCCTGCTGGCGCACCGATACCTCGGAGACGGCAAAGCGTGACACCGAGACCCCGGCGCGCTTGACGCTCTTGGCATCGCCCGTCAACAGCGGGTGCCATTCGGGCAGCTCACGGCCTTCATTCAGGCGACGATAGCCGCAGGTTTCCGGCAGCCAGCGCAGCTTGCCCACCGTCTCGACATCCAGCGGGATGCAGCCCGGCACGCGCGTGGCGCGATTGGGATAATCGCGGCAGCTGACCTTGCGCACATCCAGCAGACGACAGGCGACATCGAGTACCGCGATATCGCCACTGTCTTCATCCTCGAACTTGAGCAGGCAGCATTGGCCACAGCCATCGCACAGCGCCTCCCACTCGGCGGTATTCAGCTCCGAGAGTGCGTGGCGCTCCCAGAAACGCTCACGCTTTCCGCCGTCAGGCTGCGGAACATCGCTCATCTTGCTCTCCTCGCCCTGCCGGGCAGCAGGGTCGTTTCATCAGTACGGTCTTGTCTGCCGGACAGGGCGTCAGTAATGCGTTTCCGGCGGCGTCACGCCAATCTCCTTGAGGAGATTTTCCTTGGCCGGCGGCATCTGCAGATAGAAGCCCTGCTCGCGAATCTTCTCGAGCACCGTGGTGCTGGCAACGCGCGCCAGCGGCTTGTCGGCACGAATCAGCAGTGTCATCAAAGGTGTCGGCGTGCCGAAGATGCCCAGCAGGGATTCCGGCACATCCTTGAGTCCACGCGCCTTCTCGACGTAGAGATACATCTCGTCCTTCCTGGCGCTCTTGTAGATCTCGCAGATCATCTTGTCGTCTGTCATCGGGCTACCCATCATCTTGCAGCGCTTGCGCGCATCAGCGGGCTCTCGCGTCACGGGCATGACCCGAGAGCTCACTACCGGTTTCTGGCCTGTTTCTGACCTATATTGCTGGCAGGCCAGGCTGCGTGAGCCTTGCACATGCCCCCTTGCAGTCTGGCCCACGAAAGCGGCGAGCGTCAGCTCTCGAGCGCCTTGGCCAGGCGCGCGGCCAGCAGCTCACCGCGCCAGCCCTGCGGCAAGGGCAGCGGCTCGCCCTCGTAATCGGCGATCACCAGCGCTTCCATGTCACGGCGCTTGCCGAGAATCTCAGGCTTGAGCTGCTGTGCCTCCGCCACCGCATTGACCTCACGCTTGAGGCGCTTCATGCAGTTCTTCCACTCCGGCGCCAACGGCGACGGCGGCACGCGCGGCAGCTGACTGTCATCGATCATCGCCACGTCCTTAAGCAGCGTCAGCACGGTGTCCCCGTGGCGCTTGATCTGCGGCGGATGCATGCCATCGACCTTGGCCAGCTCGAAGCGATTGGTCGGCAGTCGCTCGCAGATTCCGAACAGCTGCGCATCGGCCAGCAGGCGCGAACGCGGCACGTCGCGCAGACGAATCTGCTCCTCGCGCCAGTCACACAGCACCTGCCAGGCGGCCAGGCCACGCGGCGAGAGCTTCCACAGGCTGCGATGACGCTTCCAGTACTCCGGGTCCGGCGTGGCACCGCCGCTGCTGCCCGGGTCCCGACAATCCTCTTCAAGCCACGCCATGCGGTCCAGCTCGAGCAATGCATCGCGCTGCTCGGACCACACCTGCGGCAGGAACAGCACGTCCAGCGCGGCGTAATCGCACTGCGCCTGACTCAAGGGGCGCTTGAGCCAGTTGGAACGCGTCTCTTCCTTGGGCACGGTGACGCCCACCACGCGCTCGACCAGACGCTGATAGCCCATCGAGGCTTCGCCGCCGGTCAGGCCTTCGGCGATCTGGGTGTCGATCAGCGGCGTCGGCGCCACGCCCGCCCAACGCAGGAAGACTTCCATGTCCTCGCCACAGGCGTGCAGCAGCTTGAGCGGACCCTCTGCCCCCAGCAGACGCTTGAGCGCCTCGCTGGCCGGCACCACGGTGGGGTCGATCAGGAAGATGCGCGGCGTCTTGCCGTCCGCACCGGGCAGCTCGCCGTCACGGGCGGCCATCAGCTGCACCAGTGCCGGAATCGGGAAGAAGGTCGACTCGCGGATGAATTCGGTGTCCAACGCCAGCCAATCGGCGCCTTCCAGTTCTGCACAGGCAGCGGCCAGCGCCTCGGGGGTCTCGACCCAGACGGCCTCGAAATCGAGTTCTGACAGCAGTGCGGTGGCGGGTTGATCACTCATCAGCAAGGAAATCTCGTGGTGACAGGCTTGCCCGGGCAAGCGGAAATTGAAGGTGACGGGCACTCGCCAGACACCGGGCGGTAAACGACCGCGGGCGTGGTGGTTCCTGACCACCACGCCCGCAGACGTGCTGCTGTAGTTGCTTTGATACCGAAGCTGCCTTGAAGCCGAAGCTGCCCTGATGCCGGTGCCGAAAAGCGTCGGCACCGGCATCGCATCAGATCTCGCCGAGGGTGAACGGCAGACGGCCGCTGAAGGCACGACTGAGCGTGCCGCCATCGACGTATTCCAGCTCGCCGCCCATCGGCACGCCATAGGCCAGACGCGTCAGCTTGAGCGGCTGCCCACCGTGCTGCACATCGCGAAGCTGCTCGGCGATGTAATGTGCGGTGGCTTCGCCCTCGACCGTCGGGTTGGTGGCCAGCACCAGCTCCTCGATCTGGCTCTCGCGGACGCGGGTTTCCAGCGCATCCAGCCCGATATCCTCGGGCCCGATGCCATCCAGCGGCGACAGATGGCCGTGCAGCACGAAATAGCGCCCCACATAGCCACCCGCGCCCTCGATGGCGAGCTGGTCGGCGGGCGATTCCACCACGCACAGCACGCGCTCATCACGCCGCGGACTCAGGCACAGCTGACAGACCTCTTCCTCGGTCAGCGTGCGGCAGCGCGCGCAATAGCCGACGCGCTCCAGCGCCTCGCCCAGCACGCCGACCAGACGGTCGGCGCCCATGCGATCACGCTCCAGCAGATGCAGCGCCATGCGCTGTGCCGTTCGCGGGCCAACGCCCGGCAGCACGCGCAAGGCATCCAGCAACTGATCTACCAGCGGCGAAAATCCCATCAGAACGGCATCTTGAAGCCGGCCGGAAGGTTCATGCCAGCAGTCGCCTCTTCCATCTGCTTCTTGGAATTGACTTCGACCTTGCGCACCGCGTCGTTGACGGCGGCCGCCAGCAGATCTTCCAGCAGCTCCTTGTCTTCTTCCATCAGGCTCGGATCGATCTCGACGCGCGCGACGTCATGACGACCGTTCATGGTGACCTTGACCATGCCCGCGCCGGATTCGCCCTGGACTTCCGCCTTGGCGGCTTCTTCCTGAACCTTCTGCATGCGCTCCTGCATTTCCTGCGCCTGCTTCATGATGTTACCCATACCGCCTTTTCCACCGAACATGGCTCACCTCATCAATAACGTGTTGAACATGACCTAACGATAAATGCTGTCTGCCGGACGTGCCATGTCGTGGCACCTCCGGCCTGTGGTGTGCATGCCTTGTCGGCACACGCACCGTGAATCCGGGAAAGCGTCAGCGATGCCCGGCACCGCCGACACTCGGTCGAAACTGCCCAGAGCGTCAGAAATCGTCCGGCTCGAAGGAGTTGACGCTTTCCTCGATCAGACGTGCGCCCAGCTGTTGCTCCATGGACTGGATATGCGGGTCAGCACGCAAGGCTTCAACCGCGCGCACATGACGTTCACCCAGCAGACGGATGCGACGACTGTGCGGCGTTTCCAGACCTTCCGGCAGCGGCGCGACGCTGATCTCCAGCACACGTTCCACGCCCTGGCCCGCCAGCGCCTTGCGAATGCGATCCTGATGGACTTCGGCCATCATCGCCGACTGAGCGGGGTCCAGCCTCAACTTGAGGTGGGTGCCGTCATCGTGCTCGACCAGGCAATGCGCGCCGATATTGCGCGTGATGCCGCCCAGCCCCAGTGAGGGGAACAGCTCCAGCCACGCGGCGTGATTCAAGCGACCATCGGTACTCGGGGCGCTCGGCGCCGGCGTGGGAGCAGCCGCGGGTGCCGGCGCCGGTGCGGGAGCAGGCTCCGGCAGCGGTTGCGCTGCCACGGCTGGCTCGTTTGCGACAGGCTCAGACACGACAGGCTCAGGCGCCGGCGATGCAGCGGGTTCGGGTTGTGCTGGCGCTGCTGGTACAGCTTCAGCGGGCTCTAGCGCTGCTGGTACTGCTTCAGCAGGCTGCGGCGCTGCCATTTCAGCGGGCTGCGGAGCCGATGACTCAGCAGCCTCTGGCTGTGCCGGCGCGGAACCGAAGGCGGCACTCAGGCGTGACATCGCCGAACTGGGCGCAGCGGGCGCCTGTGCGGGAACTGCTGCCTGTTCTGGCGCTGGCGCCGACACTGGCGCAGCCGCTGGCTGGGGCGCGTCTTGCGCTACGTCGCGAAAGCCGGCATCCCGGGCGTCCTGCGGAACGTCCTCCGTCGCCCACGGGGGCGGCTCGTCGGCCATCGGCGGCTGTGCTTCGGTCGCTGGCGCGGCAGGCTGAGGCGCGGGTGCCATCGGGGCTGCCGGTGCTTGCTGAGGCTGAGCCTGCTGAACAGGAGCCTGCTGAACCGGGGCTTCTTGAACAGGAGCCTGCTGAACCGGGGCTTCTTGAACAGGAGCCTGCTGAACCGGGGCTTCTTGAACAGGAGCCTGCTGAGCCGGAGCTTGCTGAACAGAAGCCTGCTGAACAGGCGCCGGGGCTTGAGCGCCAGGCGCGTTCGCACCCTCCGCCTGGCCGGTCATCGGCAGCGGCGTCTGCGCCGGGCGCGGCACGCCCTGCGGGCGGAAGGCCAGCATGCGCAGCAGCGTCATTTCCAGCGCGGTGCGCGCATCCGGGGCGTTGGCCATGTCGCCACGCCCCTGCAGGGCGATCTGATAATAGAGCTGCACGTCTTCACCGGTGAAACGGCTGGCCAGCGCCAGCAGCGCATCACGGTCACCGTGCCCGTTGTCCAGTGCGCTCGGCACCATCTGGGCGATCGCCAGACGGTGGAAGACGGAGGCCATGTCATCCAGCACCCCGCCGTAGTCCGGCCCCTGTTCGGCCAGTGTCGCGACCTCCGCCAGCAGACTCGCGGCGTCCAGCGAGGCCAGACACTCCAGCAGCGCCAGCACATGGCGGTGATCCAGCGTGCCGAGCATGGCGGCGACATCTTCGCGCCGCACCTGGCCATGGCCGAAGGCGATCGCCTGATCGGTCAGACTCATGGCGTCACGCATCGACCCATCGGCGGCCTTGCCGAGCAGCCACAGCGCGTCTTCCTCGAAGCTGACTTCCTCGCGGGCGAGAATGTCGGACAGGTGCTCGACCACGCGCACCGGCGGCATGTTCTTGAGCGTGAACTGCAGGCAGCGCGACAGGATGGTGACCGGCAATTTCTGCGGATCAGTGGTCGCGAGCAGGAACTTCACGTGGGGCGGCGGCTCTTCCAGCGTCTTGAGCAGCGCATTGAAACTGTGGGTCGACAGCATGTGCACCTCATCGATGAGGTACACCTTGTAGCGGCCCTGGGTCGGCGCGTACTGGACGTTGTCCAGCAGCTCACGCGTGTCCTCGACCTTGGTCCGCGAGGCGGCGTCGACTTCGATCAGGTCGACGAAGCGGCCCTCATCGATCTCGCGACAGGTGCCACATACGCCACACGGCCTGGAGCTGACGCCCTCTTCGCAGTTCAAGCACTTGGCCAGAATGCGCGCCAGCGTCGTCTTGCCGACACCGCGGGTCCCGGTGAACAGATAGGCATGGTGCAGGCGCCCCTGATCGAGGGCATTGACCAGCGCACGGCTGACATGCTCCTGACCGATCAGTTCGTGAAAATTGCGCGGGCGCCACTTGCGCGCCAATACCTGATAGCTCATTGAGCGGGGCATTCCTTGGGCGATCTGAAACATGAGCTGAAACCTGCACGACCCGGCTGGGCTTCACCCCCGACGGTCGACAGACGGAGACCGATGACGAGGCCTCGCTGAGAATGCGCTCATTCTAGCGACTTGCCGTGTGGCTTCAAAGCACGATGCCACTTGCGCAGCAGGATTGAGGGCGCGAGGCCGGATGACAGGCGTGGTGCGCCCCCGAATTGCGGGCACGACGAAACGCCAAGCGGGGCTCGGGTCAGGCAGGAGATGACAGGTTCAGACAGCGAGGGTGTGGCGAAAGGCTTCAGGCAGCGTGAAGCGAAGTCTTGCAGGGGGCTTGCGAGGGCTTGAGATAGAGCGTTGCGCAGCAGGCGGGATGATGCGGACATTTCACGAGCAGCCACTTTCAGGACCCTGAAATGGAGGCGGCCCCATCAGCCACATCCCGGCACACGCGTCAGCCACTACCGTTGCTCCCTTCCGGGCCTGGCGGGGTTTGCAGCCTAGCATTGCGGGAGGACCGACAGGGCCACCACAAATATGATCATTCGGTGAACTACCGAGCCAATCACTTGAACTTCAAGCACTTGGCGTGATCAAGGCGCACACTATAACAGCGCATCGCCGCCCTCACAAGGGGAGATCACGCCACGGGCTATTGCGTCGCCTCACGCGCTCGGCGGTGACGGAAATGACGCGCCATCACCGGTAGCAACAGCATCAGGACGATCAGGCGCAGAAGATGGTGAAAGGCGACGAAGATCGGGTCGAGATCGAGCGCCACCGCCAATAGCGCCATCTCGCCGATACCGCCGGGGGCCAGGGCGAGGAAGGCCACGTCACGCGGCACGCCCATCAGCTGATGGATCAGCTCGGCAAAGCAGCCCAGCACCGACAGCGAGATCAGAGTCGCCACGCCCGACTGACCCATCACCCCGACCAGTACCCGCGGCGTAAGGCCCTTGAAGCGTGCCCCGATGGCGCAACCTAGCACCAGCTGCATGACATCGGTGCCCCACACCGGTGGCGAAAAACGCACCACGTCGCCAAGCGACAGCACCAGTGCCAGCAACAACGGCGCCAGCAGCGAGGCATTGGGAATGCGCAGTCGCCTGGCCAGGGGCAGCAGAATCGGCAGCACCGCGATCAGCCACAGGCCGCTTACCGCCACATCGCTACCGATGCCGGGCGTGCCCGCCGCGCCTTCCAGCACCCAATAGAGCGGCGGCAGAATCATGATCACCAGCAGCACCCGCAACGATTGCGCCACCGCGATGCGCTGCGGGTCGCCACCGATGCGCTCGCCGATCACCACCATCGCCGTCAGCGCGCCGGGCACCGAGGAGAACCACGCACTGGTGGCGTCAAAACCACAGCGGCGATACCAGGCGGCGCAGGCCAGCGTCGAGGCCCATACCCCCGCCAGCAACAACAACGCCGACAACCACCAGCTGGAAAGGTGCGAGACCAGCTCCGGCGAGACGCGCGCGCCCAGCGTCAGGCCCAGTACGCCCAGAAACAGGTTGCGCAGGCGGTCCGGCACACCAAGCTTCAGCCCGGCCATCGCGCCCAGCAGGTTGGCGACCAGCGGCCCCAGCATCCACGCCAGCGGCATGCCGGTGAGCTGGAACAGCCAGCCACCCACCACGCCCAGCGCCAGCGAGGTCAGCAGAGGCCTGAGCGGCGCGTCAGCCTTGAGCGAGGCGGCAGCCTTGAGCGACGTGACAGCCGTGAGCCAATGGGCTGGCGAGAGACGAGAGGCGCGCGCCTTGAGGCGCTGCAATAGCGGAACGGATGGCATGCTGGCTTCCTTGTCAGCGACACGAAACAGGCCACCAATGATACGCTGGCGCAAGCGCCATTGGCTGCCTGTTTGAGGCAATATTGCGCCTTCAAGCGGCCATTGCAGGTCGCAGACCGGCCCTGAGCCTGACTCTCATCACTCTTGTCGCGTACCTGACGCGCCCTTGCGGAGCCCGGATGACTTCTCCCGACTCACTCCCCTCAGCGGCTGACGCTTCAGCGCATGGCCCAGCCACCGCACCGCACCCGGCCCTGCTGCTGGTCGAGGACGATGCCCTGCTGTCCAGCACGCTGTGCAGCGTCTTTTCCGCCGAGGGCCTTGCGGTCACCCACCTGGCCGACGGCGCCGCGGCGCTTGCCCGCCTGGCGACCCACCACAATCACGGCTTTGCGCTGATCGTGCTCGACCTCAACCTGCCCGGCGCTTCCGGGCTCGAGATTCTCGCCGCGCTGCGCCAGCACGACCGCCAGACACCGGTGCTGATTCTCACCGCGCGCGGCGCCATCGAAGATCGCGTGCGCGGGCTGGACCTGGGCGCCGATGACTATCTTGCCAAGCCCTTCGTGCTCGATGAGCTGGAAGCCCGCGTGCGCGCCCTGCTGCGCCGCCATGCCACTCTTCAGGCCAGTCAGCAGGCCACTCTTCAGGCCAGCCAGCAGCCGGCGCCCTCGTCTGGCATCGCCCCACGTCTGACTCTCGGCAGCCTGGCCTTCGAGCCACTCAATGCACGCTTTCTGCTCGCCGATGCCCCGCTGGCGCTGCCGCCCCGCGAACAGCGCCTGCTGGGTTGCCTGATCCAGCATGCCGGCGAGCCAGTGGACAAGGCGCGCCTGACCCGCGAGGCCTTCGGCGAGGAGGAAGCCGTGGGCGACAACGCCATCGAGGTCTATGTGCATCGCCTGCGCAAGCGCCTGGAAGGCAGCGACGTCAATCTGCGCACCATACGTGGCCTTGGCTATCTACTGGAACAGACCACGGACGGCAGCGCTTGAAATCCCCGCCCTCACCGCGCCCACAGACAGAGGCGAAACGCAGCATCAGCCTCTATCGGCGCCTGCTGAGCTGGCTGCTGCTGCCCCTGCTGGCGCTGGGCACGCTATTGCTGGTGCAGGCCTTCCTGTCGGCGCGCGAGGCAGCGGACCGCGCCTACGACCGGCTGCTGGAGGCCTCGCTGGTCACTATCGCGGAGCAGGTCAAATGGCAGGACGGCCAGTTGTGGCTCGACCTGCCGCCCGCCGCGCTCGAGATGCTGGCCACCGACGCCCAGGAGCGCGTCTTCTACAGCCTGGTGGATGCCGATGGCGAGCAGGTCACCGGCAATACCCACCTGCCGGATGCCAATCGCGCCGCCGAGGGTCGCCTGGCCCCACAGGAATCGCTCGGACGCAGCGGCGAACTGTCGTTTCGCGATATCGCCTGGCAGGGACAGGCGCTGCGGCTGGGCAGACTGGATACCCGCTTGGGCGGCTGGGGCGATGACCCACGCCACGGCCAGCGCTACAGCATTCGCGTCGCCCATACCCGCGAAGGGCGGGACACCCTGACACGTGAACTGTTCAGTGGCTCGCTGGTGCGTCTGGCGGGCATGGCCACGCTGGCACTGCTGGTGGTGCTGATCGGCGTACGGCTGGCGCTATCGCCGCTGACCCGCCTGCGCCGCGCCATTCGCGAACGTGACTCGCGCAGCCTAGCGCCGCTCAACCTGCCCCTGCCGCGCGAGCTCGAGGAGCTCAAGCACACCATCAATGACCTGCTGGCGCGCATGCGCCGCGTGCGCGCCAATCAGGAGCGCTTCATCGGCGACGCCTCGCACCAGCTGCGCACCCCGCTGGCGGGACTCTCCGCTCACGCCGAGCTGGCACTGCGCCAGCAGGACCCCAGCGCCTGGCATGCCGCGCTGGGCCAGATGCAGGCCACCGCCAGCCATACCGCCCATCTGGCCAATCAGCTGCTGTCGCTGACACGCCTCAACAACCCGGAGGTGCAGCCGCCGCGCGTGCCGCTGGAGCTGTCGGCGCTGGCGCGCGCCACCGTCAGCCGCCTGTTCCTGCGCTGTGATCGCGCCGGCGTGGACCTCGGTCTCGAGATAGCCCCGGACATCGATGGCGCCGCCTGGACGCTGGGCGTCGAGTGGCAGCTCGAGGAGGCACTGGCCAACCTGATCGACAATGCCTGCAAGCACGGCGCGCGCACCGTCACACTCACCCTGAACCGGATGGCGGCGCCGAGCGATGCCACGTTCACGCAACCGGACAGCGCCGCACTGGCGGGCCGCTGGCGGCTGAGTGTCGAGGATGACGGCCCGGGCATCGACGCCGAGCGACGCCTGCTGGTACTGCGCCCCTTCCACCGCAACACCCAGCCCGACAGTCATGATCAGGCGCCGGCGCAGCAGCCCGATGAGCTCAAGCATCACGAAGGCGCCGGACTGGGGCTGGCGATCGTCGATGGCATCGCGCGACATCACGACGCGCGCCTGACGCTCAGCGACGCGACAGCACGCAGCGTGACGCAGGCTGCTGACTCTGCATCCCGCACAAACGATGCAACTCGCGCAGCCGACGCAAACGGCACAGACGAGACAGGCGCGTCCTGCGGGCTATGCGTCAGTCTGCATCTGGCGCCCTGTGCAGCGCCTGAGGTGAGAGTGGGTGGGGATGATGAATCAGCACAGGCCGGCAAGCCTGCAAAGACAGGGGGCACAGCATGCTAGCGAGACGACCGCCAACCAAGCAGCAGCGCCCTGACCATCACGGTCATGACAATCACCGCCCGGATCATCACCGCCCGGGCAGACAGCGCGCTGGACGGCTGACGGCCTGCCTCGCGCTGGCCGTGCTTCTGAGCCCCGTCAGTCAGGCCGCAACCCAGGCGGCGACCCAGGCGGCGTTCGATCCGCTGCTCGAAGAGCATCAATCGCTGTGGTTGCAGGGCGGCCAGCCAGTCACACCGCCCGCGCCTGACAGCGACGCCAGCCACGCGGCCGACCTGACGATTCATGCCGCGCTGGACCTGCCCGAGATTCGCCCGCTGCTGCTGCGTTACAGCCGCCAGCATCCTGAGCGAGTGCTGCACTACGTCAACCGCTCCGCCCTCGGGCTTGAAGCACAGTACCTGCAGGCGCCGCTGACACCGCAGGCCGATCTGATGATTTCCTCGGCCATGGGGCTGCAGTACCGACTCGCCAATCAGGGCCACGCCCTGGCTCTCGAGGCCCCCAATCTGGCCGCCTGGCCGGCCAACTCACGCTGGCGCAATGAGCTGTATGCGATGAGCTTCGAGCCGATCGTGATGGTGGCGCGACGTGATGCGCTCAAGCGCCTGGCGGACCTCGACGGCCTGCGCAACCCGCTCGATGTGCTGCGCAGCCATCGCGACTTCTGGCACCTGCTCGAGACGCGCCGCGAGCAGCTGCGCGGCCGTATCATCAGCTACGACCCGCGTCGCAGCGGCTCCGGCTTTACCTATGCCGTGTCCGACGCCCGTCAATCGCCGCGCTACTGGACGCTGGTGCGCGCCATGGGTCAGGCCGATGCCAGACTGGTCAGCACCACCGGCGCCATGCTCGAGGCACTGGCCAGCGGCGAGATGGACATCGCCTACAATCTGGTCGGCCCCTACGCGGTGACCTTTGCCCGTGCCCATCCGGAGTTAGTGGTGATCGTGCCGGAAGACTACGTGCTGATTCAGCGCCGGCTGGCCTTCGTCCCCCAGCAGGCACCTCATCCCGAGGCCGGTGAGGCCTTTCTCGACTGGTGGCTGAGCCTGGAAGGCCAGCAGGCGGTGGCCAGCGACAGCCAGCTGGGCGCGCTGCACCCCGAGGTGAGTGGCGAGGGCAGCGCTCAGCACATGCGCGAGCAACTGGGCGATGCGCTACGCCCGGTCGAGATCGGCCCTGGCCTGTTGGCGACACTCGATCGCCTCAAGCAGGCCAGCTTCCTGAGCCGCTGGGTGCTGGAATTCGAGGCCCCCGCTCCCTTTGCCGGTGAGGCGAGTCAGGGTCAGGGTCAGGGTCAGGGTCAGGGTCAGGGTCAGGGGCAGGGGCAGGCCCCGTCAGCCACGCAGCCCGAATTGAACCAATGATGCGTGGCGTCAGGGCTGGCTAGCCCCTCCCGTTCTGTAAACGCACTGGAGAGCCCATCACGCACAAGGCGCCCCGCGGGGCGCCTTGTGCGTGATGCCATGCGGCATTCAATGAGATGAGCGAGAGGATTCAGCGTCAGCGACCGCCGGCATCTCCGCCGCCGTCACCGCCATCGGCGTCCGGTGCGGCCTCGCGCAGCCCGGCGTCCTCACGGCCTGCCAGACCCTCGGCGGGCTTGCGACGCGCGATCAGCGCACCACCTTCCCGGTGCTCGCTGCTCTGATACTCCGTGCTTTCCGTCTCGCTGCTTTCCGGCGAGCCGCTGGCGGGGCGCAACGGCTCCGCCGAGGCGCTGCGCTGCTCGACGAGGCGCTCGGTGCCATCGTCGCGATGCAGCCAGACATCCATCTGCTGGAAGGCGACCTTGAGACCATGCTCACGGAAGCGTGCGTCCACCCAGCGGTTGATCTCATCGGTGGCGTAGAGGCGATCGGTCAGGTCATTGACGTAGATGCGCAGCTCGAAACCGAAGTTGTCCTGGTTGTAGGTCAGGCAGAACACCAGCGGCTCCGGGTCCTTGAGCACCCGCCTGTTTTCCTGGGCGGCCTGCATCAGCAGACGATGCGCCAGATCCAGATCACTGCCATGGGCGACACCGAAATTGAGCACCACCCGCGTGACGTTGTCCGACAGCGACCAGTTGATCAGCTGGTCGGTGACGAACACCTTGTTGGGGATGATGATCTCCTTGCGATCGAAGTCCGTTACCGTGGTGGCGCGAATCCGGATGCGATTGACCGTGCCATGCAGGTTGCCGATGGTGATGGTGTCGCCGATGCGCACCGGGCGCTCGAACAGGATGATCAGGCCCGAGATGAAGTTGGCGAAGATCTCCTGCAGACCGAAGCCCAGCCCGACACTCAACGCCGCCACCAGCCACTGAAGCTTGTCCCAGCTGACGCCCATGCTGCCCAATGTCATCACGAAGCCGGTGGCCATGATCACGTAGGACAGCAGCGAGGTGATCGCGTAGCTGGAGCCCTGCTTGAGCTCGAGCCGCGACAGGATCGAGACCTCCAGCAGGCCCGGCAGGTTGCGCGCCATCATCACCGCCACGGCGAGGGTGATCATGCCCGCGATCAGGTCCGCCAGCGAGATGGGCGTCGCCGAATCGCCCTCGACGGAAGCGGCGATTTCCCACACCACCACGCTGTCGAGATAGCTGAGCACATTGAGCAGATCGGCCCACACCACATAGAAGATCGACAGGAAGCTGATGACCAGAATCAGCTTCGAGAGACGCAGTGACTGGGAGTTGACCTGCTCCATGTCCAGCGGCGGCTCTTCCACCACCTCGACACCGCCTTCGGCGCCCTCCTGCACCTGGGCGCGGCGACGCGCCACGGCGCGACGATAGGCCAGACGCCGCGCGGCGACTGCCAGCCCGCGCACCACGGTGGCTTCCACCAGAATCCAGGCCCCGAACAGGAAGATGGTAGTGATGAAGCGGCCACACAGGCGCAGCGCGGTGTACTCGTAGCCGAGGCAGATCAGCACGCCCAGCGCCACCGGCACCAGCGCCATCGCAAGGCCCAGAATCAGTCGGAACAGCTTGAGGCCGAAGAAGGGGACATGCGCCAGAATCAGTCGCGACAGACAGAAGCTCATCGCCATCAGGCCCACGAACAGAATGGCCAGCCCCAACGGGCGCTCGAGCAGGTTGAGGTCCGCCTCGCTGATGATGTTGGTGGTCAGCACCACCGGCAGCAGCGCGAAGCCCAGCCACCAGATATGACGGCGCAGCTCCGCCACATAGTTGGCCGGCCACTGGAAGTGACGCTCGGCGACGCCGTCCTTGACCAGCAGACGGCGGAAGATGGCGAAGATGCCCCACGCCAGCGACAGCTTCAACAGCGCCTGGCCCAGCGCCCACAGCATGATGCCCTCACCCAGCGACAGCACGCCGCCAATCAAGGCCAGCGCCAGCGCACCGGGGATGGCCAGCAGGACGTTGAGCAGAATGGCGCGCGGCGTATGCAGCTGGGTGTCCTGCTTCAGGCGCCCTATCTGGGCGTGCAGGTCCGCCAGGCGCGCACGGATGCGCGAACGCTTCCAGGTGATGAAGATCAGCAGCAGCAAGCCCGGCAGCGCCACCCACAGGTCACTGAGCTGAAAGCCCTTGGATAGCCCTGCCACCACGCCACGCCAGACGTTGGGCCTGAGCTCCTCGGCGAGCATTTCCGGGGTACGCGACAGCCAGTCGAGATCCAGCGGCTTGCCGTTGGCGACCCAGAACAGCTGCTCCTCGATGGTCTGGCGCAGACGCCCTGACACTTCCAGCAGCTGCTGCTGGTTGAGCTGCAGGTCGATGGCGCGTGCCAGCAGGCTGTCGTATTCCTTGTCGAGCTTGTCGACCAGCTCCTTGCGCGCCTCCAGCTGACCGATCAACGCCTGACGCAGCTCGGCGCTGATCTGGCTGACATCGGCATTGCCGCCGGGGCGCTCCAGCGCCGCGGCCTCGCCCAGCACATACGAATTGAGATAGCCCGGAATATCGGCGAGCTGCTCGCGCACCTTGTTGAGCTCGAACTGCTTGAGGCGCAGGTCGGCAATCTCTTCCTTCAAGTCCTTGCGCACATCGACCTGCGGCAGGCGACTCTGCTGCTCACGCAGGATACGCGCCAGCAGGACGCTGCCCTTGATGGCCTCGATCTGCTCGCTCATGGTGCGCTCGACCTGGGTGACGCGATCAAGCTGGGTGCGCACCTCCAGCCCATCGCGAATCACGGCGTTGACGCGATCGGTGATCGCCAGCAGCTGGCTGCTGAGCTCGCGGTTGCGGTTGAGCACCTGCTGGAAGATGGGGTTGTCGGCCAGCGCGGCATTCTCGCCACTGGTGGCATCGGCGATGGTCTGCTCGGACTGGTTGCGGCGCTTGTCGTTGACCAGCGTCTGGACCTGCTCCAGGTCCTGCTCCAGATTGGCGATCTGGCGGCTGTAGAGGGTCTTGCGCACCTGGGCCAGCTCACGCAGCAGGGAGCTTGAATTGAGCTCTGAATGGCTCAGCTCGCCACGCGTCTCGGCCAATGCCAGACGCGCCTCGATCAAATCACGCCCGGTGCCGGACAGGTCGGCATCGCCGCTGCCACCCAGCTGGGTCTGCAGGCGCTGCACCTGCTGCTGCGCATCGGCCAGGGTCGAGCGTGAACGCTCCGGCAGGCTCTGGGCATTGATCAGGCGCCGATTGGTATCGGCCAGCTTGTCCTGCAGGTTCTGCAGCGAGTCGAGAATCGAGGTCATGCGCTTGTCCAGCGCCTCGACCGACTCGCCTTCCAGCGAGGCGATGCTGGGCGGGGTGTAGTCCTGAGGCAGGCGCGCCAGCTCGGCCTGCGCCTTCGCCAACTCCGCCGGCGCCTCCTTGACCTCACTCTTGAGGGAATTCAGGCTGCTGGTGGCCTCGGCGAGGTCGTCGAGCACCGTCAGGGTATCCTTGAGGTCCGCGATGCGCTGACGGGTGTCGGCATCCGGCTTCTCGACGCTCTGCAGGTCTTCAAGCTGAGTCTGGACATCAGCACGCTTCGGGGCGTCCGCACTGGCCGTGGCCGGCACCCAGGCCAGCAGCACCATCAGCAGCAAGGCGCCTGCCAACATCATCAGTCTCAAGGACTTGTTACCTGTCACAGCTGTCTCCTCAATGGTCACCACCGCGCCTTTTCATCGGCTCTACTGCCCCGCCAGGCCGCCGTCAGCCATGCAGGATGGCATCGTGTCAGGCCGCAAGCGCAGGCAAGGGCCGCATTGTCGACTGGCGCTGCATCCCACGCAATCCTTGTCGGCAAACGTCCGCCAGCGGCCGTCCAGCAAAGGATGAAGTGAAGAATGAACTAGAGAATGAAGCAAAGAGTGACGGGGCGAGAAAGCGGTGCTTGCAGGCCAGCGTAAGCGACATGCATCGTCGCATCGAGGCGACGCACCTGTCGGAATCTTCGTGCTGGAACCGGACACTGCGCCACCAGTAGAATGGCAGACATGTCATGAACATTGCTCCATAATGCGCTGCTCCCCCGCCGCGGTGTAACCGACAGGATATTTCCATGCCCCTCCGCCTTGCCTCCATCGGATTCCGGTCCGTCCCTGCACGCCTCTCGGGAGTGCTGGCCACAGTACTGCTGGGTGCCGCCGCACCGGCAGCGGCCGACGTGCCCTACACCATGGATGCCGAAGGACGCGTGGTACTGGCCAACGGCAAGCGCTTCGCCCCCGAAGCACTGGGCATGACTGCCGCCCAGGCTCGCGCGGGCGCCATGAGCCAGGCTGACTGGCGCGAGCTGGCGGCGTCTGCACCGGGCACGGCGGACGGCGTCGAGAGTGACCCGCGTACCGAGCAGGTCTTCCTCTCCAATCGCGAAGACGCGGATTACGAGCGCTACTCGGCGGAAGCGGCCGAGACCGAGCAGGCACAAGGCCAGAGCGTCGATGCGCCCCTCGATGAAAGCCTGGCCCAGCAGCGCGCCAAGGAGCGTGTCGTGCTGGAGAACGACGCCGAGAAAAATCCGCTGGCCATCACCGCCTACAAGCGCAATTACCTGCTGCCCTGGGCCTACAACACCAACCCGGATGCCAACGGCTTTGCCGAAGTCACCCAGGAAGGCGAGGTGGACAAGACCGAGGTGAAATACCAGCTCAGCCTCAAGGTCGAACTGATGGATGACATCTTCGGTGACAATGGCGACCTGTTCTTCGCCTATACCCAGCGCAGCTGGTGGCAGGCCTACAACTCCGATGCGTCGGCGCCGTTCCGCGAGACCAATTACGAGCCGGAAGCCTTCCTGCAGTTCGACAATCGTTATGAGCTGTTCGGCTGGACCAATACCCGCAACCGCATCGGTTTCGCGCATCAGTCCAACGGCCGTTCCGACCCGCTGTCGCGCAGCTGGAACCGCGTCTATGCCGACATGATGTTCCAGAACGGCGACTGGGCCATCGCGGTCACGCCGCACTGGCGCGTGCCGGAGGAGTCCGACGAGGATGACAACCCGGACCTCTACAACTACATCGGCTACGGCGACATCACGGTCGGCTATACCTCCGATCAGCACGAAGTCACCTGGATGGTGCGTGGCAACCCCTCCAAGGGCAACTACGGCAACCAGCTCGACTACTCCTTCCCGCTGTTCGGCAAGGTACGTGGCTACGTGCAGTACTACCACGGCTACGGTGAGAGCCTGATCGACTACGACCACAGCGTGAATCGCTTTGGCCTGGGCTTCTCGATCAATACCTTCTTCGCCGGCTCGCCAGAGACCTGATGCAAGAGCTCTGATAAAAGAACTCGCACGACCCTCCCGCAACGGGCAGCCCAGGCTGCCCGTCTTGCCATCTGCCCTCCGTATGCACCGCCTTAATGTGGACCGCCCATGTGGAGCAAGTGGCATGCCCATGATCCAGATCATGCCTTCCGCACGTGACATGGCGATATCGTGCTCTATGCGTGTCTTGCCCTTGTGTTTGTCGCATTCGACCCCCACGACTTGTGCATGACCACGCAAGACGCGTCATGACGACGTGCTGACGATGCTTGCAGAGAGTCTCGTGCAAGTGGATTCAGGTCATGCCCTGCCGCCTGCGGCGCCCCAGGGAAGAGAGAGTTCGAGAGTCAAGCGCAGACAACACCGCGCTCACCATTCGCGAAATCTGATTCGACATACGGGAAGGAGTTACACCATGGCTATGCAAAAGATCGGCGATCACACCACTTCCGCGACCGGTGCCAACACCGACCAGCTGAAGGAAGATCTGCGCCATCTGTCCCAGACCGTCGAGGAACTGCTGCACGCCTCGGCTGAAGATTCCCGCGAGAGCATGAAGGAAGCCCGCGCCCGCGCCCAGACTCGCCTGGAAGCCACCCGCGCCCGCCTCAGCGCCCAGGGCGATCGCCTCGCCGCCGGCGCGCGCGAATCCGTGGACTGCGCTGACCGCTACGTGCACGACAACCCGTGGACCAGTGTCGGTATCGGCGCGGCCGCCGGTGTCGTCGTCGGCATGCTGCTTGGCCGTCGCTGATGCAGGAGCAAGGGCCGGTTGAACGCGTACTTGGCGCCATCCGACGTCTGACTGCGAGCCTGGTCGAGAGTGGCGAGACGCGCTTGCGTCTCGCCGTGCTGGAGCTCGAGGAAGAGCGCGAACGGCTGTTCGTGATGCTGCTGCTGTCGGGTATCGCCCTGATGCTGATCTGCTTCGGCATCGGCCTGGCGATCCTGCTGGTGGTCGTGGCCTTCTGGGATACCCACCGCCTGCTGGCCATCGCCCTGAGCGGCGGTATCCTGCTGGCATTGGGGGGATTGATCGCCTGGCGCGTCAAGGTGATCGCTTCCCAGCGCAGCCTGCTGCGTTCCACGCTCAGCAACCTGAGCCGTGACAGCGACAGCCTCAAGGATGTGCGTGCCGACGCACTGGAACGCCAGCGCCAACGCGAAAACCTTTGATGCCCCGCCTGCCAGTGCCTGCCAAGGAGGCGAAATGAGTTCTTCCAGACAGTCCCTCGCGCGACGCGAGCCGGCGCTGCCCCCCGTACAGGGGAACGGACGCCGGTCAGCACATCCGCGTGACGCTCGGCGTGCGGAACTCGAAGCACGCATCAGCCAGCAGCGCCTCGATGTCAGCCATGCGATGCGCGAACTCAAGGAGGCCACCGCGCCCATCGACCGCGGCTGGGCCAAGGTCCAGCAATACCGCGGCCCGTTGGTGCTGGTGGGCGGCCTGATCGCGGCGCGGGGCGGGTTCCGGCCAAAGAAGGGTCTGAGCCTGCTCAAGCGCGGGCTGATGAGCTGGGTGATGATTCGCCGTTTGAGAATATTGTTCGACAAATGATCACGGCATTACAGCGAAAGCCCCGCCACCTGAGAGTCAGGTGGCGGGGCTTTTTTTCATCATTGCGACGTGTCGTTCTGTTAACCCTGCCGCGATCAGGCGCTGCGGCTGTCACGCTTGAGCAGATACACGCCCAGATAGAGCACCGCGAAGATCAGCCCCAGCACGGCGGCGGCACCGAAGACGTTGCTGCCGTCACCGGGCAGGAATTCCAGGAAGGACGTCAGGAACTGTCCCAGGAAGATCGCCATCGTCAGGTAGGAGAGATTGCGACCGCGCACCGAGGTGTGGCTGCGCTCCACCGTCATGTGGTTGAGCAAGGGGATCGAGAAGCCGAAGCCCATGCCGGACAACACGGCACCGACGCTCATCAGCGTCATGTTCTCGGCCTGCTGGAAGAGGAACAGGCTGCCGGCATAGAGCAGGAAGGCCAGCACCAGCGTCGGCATCTCACCCAGGGCACGCGACACCTTCGGCATCAGCATCGCCGCGACCACCGCGACCAGCGAAATGCCCGCCAGGAAAATACCGGTGGCCGCTTCATCCAGCCCCAGCAGATTCAAGCGCATCGGTAGCATGACGATGGCGGTGAAGAACAGCGTCAACGAGATGGCCGCGGCCAGGTAGACGCTGGTCAGCGAGGAAGACAAGGCCTCACCGCCGGCATTTCCGCTCTCCTCGGCAGGCGCTTCAGGCGACTTCTTCGGCACCATCATCCACAGCATGGCCAGCAGTACCCAGGCTATCAGATAGAGGGCGAAGGGCCACTGCCAGGCGATCCCCGCCAGCACGCCACTGACGAACAGGAAGATCACCCCGCCAAGCTCGATGGACATGCCCTGCTGGGCAATCATCGCCAGACGCGCATGGCCGTGATACCTCTCGGAGATCAGCGTGGTGCCGCCCGCCATCACCACGGCGGTCACGCCGCCGAGCAGGATGCGATCGGCGAACACGACGACGGTGCCTTCCAGCAGTGCGCCGCCCGCGCCCAGCACGCCATACAGGAACAGCCCGCCCACCAGCGAGCGATAGGCACCGACACGATCGATCATGCGCCCGGCGATGGGCGCGAACAGCACGGCGCCCAGCGATGGCAGGGTAATCAGCCAGCTGGCATGGCTCTCCACCTCAAGCGCCAAGGCGATGCTCAGAAGCCCCGGCGCGACCACGGTGCCTACCATGATGGTCAGACAGGCGATGGCCAGCAGCGTGAAACGCCCGCCGGCAGACAGCGGTTGTGAGGGCCCGCGCGTATCCTGCGCGGCCACTCCACTCGTTGATGTCGTCATATTGGCTCCACTCGAATTCAGAACCCTCCTGTCAGCCGCTACGCGCCCCGCCTGCTCGCTTGCTTGCGTGCATGCGAGGCAAAGCCAGCGGCAAGCAGCAAGAGACAGGAGACAAGGCGAGACGGCAGAGACTGACGAAGGGAGGTTTGGCAGGCCTTCAGACTAGCGAGTGCAGGCTTATAATAGAAATGACAATACTTGATATGACTTATACTGACTGAACATCAATCAGCCACGAGGGCCGGCATGGAACTCCGCACACTGAAAACCTTCGTCTCGGTGGCGACGCACAGAAGCTTCTCGGCCGCCGCCCGCGAGCTGCATACCGTGCAACCCGCCATCAGCCGCCAGATTGCCGATCTCGAAGCCGAGCTGGGCGTCAGCCTGCTATGGCGCAATACGCGGGAGGTGAAGGTGACGGCACCGGGGGAGGCATTGCTGGAAGAAGCGCAGCGCATGCTGGCGCTGGAGGCTCAGGCACGCAAGCGCGTGGCTATGGCTGCCAGCGGCCAGACCGGCACACTGCGCATCGGCTACATGAGCTCGGCCTGCGCAAGCTTCGTACCCGGACTGATGCGCGACTTCGCCAGCGACCATCCCGAGGTCAGCCTGTCATTGCATGAGATGAGCGCCCAGCAGCAGCTGGATGCCTTCGCGCGTGACGAGATCGACATCGGGCTGTCGCGCCCGCTTCCCGGCGAGCAGCGTGACAGCCTGACCGCCCTGGCGGTCTACGAGGATAGGCTGATGGCGGTGGTGCCCGAGGGGCATCGTCTGGCGCACCGCAAGCGACTCGCCCTCAGCGAGCTTGCGCAGGAAGATTTCGTGCTGTTTCAGCGCGGGCAGGCGACGGGGCTGTTCGATCAGATCATCAGTGCCTGCGGCGATGCCGGCTTCTCGCCACGCATCCAGCGCCAACCGGCCTTGATGCAGACTCTGCTCAGTGAGGTGGCGGCGGGACTGGGAGTCGCCATCGCGCCCGGCTGCATTCGCCGCCTGCAACGTGATGGCTGCCAGTTCATTCCCCTGCGCCCGGCACTCGGCGCGGTACCGCTGGAGCTGCACTACCCGACCACACCGGTCCGCCCGGTGATCGAGGCCTTCGTCGCGCTGGTCGAGCAGCGCCTGCCCGCCATCCGTCAGCAGATGGCGTGAGACGCAGCCAGTGGCGAGAAGGTGCTGATCAGCAGTTCAGCCCGCAGGCCACCGCCGAGGACCACGCCCACTGGAAGTTGTAGCCGCCAAGTTCGCCGGTGACATCCAGCACCTCGCCGATGAAGGCCAGCTGCGGCAGATCGCGCACGCTGAAGTCCTTCTGTGAGATGGCGTCGGTGACCACGCCACCCATGGTGACCTCGGCGGTGCGCCAGCCTTCGGTGCCCGCCGGCTTGAGCTGCCAGTGATTGAGCGCCTTGGCCAGCTGCTCGAGACGCGCGTTGGAGAGCTCGGCGAGACTGCGCTCGCTGATGCGACCGGCATCGGCGTCCTGCCACTCGACCAGCGACTGGGCGAGGCGCTTGGGCAGGCGCTCGCCAAGCCAGGGGCCGATCTGGCGCTTGGGATGCTGCTCACGCAGGGCCAGCAGCTCGGCGTAGGCATCCACGCCCGGCAGCAGATCGATGTCCAGCGGCTGACCGGGTGTCCACCAGCTGGAGGCCTGCAGCATCGCCGGACCGGAAAGCCCGCGATGGGTGATCAGCATCGGTTCGCGATAGTGGCCCTTGCCGGCGGTGACGCTGACGTCACAGGCAAGCCCTGACAGCGGCGACAGACGCTCCTTCCACTGCGAGGTCAGCGTGAACGGCACCAGCGCGGCGTAGGTATCGGTGACCTCGAGCCCGAACTGGCGCGCGATGTCGTAGCCGAAGCCGGTCGCGCCCAGCGTCGGAATCGACATGCCGCCGGTGGCCACCACCACGCGCCCCGCCGTGTGCGTGCCATTGCTGGTCTCGACCCGCATGCCCTCGCCCGCGCGTTCCAGCGAGGTGATGCGCGTACTCAGACGAATCTCCGCTCCGGCCCACTCACACTCCGTCATCAGGATCGCCAGCAAGTCCTTGGCGGAATCGGCGCAGAACAGCTGTCCCGGCTTCTTCTCGACGTGCTCCAGCCCATGGCGCTCCACCAGTTCCAGGAAATGGTGCGGCGTGTAGCGCTTGAGCGCCGAGATGCAGAAGTGCGGATTGCGCGAGAAGAAGTTGGCTGGGCCGGCATCCAGATTGGTGAAGTTGCAGCGCCCACCGCCGGACATCAGGATCTTCTTGCCGGCCTTGTTGGCGTGGTCCAGCACCAGCACGCGCTTGCCCTGATAGCCTGCCGTGGCGGCACACATCAGGCCTGCCGCGCCTGCGCCGATGATGATGACGTCATATGTGGCCATGCGGGACACTCCGTGAAGCGAAGAAAGGAAAGGAAATCGGCTGTGCAGACACACGCGGGCCGGCATTCTACCAGAAGC
Source organism: Cobetia sp. 1AS1 (assembly GCF_029846435.1). Classification (NCBI taxonomy): domain Bacteria; kingdom Pseudomonadati; phylum Pseudomonadota; class Gammaproteobacteria; order Oceanospirillales; family Halomonadaceae; genus Cobetia; species Cobetia sp. 1AS1. Next base: position 52,759 of record NZ_JARWKU010000008.1, read on the forward strand.
CTGCCGCAGCCAGCGGCCGGAGATGGGAAACAAGACACCCCCACCGTCAGAGACGATGAGGGTGTCTTGTCAGACCGGGCAGACTAGCCAGTCACGGCGTGTCTCAGACGATGACGCCCTGGCTGCGCAGGTAATCGTCGTAGGTGCCGGAGAAGTCGACCACGCCATCGGCCTTCAGCTCGATGATGCGGGTGGCCAGCGAGCCGACGAATTCGCGGTCGTGGCTGACGAAGATCAGGGTGCCTGGGTAGTTTTCCAGCGCGAGGTTGAGTGCCTCGATGGATTCCATGTCCAGGTGGTTGGTCGGCTCATCCATCACCAGCACGTTGGGCTGCTTGAGGATCAGCTTGCCGAACAGCATGCGGCCCTGCTCGCCGCCGGAGATGACCTTGACTGACTTCTGGATGTCGTCATTGGAGAACAGCATGCGACCCAGGGTGCCACGCACGACCTGCTCGCCGCCGCCGGTCCACTGTGCCATCCAGTCATAGAGGCTCATGTCGTTGGCGAAGTCATGGGCGTGGTCCTGCGCGTAGTAGCCGACGTCCGCGGCGTCGGTCCACTTCACTTCACCGGCGTCCGGGTGCATCTCGCCGACCAGGGTGCGCAGCAGCGTGGTCTTGCCGATGCCGTTCGGGCCGATGATGGCAACACGCTCACCGGCGGCGACCGTGAAGCTGAAGTTCTCGAACAGGGTGTTGCCGTCGAAGCCCTTGGAGAGCTTGTCGATCATCACCGCGTTGTTGTGGACCTTCCTGGTCTGCTCGAAGCGGATGAACGGGCTGACGCGTGAGGACGGCTTGATCTCGTTGAGCTGGATCTTGTCGATCTGCTTGGCACGCGAGGTCGCCTGCTTGGCCTTGGAGGCGTTGGCGGAGAAGCGGCTGACGAAGGACTGCAGCTCGGCGATCTGCGCCTTCTTCTTGGCGTTGTCGGCCTGCAGCTGTTCGCGCGCCTGGGTGGCAGCGGTCATGTACTCGTCGTAGTTGCCCGGGAACAGACGCAGCTCACCGTAATCCAGGTCCGCCATGTGGGTGCAGACACTGTTCAGGAAGTGACGGTCGTGCGAGATGATGATCATGGTACTAGAACGCGCGGTCAGCACGCCTTCCAACCAACGGATAGTGTTGATATCCAGGTGGTTGGTCGGCTCATCGAGCAGCAGGACGTCAGGATCGGAGAACAGCGCCTGTGCCAGCAGCACGCGCAGTTTCCAGCCCGGCGCGACTTCGCTCATCGGCCCCAGGTGCTGCTCGATGGGGATGTCGAGGCCCATCAGCAGCTCACCGGCACGCGCTTCGGCGGTGTAGCCATCCAGCTCGGCGAATTCGACCTCGAGGTCGGCGACCTTCATGCCGTCTTCCTCGCTCATCTCCGGCAGCGAGTAGATGCGGTCACGCTCGGCCTTGACCACGGCCAGACGCTCGTGGCCCATGATGACGGTGTCGAGCACCGTGTATTCCTCATAGGCAAACTGGTCCTGACGCAGCTTGCCCAGACGGATGTTGGGCTCGAGCATGACGTGACCACCGGACGGCTCCAGATCGCCACCGAGAATCTTCATCATGGTCGACTTGCCGCAGCCGTTGGCGCCGATCAGGCCGTAGCGATTGCCACGCCCGAACTTGGCGGAGACGTCTTCAAACAGCGGCTTGGCACCGAACTGCATGGTGAGATTGGCGGTAGAGATCACGAGGGAATATCCGTTTGAAATGAAAAAGGTGGGCGGTGACGAAGCGTCACGCTGGCGCCGGGAAATACGGGGAGCCGCAAAGGCCTGGCAGGCATCAGCCGCGGAAGAAGACTTCCAGCAGGTGATAGCCGAACTTGCTCTTCAGCGGCCCCTGCAGGGTATTGAGCGGCCCCTTGAAGATGGCGCGATCAATGCCGCCGACCATCTGGCCGGGGCGCACTTCGCCCAGGTCACCGCCCTGCTTGCCGGAGGGACAGGTGGAGTGCTTCTTGGCCAGTTTCTCGAACGGCTGGCCGCGCTCCAGTGACTGCTTGAGACGCTGCGCCTCGGCCTCGGTCTTCACCAGAATGTGGCGTGCCATGGCAATACGAGCCATCTCATGTCCTCTTGCAGGCGGAATCGGTCTTGCCTCACACCATCTCGTGCCCCGGGCATCCCGGAGGCGGGCCCGACGTCACCCGAGCACGCCCCTGACGACATGACAGCCGTCATGACGCGAGATCAGGCATTCGGGGAAGGTTCGACAGGCGATGGGGTGAGTCTGAAGGCGGGCATGATAACAGCTCAGGATGACAGACGCTGTATGCGTGTGTATCCATCGCCCGGTCGGCAGACAGGCAGACAGGCAAGGCAGGGAGCGCCGAGAGCGCGGGGTGCGGTGCGAGAGACGATGCGGCTGACGATGCAACAAGCCATGCAACAGCAGACAGCCGTGCATGACTGAACCACAAACGCCGCTGCCAGCCTGAGCGCGAGTAAAGTGCTGACTTTCACACTCACTCACGCTCAGGCTGGCAGTGACATGCATCGGGTGCCGGGACGGATGACGGTGACAGCAGGCGAGGCGCCTTGCGCTCAGTGCTCGCCTTGTGTCTCATTCTGCCACCGTTGCCGTCCCGCGCCCGTGTCGCGGATTGCTCCGTCGTGCTGCGTCACACTCTCAGAGCAGGCTCCCCGGGGCGTCATCCTGCACGCCCTGAAGGGTCACATCATCACTCATCGGCACCTCCTCATCATTGGAGACCGGGGCGATATCACCCTCGTCGACCAGGCTCATCAGCGCGGTATTGCTCGGCGCGCTGGCCGGGGCAATGTCGGGGTCACGCGTGATCTGGAACGATGCCAGATCCTGCGAGCCGCCATTGAAGGTGATGCGTAGCACCTGCACCCCCTCCTCCAGGTCCAGCGTCAGCGAGGGGCCATCGACGTAGACGCCCCAGGCGCCGGAATTGGGCAACGTGCCACTGGCCTCATCGTAGAACTCGCCATCCTTCTCCACCGAGGCGGTAATGCTGCGCCCATTGTCAGGCGCGGAGGTGACGAACGACAGCGTGTGCGAGCCCGCCTCTTCGACATCGATGGTGTACTCAAGCCACTCACCATCCTCCACCCAGCCTATCGCCTCGCCTTCGCCGACGGTGTCTACCGGGGTGTCGCGATACCCCGAGCCAAGCTGGGCACTGGAGAGCTCATTGTAAGCCTCGCCCTGCTCGCCTTCGTCGAAGTCGACCGCCTGGAGGGTGAGCCCCTCATCGGCATCCACCTGCCAGGGCACGCCGCCGGCATTGAAGGCCTGCTGGCCATCCCGGGACAGCGTGAAGCCCTGCAGGTCCATGGCGCCGCCGTTGAAGGTCAGCCGCAGCACCTGCTCGCCGGCCTCCAGGGTCACCTGGGCAGTGTCGGTTTCCACATAGTTGGTCCAGCCACCGGTCGGTTCGACCTCCACCGGCGTGACGCTGGCATAGGGAGCGTCGCCCTCCTTGGCAAAGGTCGCGGTCACGGTGCGCTGCGCGCCACCGGTGGAGCCCCGCGCTGCCAGGAAGGCAATGTCATAGGTGCCTGCCTGCTCGACATCGAGGGTGTATTCCACCCATTCGCCATCCTGGATCCAGCCGATGGCGGTGCCGCCGTTGGCCAGGTCCACCCCTTCGCCACGCACGTTGCTGCCTTGCTGCACCTCGCTGGAATCGTTGTAGGCGACATCCTGGCCACCCTCATCGTAATTCACCGCCTCCAGGCTGAACTCGCTGCCCACCTGCCAGGGCTGGCCATCGTCGGTGAACGCCTGCTGACCGTCATCCACCGGTGCTACCAGCGACAGGTCGAGAGACGCCAGATCCAGCTGTCCGCCGTTGAAGGTCAGCCTGAGCACCTGCTCGCCTTCCTCCAGCTCGAAGGTCAAGGGCCCCACATCGGTGAAGTTGGTGAAGGCGTTGGTGTCCGGCACCGCCACCGCCTGGGCGTCGGTATAGAAGCTGCCGTCCTGCTCGAAGGCGGCGGTGATCGACTTGCCGTCGGAGACCGCCGAGGCGGAGAAGTTCAGCGCATAGCTACCGGCTGTCTCCACATTCAGGGTGTACTCCAGCCACTCGCCGTCGGCGACATAGCCGATGGCCAGAGTGCCGTTGGAGATATCCACCGCCTCATCGGAGCGGAAGCCATCGCCCTGGTGGGCGGGCGTGGTGTCGTTGTAGGCCACGCCCTGGCCTCCGTTGTCGAACAGGCGCGCCTCCAGGCTCAGGCCATCGGCCCCGACCGCCCAGGCCGTATGATCGTCATTGAAGGCGCTCTGTCCGACCGGGTCGGGCGTGTCGAGGAAGTTCGGCACGCCGTCGTTGTCATCGTCGTCGTACAGGTCCACACGCCCGTTGCCGTCGGCATCTTCCGCGCCGGTGGGGTCGTAGGTAGTGACGTTCTCGACCAGGAAGATGTTGTCGTTGTAGTCGTAGTTCACCCCCGCGTAGTCCTGGATGACGATGTAGGTGTCCGGAATCACGTTGCCGTCGGCATCCTTGGCCACATAGACGCGAATCAGGTGGCCATCATTTTCATCCCAATTCAGATTGTTGCCGGGATTGCCGATGGCATCGATGGTGTCCTCGTAGAGGTTGGCATCCGGGTCGGACCAGGAGATATAGCCCTGGCGGTCGGATATCTCGGCGTAGAAGCCGAAGGGATCATCGCGATCCAGACTCACCACTGCCTGCTGGTCGCCGCTATCGAGCGCCCGCGGGAACAGCGTCTGGCCGTCCTGCTCGTCATGCACGATGACCTCTTCGAGCTCCCGACTGTCGACGTCATGCACGAACAGCCGCGCGATGTCGCCCTGGCCATGATAGGCGGCGATCTGGGTGATCTTGATCGGTTCATCACCATCGGCACGCTGGAAGTACGGGGACAGTATCTCGTCTCCGTTGGCCTCCACCAGGCCGCCCTGGTTCATCTGGTCCTGCACCACGTTGGTGGAGTAGCCGAAGGCGTTGACGATCTCCTGCACCGTCGGCTCCTGACCGCTCTCGGACTGGTTCTGGGCCAGGCCCGCAAGCTGGATGACCTTCTCGCTCTCATCGGAATCGCTTGAGGAGATGATCAGGCTCGCCTCGTAGAGGCTGCCATCGTTGGGGTCATCAGCGATGAAGCGCACCGTGACATCCGCCGTCTCTCCCGGTGCCAGCGTCAGCGCACTGAACGGCTGGGTCAACTCGAACAGTGTCGTGTCACTGACGACGACATCATCGATGGTCAGGTCCTCGAAGCCGTCATTGCGCAAGGTGAGAGTGGCCTCGTCATGCACCACCTGGTTGTTGACCGGATTCTCGATGCGCGACATCACCAGACGATCATTGGACGGCAGCACATCATTGTTGATCACCGTGAGGTCACCGCCAGAGACAGGCGTCACCCCCTCGATGAGGAACATGTTGTCGTTGTAGTCATAGTTGATGCCGGTGTAATCCATGATGCCCACATAGGTATCGGGGATCACGTTGCCCTCTGCATCCAGCGCCCGGAACATGCGCACGGTGTAGCCGCGCTCGATGCCATCGGCATCTGCCGGCGGTGTGCCGCCGCCTGACGGGTTGAGTGACGGGTCAGTGGACAGATTGGCCACTTCAATCCCGAACACGCCACTCCCGGCCCACTCGGCGGGGATGTCATCGAGACCGAAGGTCGCGCTGGCGAATTCGCCATTGCTCAGTACCGGCAGGATCGTCTGGTTATTGTCTCCCGCATGATTGGAGAAGATGACATCCTCGCCCTTGTCTCCGGGGTTGTGGATGCCCAGAGTCGCCCCGCCACCGCCGTGATAGGCCGCCAGCTGGGTGATCGTGGCCTCGCTGACGCCCTCCGCCAGCGTCCAGTAGCGCGACAGCACCTCGTCATCATTGATCGGGCGATACAGATCGAAGTCGTTGAGCACCGAGTTCTGACCGCCACCCTCGGTCGGCAAGCCATCGATGCGGTTACCGAGGCCGAAGACCTCCCACACCTCATTGACGTTGGGCTCCCAGCCACCCTCGTCGCGCGCCTGCCAGAAGCCCGCCATATGGATCTCGGCCACCGGCGAATCCTGGTCGTTGGTCACCAGCCGGATCCGTCCTTCGAAGACTCCGTCACCGGCGTCGGTGGTGGGCGCTTCGTAGCTCGCGCTGTCAAACAGCACCGTCACCTCGAGCGACTCCCCGGCGGCCAGCGTCAGGCCGTCGAAGGCAGCGGGGTCCTGCAGCACGAAGGGTCCTTCGATATCGGCTTCGAGAATTTCCAGCAACTCCGTCCCGGTGTTGGAAATCGTCACCGTGGCACTTTCCTTGAAGTCGCGGTCGGCGTTCGAGGCGCTGTTGTTCTCCAGATAGCTGAAATGCAGGCGATCGGAGTAGTAGGCGGCATCGCCGCTTTGCACCGCGATGTCGGCATTGTCGTTGCCGACCACCGGCGTCACATCCAGATAGTCGAGATCATCGGCACCATCGGCGGCGGACACCGCACGCAGGTTGTACTCCACCCCGGCCTCGAGCTCGACATAGGTGCCCTCTTCCCCGGCATCGCCCTCTCCCGGATAGGCCAGCGTTTCCAGCGTCTGCCCATTGAGCGTCAGGGCCAGACCCTGGCCATCATCGGCGCCCGCATTCGCGGCCAGGTCGAGACGATAGAGCCCGCTGCTGTCCACGGTGAAGTAGAAGTCGGCGGTCAGCTCGTTGAGGGTGCGCGCGCTGTCGCCACTCTCCAGCTCGATGCGCGACCCGTCCGAGACATCGGCATAGACGGGAACGAAGGTGTCAGACGGCGCATCCGGCACTCTCAGCAGATCGATGTTCGGCCCCACGGCACCCGGCGCAGTCAGGGTGATGGTGTTGCTGCCCTGCTGCAGCGCGACCAGGGCATTCTGGAAGAACCAGTCGCTTTCATCGCCGTTGCTCTGGCCCTCGAAGTTCACCTGCCCCAGATCGACGCCATTGATGCTCAGACCCAGCGGCCGGTCGGCCTTGGTCGCCGCCAGCGCATAGCGGAAGGCGATGTCGTAACTGCCGGCCTCGGCAACATCGATCGTCCAGGTAATGGTCTGGTCACCGCTGCCATCGAAGTCGACGAAGCCATCACCGGAGGCATTGCGATCCTCTTCACTGGCCAGCACCACCACCGCCCCATCGAGCGCGGCTCCCTCGGCCTCGTACTCATCGAAGCCCGGAGTCGTGTCCGGCGCCTCCTGCAGGATCTCCAGCTGGTCGATATTGGGGCCGGTGTCAGCGGTGGCCTGCAGGCGCACCGTGTTCTGGCCGCTGACCAGCGTGGCCGCCACGTCCTCGGTCAGCCACTCGGCCCAGGCTGCATCACCGCTCAGGCCCTCGGGCGGGCTGAAGTCATACACCCCCACGCTCACGTTGTTGACGAACACTTCCAGCGGGCGATCGGCGCTGCCGCCATTGGCATAGCGCAGGCGCAGCACCGAGTCACCGGCCTGCTCGGGGTCCAGCGTGAAGCTGAAGGTGATGAAGTCCTCATTGGTGCTGCCGAAATCGGCATAACCGCCGGGCACGCCATCATCGTCCACGTCATTGCCATCGACCCCGAAGGCGCCGGGGCGCAGGCCGTTGGGCAGGTCGGGCTGGTTGGTCTCGGGATTGTCGATGTCGCGGATCTGGATCTCCGCCCCGGTGGCGATCGTCACGGCAGTGCCGTCCTCAGGCGTCCTGTCCTCGGCCTGGATGGCCAGCAGCGAGACCAGATCATCGCCGGGATCAACCGGATCGACAGGGTCCACCGGGTCCACTACCCCACCCGGGGCCGGGTCGAGGCGAATGATCTGACTCTGGCCATTGCCGCGATTCAGGGTCAGCAGGTAGAGCTGGCCGGTGGCCGGGTTCTCGATGATGTCCAGCGGGTCGACGTAGCTGATGACGTTGCCCTCGGGATCACGCAGCACGTCATCGCCGATCACGTTGCCATTGGCATCCAGGGTGATGGAGCGGACATCGTCACCACCGGAATACTCGGTGAACAGCACGTTGCCCTGCAGATTGCCACCGAAGACATCACTGGTGTATTCCACTGCGCCATTGGGCGAGCGATTCTCGCCCAGCGAGTAGACCCCGGCGATATCGTAGGTGCCCTCGGGGTCGGTGCCTGTCGGGTACTTGTCGACCTGATTGGGATCAGTGCCAGAGGTGGGATTGCCGCCATTGAGGATGTACTCGTCACGCAGCGGGTTCGGGTGTCCGTAGTAGCCCCCTTCTTCGACACGGAACAGGTAGTCATCCTGCTTCTCGACACTGGTGTAGCGCTCGTCCTCGGGCGTGGAGGGATCATCCGGCACGTTACCGCCAGCCGCCGAGCCATTGGTCGGCACGTACAGGAAGCCATTGGAATGCCATACCAGGTCGTAGGCATTGCGCGCCCCGGTGGCAAAGATCGTCAGCACCGCATCGCTGGCGTAGGGGTCGTAGTAGGACTCGAGCACGTTGCCGGACTCATCCTGCACCGTGGCGACGCCGCGCTCATCGAAGACCAGGAACTCGCCGTCGCCCATGGGGATGGGGTCATCCTTGGGATGGCCGTCGGGATCATCGAAGCGCTGGTTCAGGCCATCATCGGGCAGCGGTTCGGTGGAGACGTCGAAGGGCCCATTGGACACATCGCGGGTCGGGTCGATCTCCAGTATCGCCGCGTTCAGAAGACGCTCGGGGCGATTGCCCCAGGCACTGTCGGGCTCGCCCATGGCAGAGTTGGAGCCCTGGATCAGATACAGCAGATGACTCGGGACATCGGGATTGGTCTCGGCGTCGTAATCCGGATTCGCGCGGAACTCCAAGCTATTGGTCACATGGTCGCCATTGGAGCGCGGCAGACCGGTGATGTAGGCCTCGGCGGTTCCCGAGAAATCGGGGCCATCGTCCAGGGTGATCTTGGTCACCCGGCCGCTGAAGTCCGGCACGCCGTTGTCACGTCCTGATAGCGGAATCGGATAGTTGTCGGTGATCCACAGCACGTTGGGGTCGGTCGGGTCCACCACCAGGCCGATGATGCCGCGTTGCTGGTCTTCCCCCGGCTGATCGAAGTAGTCATCGGGCAGGGCAAGTTCCTGGCGATTGGACAGCGAACCGTCGACGGGATCGACGTCATAACGCAGCAGCTCGCCGCTGATGGTGGCGACGTACATGAAGGCGCCGTCGGAGCTCATCTCCAGCGAGGTGAAGCCATAGGCATCGTCAGAGGCACCGTCGAGCTCCACCACGTCGTTGAAGGCCACGTCGCGGGCGACCACTTCGGGCTCCTCGCCGGTGACGAAGGTGTTGGTGTACTTCTGGAATTCGCGCGTCGGCGCGTCAGTATCGTCGTTGGGGCCACGGTCCTGGAAGCCATCGATCACCAGGGTATAGCTGGTGAAGGGCTTGAGCGTCTGGCTCGGCGAGATGGTCAGCGAGTCGAAGCCGCCGGTGGTGTTGGCATTGAAGGTGACTTCCTCGCCGCTGAGCGTCTCGAACAGCCGGATGGAGCCATCCCCCAGGCTTTCCAGCAGGGCTCCGCCGCGCCCATCCACCACCGAGATGCCGACGAAGATATCGGATGTCGGATCGACCCCGGTGGGGATGCCGCCATCCTCCGGATCAAGGTCCACCTCCAGCTCGTTCTCGCCGACCCCGGCGATGGCACGGGCATCGGTGAAGAAGGCGTAGTCCTCGGCCGCGATACGGTCATCTTCCGGCGTCATGTCCGGTAGCGCCTGGATCTCGAGGTACTGGATCTCGGTGTTCTCGCTGTCGAGTCCCAGGGAATCCAGCGTCAGACGCCCGTCGCTGACCTGAACGATGCGGGTGACCAGGTCCGAGCGGAAGCCCTCGGTATCATCGGACGGGTTGCCGTCCGCCGGGAAATCCTCGGGGCGGAACGGGGTGAAGGGGTCATTGAACAGCTCGCCCTCTGCATTGAGCACATTGTGGCTGTCGTAGGGCCCGCTGGTGTCGCCGATGGAGATGGTGACCTCGTAGTAGCCATTCTCCAGTTCGATCTCCCAACCGGCGCGCACGTAGTTGGCGCTGGGCTGGTCAAAGTGGGCGTAGGTGCCCTGGCGCGGATCGAGACCCGCGATGTCATCGGTGCGGTCATTGACCGCCACGCTGGTCAGCGCGCTGATGTCCAGCGGCTCGGTGCCGGGCTCGGCGTCGTAGATCGACGCCTCGGTGACCCAGCCGTACTGGTAGGTCTGGCCGTCCACGGTCACCGCCTGGGTGCCGAATGCCTTGCCGTTGTCGGCGATGTAGCCATCCGGCACCGCGGTGCCTTCGGGCTGGAAGTTGATCTTGACCGAGAAGCGTTCGCCCGGCTCCACCGGACGGTCCGGCTCCACCCCGTCACGACTCACCGTCAGGCTGTCGATGTTGGGGCCGGCATTGCCCAGGTTGGCAAGGCGAATGGTGTTGTCGCCGGCAGCGAGCTCCACCTCGAGGGTGGTGGTGGTCCAGTTCTCCCAGCCGGCCGCGTCGGTGCCGGTAGAGGCAAAGGCCAGACTGCCCTGGCTCTGGCCGTCGACCAGAATGTCCATGGGGCGATCGGCGCCGTTGGTGCCGGCATTGGTGTAGCGCACCTCCAGGGTGTAGGTGCCCGCCTCGTCCACGCTCACCTGGAACTCGGCGGCGTCACCGGCGTCGGCCCCCATGTCCAGATAGCCGGTGCCGGTAAAGTCATCCCACAGACCGTCGGCCCCGGCTGCGGTGTTGGTTTCCGGATTGTCGGCATCGCGCACCTGGGTATCGCCGTCGACATCGACGATGCTCAGCGCCTCACCCTCGATGGCGAAGTTGAACGCCGGGGTGCCGACGTCGGCCTCATTGAAGTCAAATACCACCTGGTCGATGTTGGGCCCGCCGGTGGCACCGGCCGGCATGGTCAGGGTGAAGGTATTGGCACCCTCGGCAAGTTCCACCTCGACCTCCAGCGTCTGCCACTGATCCCAGGGATCCGTCCCGGTGGCGTTGGCGAAGCCGAGCTGGCCCTGATCAGTACCGTTGACGGTCAGATCCAGCGGCCGCGGGGCGTTTCCACCGTTGGCATAGCGCACGGTGGCGGTGTAGCTGCCGGCCTCCAGCGCGTTGACGTTGAAGGTGATCTGGTCGCCGGGATTGGAGCCGAAGTCCACATAGGCATCTCCCACCGCATCGGGGCGATGGTTGCCGAAGTCATCGGGATTGTCGGCATCGACCACCCGCGTCTCCTCGCCTATCGCGCTACCGCCCACATCGACGATATCGGCGTCTTCCGCCTGCAGGGTGATCGGCGCCACCACCACGCCTGCGTCCTCGAAGCTGACCACCTCGCTGGCGCTGGCCTCGTTGCCGGCGGCGTCGGTGACGAACAGCGAGACGACAAGATCGCCACTCTGATCATCAAGCAGGCCGCTCAGGTCCAGGGTGATGTTGCCATCGACATCCGGCGTCACTTCACTGCGAGTCGCGCCGCCATCGAAGGACACGGCGACGCTGGTCACGTCGTCATCGATGCCGGAGACGTTGAAGACGGCCGCCGCCAGCTGGCTGGCATCGAGCGTCTCGTCAGCGGCGACAATGGCGAGATCGCCATCCTCATCGGCACTGACATCCTCCGGGATAGGGCCACTGCCCGCCACGGTCACTTCGATGCGATCGATGTTGGGGCCGGTGTTGGCACCTGCCGGGATCGCCAAGGCGATGGTGTTGCTGCCCGCCGCCAGGGTGACGGTGAGCGTCTCGAACTCCCAGTGGTCGAAGCCTTCCTCGCTACCGGCACCATCCGGGTCGGTACTGGCCATGGCCAACGCCAGCGGATCACCGCCGTTGATCACCAGATCCAGCGGACGATCGCTGTTGGTGGCGTAACGCACACTGATGTCGTACTGACCGGCCTGGGCCACGTCGATCTGCCAGCTGACGTTGTCTCCCGGGGTATCCCCGAAGTCCAGATAGCCGCTGCCGGTGAAGCCCGGACGCAGGCCGGTGGGCTGATTCGGCTCGGGGTTGTCCGGGTCACGGACCTGGGTGTCGGTGTTGTTGGCATCGGTATCGAAGCTCTCGACCACCCCGTCCTCGGCCTGCAGGCTCAGGGGCGAGAAAGGCGCCTCGTCGACGTCATTGACGGTGACCGAGAGCTGCTCGGTGGTGGAGAGAGCGCCGTCAGTGACGCTGACTTCGACTTCATAGACGCCGTCCTCGTCGTCATCGACCGCCAGCTCGAAATCGCGAGCGCTGGTGAAGCTCAGCACGCCGGTGCTCGGATCGATGCTGAACAGCGGAGAGTCGACCCCGCCGGTGATGGCGAATACCGGGGCGTTGAGGCCAAGGGCCACGCCATCCTCATCGACGAGGGGGATCGCGCCTATCTCGGTCAGGTTCTCGTCCACCGCAAACTCGGTCTGGGTGATGGCGATGCTCTCGTTGAGATCGGCCACGGTGATCAGAGCGTCCTGTGACACGCTGTCCTCGCCATCGGACACCGTCACGGTCAGCTCGTAGACGCCGTCTTCGTCGCTGTCGGCGGCAAGCTCCGCGTCCGGCGGAGTGATGAAGGCGATGCCCTGGCTCACCTCGTCATAGCGGAACAGCGCCGCATCGGCACCGGACAGCGTCACGGTCAGGTCGTCACCGTCCGGGTCATCCAGTATCAGGCTGGCCACGGCAGTGCCGTTCTCGTCGACACTCAGGCTCTCTTCCAGCCCTTCGAGAGTCGGCGCGCCGTTGACCGGCTCATCAATGCGCTCGAAGACCAGCGAATCGATTCGCATCAATTCGCCATCGGCCCCCATAAGCTCGAGACTCGCCAGATCACCGGCGGTCACCTCGAAGGGTGTCTCGAAGACGATTTCCTTGCGGTTGCCGCTCTGGCCTGCGTTGCCGCGCGCGCCACTGCCGACGAAGGTGCCGAAGTCGTCATTCAACACCACGTCAGCACTCAGGCTGTCGGTTGTCGTGTTGCGCGCTTCCAGCACGGTGTCGCCGATGGTCAGGCTCAAGGTGCCTTCACCGTCGGTTTCATCGAACACATAGAGACGTGCGACGTACCAGCCGGGCTCCACGCCGCCCGCCGAAAGGTCGGTGCCAATCGTGGCCGGCGCATTGCTGGTCAGGCGAATCAGCTGTTCATTGGACGCGGATGCGCTGCCGGTGACGATCAGATTGCTGGCGTCGAGATCCGTGAAGTCTTCCGCCTCGATCGTGATGCTATCGCCGACCTGGGTGCCTTCGATGATGAAGCTGAGCGTCTGGGTCGCTGACAGACCGCCCGGGTCGGTGGCCCGCACGATGACATCGAAGGTGCCGCCCTGACTGGGCGTGCCCTGGATGATGCCATCGACCACCTCGAGCCCGGCCGGCAGGTCCTCGGCCGTCAATATCAGGCTATCGCCATCGGCATCGGAGAACAGCGCTGCGAAATCCGACAGCGGAATCTGGAGGAAGTCCTCGCCCACTTCTCCGAAGTACGGCTCGAGGGCGACGGGCTCGGCCACCGGCGCGTCGTTGACGTTCTCGAGCGTCAGGGCAAAGTCGGTGTCGGTGCTGGTGGTGCCATCATCGGCGGTCACCGTCACGGTGTAACTGCCCGGCGCCAGTCCGGCGAGGCTTCCGGACAGCACATTGTCGCTGACACTCAGCCCCGGAGCGCTGACGGGCTGACCATCGCCATCGGTGACCAGGAAGCTGTAGGTGAGGTCGTCGCCATCGTCATCGACGAAGGGCAGGTCGACTTCGAGATTCGCGCCTTCGTCGAGACTCAGGTCGGCGATGCCGCCGCCCACCACGCGCGGGGCGCTGTTGGTGTCGCCGGTATCGGCTTCCGACAGGCTGACGGCGCTGAAGCTCGTGCTGCCCTTGGCGCCCGCATCGTCGTCGTTGACGAAGACGAGAGACTCGAGGGTGGTGCCCGCATGCGCCGACAGGTCGATGATGAAGCGCAAGGTGCCATCACCGTTGTCGACCCCCTGGCCTCGCAGATCGACGAAGCCGCCCTGGGTCTGGGTACCACCCAGCTGGTAGACGCTGTTGCCGCCATTGAAGGGGTTGGAGTCCGCATCGAAGCCGATGGCGACGATCTCGGGCACCGGCGAGCCGGAAATGGCCACGTCCACCGTCAGGAGGGTGGCATCGGTGATCGTGTAGTCACTGGGCAATGCCGCCCGTTTCCAGACGTTATCGTTCAACGTCAATGTGCCGCCGTCGTCTTCCACCACCGCCCCCGTGCCGTCGGACGGGTTGTCCTGGGTGGCGCTGTAGGCGCTGAGAGTCGCGTCATCGAAGCTGACGGCGAGGCTCTCGGCACCAGCGGCGGCCAGCGTTACCGTATCCGTGGCACTCGCTTCGTTGCCCGCAGCATCCGTCACGATCAAGGTCACGGTGATATCGCCCGGGGCCTGCGCCGAGAGATCGACCGTCAGGGTATCTCCACCGCTGACGACAGACTGGCGGGTCGCACCACCATCAAAGCTGATTTCGAGGGTCGAGCCAGCATCGATCCCCACGACACTGAACACCACACTGGCACTGTCGGTCGCTTCGATGGCCTCTTCCGGGCCCGCAAGGGCCAGGTCGCCCCCCTCATCGGCGGTGGTATCCAGCGTCAGTGCCACGCTCTGTTCGGCACGGTTGCCCCAGGCATCCATGGCGATCAGCGTGGCCGACAGGTCTCCATCGGCGAAGCCCGACAGGTCCAGCGTGAAGCTGCCTTCCGGCGTCGGCACCACCTCCTGGACCGTGACGCCCTCATCGAAGGTCACGCCGACGAAGGTGATGTCGGCATCAAGCCCGGTGACGCTGAAACCGGCTTCGCCGACGGTCGCGCCATTGAGCAGGGGCTCCACCGCGGCAAAGGCCAGCGGAGAGGCATCGTCATCCGCCACGACGTCCCCTACCGGCCCCGTGCCCGCGGTGGTGACCTCCAGGCGATCGACATTGGGGCCATTGTTGCGCCCTTGCGGAATCGCCAGGGTAATGGTGTTGTCGCCGGCTTCCAGTCGCGTCGTCAGGGTCTGGTACTCCCAGACATCGAAGCCTTCAGGGTCGACGTTGGTGGCGTTGGGGTCCGTCGCGACAAAGGCAAGCGCGGTGGGCTCGCCTGCGTTGATCGACAGATCCAGCGGACGCGCACCATTGCTGGCATAGCGGAAGTTGAGGTCGTAGTCACCCGCCTCGGCCACATTGACGGTGAAGGTCAGGCTATCTCCCGGCGCGCTGCCGAAATCCACATAACCGGTGCCGGAAAAGTCCGGGCGCAGTCCGACAAAGCCACCGGCCTCGGGATTGGCGGCGTCGCGCACCAAGGTGGCGGCCCCGTTGTCGACGCCCAGCACGGCGTCCTCGGCTTGCACCACCACTGGCGCAATCACCGGATCGACAGGATCTACCTCGTCGGCTTCCAGTAGCGCCACCTCGATCTTGTCGATATTCGGGCCATTGGTCGCGCCGCCCAGACGCAGGGTATTGCTGCCGGCGGCAAGCGTTATTTCCAGCGTCTCGGTGCTCCAGCCTTCCCACGCGGAAGACCCGCCATTGCCTGGCTGGTTGTCCGCGGGCACATCATCGACATCATCGGGGTAGTAGCCCGGAGCCTCTACCGCTGCGAACTGGAAGGTGCCGACCTGACTTTGCGTGTCGTCATCGACCAAAAAGAGATCAATGGGACGTACAGAACTGCTGGCATAGGTCACGGTGACGCTGTAAGTGCCGGCGGTGGCCACCTCGAGGGTGAATTCTCCGTAGGCTTCGGCATTGCCCGATGCCCAATCGAGATAGCTGGCTCCTTCGGCCCCGACCCGGAAGGTTTCCTCGCCATCGGTGAAGCTGGCGATGTTGTCGACCGTCACCACGCGATTGGTGCCAGCATCGGCGACATCAGAGGTCGGGCCGATGTCGAGATCCTCGCCCTGGATGACGTAGACGTCCGGGTCCGGCGCACGCACTTCCAGATAGTCGACGTTGGGGCCACTGGCACCGTTGGAGGTGAACGACACCGTGTTCTCGCCTGCCTGCAGCTGAACGCGAATGGTACGCTCACCGAAGGTGCTGAAATCCGAAGTGTCATTCGTCAGGCTGGTGCTCGGCAGGTCGAACATTCGATCCTGAAGCTCGCCGTTGACGTCCAGACGCAGCGGGCGATTACGCTCGGAGCCATCCTCATCGCGGCTCAGCGCATACCCCAGGGCGAGTTCATACTCGCCGGCCTCGGCAACGCTGAAGCTGAAGGTCAGCGTCTCGCCGGTCGCGGCGGCGAAGTCCACATAGGCACTGCCTGAGGCATTCTCGGTATTGAGGGGGCTCTGCGCTCCCGACACCACCTCGATACCGGCGCCGCTCAGGGAGGCAAGATTGCCATCAGCGTCTGAGTCCGTGAGGTCTTCCGCCTCGATGCGCAGGGTAGCAAAGCTTTCCGGCGCGATGAGCGCCGCCGTTGCCAGAGGCGCGGGCTCGGCCAGAAGCGCAGGCTCGGCGCCTGCGGCAGGTTCGTCATCACTGGCCAGCAGCGCCTGGGCAAGCGGGTCTTCCTGAGCGATGGGCTCACCGATGACATCATCGCTCTGGAGGGTCAGGGGGTCAGCCGGAGGCGCATCTTGCGGGTCAGCTTGTGGCGTGCCGCCCAGCTCACTCACCTCCTCGACGACGACATCGGGAGCTTCGATCTCAAAGCCGAACTGCTCGCCAGACCCGGGCAGTACCTCGCCCGCGTCATCCAACGCCTCGATCATCATCTTGAGCTTGCCGGACATGGGGGCAGGCAGATGATCAAAGACAAAGGGACGCTCGAAGCGCTCAAATACCGACAATCGATCCTGGGCATCTTCCAGGGTCATTCGCACTGCCTTGATCGAATCTCCCCACGCAGAGGGAAACGGCGTGACACTGACATCGTGACTCTGGAAAGCCCTTTCTTCCAGACGGTCGCCGTTGCGGAGACGTCCTTTACCGGCGTCAAGACGGCTGGATACGAATGACATGGAATACATTTTCCTTACCCCCTGAATATTATTATCGTGGCGAAACCGCTACGCCATCTTGAAACCTCATGACACGACTCCCCCACACCGAAACTGAAGTTCCAGTGTTTTTTCCACTCCAACGCTATCCCGATACTGTCGAAGATGACCGGCCAAATCCCCTTCAACCCGTCAAAAACGAGTCTAGACGTGGCCTATGGCAAGACAAGAGGTTTTTGACACCTTCCCTGCAATGGCAATATGCAAAGGAACAGAAAGTTAAAATAAGCCTAATAAAAACAATGCCATAATCATTTACAACAATAAAAAAGCACCCCTTTAAGCCCTTGCCATGCGTCAAATTAGGAGAAAAACAATACCGAGCACCAAAAGAGTTAGTCCACCAGGAAACCAGAAACCCCATACTTTTATAAAGACGAGAATCAGGTGGATTTATAGATTCGGAGGTGAGCAAAATGAACAGCAAAAACCAACAATATAAAACCCTGAAATGTTTTTGATGATCATCAAAATATTCACTTGCTAGCCAACCTTTCAGACGCAATATTTCAATAGGCTATCTGAAAAACAAAACATAAAAATCTAATAAATAGATAGCCAATATGACTTGCTGAGCAATGCGATTCATTCCATCGCCAAGTAGCACATCATGAAAAGATCCAGGCTCAGGGCAGCCGTCAACGACGGTGACCTGGATAAAAAGAACAACAATGACGCTAGGGAACGAGATCATGGCCACCCCACAGGAAGGCAATGACCTGCAAAAGGTCCTGGACCATTGCCGACAAAGCTTCGTCTACGTCGGTCTCTTCAGTCTTTTCATCAACCTGCTGATGCTGGTGCCTCCGCTCTACATGCTGCAGGTCTATGATCGCGTCATCACGACACGCAGCCAGGAAACGCTGCTGATGCTGACTCTGGTGGTCGTGTTCCTGTTCATGGTGATGGGCGCGCTGGAACTGGTGCGTTCCAGAATCCTTGTCCGGGTCGGCAATCGTCTGGATGTGCTGCTCAGCCCTCGACTCTACGGCGCCATGTTCAAGCGCTCGTTGACCACCCCGGGCAAGCCCTCCGCGCAACCGCTGAATGACCTCACTACCCTGCGCCAATTCCTGTCCGGCAATGGGCTGTTCGCGTTTTTCGATGCTCCCTGGGTGCCGGTATATATCGGCGTGCTGGCGCTGTTTCACCCGTGGTTTGGCCTGTTTGCCCTGGGTGCGGGTCTCGTGCTGGCCGTGATCGCCTTGATCAATGAGAAGACGACCAGGCAGCTGCTGGCCGATGCCAACGGACAGCACGTCCTGTCCCAGGACCTCGCCAACAGCAATCTGCGCAACGCCGAAGTGCTGCATGCCATGGGCATGCTGCCCGGCATTCAGGGGCGCTGGGCAGCCCGCCATCGTGAGTATCTGGCGTTGCAGTCCAAAGCCAGCGACCGCGCGGGCCTATTGACCAACACCTCCAAGATACTGCGCCTGATGTTTCAGTCATTGATTCTCGGGCTGGGCGCCTATCTGGTGCTGGCCGGTGACCTGACTCCGGGCATGATGATTGCCGGCTCGATTCTGATGGGACGTGCGCTGGCGCCAATCGATCAGATGATCAATGGCTGGAAAGGCTTCAGCGGCGCCAGAACCGCACGCGCGCGTCTGGAGGAGTTGCTTGAGGCCGTGCCAGCCGAGGCGCCTTCCATGCCGCTGCCGATCCCCAAGGGCCGGCTGAAGCTCGAGGCGGTCAACGCCGCCCCGCCAGGCGAGCGCCTGCCGACCCTCAAGGACATCAACCTGACACTCGCCAAGGGCGAGCACATTGCCGTGGTGGGCCCCAGCGCCTCAGGCAAGTCGTCCCTCGCGCGAGTGGTGCTGGGACTATGGCCGGTGCAGCTGGGTTGCGTGCGACTCGATGGCGCGGATATCTCCCAGTGGAAGAGGACCGCGCTGGGGCCTCACCTCGGCTATCTGCCCCAGGACATCGAGTTGTTCGACGGCTCCATTGCCGAGAACATCGCGCGCTTTCAGGAGGTCGATGCGCAACTCGTGGTGCAAGCCGCGCAGAGCGCCGGGGTGCACGAGATGATTCTGCGACTCCCCCAGGGCTATGACACCTGGCTGTCGCATGGCGGCGCCGCCCTCTCCGCGGGTCAGCGCCAGCGAATCGGCCTGGCCCGAGCCCTCTACGGCAAACCGGTGCTGGTGGTACTCGATGAACCTGACGCCAATCTGGATGCCAGCGGTGAACAGGCGCTGGCCGAATGCCTGATGCGTCTGCGTCGCGAAGGCACCACGGCATTGATCATCACTCACCGTCAGCGCCTGCTGCAGCAGGTCGATCGCATCCTCGTGCTCAATGATGGTCAGGTGGTGTCACTGGCCGCGCCGACACGTGAACCTCCCGTGGCACGGGCCGTGGCAGGCAACGGCCAACAGGCCCGATCGACAGGCGTCCAGCGCGTCACCAAGCTCAAACCCAGTGCCAGAGGCCGCCATGAGGGCGGCGAGGAGAGCGCCTCATGACCCACTCCACATCCGGCAATACCAGTGCCGAGAGTGACGTTCCGCTGCGCGATCACGGCTATCGACGCTTCGGCCTGGCCGTGCTGCTGGTCGCGGTGGGCGGATTCGGCAGCTGGTCGGTGATGGCGAATCTGGCCATTTCCGTCGTCGCACCGGGCTCCGTATCGGTGGAAAGCTTTACCAAGACAGTTCAGCACCTGGAGGGCGGTATCGTCGAATCGATCGAGGTCGAGGATGGCGATCATGTCGAGGCTGGCGATGTGCTGATCGTTTTCGACGATACCCAGGCACGCTCACAGCAGAAGATCGTCGAAGCCGAATATCTGATCTCCAGAGCCAGTGAGATTCGTCTGCTGGCGGAGTACAGCAATGCCGACAGCCTGGTCTTCCCGGATTCGCTGGTCAGTTCGACCAATCCTCGGGTGCAGGAAGTCCTCGAAGTCCAGCAGCGTCTGTTCGAGGTCCGTCGCCAATCCTTGAACGGTGCCATGGCGGCGCTGGATGAGCAGATCGTGCAGATGAACGAGCAGATTTCAGGCCTCGAGAATACCCAGGCCATCACGCGGCGACGCATCAACTCACTCAATGATGACGTTGCCAACCATCGCAAGCTGTTTCGCAATGGATTGATCAACAATCAGCGCCTGCGGGAGATGGAACGCGAGAGCCTCGAATACCAGAGCGACAATGCGGGCCAGTTTGCCGAGGTCGCGCGTCTGCGCTCGCAGATCAGCGAGAACGAGCTGCAGAAACAGATTCGCCTGCAGGAATTCCAGCAGCAGATCGGCGAGTCCCTGCGTCAGGTACAGGCCGAAGTCACCGACGCGGAAGAGCGGCTGGTCGCACTCAATGACAATCTGAGGCGCACCAAGGTCATCGCCCCGGTTGCCGGCACCGTGGTCGGGCTCAAGGTTCATACGCTGGGGGCGGTGATACGCAGCGGCGACCCCCTGCTCGATATCGTGCCCGCCGGCGATGGCTTCATCGTCGAGGCAAGGGTCCCGGACCACGATATCGACCACCTCTACCTTGGCCAGCCGGCGGAAATCCGCTTCAGCGCGTTCAACCAGCGCCTGTCCAACATCATCGATGGTGAGGTGACCCACCTGAGCGCCAACAGCTTCGAGGATGAAGCGACCCGAGCGCGCTACTACAAGGCACGGATTCGTGTCACCGAAGCCGGCAAGGGCGACATGACGGACAGCATGCGTCTGCTGTCCGGCATGCCGGCGGAAGTGATGATCCGTACTGGCGAGCGCAGCTTTGCCAGCTATATCGGCAAACCCATGGCGGACATGCTGGCGCGCGCGATGAGAGCGGAATAGATGAGAGCGGAATAGATGAGAGCGGAATAGATGAGAGCGAAATATAAGGAAGACAGGCGGCTGAGGCGCCGCTGAATGAGAGGCGAGCGACAGACCACCCCTCAGAAACGCGAAAAGCCCGCATCGTGAGATGCGGGCTTTTCTGAATCTGGTGGAGGAGGAGGGATTCGAACCCTCGAAGCCTTTCGACTTACACACTTTCCAGGCGTGCTCCTTCGACCACTCGGACACCCCTCCAGATCAGTGCTCTCATTGGTCACCCGACTGCGTCGTGTTTCCCTTGAGAACGCGGCGTATATTATCGATAACCTTCGAGTGGCGCAAGCCTTTTTTCCAAAAACTTTCAGATAGATAGCGTCAGCGCTCTCGCCCTACGCTCCACCCTGCGCCCTCGCCCTACGCTTCACCCTGTGCTCTCAACCCGCGCACTGGGCCGAGGCCGCACTCGTCGTCACGGCCCCAGCACCACGTAATCGCCACGGGCCTCGAAACACAGTCGCGGAGCGGACTGCCCTTCGACCTGACACCACAGCTGCTGGGTCAGCGACAGTCGCGCTCGCCGCCCTGCCGTCAGGCGCTCGCCCACCTCGTCCAGCGCTGCCATGTCATCCGGCGCGCAGATGATGTGATAGTCGCCACTGACCGGGGCCAGAAACTGCTGACTGGCCTGCGACACCACGATATCGCGCTGGATACCGCGAGCACGCAGCCAGAGCGTCAGCCAGCTCCAGCCACACAGGGTCGCCTCGAGACTCATGGCGCCGCCGAAGGCGGTGCCCTTGTCATTGAGATTGGGCGGCAGACGCAGATGCCAGCTCAGCTGACCCGTCGCACGCTCGGGCTCTGACCACTGCATCTCGACAAGCCCCAGATGAGCGGCCAGCGGGATCGCCTGCGTCAGCCAGCCACGAAACCGTGACAGGTCGTCGCTGACCGGCGCCGCGAGACTGCCCGGCTGCCCCTGCGCATCACGCGGCAGAGGCAACGCTGGCCAGGCCTCACCACTCAAGCGCGACGGCTCATTTCGCGTCTCACTCACTCAGCGTCTCTCTCATCAAGGGCTTCGCTCAGCGCCTCTCTCATTCAGGCCCTCGCTCAGCGCTTCTCATCAAGGGCCTCGCTCATGCAGCATTTCACTGCCAGCGTTCGACGAAGTCGGCACTGTTGCGGTTCGGCAATGGCTTGAGGCGTCCGCCCGGGGTGCCGAGATAAAGGAAGCCGACCAGCTCATCCTGTTCGCCCATGCCCAGCCCTGCGTGCACGATGGGGTCAAAGGCGTAGCCACCGGTGCGCCACATACCACCGAGCCCTTGGGCCTGAGCGGCATACAGCATGGCGTGGGCGGCACAGCCGGCGCTGACCACCTGTTCGACACGCGGCACCTTGGGGTGGTCCGGCGTGACCCTGGCGATCACCGCGATCACCATCGGCGCACGCAGCGGCTTCTTGCTGGCAGCGGCCTGGGCGGCCTCGTCACCGGCCGGCGACTTGTTGCGCTCCGCCTCGGCGAACAGCTCGCCAAGGCGCTCAAGCCCGCCACCCGTGAATTCGATGAAGCGCCAGGGCGTCAGCTCGGCGTGGTCCGGCGCGCGCAGGGCGGCCTGATAGATGGCCTCCATCTGCACAGTGCTCGGGGCCGGCGCCATCAACTTGCCCATGGAATTGCGTTCATGCAGTAACGTCAGCGCGTCCATCGTCTCTCCTGTCACAGACTTAAGATAAGAATGATTCTCACACTAGCATGTCGCCGGTACGCCGTCTCATCACTCGCTGCTATCTACCTGATTGGCAAGGCGCTACCTGACTGGCAAGGCGCTATCTGGTTGGCGAGGTGACAGAGACGACTACTGCCGGGAGAGACGCAGCGGCAGACTGGCGCGGGCCTCGGCCTCGAGATCCGCCGTGGCGCGCCACGGGCTGATATCCAGGCCGCCACGCCGCACGTAGCGCGCCATCACCAGCAGAGACTCAGGCTTCACGCGCGCCATCAGGTCGACGAACAGGTGCTCGACGCAGTGCTCATGGAAATCCTGGTGCTGGCGATAGCTGATCAGATAGGCCAGCAGGCGCTCGCGATCGATACGCGGGCCGCGATAACGGATCCACACACTGCCCCAGTCGGGCTGGCCGGTGACCGGGCAGTTGGACTTGAGCAGGTGGCTGTGCAGGTCTTCGCTGACGATGTCGGCGTCATCGGCGCTGAGCAGCTCCGGCGACGGCGTGTAATGCTCGACGCTGATCGGCAAGTCATCGAGGCACTCTCCCGGCAGGCGCCCGACGTCCAGCTCGCTATCGTCCAGCTCCAGCAGACGCACCTCGACCGGCGCACCGGACGCGGCGGCGAGGTCACGCTCCAGCGTTGCCTTCACCGCTGCCTGATCGGAGAAACGACTCTGATTGAGACTGTTGAGATAGAGCTTCCAGGACTTGGATTCGATCAGGTTCGGCGAGGCTGCCGGCAGGCGAAAACGGGCCACGCGCACCCACGGCTTGCCGGCCTCATCCAGCCAGGAGACTTCAAAGGCGTGCCACTCATCCTCACCGACGAACGGCAGCGCCGCGTCATCGATGCCGATGGGGCCACGGTTGGCTGCCCGCGCGATGGGGAACAGCAGACTGGCATCGTAGTGCTCGGGATAGGCGGACTCTCGCCCGAGCGGGGCATCCTTGAGAGTCTCGGGGCGCGCCTCGTCGGGCACGTTGACGGCAGTGGGGTGAGCCATGACAGCACTCCAGTGAAATAGGCCAATAAAGCATCGATATCAGGGGCGCAGACAGCAGAACGCCGGCAGAAGCCGGCGTTGCATGCACTGGCGCGATAGCGCGCATCTTACCATCATCGTCTGGGCGACATCTTCAGCTGCGGATGCCCTTGCCGCGCTCCAGCAGCCACAGCGCGAAGGCGAACAGGCCGATGATGAAGGCCACGATGGCGGCCATCGCCGGGCCGACGCTGATGTCCGAGACGCCCAGAATGCCGTAGCGGAAGGTGTTGACCATATAGAGGATCGGGTTGGCCAGCGACACCGTCTGCCAGAATTCCGGCAGCATGTGGATGGAATAGAAGACACCACCCAGGTAGGTCAGCGGCGTGAGCACGAAGGTCGGAATGATCGAGATGTCATCGAACTTGCGGGCGAACAGCGCATTGATGAAGCCACCGATGGAGAACAGCAGCGCCGTCAGCACCACGACCATGATGGTCAGGAAGGGGTGATGGATATCGAGGTCCGTGAACAGGAAGGCCACGGCGGTCACGATGATGCCGACCCCCAGCCCGCGCACGGCGCCACCGATGATGTAGCCGAGCAGAATGATCCACGAGGGCAGCGGCGAGACCATCAGCTCCTCGATGCTGCGCTGGAACTTGTTGGAGAAGAATGACGAGGCCACGTTGGAATACGAGTTGGTGATCACCGACATCATGATCAGCCCCGGCACGATGTAATCCATGTAGCTGATGCCATCCATGGTGCCGATGCGCGAGCCGATGAGATTGCCGAAGATGACGAAATAGAGCGTCATGGTGATGGAAGGCGGCAACAGCGTCTGCGGCCAGATGCGCGTGAAACGACGGACTTCCTTGACGACGATGGTGACCAGAGCCACCCATAGCTGACGTGGGTTCACTGCGTGATCTCCTTGGCAACATTGGAGGCGATACCGCTTTCGGCGTTGGAACGCTCGACCAGGTCGACGAACAGCTCCTCGAGACGATTGGCACGATTGCGCATTGACACCACGGTGATACCGGCACGATCCAGCGCCGCGAAGGCGGTATTGATCGACTGGCCCTTGCGCACGGCGAGCGCCAGCTGCTGAGAGTCACTCAAGGAAACCTCGAACCCGGCAATCACCGGCGCCTTGGTCAGCGGCTCACGAATGTCGAGCAGGAAGGTTTCCGCATCCAGCTCCTTGAGCAGCTCACGCATGCTGGTGTTATGCACGATCTCGCCATGGTTGATGATGGCGATATTGCGGCACAGGCTCTCGGCCTCTTCCAGGTAATGCGTGGTGAGGATGATGGTGGTGCCCTCCTCCCGATTGATGCGGCGCATGAACTCCCACATCGAGCGGCGCAATTCGATATCCACACCGGCCGTCGGCTCATCGAGAATCAACAGACGCGGCTTGTGAATCAGCGCACGGGCAATCATCAGACGGCGCTTCATGCCACCGGACAGCATGCGTGAGGGGGTGTCGCGCTTGTCCCACAGCCCGAGGTCCCTGAGCAGACGCTCGGCACGTGGGCGCGCTTCCTTCATCGGCATGCCGTAATAACCCGCCTGGGTCATCACGATGTCCTGCACCTTCTCGAACTGATTGAAGTTGAACTCCTGCGGCACGACGCCGAGGTGATACTTGGCCTTCGAGAAGTCCTTGTCGATATCGATTCCATAGATCTCGACCTTGCCTGCGGTCTTCTGCACCAGCGAACTCACCACGCCGAGGGTCGTGGACTTGCCGGCCCCATTGGGGCCCAGCAGCGCGAAGAAATCGCCCTCGGGGACGTCAAGATCAACCCCCTTGAGCGCCTCAAAACCGTTGCCGTAGACCTTGGTCAGGCCACGGATAGACAAGGCAGGTCGTGACATCGGACACCTGTAATCGATTGACGCTGTCAGCCAGCACAGCAGAAAAGACGCATCTGAGAACAATTGCGCAACAGTGATGGCACCGTTTCGCCGTCCGCGAACATGAAAATCAGACGCAAGATATTGGATGCGCATGGTAACGCATTCGGCGCTGCCACATCAGACACACGGCAGAAAGGCATTAGTGCGCCACGGGAAACAAGCAGAGGGAGAAAATCACGCGGGGACAGCACCAGAGAGCGGCGCAGAACAGGGCGGAGAGGAATTTCAGGCACAAAAAAATCGCCAGTGACGTAACACGATGATCGTGTCTGTCAGGCGATGGCGTACTGCTATGTCATGCTTCAGCTTGCAACGTCACATTCGACTGGAGCGGGAAACGAGATTCGATCGGACTGGCGTTCCAGATCGCGACCTATCATTGCGCTTTTCGACTGGAGCGGGAAACGAGATTCGAACTCGCGACCCCAACCTTGGCAAGGTTGTGCTCTACCACTGAGCTATTCCCGCCTGTCGAAACACAAAAACTGCGGCGTAAAACAGAATGGCGTCCCATAGGGGGTTCGAACCCCTGTTACCGCCGTGAAAGGGCGGTGTCCTGGACCACTAGACGAATGGGACACACGTTAGAAAAAGCCATGCTTAATCTAAATGGAGCGGGAAACGAGATTCGAACTCGCGACCCCAACCTTGGCAAGGTTGTGCTCTACCACTGAGCTATTCCCGCACCGGGTGTCATGAACCTGTGCTCACGACATCTGTCTTACTGCTGGCTTGCCACACCATCATGCTCTGCATGGCGTCCCATAGGGGGTTCGAACCCCTGTTACCGCCGTGAAAGGGCGGTGTCCTGGACCACTAGACGAATGGGACGTTCTGGAGCAGGAAACGAGATTCGATCGGACTGGCGAACCAGCTCGCGACCTTATCGCATTGCCTTTTCCTCTGGAGCGAGAGATGAGATTCGACCGGGCTGACGTTCAGCTCGCGACCTTGTCACACCACTTGTTCCTAATGGAGCGGGAAACGAGATTCGAACTCGCGACCCCAACCTTGGCAAGGTTGTGCTCTACCACTGAGCTATTCCCGCAACACAAGCAGATCATGCGACCACACAAGACCGAAGATGGCGTCCCATAGGGGGTTCGAACCCCTGTTACCGCCGTGAAAGGGCGGTGTCCTGGACCACTAGACGAATGGGACACACGTTAGAACAAGACATGCCTGATCTAAATGGAGCGGGAAACGAGATTCGAACTCGCGACCCCAACCTTGGCAAGGTTGTGCTCTACCACTGAGCTATTCCCGCACTCCGGTCTCTACGCTGCAAGGAAAGTGGCGTCCCATAGGGGGTTCGAACCCCTGTTACCGCCGTGAAAGGGCGGTGTCCTGGACCACTAGACGAATGGGACGTAACGTTCTTGCCTCGTCGAGGTGGCGCGTATATTACAAAGACCCTCCCCCTTCGTCAACCCCCTGCTTCAACAGGATTTTTCCGGCGTTGGCCAAGTGCATCCACCACATGCTTGTGGTCACGCCCTGACGCCCGCATTCTTGGGGTATGTGCCGGGTTTCGCGTGAAGACCGGCAGCCACTCTTTTCGAATTGCCGCGCAGGAGAACTTGCTTGCAGGTTCGCGCGAGCACGCATTCGAGAAACGCATAGATAGAGAGAAGAGATCATGAGCGAACAAGACCCGCAGACTCAGGACAAGTTGATTCGCAGTGAAGAGGAGTGGCGCAAGCGCCTGACGCCGGAGCAATACCGGGTGACGCGCGAGGCAGGGACCGAGCGCCCCTTCAGCGGCGATCACGAAGTCAGCCCGACGCCGGGTACCTATCACTGCATCGCCTGTGACGCCAAGCTGTTCGACAACGACACCAAGTTCGATTCCGGCTGTGGCTGGCCGAGCTTCGACCGCCCCTATGCCGATGCCGCCGTCGAGGAGCACTTCGATACCAGCCATGGCATGCGTCGCGTGGAAGTGCGCTGTCGTCGCTGCGAATCCCATCTGGGGCACGTCTTTCCAGATGGCCCGACTGACACCGGTCAGCGCTACTGCATCAACTCCGTCGCGCTGCGCTTCAAGCCGATACGTGCCTGACGCCCGGGGCATCGCGAGTCGATAGAGCGCTGAGGCAGTGAAGACCGGATAGCGCGCCTCCATGGCCAGGCCGCCTCTGATAGAATGCGTCGCCATACGCGTCCCCTCCTCTCCCGCATGCCATGTAGCGCCATCCCTGATGGATGAGCGCCTTTCCTGGCATGCGGGAAGTAAGGAGGCAGGACAGAGGTGACAGAACAACCGTCATACCCCTGACGGCAGGAGAGAAGCGACATGCTGGGCTGGTATCCGGGACATATGCACAAGGCACGCCGTCAGATAAAGGACGCGCTGCCCGAGATCGACGTGGTCATCGAAGTCCTCGATGCCCGCCTCCCCTACTCCAGCACCAATCCGGTGCTGTCCGAACTGACCCGCCACAAGCCGGTACTCAAGCTGCTGTCTCGCGCCGATCTGGCGGACCCGGCACGCACGCGCGAATGGGTCGAGTATTTCGATGCCCTGCCCAACACCCGTGCACTGGCGATCACCACGCTTGAGGCGCGTGACCTCAAGCAGATTCCGCGCCTGTGCCGCGAGATGGCCGGCCATATCCGCGTCGATCGTGATGCGCGCGTGATGGTGATGGGCATCCCCAACGTCGGCAAGTCGACGCTGATCAATGGCCTGGCGGGTCGCAAGATCGCCAAGACCGGCAACGAGCCCGCCGTCACCAAGCGCCAGCAGAAGATTCGCATCGACGGTGGCATCGCTCTGATCGATACCCCTGGGGTGATGTGGCCGAAGATCGAGGACCAGGCCAGCGCCTATCGTCTGGCCGGCAGTGGCGCGATCCGTGACACCGCCATCGATTACACCGATGTGGCGGTGATCGTCGCGGCGGAGCTGGCCAAGCGCTATCCCACGGAGCTGACCGCACGCTACAAGCTGAAGTCACTGCCGGCCTACAGCGCCAACCCTGACGCCGAGCGAGTCGAGAGTGATGGCCCCCGCAAGGTCGATCTGATGGCGCTGTCCGGCTTCAATGGGGTCGCGATTCTGGAAGAGATCGCCAGCAAGCGCGGCGGCCTGCGTGCCGGTGGCATCATCGACCTGCACCGCGGTGCCGAGGTACTGCTGCATGAACTGCGCGACGGCAAGCTTGGGCGCCTGACACTGGAAACACCCGCCGACATTCCTGCCGAGCCGGTCCCGGAAGCCAGTGGCGAGACGGAAGATGGAGCCGAAACGCGTGAGCAAGAGAGCGAATAACGCTACCAGAACAAGGCGCTAACGCGACTCTCGCCTGGCCCCCGCCTGCGGGAGACGCTTGAATGCCAGTTGAAAATCCCGCCAGAAAACCTCTGGCGGGATTTTTTTCTGCCTGAACATCTCAAACCACAAATTTAACCACGCTATTGGCCCTTGGCCGTGGCGCGGCAGGCCAGCGGCGCGATATGCTGGACGCTCGCCCCTACACCTTACGTGACGGAGATCTACGGAAAGCATCATGGATACCGAGCAAAGAAAGCCCCGCGAAATTCGCAAGTCACACAAGCTGGACAACGTCTGCTATGACATTCGCGGGCCGGTTCTCGAACACGCCAAGCGTCTCGAGGACGAGGGCCATCGCATTCTCAAGCTCAATATCGGCAACCCGGCGCCCTTCGGCTTCGAGGCACCGGAAGAGATTCTGCAGGACGTGATGCGCAACCTGCCGACAGCGCAGGGCTATTGTGATTCCAAGGGGCTTTACTCTGCGCGCAAGGCGATCATGCAGGAGTGCCAGCGCAAGGATATCCAGGGTGTCGGGATCGAGGACATCTACGTCGGCAACGGCGTCTCGGAATTGATCGTGCTGGCCATGCAGGCATTGCTCGATGATGGCGACGAGCTGCTGGTACCGGCGCCGGATTACCCGCTATGGACTGCTGCCGCCAACCTGGCCGGTGGTCGCGCCGTGCACTATCTGTGTGACGAAGCGCAGGACTGGGCGCCCTCCATCGAGGACATCCGCGCCAAGGTGACCAGCCACACCAAGGGCATCGTGCTGATCAACCCGAACAACCCGACCGGCGCGGTCTATCCGCCCGCGGTGGTGAAGGACATCCTGCAGGTCGCGCGCGAATTCGGTCTGGTGGTGTTCTCGGACGAGATCTACGACAAGATCCTCTACGACGGCACCGAGCACGTCTCCACCGGCGCGCTGGCCGATGATCTGCTGGTCGTGACCATGAACGGCCTGTCCAAGAGCTACCGCTGCGCGGGCTTCCGCTCCGGCTGGATGATTCTCTCCGGCGACAAGCGCCCGGCGGCCGACTTCATCTCCGGCCTCGACATGCTGGCCAGCATGCGCCTGTGCGCCAATGTGCCGGCGCAGCACGCCATCCAGACGGCGCTCGGCGGCTACCAGTCGATCAATGATCTGGTACTGCCGGGCGGACGCCTGCTGGCCCAGCGTGACGCGGCCTGGAAGAAGCTCAACGAGATACCCGGCGTCAGCTGCGTGAAGCCCAAGGGCGCGCTCTACATGTTCCCGCGGCTCGACCCCGAGATGTATCCCTTCGAGGACGACCAGCAGATGGTGCTGGAGCTGTTGCTGGAAGAGAAGATGCTGCTGGTGCAGGGCACCGCCTTCAACTGGCCGAATCCGGACCACCTGCGCATCGTCACCCTGCCCTACGCCGACCAGCTGGAAGAAGCCATCGAACGCCTCGGCCGCTTCCTGGCGCGACGTCGCAAGGCCTGACGTCGGCCCAGCCCCTGCGATCAAGGGGCTACGCAGGTCGCCTCCAGTGGTGATACCTTGCTGTCCTTGCAGACCGTCCTTGCAGACTGTCGACGCAAATTCTACCCGCGCTGCCGCCAGTGATTCATCTCACTGTCAGTATCGCGGGCAGATAATTGCGCCCTACCGATATATTGGCATTGGAGACCTGACCCCATGATGCGGATAGCCCTTTTCCTGATCACCAACCTGGCGGTGGTGCTGCTGGCCAGTGTCACGCTGCGCCTGCTGGGCTTCGATGGCTACATGGAAGCCAACGGCATCAACTACACGGCGCTGCTGATCTTCTGCTTCATCATCGGCATGGCCGGTTCCGTGATCTCGCTGTTCCTGTCCAAGACGATGGCCAAGTCCTCGACCGGCACCGTGATCATCGAACAGCCGCAGAACGACACCGAGCGCTGGCTGCTGGACACCGTCGGTGAACTGGCGCGCGACGCTGGCATCAAGATGCCGGAAGTCGGCATCTTCCCGGCGCAGCAATCCAATGCCTTCGCTACCGGCTGGAACCGCAATGATGCGCTGGTCGCCGTCTCGGCCGGCCTGCTCAATCGCATGCGCCCCGAGGAAGTGCGCGCCGTGCTGGCGCACGAGATCGGCCACGTCGCCAACGGCGACATGGTGACGCTGACGCTGATCCAAGGCGTGGTGAACACCTTCGTGATGTTCTTCGCGCGTATCGCCGCACACGCCATCGACGCCTTCCTCAAGCGCGATGACGAGAACGGCGGCCTGGGCTTCTTCGGCTACATGGCGGTCGTGTTCGTGCTGGAAATGGTGCTGGGCCTGGTGGCCTCGATGATCGTCGCCTGGTTCTCGCGCTGGCGCGAATACCGTGCCGATGCCGCAGGCGCAGGCCTGGCGGGCAGCGGCTCGATGATCAATGCCCTGGCTCGCCTCAAGCAGGAACATGAGCTGCCGGACCAGATGCCCGACACCATGACCGCCTTCGCCATCACCACCGGCAAGAGCCGCAAGCTGATGGAGCAACTGTTCGCCAGCCACCCGCCGCTGGATGACCGTATCGCCGCGCTCAAGGCCGCTGCCTACAAGTAAGCTCCGCCAATCCTGCACGGCCTGATTGGCCCCTGCAGACAGCAAGAAGCCCGCCACGTGATCCACGTGGCGGGCTTTTCTGTCAGTGGGCGCCACTCGACATGCCGCCCCTCACGCCAACGCTTCCCACCCCGACAGCCCCAGCAGATTCACGGCAGCGTCGAGGCCGATCTGTTGCATCTCGCCCACGTTCAGCGAGTCACCCCGCAGGGCGCCCTCGATCCACAGGCCATCGACCAGCCCGTTGAGCGCGATGGTCAGATGCTGCAGCCGGGTCTCATCTTCCTGACGCCCTTCCGCCACCAGAACGTCCTCCACCAGATGACGGAACAGCTCGGTCGTTTCGCGATAGGCCTCACGGCGAATCTCGGCCATGCGAGGGTCGCCATAGGTGAGCGGCAGAAAGTTGGCCCACAGCAACAATGTCTGCGGCGTCACGATCGGCGGTGACAGATTGGCCTCAAGAAAGGCCTTCAACCTTGCATGAGGTGCCAGCTCTCGCCCTTCTATCGTGTCGGAGGCATCGGACAGCAGGCGCTCCAGAAAGCGGCGATAGGCCGCGTAGAGCATGTTGTCCTTGCCTTCGAAATAGAAGCGGATCAACCCATTCGAGACACCAGCATATTCGGCGACACGCCGCACTGTCGTGCGCGAGATTCCCTCGCTGGCAATGCAGGTCAGGGTCGCTTCGATCAGGTCATCCTCTCGGGCATTGTTGTCTCGACGACTGGCCATGGAACGTGAATTACCCCTCGCGCAGAATCGGATTGGTCAGGCAGGTGGGGCCACCTTCGCACGCCATGCACAGGGCGTCACCTTCAAAAGTGCGCACACGCACGCCGGCGGCTTCCATCACGGCACGCGTGCCGGGGAAGCCATCGATCATCACGCAATCGTTCGGCGCCAACGGCATGACATTGAGGCTCAGGCCCAGCGACTGGTGGAACTCCTCTTCCGGGGCAATCACGAAGCGGATACCGCGCGCTTTCATCAAGGTCCAGAGTGCAGCAGGGATCAACTTGGGATGTACCAGATAGGTGTCATCCGCCAGCGGCGAGATCACCGACATCAGATGCAGGCAGGCCGCCTCGCCCTCCCAGACGGGCAGGTCGAAGCCCAGCACCTCGATACCATGCGGATTGAGCAGCGCGTTGAGCTGACGCACGCCCTCCCGATTGGAGCGGAAGCCCATGCCGACGACAAGGGTGTTCTCATCCAGCCACAGGGTGTCGCCCCCCTCGATGGCCGCCTCACCTTCCAGCCGACCGATGACCGGAATACCGGCCTGCTCATAGACCTGACCATGCCGGTTCGGTTCGTCCTTGCGCAGCGGCTTGCCCATCTGGAACAGCACGGCGCCGGCACGCGTCACCACCGAGGCATCGCGGGTGAACATGGCATCTGACAGCCCGTCATTGGTGTCCTCCATCCAGACGATCTCGGCACCGCTCTCCTCCACCATCTCGACCAGGGCCTGGTACTGACTGATGGCTTTCTCGGCATTGAAGTAGTGGTTGTAATGCCAGACCGCCGGATCGGCATTGCGCAGGCTGTCGCCAGGACGACGCATCAGGACACGCGTCATTGGAGCGGCCATTGAGTGGCAACCGAACCGGGAGGAGACGGGGGTATTCGACATGGAGGAAACCTCATTTGATGGTCTGTCAGTCGCAATTGACTCGAATGTTATACAGATGCATAATTTTTATACAGATGCATAGTTTTATACAGGCACATGACTTTATGCAACTGCATAGTCAGTAGCCGAGTGCATAACAACAAGATCAATCAGAGGACTCGCGCGTGCCTCACTCTCCTGTCACCCCGATGACCGATACGAATGACGATGCCGTCATCGACATTCGCGGACTCTGGAAATCCTTTGCTGGACGCGAAGTCCTCAAGGGCATCGACCTCACTGCCCAGCGTGGTGACGTGATCTCATTGATCGGCAGCAGCGGCTCGGGCAAGTCCACCCTGCTGCGCTGCATCAACCTGCTCGAGACACCCAGCGACGGGTCCTTGCGTCTGCTGGGCGAGGACGTGGCGCTGCGGCGGCGTGGCCAGCGACTCGAGCCCGTCAATCGCCGACAGCTGCGTCTGCTGCGAGCTCGCCTGGCGATGGTCTTCCAGAACTTCAATCTCTGGCCTCACATGAGCCTCGAAGCGAACCTCATGGAAGCGCCGATGCAGGTGCTCGGTCAGTCCCGCGCAGAAGCTCGGGAGCATGCTCACCAGCTGCTGGAGCGCGTCGGGCTGTACTCCCACCGCCAGGCCAACCCGAGGACGCTTTCCGGCGGCCAACAGCAACGTGGCGCCATCGCCAGAGCCCTGGCCATGTCGCCGGAGGTGCTGCTCTTCGATGAACCGACCTCGGCACTGGACCCCGAACTTGTCGGCGAGGTGCTCGAGGTGATGCGCGACCTGGCTGCCGAAGGACGCACCATGGTCATCGTCACCCATGAGATGAAGTTCGCCGCTGACGTCGCGAACAAGGTCATCTTCCTCGACCAGGGCAACATCGAGGCCCAGGGCACCCCCGACCAGATATTCCGCTCCCCCTCTTCCGAGCGCCTCAAGCAGTTCATCGGCTCGATTACCTGAACCAGGAGAAGACCAACAATGAAAACCCTGTCCGCTATCGCATCTCTCGGCGCCATCGCCCTGACCCTGAGCACCGTAGCCCAGGCCGACGTCGTACGTGTCGGCTTCGCCAGCGAGCCCTACCCGCCGTTCGCCACCCTGGAGTCCGATGGCAGCGTGACCGGCTGGGAAGTCGATATCGCCAATGCCGTCTGCGCCGCGGCAGAGCTTGAGTGCGAGATTGTCACCTCCTCCTGGGATGGCCTGATTCCGGCGCTGACCACGCGCAAGATCGATGCGATCGCCGCTTCACTCTCCATCACCGAGCAGCGCCGCAAGGTCATCGACTTCTCGGACAAGTACTACCAGACCAGCGCTGCCGTCATGGGTGCCAAGGGCGACGAGATCGCGCCGACGCCAGAAGGACTGGCCGGCAAGACACTGGGTGTGCAGTCGGCCTCCATTCATCAGACCTATGCCAAGCGCCACTTCCCCGACACTCTAGTGCGTGAATACCAGACCCAGGATGAGGCCAATCAGGACCTGTTCGCCGGACGCATCGATGCCACCCTGGCCGACATCCTCGTGCTGGATGACTATCTGGCGAGCGACGATGGCGAACTGTGCTGTGACATGAAGGGCAATGTCGCGCACGACGAGAGCATCCTGGGGTCCGGCGTTGGATTCGGCGTGCGCAAGGGCGACAACGAGCTGCTGGAGCGCCTGAATGCCGGTATCGCCGAGATTCGTGCCAGCGGGCGTTATGACGAGATCAGCAAGCAGTACTTCGACTTCGACATCTACGGAGATTGAAGCCGCCCTCGTCTCGACTTCGCCATACCGCATGAGGAAATTGCATGGCTGACTATCGCAACATGAGCATCGGCGAGCTGCTGTCGCTGACGCCGCCGGGCTGGGGAGGCGCTCTGCTGGATGGTCTGGTGCTATCGCTGCAGGTGGCGGCGAGCGGCTATCTGATTGGCCTGGTGATCGGCATGGCGAGCGCTGCGGGCAAGATCTCGGGTGGCCCCGTCACCCGCGATCTGCTCACCGGCTATACGACGGTGATACGCGCGGTTCCCGAGCTGGTACTGATCCTGCTGGTGTATTTCGCAGCGCCCGATGCCCTGAACCATCTGGCCAGCGCCGTCGGCCTCGGCCCCCTCGAGATCAGCCCCTTCGTCGCCGGGGTGGCCGTCATCGCTCTGGTGCAGGGCGCCTATGCCACCGAGGTCATCCGCGGTGCCATCAATGCCATCCCCAAGGGAATGCATGAGGCCGCACTGGCGCATGGCATGGCGCCCTTCACCATCCTGCGCCGCATCACGCTGCCATTGTTGCTGCCAGGCGCCCTGCCAGGCCTCTCCAATCTATGGCTGATCGCGACCAAGGACACCGCACTGCTGGCGGTTGTGGGCTTCACGGAACTGACACTGGCCTCGCGACAGGCGGCCGGTTCCACCCGTCATTACCTGCTGTTCCTCGGCGCCGCGGGGGTGCTCTACCTGATCGTATCGCTTGCCTCCAACCTGCTGTTCAAGACACTGGAGCGTCGCATGGACAAGGGGGCCCACCATGGCTGAGCCCAGACTTCCGCCCCATCGCCTCATCCTGATCGCGATTGTCGTCGCCATCCTGGTGGCGATCGGCACCCAGATGCACTGGGACTGGGTCGCCCAGTACCGCGGTGAGATCGGCAAAGGCATACTGCTGACGCTCTTGCTGCTGGTCTCCACCAGTGTGGCGGGGTTCCTGCTGGCCATCCCGCTGGGGCTGGCACAGGCACGTGGGCCGCGTCCGCTGGCGTGGCTGGCGCGAGGGTTCTGCAATCTGATTCGCGGTACCCCCTTGCTGCTGCAGCTGTGGATTCTCTACTACGGACTGGGGTCTCTGTTTCCGTATATCCCCGGCTTGCGTGGCAGCTGGTTGTGGCCGGTGCTGGCAGATCCGTGGATCTACGCCTTCTGTGCATTGACCCTGTCGTTCGCGGGTTATGAAGGCGAGATCATGCGCGGCGCCTTTGCCGGCGTACCGCGCGGCGAACTTGAAGCGGCTCGCTCGCTGGGCATGTCTCCCTTCAGCATTCTTCGGCGCATCTGGCTGCCCAGAGCCGTACAACGGGTATTGCCCACGCTGAATGGCGAGCTGATCATCCAGCTCAAGGCGACGCCACTGGTCGCGACCATTTCCGCCATCGATACCTATGCCGTCTTCGGGCGTATCCGCCAGGAAACCTATATCGTCTACGAGCCGCTGCTGCTGATGGCCTTGATCTATCTCGTCATCGCGGGACTGATCACCCTCGGCTTTCGCACACTCGAGAAACGCCACGCTTCATGAGGCCTGACATGCAACGCACCCTCGATATCCTCACTCGCCTCATCGCCTTCGATACCACATCGGACCGCTCCAATCTGGCGTTGATCCACTTCGTGCGTGATCTGCTGGCCGAGCACGACATCCAGGCGACCGTGCTGCCGAATGCCGAGGGCGACAAGGCCTCACTGCTGGCGACGATAGGGCCGCCTGTCGCCGGGGGCGTGGTGCTTTCCGGTCACACCGACACCGTGCCCGTCACGGGGCAGACCTGGTCGCAGGACCCGTACCAGGCCACGCTCAAGGAGGGGCGCCTGTACGGTCGCGGCTCAGTGGACATGAAGGGCTTCATCGCGCTGTGTCTGGCGATGGTGCCGCAGTTTCTCGCATCGCCTCTCAAGCGGCCGATCCATCTCGCCTTCTCCTATGACGAAGAAAGCACCTGCATGGGCTGCCTGCCGCTGATCGACCACATGCGCGAGACACTGCCCGAGGTCGCCGCCGTCATCATCGGCGAGCCGACGCAAGGCCGCGTGGTGTCAGCGCACAAGGGCGTGCACTCCTGGCGCACGGAGGTGACGGGCGTCCCGGCCCATTCGAGCCGGCCAGATCTTGGCGTCTCGGCCACCTTCTACGCCGCGCGCATCATCTCGGAACTCGAGCGCACGGCAAACGAGCTGCGCACCAATGCCACCCGGGGAGAGCTGTTCGAGCCGCCCTATTCCACCCTGCACGTCAGCGCCATGCAGGGCGGCAATGCCCCCAATATCATTGCCAAGGACGCTCGTCTGCATTGGGAGCTGCGCAATCTGCCCAGTGACCCGCCTGACGCGGTGCGTGCACGCTTCGATGACTTCACCGCACAACTGGCTCGCGAGATGCAGCAGCATTCAGCCGACTGCCGCATCCAGACACTGGAGGACTATGCCTCGGTGCCGGCACTCACCCCGGAACCCGACGGCATGGCAGAGGCGCTGGCCTTCGCCCTGACGGGACAGAGTGAACGCTGTGGCGTCGGCTTCTGCTCGGAAGCGGGCTGGTTCCAGGATCGCGGCTTCTCCACCGTCGTGTGTGGGCCGGGCTCCATCGCGCAGGCCCACAAGGCAGACGAATACATCGAGATGGCGGAACTTGAGCGATACCGTGACTTTCTCGCGCGTCTCATGCAGCACCAGTGCGCGGATTGAGCGCTGAGATGAACGGCTTCGCCCTGACCTTGAGCCGCAAAAAAGCCCGCCACGTGATCCACGTGGCGGGCTTTTTTTGTCTATCCCTCAGGATCGAGTCAGCGTGACTCCGAGGTCTCGTGGGGCGTATCCAGCACCAGTGACTCGGCCAGCGGCGTCGGCTCCACGCCTTCAGCTCCCTCGCCCTCCTCAAGGCGCTCCAGCTTGAAGCCGACCATGGCGTAGGCCACCGCCAGCGCCAGGTTGATCAGGTTGAACAGCGCAAAGGGCAGGTAGCTCAAGGTCGCGACGCCCAGGGTAGCCGCCATGTAGGCACCGCAGCTGTTCCAGGGGATCAGCGGCGAGGTGATGGTGCCGGAGTCTTCCAGCGCGCGTGACAGGTTGACCGGCGCCAGGCGGCGGCGACGGAACTCGGCGCGATACATGCGCCCCGGCAGGATGACCGAGATGTACTGATCGCCGGTCACCACGTTGGAGGCCAGGCAGGTGCCCAGCGTGGTGATGACCAGCGAACCGGCGTTGCGTGTCGCGCCCAGAAGGCTCTGCACCAGACGCTCCAGCAGGCCGAGGCGTTCGATCACGCCGCCGAAGGTCATCGCCGACAGGATCAGCCACACGGTGTTGAGCATGCTGCTCATGCCGCCCTTGGAGAGCAGCGAGTCGATCACCTCA
The DNA here is from genome assembly GCF_029846435.1 of Cobetia sp. 1AS1. Lineage (NCBI taxonomy): Bacteria > Pseudomonadati > Pseudomonadota > Gammaproteobacteria > Oceanospirillales > Halomonadaceae > Cobetia > Cobetia sp. 1AS1. The sequence goes on from NZ_JARWKU010000008.1 coordinate 90,760, forward strand.
TCACCGCTGTGGGAAACATAGCCATCGAACATCGACATCCACACGCCCTTGAGCAGCGCCATGGCGGTGGACATGTCAGTGACGCTTGCCAACCCCACCACCGCCTGCGGCTGGAAGATGACCGCGAAGACGGCGCCCAGCGCCGCGCCGATGAAGATGGCCGGAAAGGCGGGCATCTGACGCACGGCCATCACCAGCAGCACTAGGAGCGGAATCAGCAGGTGCAGGCCGATATTGAACTGCTCGCCCAGCTGGGCACGCAGATTGGCGACCTGTTCCGGCGTCTGCAGGCTGGAGACGGAGTCGTGGCCGAGCCACAGAAAGCCTGCCAGCGCGAGCAGGATGCTGGGCACGGTCGTCCACAGCATGTGACGAATATGCGCGAACAGCGTGGTGCCGGCCGCTGCCGGCGCCAGATTGGTGGTATCGGACAGCGGCGAGAGCTTGTCACCGAAGTAAGCCCCGGAAATCACCGCGCCGGCGGTGATGGCCTCGGACAGCCCCAGGCCATCGGCGATGCCGATCAGGCCGATGCCGATGGTACCGGCGACCGTCCACGAGCTGCCCACCGACAGCGCCACCAGCGCGCACAGCAGGCAGGCGGAGGCATAGAAGTACTGTGGCGCGATCACGTCCAGACCGTAGTAGATCATCGCTGGCACAGTGCCACCGAGAATCCAGGTACCGATCATCGCGCCGACCGCCAGCAGGATCAGGATCGCGCCCAGCGAGATCTGGATGCCCTTGTTGATCCCCTCTTCGATATCGCTCCAGCGATAGCCGTTCTTGAGACCGATCAGGCCCGCGATCATCGCGCCGGACAGCAGCGCGACCTGATTGGGCCCCCAGGAGGCATCGGCACCGAACAGCACCACCGCCAGCACCAGCATGGCGATGACCAGCACGATGGGAATCAGGGCATCCAGCAGAGAAGGCGGACGATAGCCGCTGTCCTCAGCAAAGTTATCAGGGTGTTGTTGCATTCAAGACACCATCTTCAAGAAATGAGGACGCCGACACGCCGCGTGGTGACGGGCATGGCAGAAGACACGGAGAATGGGGAGCAACGCCGCAGCGTCAGGCGGGGCATGCCGTCAAGGCCAGCCCCTGCGCGTGTCGCCAGGCGATCTGGGTCGCATTATATCGACCAAGGTCGAAGACCGAAACGGTCAGGGTTTCAGGCATGCGGCAAGGTCGTCGTCCATCAGGCGACCTCCACAACGCGAACGCCCCCGCCAGCAGAGCTGACAGGGGCGTTCCAGGGCGGCTTGCGAATCACGCCGTGATCATTTGCTGACCAGCTTGACGCGGGAGAAGCCGAAGCCCTCCAGCACCTCACGCAGTTCGCGGGCATTCTTCTTGAGCTCGACACGCAACGTGGAGAACTCGCGACGCAGCGGATATTCCCGTCGATAACGCACGAACCCCTCGGCATTGCCGAACCGACGCTGATAGCGACGCAGGCCCAGCGCATCGCGGCGCACGTCATAGCAGGCGCGCACGCAGAGCCCCAGCGCCTCTTCCGGCGGCGCCCAGCCCGTCAGCACCAGCTTGCGCAGCCACGGGTCCGGCTTGAGCTGACCCAGCTTGCGGCGCGCCGGCAGTCCGAAGTGACGGCAGGCCTGCTGATAGATGATCTCGGTGCCCTGCATCTTGCCATCCAGGCTATGCCCGGCGATGTGCGGCGTGGCGATGTCCACCAGTGCGGCCAGCTCGGCATCGATATCCGGCTCGTTTTCCCACACATCCAGCACGGTCAGCAGATCAGCCTGCTCCTTGAGGCGCTGCTTGAGCGCCGCGGTATCGACACAGCCACCGCGGCCGGCACTCAGCAGCACGCTGCCGGGCTTCATGGTGCGGATGCGCTCGGCATTGATCAGATGATGGGTCGGATGCTCGCCACCGGTGACCATCGGGGTGTGCACGCAGATGACATCACACTCGGCGACCAGCTCATCGAGGTCCACGAAGCGGGACTTCTCGGGGCGCTCATCGCCCTGGCCCTCAAGCGCGGCGCGCGGCGGGTCACAGACCAGCACCTCGGCACCCAGCGACTCGAGACGCTTGACCAGCCGTGACCCGACTTGCCCGGCCCCGACCACGCCGAAGCGGCGGTCCAGCTGCAGATCCAGCCCTTCCTGCTCGGCCAGATGCCACAGCGATGACAGCACGTAATCCACCACCGAGTCGGCATTGCAGCCCGGCGCGTTGGTGAAGTGGATATCGTTGGCCGCGAGCCATTCGAGATCGGCATGGTCGGTGCCGATGATCGGCGAGCCGACGAAGCGCACCCGCGTTCCTTCCAACAGCGCCTGATCCACGCGCAAGGTAGAGCGACAGATCAGCATGTCGACGTCCTTGAGGACGGCATTGGTGATCTCGCGAGTCGGCATGCAGGTCACCTCTCCCAGTTCGGAGAAGAATTCCTCTGCCAGAGGGACGTTATCGTCCACGATGATGTGCATCTGTTGCCTTTCCTTGCTGTGGCAATGAGTGTCGCTGCGGGTTCACGGGCCTGCATGAGCGCCTGAGTGACTTCACACCTTGCCGCAAGGCACGTGAAGATTACAATGGTATGCTTGCTTGCCCGCCGCCGTGCCATCTTAGGCGCACGCAACGGGCGTCACAAGCTCATGATTGAGTCCAGCCACCATCGTTTCGCCTCGGGAGTCACGCGTGATCATCCGCTGGGAAAGCCACCACGATTACGTTCTGGTCCATGTGCATCAGGACATGTTCGGCGACTGGATCGTCAGCCGCTCATGGGGCCAGATCGGCACCCAGTTCGGCGGATTGAAGCACGATCTCGCCGAAAGCCACGAGCAGGCCATGACCTGGGTCAGCGACCTCGCCCACATCCAGGCCTCACGCGGCTACACCAAGGTGCTGGAGGCCACGGCCGACAGTCCGGAAGCCGAAGACGCCATGCGCCAGATGTCGCTGCTGGAGAGTTAGTGCGCAGCCCGGTGCCGGTCACGAAAAGACCGCCGCTACCCTGAGGTAGCGGCGGTCTTTTTTCACCAGCGTCACGCGACACGTCTGCGCCGCTCAGCGCAGAAAGCGACGCCCGTTGCGCAGGGTGGAGCCCTGCGGCTCAGCGGCTGAGTCGTGCTCGGCCGGGGGCGTCATTTCGACACCCTGTTCGAGGCGCTGCTCGACGCCCTGCGCGCGCAACCACTCCGGCAACACCTCTTCGCCATCGGCCAGCGAATACTCCGCACCCGAGGCGCTCGCCAGTACAGGAATGCGCGTCGCGTAACGCTCGCTCAACTGCGTGTCGAAGGCGATCTCGACCCGCGTGAGCGTGACTTCCGCCCCCAGCGCCTGCAGCGCGGCTTCCAGCCGAGCGCACAGATGACAGCCCGCCGTGGTGTAGAGCCACAGCGGGACGCTGGCCATCGCTCAGCCCTTCACATCGCTGGCGCGACGGATGCGGAAGACGTGGTGGATATCCGGACGACGCTTGAAGTCCGGGTCCAGCAGCTTGCGCGACAGGTCTTCCACCACATGGTGCTGGCTGACGCTGTCATCCATCACGAAGCGACGATGGTTGTTGGAGAAGATCAGCGTGCCGCCCGGCGCCAGACTGGCCATCGCCAGGTCGATCAGGCGCGCGTGATCACGCTGGATATCCAGGGTGCCTTCCATCTTCTTGGAGTTGGAGAAGGTCGGCGGGTCGAGGAAGATCAGGTCGAACTCCTCGCGGGAGCGCTCCAGCCACTTCAGGCAGTCGGCACGCACCAGCTGATGGCGTTTCTCGCTGATGCCGTTGAGCTTGAAGTTCTCGCGCCCCCAGTCCAGATAGGTATTGGACATGTCGACGCTGACGCTCTCGCTGGCACCGCCCAGCACCGCATGCACGGTGGCCGTCGCGGTATAGCAGAACAGATTGAGCACCCGCTTGCCGTCCGCTTCCTTGCCCAACAGCTTGCGCACCGGACGGTGATCCAGGAACAGGCCGGTATCCAGGTAGTCCTTGAGATTCACCCACAGCCTGGCATCGCCTTCCTGCACCTCGATACGCTGACCGGAGCTGTCCTGGCGCGTGTACTGCGCCTTGCCCGCCTGACGCGTGCGTTGCTTGATATGGATATCGTTGGACGAGCAGCCCAGCACCTGCGGGATCGCCGCCAGTGCATCCATCAGGCGGCGCTGCGCCTGACTGGCATCCACGGACTTGGGCGGCGTGTATTCCTGCACGTGCACGTGACGGCCATAGATATCGATGGCCAGCGCGTACTCCGGCATGTCGGCATCGTAGAGGCGATAGCAGGTAGTTCCGCTCTGCTTGAGCCAGCGCGCCAGTGACTTCTGGTTCTTCTTGAGGCGATTGGCGAACATCTGGCCGCCCTCGCTCAGCGCGGGCTGACTGCGGGCATCTTCGGCCACGCTGTCTTCGTCGACCGCACGCTCTCGCGCCGCCACGTCGATCATCAACAGCTTGCAGTCGAGCTGACCGTTGCGGAAGGCGTACTGACGATGCGCACGCAGGCCGAGACGATGGCCGAGGTCCGGATTGCCGGTGAACATGCCCAGCGTCCAGCCGCCGAAGTGACGCTTCATGCGCTCACCGAGGCTTGCGTAGAGCGGCACCAGTGCCGGCAGCTCGCCCAGACGCTCACCGTAGGGCGGGTTGGTCATCACCAGGCCAGTGGTGGCGCCCTCGGGGCAGGTCAGCTCGGCGACGGAGGCGCCTTCCAGCTCGATCAGCGCCGGAATACCGGCACGCATGGCGTTGGAGCGCGCGGCAGAAATCGCCTGCGGGCTGTGATCGCGCCCGAACAGACGTGCGGTGACCTTGCGGCGCCCGGCAATGGCCCGCTGCTCCATCTCTTCCCACAGGCCCTTCCAGATGCGCTCGTCATGGCGCCCCCAGTGGCGGCAGGCGAAGTCCTGATTCAGCGACTGCGGCGCGATATCCGCCGCCATCAAGGCCGCTTCGATCAGCAACGTGCCGGAACCGCACATCGGGTCGACCAGGCTCTCGCCACGCGCCGCACGCGCCGGCCAGTCGGCCCGCATCAGCAGGGCCGCCGCCAGGTTTTCCTTCAGCGGCGCATGCGCGAGATCAGGACGGTAGCCACGCTGGTGCAGACTGCGCCCCACGAGGTCGATGCCCAGGGTGATGTAGCCATTGTGCAGGTGCGCGTAGATGCGCAGATCTGCATTCTTGCCATCGACGGTCGGCTTGTTGCGGCCTTCCTCGAACATCGCCTCGACGATGCCGTCCTTGACGGTCTGGGCACCGAAGAAGGTGTGCCGAATGTCTTTCCATGTTCCGTGGAAATCGACGGCGATGGACGCACGATCCGGCAATTCCATCGCCCAATCGACACCCGCACTCGCTTTGCGCAGTTGCTCGCCGGTGTCGACGCCACCCACGCGAGTGAGCAGACGAATGATGCGGTTGGCCAGTCGCGACCACAGGATGGTGCGGTAGGCGGTTTCCTGGCTACCGTTGAAGTGTACGCCAGCGACGGTCGTGCCAGTCACCTCGGCACCCAGAGCCGTCAGCTCATCGGCCAGCAGCGTTTCGATGCCACGCGGGCAGGTCGCAAACCAGGTAGAGAGCGAGTTGCTGGGCGCGCGGGGTGTAGTCGCAGAGGTCGTATCAGTCATGAATCTCTCACCGGCAGGTGCCGGACTTATTCCTGTGAGTTGGCTTCTGGCACTAGCGATATTCCTATACGGCTGTCGACAAGCCAGAGGCAGTGTTCTAAAAACTATAGGTGTAGCTGCAATTCGGAAAGGTGACACGCTATGCGAAATAGAGGATCAAGGGATACGAGCCTCATTCGGGCAGCCTACCTGTGCCGCTCAGGAGATCGGACTTCCGGCACGGCAAGGCAGTCGCTTTTTCACCATCACGCTCGAGCATATACAGGCAAGACCTTCCATCATCTCACACTCGTGACCTTTTCCGACAAGAATGGCCAACGACGCGAGGTGATGATGCACGAGGCCGGCAGTGCCCGACAGGGCATCGGCCAACTCTCTCACTCGGCATGTCCAATGGCAGGACAACCGCGGCCAGACAAGGTCTCGCCGGGTACGTCTCGCCATCACTGACACACAGTGCCGATGGGTTCTCACTTAGAGGTCATCCATGAAGAGACAGAAACGTGATCGCTTTCAGCGTGCCTATGTTCACGGCTACAAGGCTGGTGTCACCGGCCGTTCCCGTGATGATTGTCCCAGTATCGATGTCAATCTACGTGAATTCTGGATGAGCGGCTGGCGTGAAGGCCGCGGGGACCAATGGTCGGGAATGACCGGCGTCTCTGGCATCCACAAGAACCCCATGGTGCTCAGCTGAGCACCGCATGACGCCAAGGTTCATCATCCGCGACCAGGAGGTCATCCCATTTCAGGAAAGCGGCACGTCACGGAATGACACTGGCAATACGGCGCTTGGCGCCTTTCACCCCGCCGACGCAGCCTGATGCGCTGCCCAAGCGGATTCTCCGGCATCACGCCACCGGCTCCTGACATGTTACAGGGTCGGCTGGCACGTACAGAGAGGACTCGAGGTGTTCACGGTGAGTCGGTTTAGCGACATCACCCGGAAAATCCCACGGAAGTCGCCCAGCGACACGTCAAATCACCAGGGAGGTAACGCCTTATTTCTATCTTGATGACGCGCGGCACTGACAGGCAAGAGACGCAGTAGGCAATGGGGCCGACTCGCTTCACTTCCTGAAAGGCCGAGATGTTGGCGCTCGTATCGTTTCAATCGTGGTATGGCTCCAGAAGAGGAGGCGCAGCAGGCGACGGCCTGCGAGGACGACGGTCCAGCGCGGAGCACGACACGGGCAAACGTTCACCTTGACTGCATCAGCAGGTTCTTTCCAGGCCTGCTTCAACCATCCACGCACCCGATGAGCTCAAGGGGCCAACCCCCAACCGCCGTTTCTGACGGCAAAAGCGCTTCGCATCGTGCACGCTGGCTGGACATGGCAGCCAACACGACAACGGCAGATCACGCATCACTTCCGTTGTCATATCATCATTCACGCCGGTACCGAGGCCGCCTTCTGATGTCAGGAGGCGGCTTTTCTGTGTCTGCCCTTCCCCACTCGCCCCTCTCTTGAAGCGCCGTGAACGAAGGATGCCAGCATCACGCTGCGGCTGAGCCCAGCCCGGATCACACCTTGATCAGGGTATCGGCCTTCTCGAGTGCGCGCGCACACTCGCCGACCAATGCCGGGCCACGATAGATCAGCCCGGAATACAGCTGCACCAGATCCGCCCCCGCGGCAATCTTCTCGCGTGCACTCTCGCCATCGGTGATACCGCCCACACCGATGATCGGCATGTTCGGCAGCGCTTCACGCAGGCCACGAATCACGCGCGTCGACGATTCACGCACCGGGGCGCCGGAAAGTCCGCCCGCCTCCTGCGCATGCGGACTACCCGCGACCGCCGTGCGCTCGATGGTGGTGTTGGTGGCGATGACGCCATCGATGCCGTTGTCCGCCAGCGCCCGCGCCACGAACAGGATTTCCTCGCTGTCCATGTCGGGCGCGATCTTGATCACCAGCGGCACCTTCCTGCCGCGCTCGGCATCGAGCTGATCGCAACGTTGGCGAAGCCCGGCCAGCAGCTGGCTGAGATGATCACCGAACTGCAGATTGCGCAGCCCCGGGGTATTGGGCGACGAGATATTGGCGGTGATGTAGTCGGCATGCGCATGCACGGCATCGAGGCAGACCAGATAGTCGCTCAATGCATCATCCACCGCCGTGGTCAGGTTCTTGCCGATGTTGATCCCCAGCACGACACCAAAGGCAGCACGCGCCTGGCTGGCCTTGACCTTGCCTACCAGATGCTCGACCCCGGCATTGTTGAAGCCCATGCGGTTGATGATCGCCTGATGCTCCGGCAACCGGAACAGACGCGGCTTCGGATTGCCGTCCTGACCTTTCGGCGTCACCGTGCCGACCTCCACGAAGCCGAAGCCCAGAGCGGCAAGCGCATCGAGGTGATCGGCATTCTTGTCGAGACCTGCCGCCAGGCCAACGCGATTGGGGAATTCGAGCCCCATCAGCGAGACCGGATCACGCGGCGCTTCACCGCCCAGACCGCGCGCCATGCCGAGGCGATGTGCCATGTCCAGCGCACTCAGCGTCACACCATGAGCTGTTTCCGGGTCGAGCTTGAAGAGAAGCGAGCGAGCAAACGAGTACATGATGATCTCCAGACAGCGGGCGGCAGGGTCGTGACGACAGCATAGCTGGGCGCGAAGTATACCCGAAGCCCGCGGGGACAGACACTGCGCGCCGGAACGCTCGCGCTGCTGTCGATAGCATTGCTCATGCTCAGGGCAACAAAAAAGGGCGACCCGCTGGGCCGCCCTTGTGTCACACCCGACTATGTCGGAGTCATGCCCTGCAGATCACTTCACGTCGAGCTGCTGCACGCGCACGGTGTAGTTGTTGACGCCCTGCATGGAGGAGCCGAACTTCTGACCGCTGACCCAGACGGTGTAACGCCCCGGTTCCAGCACGGTCTTGAGGTGGAAGTCGCCCTGGAAGCCTTCGCCCTTGTCGCTGGCGACGGTGTTGCCACTCTCGTCCAGCAGGCGCATCTGCAGCTTGTAGGTACCTTCGCTGCCCGGGAAGGTCTCGCTGTCGATGGTCACGGTGCCACGGTCCGCAACATCGAAGGTCATGACCTCGCCCTTCTCGAGAATGCGCACATCGGTGACGATCTCGTCGAAACGACGATCCGGCTCCGCTTCGGCCTCGGTTTCCGTCACGGCTGCACTGCCAGTAGCAGCAGCGGTCGTGGCAGCAGCGGCAGACGTCTGGGCTGCTGCAGTCGCGGCTGCCGAAGTCGTAGCGGCGGCGCCTGTGGCGGAAGCGCCTTCAGCTGCCGCATTGCCTGTCTCGGCAGCCTTTTTCTCGCGGGCGGCCTGTTCGGCGGCGGCAACGGTGGCCGGCTTGATGGTCGCGACTTCATCGTTGGCATCGACGAAGGCGGTGCGACGGCCATCGCCATCGGTGTCGAGGAAGACCAGGCCGTTGCCGGTCTCGATGCCGCTTTCCTCGGCAGACAGCTTCTCGCCACTCTCGCTCAGGCCTGCGACGTTGATTTCATAGGTGTTGCCGCCCGACTTGCCAGCCCCCAGCTTGTCGGCGCGCACACGCAGCTTGTAGACGCCCGGCTCAAGCTCGGTATTCATGTTCAAGCCATCAGAGGCCCTGTCACCTTCTGCAGTGGCCACGACCTCGCCCTGCTCACTCTCGAGCGTGGCCTTCATGGTGTAGGGGTCGGTCACATCGAAACTGGCGACGCCATCGATTTCGTAACGCCCGGCTTCCTTGATAGTGAACTGGTGCACGCTGGTGCCGCCGAACAGGAAGTTCTGGCTGTGGGCATCACTGCGCGGCTTGAGGAACTTGGAGATGTCCAGCTTGCCTGCCGCTTCTTCTGCACGCTGCTGAGCGGGGCTGCCATCGGCCAGCACGGCCTGGGATGCCAGAGTGGACAGGCCGAGCGCGAGGGCGCAGGCGAGGGGTAATGCACGATGTGACATGGTGTCTCTGCCTTGTTGTACTGATGCTTTGAAAACAGAAGCCTCCAGCGAGCGCCGCAGCGACTCCGAGACTTGAAATGAGGGTCTGAAAATCAAGGACTGAAAACAGGGTCTGCAGAAAAGGATGCAACCATCAGGGCCTGTATCAGTCTCTGCACTGGTCGCCATTCAGCATACCAGACAGCTGACGACAGTTACCTTACCGCAGGCTTCAGCTATCACTTTTTTATTCATTCCCGACATGAAAAAGCCCTCACCAATGGTGAGGGCTTCTATCAGCGAGTCATCAGCTACTCGCCACTTGCGTCAGCCTCTTGCTGCCTCCGAGGCCGAAAGCATCAGGCTTCGCGCTTGGACTCGGCCAGATCGACCAGCTCGCGCAGGGCGACCGCGAACAGCGGGAAGCTCAGCTGAGCACCGCCCTTCATCTCGCCGAGCAGTGAGCACCAGCGGCTGACCAGACTCTCATGGCTGGCCATCCAGCTGTCGACACGCTCATCGATCTCGCGCGGTGCGTTGTCCTGCTTGAGCACGCTGACGGTCAGTGCCAGCTGCTGACGATCGAGATCGTCACGGAAGCTTTCACGTGCCTGCGCCTGCCAGCTGTCCTGCACCTCAAGGCCGTTGATCTTGTCACCGACCCACGGCAGCTCCAGACGATGGCCGATGCCGTAGAAGGCTTCTGCCACGCGATTGATCTTCTCGCCGGTCGCCTTGGCCGCCTCGATGATGCCAAGCCCTGCATAGAGGCTTGAGGTCGCGGCGATGGTGCTGGCCAGGGCCTCCGGCACGCCTGCCTCGACATAGCTGTCGCGACGCGCTTCCCAGTTCTCGCGAGCCTCGCCCTTGAGACGCTCACCGATGCTCTCGGAGAGCTGGGCCAGACGCGGTGCGAAGTGGCCGATGCATTCCTTGACGCTCATGGAGCTGCGCTGACGCAGGAACCAGCGAGTGGCACGACGCATCAGGCGCATCAGGTCGCCCATCATGCGGTACTGCAGTTCTGCCGGCACCTGGTGATCGAGGGCCTCGATCTGGGTCCACAGCGCTTCCAGATTGAAGCTGTCACGCGCCACGATGTAGGCACGCGCGATTTCCGCCTTGTCGGCACCAGTGGTGTCTTCCAGGCGACGCACGAAGGCGATGCCCATGTGGTCGACCAGGTCATTGGCAATCTGGGTCGCGGCGATTTCACGCTTCAGACGGTGCTGGTACATCTCTTCCGGGAAGCGCTCCATCAGCACGCGCGGGAAGGCGCGCTCGAGGTGCTGCTGCACGTAGCTGTCGTCCGGCACGTCAGAGGCGATCAAGCTGGTCTTGAGATCGCTCTTGGCGTAGGAGACCAGCACGGACAGTTCCGGCAGGGTCAGGGCTTCACCGGCGTTGGAACGCTCGATCAGCGCTTCATCGGACGGCAGGAACTCGAGTTCACGGTCCAGGGTGCCGGCCGCTTCCAGCTCATTGATGAAGCGACGGAAGACACCCATGCCTTCCTTGGACTGCTGCTCGGAGAGCGACAGTGCCTGGGTCTGGCGATAGTTGTCCTTGATCACCAGCTCGCCGACTTCGTCGGTCATCTCGGCCAGCTGCTGGTTGCGCTGCTTGTCGGTCAGATCACCGCGGGCGACGATGTCGTCCAGCAGGATCTTGATGTTGACCTCGTGATCCGAGCAGTTCACGCCGCCGGCATTGTCGATGAAGTCGGTGTTGACGCGCACGCCCTGCTGGGCCGCGGCTTCCATGCGGCCACGCTGGGTCAGACCCAGATTGCCGCCTTCGCCCACCACCTTGCAGCGCAGCTCACGGCCGTCGATACGCAGGCCATCGTTGGCCTTGTCACCGACATCGGCATGGGACTCGCTGGACGCCTTGACGTAGGTCCCGATACCGCCGTTCCAGATCAGGTCGACCTGCGCCTTGAGCATCGCGTTGATCAGCTCGTTGGGCGCCAGATGGTCGGCACTGATGTCGAAGACTTCCTTCATCTGCGGGCTGATGGCGATGGTCTTGGCATCACGCGAGAACAGACCGCCGCCTTCGCTGATCAGGCTCTTGTCGTAGTCGTCCCAGCTGGAACGCGGCAGACGGAACAGACGCTCGCGCTCGGCGAAGCTCTTCGCGGTGTCCGGGTTCGGATCGACGAAGATGTTGCGGTGGTTGAAGGCACCGACCAGGCGGATCTTCTCGGACAGCAGCATGCCGTTGCCGAAGACGTCACCGGCCATGTCACCGATACCGACCACGCTGAACTCGTCTTCCTGGATGTTGATGCCCATCTCGCGGAAGTGACGCTGCACGCTGACCCAGGCGCCCTTGGCGGTGATGCCCATGCCCTTGTGGTCGTAACCGTTGGCGCCACCGGAGGCGAAGGCATCGCCCAGCCAGAAGCCATACTCGTTGGAGATGGCGTTGGCGATGTCGGAGAAGGTTGCGGTGCCCTTGTCGGCCGCGACGACCATGTAGGGGTCGTCTTCGTCGTAACGCACGACGGCCGTCGGGGCCACCACGTCACCGCCGGACAGGTTGTCGGTGATGTCGAGCAGTGCGCGGATGAAGATCTGGTAGCAGGCGATACCTTCCTTCTGGATCACGTCGCGGTCGGTGGTTTCCGGCATGCGCTTGCAGACGAAACCGCCCTTGGCGCCGACCGGCACGATGACCGCGTTCTTGACCTGCTGCGCCTTGACCAGACCCAGCACCTCGGTGCGGAAATCTTCATGACGGTCAGACCAGCGCAGACCACCACGTGCGACCTTGCCGCCACGCAGGTGAACACCTTCGACGCGCGGCGAGTAGACGAAGATCTCGAACATCGGGCGCGGCTTCGGCACGTCAGGAATGCTGCGCGTGTCGAGCTTGAAGCTGATGTAGTCCTTGGCCTGACCATCTTCTGCCGGCTGGAAGAAGTTGGTGCGCAGCGTCGCCATCATCAGGTCGACGTAGCGACGCAGCAGGCGGTCGTCGTTCAGGCTGGAGACCTGGTCGAGCAGACCATTGATGCGCTCACGGCAGGCGTTGACGTCATCCTCGCCACCCTGACCCTGCGGGTCGAAGCGCAGGTTGAACAGCTGCACCAGCTCGCGAGTGATGTCCGGATGGCTGCCCAGCGCATTGGCGATGTAGGCCTGGGAGAGACCGAAGCGGATCTGCTTGAGGTAACGCGCGTAGGCACGCAGCATCGCCACTTCACGCCAGTCCAGGCCAGAGCCGATGATCAGGCGGTTGAAGGCATCGGATTCGGCTTCGCCGGACCAGATCTTCTTGAAGGCTTCGATGAAGCTCTCGCGCACTTCGGAGAGTTCGACCGCGCCCTTGCCGTGATGCTCGAGGTCGAAATCGTGCACCCAGCAGGAGGAATCGGTGCGGGTGATCTCGTAGGGACGCTCACCGATGACACGCAGACCGAGGTTTTCCAGCACCGGCAGCACGTCGGAAAGCGGAATCGGCTGATGCTTGTGGAACAGCTTCAGGTTGACGCCGGAGTTGTCGTCCTCGACCAGACGATAGGTACTCAGGCCGACCGCCTGGCCTTCGTCCAGCGCACGCAGGTGGCCCACGTCATAGACGGCGGTGCGCGGCGAGAAGTCGTCACGGTAGCTGCCCGGGAAGGCATCACGGTAGCGAGTCATCAGCTCGTTGGCCTGCTCTTCACCGAAGCCTTCGACCATGGCGGCGTGCAGCTCGTCGCGCCAGCTGCGGGCCAGCTGAGCGATCTTGTTCTCCAGCGCGCGCATGTCGTACTGGCCCGGCTCATCGCCCTTGAAGCGCAGGATGAACTGGATACGCGTCAGCACGGACTCGGACAGATACGGCGTGAAGTCACCGAAGGTGGCGTTCAGCTCTTCACACAGCAGATTCTGGATGCGCACACGCAGGTCGGTGGAATAGACGTCGCGCGGCACGAACACCAGTACCGAGAAGAACTTGCCGAAGCGGTCTTCACGCACGATCAGACGCACGCGACGACGCTCACGGATGTTGAGGATGCTGGTGGCGGTACGGGTCAGCTCGTCCGTGGAGATCTGGAAGAGGTCATCACGCGGATAGACTTCCAGAATCTGCAGCAGGTGCTTGCCGTTGTGGCCCTTCGGGTTGACGCCGGCGGCTTCCATGACGTCCTGCACCTTGCGACGCAGAATCGGCACGTTGCGCGGGCTCTGGTTGTACACCGTGGAGGTGTAGAGCCCCAGGAAGCGGCGCTCGCCGATCACGCGGCCTTCTTCATCGAAGCGCTCGACGGTGATGTAGTCCGGGTAGGCCGGACGGTGCACGCGGGCGTGGAAGGCACTCTTGGCGAAGGACAGCAGTTCCGGAATCAGCACGTACTGATCGCTGTTGACGCTCTGCTGGTGACGGGACTGCTCGTGATAGCGCTCAAGGTCCAGCTTGAGCACACCAAGCTCGGAGCCTTCGACCTTGTTCAGCACGCGCGTGCCGTCTTCCTGCTCGTCGACGGTGTACTCGTCATAGCCCAGGAAAGTGAAGTGGTCGTTGCCCATCCACTGCATGAAGTCGCAGGCTTCCTGATGGTCAGCCTCGGAGACGGTCGGCGGACGGTTGTCACGCAGTTCCTGCAGCGCCTGGGCGCCCTGGCTGCGCATGGCGTCGAAGTCAGCGACGGCAACGCGCACTTCGGCCAGCACTTCACGCAGGCTGGTCTCGAGGTCTTCCAGCGTCTCGGCGTCGTTGTGACGATCGACCTCGATGTAGATCAGCGACTCGCGGTGCTGCGGGGCGTTCTCGGCACGCGGTGCCGTCACGCGCTCCAGCTGGCCGGCATCATCACGTGCAACGGCCAGCACGGCGTTGTGGATGGCGTGAACGGTGATGCCACGACGGTTGAGCTCGATACGCACGGAATCGACCAGGAACGGCATGTCCGGGTGCAGCACTTCGATGATGGTGTGCGTCGACTGCCAGCCATGCTTCTCGAAGTCCGGGTTGTAGGCACGCACCTTGGGAGCCTCGAGGCTCTGCAGGAAGTGCCATACGGCCAGGGTGGAACCGTAGAGGTCATCCAGCTTGCGCTCGGCCATGTCCTCGAAGGAGGCCGTTGCGTGATAGTCGCGCGCAAACGCCGCGATCACGTCCACCTTCTCCTTGGGAAGTCGCTTGTCCAGCTGCTCTTCGAGCTGCGCAAGAAATTCCTGCTTGCCGTCCGTCGCCACGTGTAGCATCAATCACCTCGACTGACCTGATGGATGTATCAGGGAAAATAGTCATAGAGAGTCTGCGCCGGCCAAAAAGGCGTTGCAGCACAGACTCATGCAGTGCATCACAGACTAGCGCAGTCTGCGCCTCTGCCCCATGCCTGTTCCATATTGGTCATGCAGCATTACATCTGTGCATCGGGTATTGACTTGGCGGTCCGCACATGAAACGAAAGTCTAATTCGAGTGACTGTCATGTGCGCAAAAAAGCCCCGTCGTCCCCTACCTGACAGGTAGATGACGACGGGGCTCTGGTTTTTCAAACGATTGGCGCGATACCTCGTTCATGCAGGCGTGACATCGGCTGTCGGTGTGAAGATGCGCTTATCTGCGAACCAGATAGACACCGCATTCGAGGTGGTCGGTATACGGGAACTGATCGAACAGCGCGAAGCGTTCGATACGATGCGTGCGGCACAGTACCTCAAGGTTGTCGATCAGCGTCTGCGGGTTGCAGGAGATATAGACGATGCGCTCGTAGCGCGCGGTCTGCTCGCAGCTGTCGGCATCGAGGCCGGCACGCGGCGGATCGACCAGCACGGTGCGGAAGTCGTGGTTGTCGAGGTCCATCTCCGCGACACGACGACCTGCCTTCTCGCCCGCCAGCGCCAGTGAGAAGTCCTCGGCCGACATGCGCGCCACCTGGGCATTGTCGATGGCGTTGGCCGCCAGGTTGACCTGCGCCGAGGCCACGGAAGTGCGCGAGATCTCGGTGGCCAGCACGCGGCGGAAGTTCTCGGCCAGCGCGATGGTGAAGTTGCCGTTGCCGCAGTAGAGCTCGACCAGATCGCCCTGCTCACGGCCTTCCGCCTGCGCCTTGTCAGGATGGGTCACGTCTCGTGCCCAGCTGAGCATCGAGCGGCAGATCTCGGCATTGGGCTGGGTGAAGCTGTTCTCGACCTGCTGATAGACGTACTCGCGGCCATCGACCTCGAGACGCTCGAAGACGTGATCGCGCGTCAGCACGATATGCTGCTTGCGCGAACGCCCGATGATCATGATGTCGAGCTCTTCTTCCAGCGCGCGTGCCTCGGCTTCCCAGTCTTCGCCGAGCTTGCGATGGTAGATCAGCGTGACCAGTGCCTCGCCGCTCAGGGTGGTGAGGAACTCGCACTGGAACAGACGCTCGCGCAGCACCGGGCTTGCCTTGAGGCGCTCACGCAGCAGCGGCATCAACTCATTGATGCGCTGGCTGGCGACCGGGAAGTCGTCCATGCGCACGACCGTCTTCTTCTTGTTGCCCTCGTCGTCGAACTCGACCTCGAACATCGCGTAATAGAGGTCATCATCCTCGTGCCAGATGCGGAACTCGCAACGCATGCGGTAATGGCTGGGCGGCGAGGGAAATACCTCGAGTTCCGGCGCATCGAAGGCAGCGAAACGTGCGCGGGTCTGCTCGGCCTTCTCGGCGAGCTGCTGTTCATACTGACTGGGATCGACGACGGCGATGGCCACACTGACTCCTGCCTGCGGGCATACCGCAGCACTGAAACGATGAGCAAAAAGACGCGGGGACGTCATGGTGAACCATGCCGATCACGTCCATTCAAAGGTTGGGCGCGCTAGCCTACCATCGGCAGCGCGAAGCTCAAGCGCCAAATGGCGGGCCAAGGCGGGAGCAGGCAGGTGCAAGAGGGCCGTGAGAGTCAACGCCCCTGCTCCTCAGTCGTCGAACGACAGCGCCTGCGGCGCGGCGAAACCCTGACTGGCCAGCGCCGTGGCCAGCCCCGGCTGCCGGGCATCCGTCGCCAGCGCCAGGTGCTCATGCGGTGCTGGTTGAACTGCTTGAGCGACTTGCTGTTCAGCCTCTTGCGCCGCAGCGCCAAGCGCCAGCACCTCCGCCACGCGGCGAGCGATTGCCGCGCCGGAATCCACCAGCGCCACCCGAGACTCGCCCAGCACCTGCGAGATGTCGGCGCCGAGCAGCGGGAAATGCGTGCAGCCGAGAATCACCACTTCCAGCGCCTCGACCGCCGCCAGATCAGCCAGACTGGCTGCCACCACCTCGGGGCGCGCCGGCTCACCGCGCAGACGCCGCTCGGCCTCCGCGACCAGCGGATCGGCGGCGACGCGAATCACGCGACAGTCGGCAGCGAAGTCACGGATCAGCTGCTCGGTGTAGGCGCGACGCACCGTGGCGGACGTCGCCAGCAACGCGAAGACCGGCGGCTCGCACTTCTCACGACGTGCTGCGCTCTGGCGCGCACGTGCCAACGCCGCCGCCGGCTTGATGGCGGGCACGGTGCCGATCACCGGAATCGACAGCGCTTCGCGCAGCGCCGTCAGCGCCAGAGTGCTGGCGGTATTGCAGGCGACCACCAACGCCCGTGCCCCGCTTGCCTCGACGGCCGCCACGCACACCTGAACGATGCGCGGTATCAACCAGTCATCCGGCTTGGTGCCATAGGGCAACGCGGCGTTGTCACAGACATAGGCCAGCGACAGCTGCGGCCACTGACGGCGGATCTCGGCGGCGACGGACAGCCCGCCGACACCGGAATCGAAGACCAGCACCGGGGCGGAAGAACGGGAAGCGAAGGCAGGCGTGTCGCCTGGGCGGGCAGGACTCATCGGCAGATACCGCTGGCGACAATCATCATGGAGACGGGCGACTCGAACAGACGGGACAAGGGCGCGGAGTCTATCACGGCCGCAGACCCGGCTTCACAGCCTCGAGCGGTGACAGATCGTTCTGCCCGGCATCATTCACGGCCGCGGTATCGCGGACGGCTGTCGATGACGTGGCGAGCACGTCGGGCATCATCGTATGGCCAATCCGCGCGAAGTGCTCACACAGCACCTCGATCAATGCCCGCAGGCGTGCCGGCTGCATGTCGCGCTCGGCATAGACCAGATGGATATCCACCGGCGCGCACCAGTAGTCGACAAGCAGCGGCACCAGGCGGCCATTGCCGACGTCATTGGCCACCAGGAAATCCGGTTTGCAGGTGATGCCGATGCCCTGGGCAGCGGCCTCGACCAGCCCGCGCCCGCTGTAACAGCTGAAGGTCGGCGACAGGCGGATCTTGCGTGGCCGCCCGTCGACCATGAAACTCCACACCGGCCCTTCACGCTGCTGGGCGTAATTCAGGCAGCGGTGATGGGCGAGGTCTTCCGGCACCTCGGGCGTGCCATTCTCGGCCAGGTAACCGGGGCTGGCATAGACCCCGACCTGGGTGCCCGCCAGCCGGCGCGCGATCAGACTGGAATCAGACAGCGCACCGGCGCGAATCACCAGATCATAATCCTCGGCCATGAGATCGACATGGCGATCCTCCAGGCGCAGATCGAGCTCGACATAGGGGTAGGTCTGGCGAAAATGCGCCAGGGCCGGCATCAGGCACTGGATGCTGAAATCCATCGGCGCCGACATCTTCAAGCGCCCCCGAACCTCGCCCTGACGCTCGCCAAGACTGTCTTCCAGCGCCTGAAGGTCATTGAGCACACGACAGGCCCCCGCCAGGTAATGCTCGCCCTCGGCGGTCAGCTGCAGACTGCGCGTGGTGCGCATCAGCAGGCGAACGCCCAGCTCGGCTTCCAGGCGCGAGATCTGCTTGCTGACCATGCCGTTGGATAGTCCCAGCTGACGAGCACCGCCCGCAAAACTGCCCTCCTCTACCACGGCGCGAAACACCTGCATGGCAGTGAGTCTATCCATCGTGCGATCCCCTTTGCGATCAAGGAAAATGAGCCCGAAAAGCGGGACGGCAAGATGACGACAAGTCCGCGCCCGGCGCGCCTATTTTACCTGCTTGGTGACGATGTAGGTGAAATAGCGATCGATGCCCAGCTCTGACACCAGCCAGTGATCGACCAGACGCTGATAGGCATCGATGCTGGCGGTCTCCAGCCGCAGCAGATAGTCCACCCCGCCGCCGACGGCGACGCATTCGATGACCTCATCCGCCTCTCGCATGGCACGCTCGAAGCGCTGGAAGCTGCCGGCATCATGATGCTTGAGGTGGATCTCGACCCACACCGGCGTGCGCGGGGCAGCCCCCGAAGCAGCGCCACCCTGCTGATCACTCAGGCGCTGCTGATTGATGATGGCGGCATAGCCCTCGATGATGCCTGCCTGCTCGAGGCGCTTGACGCGCTCCCAGCACGGGCTGACCGACAGGTTGATCTCCTCGGCCAGCCGCGACTTGGTGATGCGGCCATCACGCTCGAGTATCGCCAGAATCTTGAGATCGAAGGCATCCAGTTTCGGCGCTGGCTGCGAGCGGGAGGGGCTCGCGCTCATGAGGCCTCTCGCGCCAGGTCGTCCACGACTTCCGCGATCACCGCCAGGGTATCGCCCAGACTCACCTGAGCCGGGAAGCGCCGCGCCACCAGCACGCCATCACGGGCGGCGCGATATTCCACCGCCGCCTGACCGGCACACCCCAGCGGATAGACCCGCGCCACGCACTGGCCCGCCGTGACCTGCTCGCCGAGTGCCACGCACAGCTCCAGCAGCCCTTCATGCTCACTCTGCACGTAACAGCTGGCATCCGGCATGTCGATCAACAGCGGCGCGTTCGCCTGGCTGGCACGCTGGCGCTCGATGTCCTGCTCCAGATCCGCGCGACTGCGCACGCGCAGCACACCACTGAAGGCGAGGAAGTTGTCGACGCCACGGTCGGCGATCGCCTGACGCTCCGGTGTGGTGGAACCGCCGCCGCCCAGCTCCGTGGTGACGAAGACCTTGCCCTGGCGTTCCACCGCGGTGTCGTAGAGTGCCTCGGCGTCCAGCTCGAACATCATCATCGCCGAGGGCGCCCCGAAGGCCAGCGCCCCGGCCAGGCTCTCGGCTTCCTGCAGACGACACTGCTCGACGCCCAGCGACTCCTCGAGATAGTCGAGTCGGTGCGCGGCCGCGAACGGCAGGATATCCAAGGTGCGGCCGCCGGAATGCAGGTCCAGCGCATAGTCGCACTGCGGTACCAGCACCCGGGTGAAGTAGTCGGCTATCTGCTCGGTCGGGCCGCCGGTGGGGCTGCCGGGGAAGCTGCGGTTGAGGTTGCCGCCATCGAGAGGCGAACAACGCCGCCCGGCCTTGGCCGCCAGTGCATTCATGGTCGGCACGATGATGACACGGCCCTTGACGTCCTCGGCAGTCAGACGCGCCGCCAGCTTGTAGAGCGCGGTGATGCCTTCGTACTCGTCGCCATGATTGCCGCCGGTCAGCAATACCGTCGGCCCCTCACCATTGGCGATCACGCTGATCGGGGTCATCACCGCGCCCCACGCCGACTCGTCAGTCGAGATCGGCAGCTTGAAGAAACCGTGCTGAACGCCATCGGCGAACAGATCGATGGTCAGACTGACGGGGGACTCTCGCATGACACCACTCCTTGTTATGACGGGCTGCTGACACTTGTCGGCAGGCTATTTGACGAACAGCTGGCGCGGCACATCACACAGCGGCTCGGCACCGTTTTCCGTGATCAGGATCGACTCGGTGATCTCGAGCCCCCAGTCGTCCATCCACATGCCGGGCATGAAGTGGAAGGTCATGCCCGGTTCCAGCACGGTCTCGTCACTGGGGCGCAGACTCATGGTGCGCTCGCCCCAGTCCGGCGGATAGCTGATGCCGATGGGATAGCCGCAGCGTGCGCCGCCACGGTCGAAGCCGTACTTGTCCATCGCCGCGCCCAGTGCCAGCGCGATGTCACAGCAGCGATTGCCCGGCTTGGCGATGGCCAGTCCGCTCTCGATGCCTTCCAGCAAGGCTGACTCACCACGCACGAAATCGCGCGGCGGACGGCCGAGAAACACGGTACGCGACAGCGGCGCGTGATAGCGCTTGTAGCAGCCGGCCAGCTCGAAGAAGGTGCCCTCACCCTCACGAAACGGCGTGTCATCCCAGGTCAGGTGCGGCGCGGCGGCATCACTGCCGGTGGGCAGCAGCGGCACGATGGCCGGATAGTCGCCACCGAGAATCTCACCCTCGGGGCCGATCACGCCCTCGACGCCGACCCGGTAGATCTCCGCGACCAGCGCACTCTTGGGCAGACCCGGCTCGATCATCTCCAGAATGCGCGAATGCATGCGCTCGACGATGCGCCCGGCCACTCGCATGTAGGCGATTTCCTGCTCGGACTTGATCGCCCGGCACCAGTTGACCAGCGAGTTGGCATCCACCAGCCGTGCGTGGGGCAGCTCCTTGACCAACGACAGGTGCGCCCGCGCCGAATAGTAATAGTTGTCGAGTTCGACCCCGACGACCCCATCATGCCAGCCACGCTGGGGCAGGATGGACTGGGCGAGAAACTCCATCGGATGCATGTCCGGATTCTGCACGTAGTAATCCGGATACCACAGGATGTTGTCCTCACCCATCCAGCAGGTACGCAGTGCGCCATTGCCATCCTGACGGCGCCCATACCAGACCGGCTCGCCGGAAAGTCCCAGCAGCACGCATTGGTGCACATAGAAGGACCAGCCGTCGTAGCCGGTCAGCCACGCCATGTTGGAGGGGTCGGAAATCACCATCACATCGATACCGGCGCGCGCCATGGCCTCACGCACCCGCTGGATGCGCGCGCGATACTCGCCGATGGTGAAGGCCTGACGGCCAGCGGACAGCGCGCGTGGCGTCCAGTCACTCTCGGTGGCCGGTGCCTCGCTGCTGGGCAAGGTGGCCAGGCCAGCGAAGGCTGGCTGGGGCGCACCAGTATGGGGCGGGAATTGACTCATGCAGCGCTCCTTTTCGATCAGGCCTTGAGGCAAGCAGCACGTTGGGGCGGAGCCAGTGGCCATACGCAGGGCCAGGCGGCGGGTGACCGACCTGCCAGCCACTCCGGGCTGACACTGCCTGCCTGCGCCGCGAGCGAACGATGTGCACCGCGGGTCGGCAGGGTCGGCGTACATGCGTACATCCGAATTCCCCTCTGGATTCGAGTCTGTCACTCTGCCAACAACGGGTCAAAGGACGACTCTGGCACTGTCGCCCTTCGCTTGAGCCCTTGCAAGGCCTGCGCCATTGCCGCCCGCGAGCAGGCCATGCCCGCAAGACAATGGCGCAAGGCAATGGCGCATGGTGAGGCGACAACTCCAGGCCCTTTGCACAGAGCCACGAACAGAGCCTACGAACAGGCTGGGACAGCTCAAAATTCCGACCCGCCACCCAGCGTCCCTGAAGAGGAGAACAGCATGCGAATACTGGTACATCATGAACGCGCCGAACGTTGGTGCGATGCTCTGCGTCAGCGCTTGTGCGATGCCGCCGGCGCCAAGGGGTCGCAGCAAGGCGAGTCGTCGGAACCGTCATCAAAACAAGCGCCACTGGAAATCGTTGCCGATGACGGCGAGATGCTGGGCGATGTGCTGGTGGTATGGGCACCGCCTGCGGCGCTGTTCGAGCGCCACCGCGATCACGACGTCAAGGCGATCCTCAACCTGGGCGCGGGCGTCGACAGCCTGCTCGCCAACCCGGCACTGCCTGACGATGTGCCGGTGCTCAAGCTGAGCGATGCCGGCATGGCCAGCCACATGCTGGATTACGTGCGCTACGGCCTGCTGCATTTTCGGCGTGACTTCGACCGCTACGCCAGACAGCAGGCGGATACCCAGTGGGCCCCGCACCGCGTGGTGCGCGCCCACCAGTACCCGGTGGCAGTGCTCGGACTCGGCGCCATCGGCAGCCAGATCGCTGAATCACTGGCGACAGACGGCTATCCGGTACATGGCTTCAGCCGCAGCGCCCACACGTTGCAGGGCGTGACCTGCCACCATGAGACCGGCGCAGGCGGCCGCTCGCTCAAGCAAGTGCTGGGCGACGAGTCGCTCGGCCTCAAGGCGGTGATCAACCTGCTGCCCAATACGCCGGCCACGAGAGACGTGCTGAACGTCGAGGTCTTCCAGGCCCTGCCCGACGACGCCGTGCTGATCAATCCGGGGCGTGGCAGCAGCGTGGTCGAGGAGGATCTGGTCGCGGCGCTCGAGGAAGGCAAGCTCAGGGGCGCCCTGCTCGATGTCTTCCAGCACGAGCCATTGGCCGAGGACAGCCCGCTGTGGCACCAGCCGCGCGTGATCATCACGCCGCACGCCGCCGCGCCGACCCCGGTGGCCGAGGCCGCCGATCAGCTGGCCGACAACATTCGTCGCATTCAGCGGGGTGAGGTGCTGACCGGCATCAGCCGCGAGCACGGTTATTGAGCACGCTGGCGCGCGGCGCTCAGCCGGCGATCAGACGTCACCGCCTGACAGCCATCACAGCGGCAGCGCGGTGGTCGTCTTGATGCGCTCCATCGCGAAGCGGGCCGACACGTCACTCAGCTCGTCGATGGTGTTGACCAGCCGCTTGTAGACGCGGTCGTAGGCGTTCATGTCCTCGACCTGCACCTTGAGGAGATAGTCGTAGTCACCGGCCATGCGATAGAACTCGGTGACTTCCTCGATCTCCTCGACGATGGCCACGAAACGCTCGAACCAGGCCCGCGAGTGATCGCGGGTCTTGAGCTGCACGAAGGCCGTCAGCCCCATGCCGATCAGCTCGGCATTCAGCAACGCCACCCGTGCGGTGATCACGCCACACTCTTCCAGGCGCTTGAGGCGCTTCCAGCAGGGAGACGTGGTCAGATGCACGGCTTCCGCCAGCGCCGCCAACGACAGGCTGGCATCGCGCTGCAGCAGCCGCAGCAGGGCGCGGTCCGTGGCATCGAGCACTATTTTCTCCATTACCCTCACCTCGCAATGAATTCTTGCCATGAAACATGGCTCACGCCATGACAACTGGCAAGTTTTGCTTGGCGGCTGGTCGTACCATGAAAGCTCCTTCCTGCGACCGGAAATGCCGCCATGCCGACCACTACCTCGCCCTCGACAGTGCCTTTCATTGCGGCCACCGACGCCAGCACGCCCGCAGCCACGCCCGCAGCACAGCACGGCCCGCACGCGAGTCAGCGCGAGTCATGGCGCCAACGCAGCCTCATGAAGCTTGCGGCCTTGAAAGCCGCCACCCCGGTGACCCCGCTGCTGGAACTCAGCCTGCGCGGGCTGGGCGAGGCGCGCATCCTGATCAAGGACGAGCGGGCGCATGCCAGCGGCTCACTCAAGCATCGCCTGGCGATGTCGCTGTTCGAACAGGCGCTGCAAAAGGATTGGGTGACGCCCGGCGGCCCGGTGATCGAAGCCTCCTCGGGCTCCACGGCGGTCTCTGAAGCGTGGCTCGCACGCAGGCTGGGGCTGGAATTCATTGCCGTGGTGCCCAGGGGCACCGCCTTTTACAAGCAGGAAGCGATTCGTGGCGAGGGTGGGCGCGTGGTGGAAATCGAGGACTCCGCTCGGCTCTGTCAGCATGCACAGGCGCTTGCCGATGACAGCGGCGGTCACTTCATCAACCAGTTCCGCCATGCCGCCATGGCCGGCGACTGGCGCAGCGACGGGGCAAGCGACGCCAGCCTGCCCGGGGAGTGCCTGGCACAGATCGCCGCGCGTGAGCTGCCCGAGCTGCAGGCGGTATTTCTCGGCGCCGGTACCGGCGGCAGCGCCGCCAGCTTCGCGCGCCATCTGCGCCACAAGCGCCATCTGCATCAGGGGAGCCATCTGCATCACGGGAGCCATCGCGCTCGCGTGATCGGCGTGGACCCCGAGCACTCCGTCTATCACGCCTGCTGGCAGCACCATCGTGCCCACGGCACCCGTACGACCGCCCTGCCCGCCCCGCAGGCGGCCAATCCCATCGAAGGCATCGGGCGCCCCTGCGTGCTGGAGGCATTCGACCCCGCGCATTTCGACGACTATCGGCGCATCGCGGATGCGCGCAGTCAGGCAGCCGCGCTGTGGCTGGCCGAGCATGCCGGGCTTGAGGTCGGCCCCTCCACCGGCACCGCCTTCGCGGGGCTGCTCGAGAGTCTGGCGCTCAGGCGCGCACGCGGTGAGTCACTGGCCGGCAGCTGGTTGCTGCTGGCCTGTGATCACGCCGAACGTTATGCCACCACGCTGGGCGATCCCGCATGGCGAGCCGCCCAGCAATCGCGACTCGCCCCGCAGCGGGCCTGGATCGAGGCGCTGACCGCCTGAAACGACGCCTGTTTTACGTCCCCCCGCCTGAAACGACGACACCCCGCCGAGTGGCAGGGTGTCGTAGGCACATGCGATGCGATGGCGTGGCTAGCGGGGGCGCATCACACCAGCAGCGCCTGGAACTGACGCAGCCATTCCGGATGTGCCGGCCAGGCCGGTGCGGTCACCAGCTTGCCGGAGGTCACGGCGTCGGTCACTTCCAGCGACACGAACTCACCGCCCGCCAGCTTCACCTCAGGCGCACAGGCCGGATAGGCGCTGACGCGATGGCCTTCCAGCGACATGGCGGCCGCCAGCAGCTGCGGGCCATGACAGACGGCGGCGATGGGCTTGTCGGCCTCGACGAAGTGACGCACCATCGCCAGCACACGCTCATCCAGACGCAGATATTCGGGGGCGCGGCCACCGGGGATCAGCAGCGCGTCGTAACTCTCGACGGCGATCTCGGCGAAGCTGGCGTTGAGCGCGAAGTTGTGGCCCGGCTTCTCGGTGTAGGTCTGATCACCCTCGAAGTCGTGGATGGCGGTCTTGACGATATCGCCTTCCGTCTTGTCCGGGCAGACGACATCCACGCGATGCCCCATCGCCTGCAGCGCCTGGAACGGCACCATCAGCTCATAATCTTCTACAAAATCCCCGGCAATGATGACAATGCTGGCCATGATGATCTCCTGATTGGACCCAACGTCTAGGTACGCGCCGCGCGCGGCGGAAGGACAAGGCAGTTACAGAGTACCTATCCATTGCACATGAGCAAGCGCTGAAATATCGTCGTGGCCGCCTGACGGGCGTTGGCTTGATTGTGGATCGCCTCAACATCATTACATCATCACGTGCAGTCGCCCTGCCCCGTCGCTGCCTTACCGCTCGACACCCCCATTCACAGGCCACGGCTCCAGTGCCGGTCTCGGGAGTCACCATGACCCTGCCATCTTCCGCCTTGTCTCTCTTCTCTCAATCCCCCGCGCGTTGCGGCGCTTGCACCGCCACACGCGCCGATCGGCCCTCGGCATGGCAGCGCCTGTGGCGCGCAGGCCTGGGGGCGCTCCTGCTGTTGGCAGGCAATGCCCAGGCGGCCAGCGATGAGGCCGCTGTCAGCCCTGACGCGCCCCTGGCGCCTGGCGCCAGCATCGCCCCGGTGCCCTTCACCGCCCACTACACCCTGGTGCTGGATGGCTGGCCGGACGTGCCCATCACCCAGCGCGTCAGCCAGAGTGGCGAGCTGTACATCGCCAGCATGGAGGCCTCCATCAAGGTCGCCAGCGGCTATGAGCAGGGCCGCTTCACGCTTGCGGAGGGTCGTCTGCTGCCCGAGGGCTATCGCTCCGGCTATCGGCTGGCCGGCATCGGCAAGGACTACAACCGGGAAGCACCGGAGGCAGGCGACACCCGCCTGCCTGACCGTCAGAGCCTGCTGGTGTTGCTTAGCCAGCAGGTCGACAGCCAATGGAGCGAGCAGGCCTGTCTGGCCGCGACGCCTTGCTCACTGGATTATCTCGACCACAAGGGCCGCCAGCGCACCCTGATGTATGAGATCCAGGGCCAGGAAACGCGCCAGGCGGCACAGCGCACCTTCCGCACCCTGCGCATCGAGGCGTGGCGCAAGCATCGCGAGCACAAGCACTACCGTATCTGGCTGGCGCCGCGCTGGCCGGGCCTGATGGTCGGCCTCGATTACCTCGACTACGAAGACGTCATGGACAAGGACGGCAACCGCAACGGCGAGGTGCCGCCGCGCTCGGCCCATCTGACCCTGAACCAGCTGAGCAGCGCCCGCCAGTGATGACAGCTCCCGCCTCTAGCGCGGCTGATCATAAGCCCCGCTGATACGCCATCAGCAAGTCTCTCGCGCAATGGTGATGGCGGGGTTATCCAGACTCCACGCCAACCGATATAGTAAGGCCCTTCGGCGGTATTCACCGCCAATCAATCACTTGCGCCGCCCCTGCTGTCCGGGTGGCAACGCCAAGGAAGGGTCATGCTGTCGGGTCTCATCTTCATTCTGCTGCCGCTGATACTCGGCTATCTGGTACGTCTCACCGATCCTGGCCGCCTGGCGGTGGTCAATCGGCTGGTCAATGCCTCCATCTATCTCATCCTGTTCCTGATGGGCATGGGACTGGCGGCGCTGGAGCAGTTGAGTGTCGGCATGGCCGCCATGAGCGGTCAGGCGCTGACGCTGTTCGCCATCATTACGCCGCTGAATCTGCTGGCGCTGTGGTGGCTGTCGCGCCGCAGCCCGCTGCGCGCCAATCCCGCCCAGGCGGTGGATGGCGCGCCGATGACCCGCTGGCAGGCGCTGTCCGGCTCGCTGACCCTTGCCGCCGTGGTCGCGCTCGGCGTCGGCGCCGGCGTGCTGCTCAAGACCTTCGGCACCCAGCTTGATACCGACACCCTCGCCGAATGGGCGCTCTATGTGCTGCTGGCGCTGATCGGCTGCCAGCTCAGAAGCTCCGGCATGAGCCTGCGCCAGATCCTGCTCAATCGGCACGGCCTGGTCATCGCGCTGACGGTGATGGCCAGTTCGCTGCTCGGCGGGCTGCTGGCGGCCCCCCTGCTGGCGCTGGAGTGGAATCAGGGCATGGCGATCTCGGCCGGCTTCGGCTGGTACTCGCTCTCGGGGATCCTGGTCGGTGATCAGCTCGGCCCGATTCTCGGCGGCGCCGCCTTCTTCAATGACCTGGCGCGCGAGCTGCTGGCCTTCGTGCTGATCCCCCTGACCATCCAGCGCTACACGCCGCTGGCCATCGGCATCGGCGGGGCCACCTCGATGGACTTCACGCTACCGGTGATCCAGCAGACCGGAGGCGTGGCCTGCGTCCCGGTCGCCGTCGTCTCGGGCTTCCTGCTGTCGCTGGCGGCGCCGCCGATGATCCTGTTCCTGCTCTCGCTGAGTCACGTCTGATCCGCCGGGCAAGGCTTGCTCCCGGGCTGCCTTAACAGGGACACTCTTGTCCTCCTTCGCAGCCGCTTGAATGTCCATGCCCTCTCAGCCTCACAAAGCTTCCCGCCTCAAGCGCGTCACCCTGGCCGATATCGCCGCCCGACTGGGCGTCACCAAGGTCACGGTGTCGCGCGCGCTCAATCAGCCCGAGAAGGTGTCCGCCGCGATGCGCGAGCGGGTAACCGAATGCGCCCGCGAGCTGGGCTACATGCCCAATCGTCAGGCCGGCAGCCTTGCCAGCGGCCACTCGCGGCTGATCGCGCTGCTGATTCCGTCGCTCTCCAACGCCGTGTTCTCGGAGCTGCATCGCGGCCTGGAAGCCCCGCTGGCCGCCGCGGGCTATCAGCTGCTGATCGGCCATACCGGCTATTCGATGCAGGAAGAGGAGCGCCTGATCGAGACCTGGCTCTCCTTCGGCATCGACGGGCTGGTGCTGTGCGGCAGTCGCCATAGCCCTCGTACCCGCGAGATGATCGCGCGCTCGGGCTGTGCGGTGGTGGAGTGCATGGAGAAGCGCGAGACGCCGCTCGACATGGCGGTGGGACTGGACCAGCACGCCGCTGGCCGTGCGATGACCGAGGCCATGATCGCCCTGGGCCATCGCCATATCGGTTTTCTCGGTGCGCGCATGGACCGCCGCGTCGAACAGCGCCTGGGTGGCTGGCGTGCGGCGATGGAGGCCGCCGGCCTGTCGCAGCAGGCGCTGTTGACCACCGATGCCCCCTCCAGCGTGCGCATGGGCGGCGAGCTGCTCGACGAGATGCTGACCCGCTGGCCCGAGACCCAGGCCGTGTTCTGCTGCAATGACGACCTGGCGGCCGGCGGGCTGTTCGAGTGTCAGCGCCGCGGCCTGTCGGTGCCCGACCAGCTGGCGCTGGCCGGCTTCAACGGCCTGGAGATGACCCGCGGCACCTGGCCGCCGCTGGCCAGCGTGGTCACGCCACGCCGCGAGATCGGCGAGCGCGCCGCCGCCCTGCTGCTGGCGCGCTTGAGCGGTGATCTCGACGCCACGCCCCACGGCCTGTGGGAAGACCTGGGCTTCAGCCTGCAGAAAGGTGGCAGCCTGGCGCCGTGAGACGTCCGGCGAGCGACTAGCGCTCCGGCGTGTCGAGGACCTGCTGACAGACACTCTCGACCAGCGCCTGAGGCGTGGCGCTGATGTCGAGGGTGTGGATGCGCCCTTCATCGTCGCCGGGCACCTCGAGCGTCGCCAGCTGGTTGTCGAGCATGTCAGCGCCCTTGAAGAAATGATCGGTCCGCGCCTCAAGGCGTTCCAGCAGCAGCTCGCGCGAGCCTTCGAGGAACACGAAGCCCAGCGCGGGGTCTCCGCCACGCAGTTGATCCCGATAACGTCGCTTCAAGGACGAGCAGGCCAGTACCAGACTGCGCCCGTCGCGACGCGCATCCTCGATCAGCTCGGCCAGACGGGCCAACCAGCCGTGGCGATCATCGTCATCCAGCGGGATGCCGCGCGCCATCTTGGCCACGTTGGCCTCACCGTGATAATCGTCGCCATCGATGAACTGCGCGCCCAGGCACGCCGCCAGCTGCTGCCCGACGTGTGACTTGCCACAGCCCGACACCCCCATGACCACCAGACGCACGCCACCCTGAGCGGCCAGAGCCTCTGACCTGGTCGGCATCGACGCGACCGCTGATGCTCCTTCTGCCTGCTGCTGCATGAAAACCCTCTCCCCCTGAATGAAAACGATGGCCCACCAGCGTACCCGATGTTGCCGATCAATCCCTTGTCCGGCGCCTCGGGACGGCAGTCGCGCACTGAGCGACTGCCCGTTGGCGGACAGTCAGCTGCCAGACGCGACAGACTTTTGTCCCTCATGCACCTTTCGGATCATTGCGTAAGCGTTAATGTTACCGGTAACTTTCATCCTGCACGACCCACGACGCCTCACACAATACGCCTTTGGGCAATGGCCGATGATCACGCCGTTGCCAGCCGCAAGAGTTCGCCATCATGTCCCCAGATAGCACCCTCGTCCTTGCCGCCCTCGGTGGCATCCTGCTGCTGCTTTACCTCGTCATGCGCCTGCGCCTGCATGCCTTCGTTGCCCTGCTGGTGGTGAGTCTGGGGGTCGGACTGGCCACCGGCATGCAGCCCGACGCCATCATCGACTCCGTCACCAACGGCATGGGCAACACCCTGGGCTTCGTTGCCACCGTGGTCGGTCTCGGCGCGATGTTCGGCAAGATGCTGGAAGTGTCCGGCGGTGTCGATCGCATGGCCAATACCCTGCTGGGGCGCTTCGGCACCTCACGCTCGCAATGGGCGCTGGCGCTGACCGGCTTTCTGGTCGCGATTCCGGTGTTCCTGGATGTCGCCTTCATCATCCTGGTGCCGCTGGTCTATGCGCTGGCCCGCCGCAGCGGCCGCTCGCTGCTCTATTACGGCATCCCGCTGCTCGCCGGCCTTGCCGTGACCCACTCCTTCATTCCGCCGACTCCGGGGCCGATCGCGGTCGCCAAGCTGATCGGTGCCGATCTCGGCTACGTCATCCTGTTCGGGGCATTGTGCGGCCTGCCGGCGATGATCGTCGCGGGGCCGATCTTCGGTCGCTTCATCGCGGCGCGCATCGACGCCAGGATCCCGGATTACATGGAAAATACCGGCAGCGTGATGAGCGATGAAGAGGTCAATCAGCGCGCCCCGGGCTTCGGTCTGATCCTGTCCATCGTGCTGCTGCCGCTGGCGCTGATCGTGCTCAACACCGTCTCGGGCTTCCTGTTCGGTGACGACAGCCCGCTGGTCGGCTGGCTGGGCTTCCTCGGTCACCCGTTCGTGGCACTGAGTCTGGCCACCCTGATGGCCTTCACCCTGCTGGGCACACGCCGTGGCATGACGCGCGAACAGGTGATGGAAGTCGCCACCAAGGCGCTCGAACCCGCCGGCATCATCATCCTGGTCACCGGCGCGGGCGGCGTCTTCAAGCAGATGCTGATCGATTCCGGGGTCGGTGACGTGCTCGGCAACCTGATGGCCGACAGCAACCTGCCGCCGATCCTGCTTGCCTTCCTGATCGCCACCGCCGTGCGTGTCATCCAGGGCTCGGCCACCGTGGCGATGATCACCGCTGCCGGTCTGATGGCCCCGGTGATCGATACGCTGGCGCTGTCAGGCCCGGTGCTGGGGCTGGTGGTGATCGCCATCGCCAGTGGCGCCACCGTGCTCAGTCACGTCAATGACTCCGGCTTCTGGCTGGTCAGCCGCTACTTCGGTCTCACCGAGAAGGAAACACTCAAGAGCTGGACGGTGATGGAGACCCTGATCGGCGTGATCGGCGTCTGCATGGCGCTGCTGATCGGCCTGTTCATCTAGTTTATCCACTTCAACTAGTTCAACTATTTCAACTACTGAATCTGGCCTGCCCGCGCGGTTCAGCCAGGCTGACAGGAGGGTTCATCCCGTCAGCAGGCGCCGCCCGCCAGGCGCACGCGTGAAAAGCTGCCACTTCGTGTGGCAGCTTTTTTTGTGGGGCGCCAATCACGCAATGGCAGATTGCGTCTGTTGCACGCTATTTCCCATTTTGGCATTGCGCCTGAATGGCATCATGCGATCATCCACCCATTCGTCTGCCTTTCATGGCCATGATCCACCGCCCGCTCTGACCGACGCCAAAGCGACTGGCCAGAAGACGGCTGCGCATCAGGCCAGTCACTTTTCGTTCGGAGTCCGCATGGACCATAGCCCTGAGACGCCAGCGTCGTCTTCCGCGTCGCCCGCCCCTGCCGGCCGCCCCGCACCCTCCTCGCGGCGCCTGATCTGGATGCGCCTGCTGGCGCTGATCATTCTCGCCCTGGCGATCGCGCTGGCCGCCTGGTGGATGAATCATCGCCCCGGTGCGCCGAAGCGTGCCCCCAGCGAGGCACCTGCGCCCACGGTCGAGGTGGTGACGGTCAGCCATGCCGCCAACGCCCCGACGCTTGAGGGCTTCGGCCGCGTGATCGCCGATCGTCAGACCACGGTCTCCACGCGCGTCAGCGGCCAGCTGGCACCCTTCCCCGAAGGCATCGAGGCCGGCCGCGAAGTCCGCGAGAACCAGCTGCTGGCCAGTCTCGATCAACTGGATTATCAGCTGGCACTGCGGCAGGCCGAGGCGGATCTCGCCACGGCAGAAGCCAGCCTCGCCTCTGAAAAGGGCGAGCAGATCCGCGCCGCCTCGGAATACAAGACCTTCGGTCGCAATCTGCCGGCGGCCCAGAAAGCGCTGGTCCTGCGCGAACCTCAGCTCAAGTCGGCCCAGGCCGCCGTGGAAAGCGCCCGCGCCAGCCGCGATCAGGCCAAGCTCAATCTGGCCCGCACCGAGATTCGCGCCCCCTACGACGGTCTGATCAGCGAGCGGCTGGTCGGCGAAGGCAGCGACCTCAACGCCTTCACCGACCTGTTGACGCTGGTGGCCACCGACCGCTTCTGGGTGCGCCTCAATCTGCCGCAGGCCGACATGGAATGGCTCTCGACCCACGCCCGTGATGGCCAGGGCACGCCGGTACTGCTCTCGAGCAAGGCCTGGCCGGATGGCCAGCATCGCCGTGGCGAAGTGTGGAGCGTGCTGCCGTCGCTGGAAGACAACGGCCTGCTGACCCAGGTGATGGTGGCGGTGGAAGACCCGCTGGCGCTCAATGTCTCCGAGGAGGCACGCGCCAGCACCCCGGCACTGCGCATCGGCGATGTGGTCGAGGCGACCCTGACACCCCAGCGCACCGCCTCGCTGATCGAACTGCCGATCAGTGCGCTGCGCAGCGGCCAGCAGGTCTGGGTGCTGACGGAGGACGGGCATCTCGAGAAGCGCTCGGTAGGCGTGCGCCATCTGGGCAATGACACCCTGCTGGTCGCCGACGGTCTGGTGGACGGCGAGCGCGTCATCACGAGCTCCCTGAGCAGCGTCGAAGCCGGCATGGCCCTGCGCGCGCGTGGCGATACACCGACGCCGACCGCCAAGACAACTGATGCCAAGGCGGCTGACGGCAAGACGACGGCTGGCGACAAGAGCACCGCGACAGTTGAGAAGGACACGGCGACTGGCGACAAGAGCGCCATGGTTGCCGATCAAAACACCGCAGCTGCCGACAAGAACGCCACAACCTCCGGAAGTGACTCATGACGGCACAGTCGCGCCTCAAGGGCCCCATCCGCTGGATGCACGATCACGGCGTCGCCGCCAACCTGCTGATGCTGTGTCTGATTCTCGGCGGCCTGCTGATGTCCAGCCAGATCAAGAAGGAGGTCTTCCCCTCCTTCGAGCTCGAGATCATCAACGTCAGCGTCAGCTATTCCGGTGCCACGCCGGATGAGGTCTCCGAAAGCCTGTTGCAGGCGATGGAGTCCGCGGTACAGGACGTGGAGGGCATCGAGGAGATCACCGCCACCGCCGAGGAAGGCCTCGGCTCGCTGTCCATCGAGCTGCAGGACGGCGTCGAGACCATGCGCGCCTATCAGGACATCCAGCAGGCCATCGACAGCATCACCACCCTGCCCGATGAATCCGACCCGCCCGTCTACTCGCTGGCGGGCCGCTCGCGCAGCGTGATGGAGCTCAAGCTGCATGGCCAGACCGATGACCAGACCCTGCGCAATGTCGCCGAGCGTCTGCGCCTGAGCCTGCTGGACAGCGACGACATCACCAAGGTGGAGCTGACCGGCATCCGTGACCGCGAGGTGCATGTCGCGCTGGAGGAAGGCGCGCTGCGTCGCTATGGCCTGTCGCATCAGGATATCGCCGGCCTGATCGGCAATCAGGCGCTCAACCTGGCCGGGGGCAGCCTCGATACCCAGCAGGGCGAATACCTGGTGCGCTATGAGGCGCGTCGCGACGGCGCCGCCGAGTTCGCGCAGCTGCCGGTGATCTCCAGCCAGGAAGGCAATGTCGTGCGTCTGGGCGATATCGCCACCGTCACCGACGGCTTCGCTGACAGCGACAAGGAAGTGCTCTACGACGGCGAGCCGGCGATCGGTCTCGAC
Organism: Cobetia sp. 1AS1; assembly: GCF_029846435.1. Lineage (NCBI taxonomy): Bacteria > Pseudomonadati > Pseudomonadota > Gammaproteobacteria > Oceanospirillales > Halomonadaceae > Cobetia > Cobetia sp. 1AS1. The sequence continues at coordinate 124,437 of NZ_JARWKU010000008.1, forward strand.
ATCTATCAGGTCGGCTCCCAGACACCCAACGAGCTGTCCGCCGCGACCATGGCGATGCTGCCGCAATTGACCGCCAGCCTGCCGCGCGGACTGACACTGAGCGTCGAGGACGATGACTCGCTGGTCTATCAGGACCGTCTGGAGCTGCTGCTCAAGAATGCCTGGATGGGCCTGGTGCTGGTGCTGGTGCTACTGGGGCTGTTCCTCGAGGCGCGTCTCGCCTTCTGGGTCACGCTGGGCATCCCCACCGCCTTCCTCGGTGCGATGCTGTTCCTGCCGCTGGTCGGCGTGTCCATCAACATGATCTCGATGTTCGCCTTCATCATCGCGCTGGGCATCGTGGTCGATGACGCCATCATCGTCGGCGAGAACATCCACTCGCACCGTGAGCGCGGCGCCAGCATGCGCGAAGCCGCCATTCTCGGCGCGCGCGAGATCGCGGTGCCGCTGGCATTCTCGATCCTGTCCAACATCGTGGCCTTCATTCCGCTGTTGTTCCTGCCCGGCTTCCTCGGGCTGGTATTCGGCATCATTCCGCTGGTGGTGATCAGCATCTTCGCGCTGAGCTGGATCGAGGCGATCTTCATCCTGCCCGCGCACCTGGGTCACACCAGCGAGAAGCCGATCCGCTGGCTGGCACCGCTGGACCGCGTGCGCCATGGCGTCCAGCACGGACTCGAGCGCTTCACGCGTCGCCGCTTCCAGCCCTTCCTCGAAGGGTGCCTGAACTATCGTGGCCTGACCGCCATCTGCGGCCTGGCGCTGCTGGTGCTGGCGATGGCCTGGATGGCCAGCGGCCGCCTCGGCTTCTCGCTGATGCCACGTGTCGAGTCCAACCGAGCCGGTGTCACCGCCAACCTGCCGGTGGGCAGCCCGATCAGTCAGGACCGCGAAGTGCGCACCCTGCTGCTGGACGCGCTGGAGCGGGTCCGCGAGCGCGACGACGCCCCCGCGATCTACTCCACCAGCGCCGAGATCGAAGGCAACTCGCTGAGCATCATCGCCAACCTGGACACCACGGTGGAGGACAACTGGTCGCCCTCGCAGCTGATCACGGCCTGGCGTGAGGAAGCCGGCACCATCGCCAATACCGAGTCGCTGCTGTTCGAGTCCGATATCGGCGGGCCGGGCCGCGGCGCGGGCCTCACCATCCGCCTCTCCTCGTCTGACAGCGGTGCGCTGATGGCTGCCGCCGAGTCGCTGGCGACATCGCTTGAGGATTACAGCTCGCTGTCGGACATCGACAGCGGCCTGGATGACGGCAAGCGCGAGCTCTATCTGCAGCTCAACGCCTACGGTCGCTCGCTGGGACTGGATGGCGCCACCCTGGCCAACCAGCTGCGCGGGCCGCTGTCCGGCGCGACCGCCCTCAAGCAGCAGCAGGGCCGCAACGAGGTCGAGGTCAAGGTGCTGCTGCCCGAAGACCAGCGCGCGAGCCTCGCCCAGCTGGAGAACTTCGGCGTGCAGACCGGCAACGGCGTCAGCGTGCCTCTGGGGCTGGTGGCCGATATCGAGCAGGGACGCGCCGCGTCCAGCATTCTGCGCATCGACGGGCGCCGCGTGATCGAGGTCACCGCCAACGTCACCCCGTCCGACGCGGTCAGTCAGGTGATCACCAGTCTGGAAAGCGATGTCTACCCTCAGCTGAAGAGCCAGTATCCGAGCCTGAGCATCGGCTATGGCGGGCGTCAGGAAGAGACCGCCGACAACCTGGGGTCACTGCAGGTGTCGTTGCTGCTGACGCTGGCGGCACTCTATCTGCTGCTGGCGTTGCCGTTCAGAAGCTACCTGCAGCCGCTGCTGGTGATGACGGCGATCCCCTTCGGCCTGATCGGCGCGGTCATCGGCCATCAGCTGATGGGCTATGGCCTGTCGGTGATCAGTCTGATGGGCATGCTGGCGCTGTCGGGCATCGTCATCAACGACGCCCTGGTGCTGATCGACTACGCCAACCGCCAGCGTCTGGCCGGTGCCACTGCGCGTGAGGCGATCATCATGGCGGCCACGCGACGTCTGCGTCCCATCCTGCTGACGACGCTGACCACCTTCTTCGGCCTGGCGCCGATGATCTTCGAGACCTCGCGCCAGGCGCGCTTCATGATCCCGATGGCGGTCTCCATCGGCTTCGGCATCCTGTTCGCGACGGTGATCCTGCTGATCCTGGTGCCCTCGCTCTACCTGTTGCTGGAAGACCTGCAGCACAATCTGCGCCGCCTGCTGGGACTGCCGCCCCGCACCCCGCGTCAGGAGGAACAGCCATCATGATGCCCGCCGTCACCGCCTGGCGCTCACGGCTGTCCGTGCGGCTGTTCGTGATCCTGCTGCTGACCAATGTCGTGATCGGCGGCAGCATCTACATGTTCATCTCCCACAGCATGGACAGAGGGTTCGCCGAGTATCTGGAGCAGACCCAGCAGGAGCGCATCGAGCTGATCTCGTCCGATCTGGTCAGCGCCTACGCCGCGGAAGGCAACTGGGACTGGATGAAGAGCCGGCGCAACTGGGGGCGCATCGTGCATTCCCAGGCGCCGCCAGACAGATTCGAGATGCCGCCGGGCGCCAACATAAATCGCCCCCAGGACTACATGCTGCGCGATACCCGCGGCCAGCGCCTCAATGGGCCGCCGCGCCCCATCCCCGGCATGCGGTTCAAGGACCTCAAGCTGAACGGCGAGAAGATCGGCGAGCTGGGCTACCTGCCGGTGAGTGAATTCCTGCGCCGCGGCAAGGACCAGTATCTGGAGCGTCAATCGCGCAATCTGGCGACCATCATCCTGTCCTCCACCTTCGCCTCGCTGCTGGCGGCGGCCGGTATCGCCTGGTGGCTGGGCCATCGGGTGCGTGACCTCGCCAGTGGCGCCAGCCGTCTGTCGAGTGGCGACTATGCCACCCGCCTGCCGGTGCGCGGGCGGGATGAGCTGTCGCGACTGGCCGGCGACTTCAATGCGCTGGCGCAGACGCTGGAGACCAACCGCGATTCGCGCCAGCGCTGGGTGAGTGATATCTCCCATGAACTGCGCACGCCGCTGGCGGTGCTCAAGGGCGAGATCGAGGCCATGCAGGACGGTATCCGCCCGATGAGCCAGGACAGCCTCGGCTCGCTGGAGCAGGAGGTGGATGCCCTCAACCGCCTGGTGTCGGACCTGCGCCTGCTGGCCCAGAGCGATGCCGGCACCCTGGAAGCCTGGCGCGAGCCGCTGGAGCTGGATGCCCAGCTCAGCGACAGCCTGGACGACCTGCGCGGCTGGCTGGAAGACAGCGGCATCCAGCTGGAGACCGACATCCAGTTGCCGCTGCGCGTGCAGGGCGACATGCAGCGCCTGCATCAGCTGTGGAGCAACCTGGCCAGCAACACCCGCGCCTACACCGACTCGCCCGGCAAGTTGAAGGTCAGCCTGCTACGCGAGGCCGCCTCACCCGGGGATGGCGCTGGCCACCCCGGCTGGGCGGTCGTGCGCTGGGAAGACTCGAGCCCCGGCGTGCCAGAGGCCGAGCTTGCCCACCTCACCGAGCGCCTCTACCGGGTCGAGAACTCGCGCAACCGCTCCAGCGGGGGTTCAGGGCTGGGCCTGTCGATCGCCAGCGCGCTGGTCAGTGCGCATGATGGCCAGCTGGTACCGGGCCAGTCATCGCTGGGCGGACTGCGATGGGACATTCGCCTGCCGCTGTTGTCTACTTGAAACAGTCATTTTCATCTGCAAGGACTCTTGACCATGAGCGACGTTCACGCCGACACCACTGACGCCCGGGCCGAGACCCAGAAACCGCTGATACTGGTGGTGGAAGACGAGCCCAAGATCGCAAGCCTGCTGTGCGATTATCTGGACGGCAGCGGGTATCGCACCCGGCATGTCGACGACGGCAACGCCGTCATCGCGGCGGTCAATGACGAGACACCCGCCCTGGTATTGCTGGACCTCATGCTGCCGGGCACCGACGGCCTGACCCTGTGCCGTCAGCTGCGGGCCGAGGACAACCTGCTGCCCATCGTGATGCTGACCGCGCGGGTCGAGGAAGTGGACCGACTGCTGGGACTGGAGCTGGGTGCCGATGACTACATCTGCAAACCCTTCAGCCCGCGTGAGGTGGTGGCGCGCATCAAGGCCGTGCTGCGTCGCAGCCAGGCGCTTGATCAGACCCTCTCGCAGACCTCCGACAAGGGCCAGCTGGTGCTCAATGAAGAAGGTTGGCAGGCGCTGGCCGATGGCAGTGACCTGGGCCTGACCGCGGTCGAGTTCCAGCTGCTCAAGGTGATGATGCAGTCGCCGGGGCGCATCTTCTCCCGCGACCAGCTGATGGACCACATGTATCGCGACCACCGCATCGTCTCCGAGCGCACGGTGGATTCCCACGTCAAGAAGCTGCGCCGCAAGATCGCCAATGTCTGGCCGGAGCGCGACGTGATTCGCTCCATCTATGGCGTCGGCTACAAGTTCGAGCCTGACGTGCTGGACTGATATCTCGCCTCGCGCAGGCCCTGAAACCTTTCAGAAACATGACAACCGCCGTCTGTGACCACAGACGGCGGTTGCGTTTTTGTTGCACCCACGGTGCGAACTTGCTGTCCAACTGCGACGGATACTGTCATCACTGCCTAAGCGAGAGCCATTTACTGCTGCTCAAGCGCGGGTCTACGCCACAAGTGAGGTATTCGTCATGTCCCACAGTCCTGCCAGTCGTGCTCTCTCCCGCACTCGCCTGATCGGTGCCGGCGTACTGAGCGTCATGCTGATGGCATCACCGCTGAGCGTGACCAGTGCCAGCGCCGCCGATGTCTCGCTGAACGTGCTGTTGGATGGCATCAGCCTGAACGTCAGCCAGCGTGCCACCCTCGACAAGCAATATCGCCACTATCGCCAGCAACGTCAGGCCGCAGAGAGCCATCACGACGCCAAGGCACTTGCCAAGGCGCGCAAGGCCTACCTGGCGGATGTCGATCGCGTCCTGAATCGCCATCAGACCCAGCGCTTCCACCAGCAGTTCGACCGCCACTATCCGGCGAATGCCCAGGCGAACGCCAAGGCGGCGAAGAAGCACCACCACGGTGGCTGATGGCAACCGCGTCTGAGCGCCCCGGGTTGAAACCTGGCGTCATCACCTTGATCAAGGACTCAGTCCCTACAGGATTCAGACCACAAGATCACGCTGCAGAAAAGATACAGCAAGCCGTTGCATGTTCCGCCCAGGCGCGTTGCACGCAACCCCATGAAACGTTGCACAATGCCGGCACATTCACTGCTGATAATGCTCTTATCGCTTGATTCCGGCCCTTTATCTAGACACTCGGAGTACGCCATGAACCGCATTTCTCGCAAGCTCATCGTTTCCGGTCTGCTGACCGCCCTGGCACTGCCGATGACCGCCGTGGCCTCAAGCAACGACAAGCACCATGACGGCGCCGACCGCAAGGAAGGCCTCGACAAGATTCTCGCCAGCTGGCATCTCAGCGATGAACAGCAGCAACAGCTCGACGCACTCAAGCAACAGCAGATGGAAAGCCGCAAGCAGCTCAAGGAGCAGAAGTTCGACTCCCGCGAAGCGCGCCGCGACGCCATCCAGGCACAGCGTGAAGAACACAAGGCCGCCCTGGCAGAGATTCTCGACGAGAATCAGGTCAAGGTGCTCGAAGCCTACTGGGCTGCCGGCAAGCCGATGCACGGCAAGCACATGGGCAAGCATGACGGCAAACGACACGGCGAAGGCAAGCATGCCGACGAGCGTGGTGGCGAACGCGGCGGCAAGCACATGGCCGACGACGGCAAGCAGCGCATGCAGCTGATGGGCGCCCTGTTCGACAGCTGGGACCTGGATGACGACCAGCGCAGCGCCCTCAAGGACTCCTTCAAGTCCATGCGTGACGACATGGAGTCACTCAAGAAGACCGACTTCGACTCGCGTGAAGCGCGCAAGGCGGCCTTCGAGGAACTGCGCAAGACCCAGCACGATCGTCTGGCCAAGGTGCTGGATGACGACCAGATCAAGGTGCTGGACCTGATGCACCAGCGTGACAAGCGCGGCCCGAAGATGGCTGACCGTCAGCAGCAGGAAGGCATGAAGGCGCTGCTGGCCAGCTGGAACCTGAGCGATGACCAGATGCAGGCGCTCAAGGAAGTCCGCAAGGAAATGCGTGACGAGATGCATGACAGCATGAAAGAGATGCACGACGACATGCGCGATGCCATGCAGGACGCCGACACCAAGCAGGAGCGTGTCGCCGCCCGCCAGGAAATGCGCAAGGAAATGAAGGAGCAGCGCCTGGAGCTGCGTGAGGAAGGCCGCGAGAAACTCGCCGATGTGCTGTCCGCCGAGCAGCTCGATGCGCTGGAAGCCTTCATGGCCAACGGCATGCGCCATCACGCTGGCAAGCATCATGGCGGCATGAAGGGCGGCGACATGAAGCGCGGCCCGATGCATGACGCCGACCAGTCTGAAGACGCCTGAGTCAGGCCATCAGCAGGGCAGTTGAAAGCCGGCTGACCGAAGCTCAGGCGAGGTAAGAACCGGACGATCCGCGCCCCGGACACAGCCATTCAGCTGCCCTGCTGACGTCACTTTCGCCGCCCCGGCCACGATTCTGTGGTCGGGGCGGCGTCGTTGTGTCCTTTTACCGACAGCGGTTTTCCAGAGCACGACACTGCGCCTGCGAGGCTCTGCCATCGGGCCTCGCGGCGATCTGATCGCGACACGAGGATAAGCGAAAGCGACAGTTGCACTGCCTTTTTCCCCAAAGGGGGGTTATATTTTTATTGAACAATCAATTAAAATAATTCTGCAAGGCTTTGAGCATTACACGGCGTGATGATGTGAGTCGCGTTTTCCTGACTGCTGAGCTCCCCTCCGCTGCCGATCTCGACCGGCGGCAGCAAGACGGGATGCCTGCAACCGTCACAGGAAAGCGGACCCGGCAGATGCCGACGAGACTGACGCCTGCCATCCCGGCAACTTCAAGGGAGCAAGCGATGGCGACCGCCACGGACTCGCGAGCAGACACCGGAGTGACCCGCCCTTCGCGAGAAGGCGGGTGACGTCCAGGGACGCCGAGTAGACGTTCGAAGTGATGAGAGCAGCGCGATGAAGGCCAGGCGTTTCCCAGCGCTCGACCCGCCATCGTTCTTCTGCGGCCAATCTGGCCTGCAGGAAAGGGGCCGCACCACGGTGCGCGCCCGGCGTCTCTCATGAATTGCCCACCGGCATTTCTTGCTTGCTGCCCAGCGATGCCCCTGCAATCGCGTCGTCACGGCAGTCGACACTGCCGCTGCTGCAAGTTCCGCCCCGCGCGTGAGCTGAGCACGGCCCGTGCCGTTCGTGTCCGTCTTTTCCTGCACGCCACCCGCAATTTCTGCGGCTGACGGGCAGCTAAGCACCACGCACGAGTGAAACTTCCCCTGATAAGGAGTTGCTCATGCAGAAACCTGCTTCCGCCGAGAACGCCACGCCGTCCTCGAGTCGTATCAACCCGACGGTCTTCTACGGATCGATCATCGGTATCCTCGCCTTCCTGGCCTTCGCGATGCTGTTCACCGAACAGGCCGACGCCTGGATCGGCAGCGCCCTGGGCTGGACCATCGATACCTTCGGCTGGTTCTACATGCTGGCCATCGTCGCCTATCTGGTCTTCGGGGTGCTGATCGCCTGCTCGCGTTTCGGGCGCATTCGCCTCGGGCCGGACGATTCCCGCCCGGAATTCTCGCTGCTGTCCTGGTCGGCGATGCTGTTCGCGGCCGGCATCGGCATCGACATCCTGTTCTACTGCATCGCCGAACCGCTGTCCCACTACGTGGCGCCGGTGACCGGTGACCCGCAGACCCAGGCGGCAATCCGCAACGCCATGGTGGAAACCTTCTTCCACTGGGGCCTCTCCGGCTGGGGCATCTATGTGCTCGCCGGCATGTCGCTGGCCTACTTCAGCTACCGCCACCGCCTGCCGCTGGCGATCCGCTCGGCCTTCTACCCGCTGCTCGGCAACCGCATCAATGGCCCGATCGGCAACGCCGTGGACATCTTCGCGATCATCTCCACCGTGTTCGGCATCGCTACCTCGCTGGGCATCGGCGTCATCCAGCTCAACTACGGCCTCAAGTTCATGCTCGGCGTGCCCGAGAACCTCGCCGTCCAGGCCGCGCTGATCATCGGCGTGATGGTACTGGCGACCATTTCCGTGATCACCGGTGTCGAGAAAGGCATCCGCATGCTGTCCGAGTTCAACATGCTGCTGGCCACGGCGCTGCTGATCTTCGTGCTCGCCGTCAGCGACACCTCGCAGCTGCTCAACGCCCTGGTACTCAACGTCGGTGACTACATCACCCAGTTCACCGCCAAGAGCTTCGATACCTACGCCTACACCCCGGGTACCGATGAGTGGATGAGCGGCTGGACGCTGTTCTTCTGGGGCTGGTGGATCGCCTGGACCCCGTTCGTCGGCCTGTTCCTGGCGCGTATCTCGCGTGGTCGTACCATCCGTCAGTTCGTGTTCGGCGCGCTGCTGATTCCGCTGAGCTTCATGATGGTGTGGATGAGCGTGTTCGGTAATTCCGCCATCGACATGGTCGCCAATCAGGACGTCGCGGCACTGGCCACCGAAGCCCTGAACGCACCGCAGAACACCATCTACACCTTCCTGGAGCAGCTGCCCTACTCCACCATCACCACCGCCGTGGTGGCGATTCTGGGTATCGTGTTCTTCGTGACCTCCGCCGACTCCGGCGCTCTGGTACTGGCCAACTTCACCTCCATCCTCAAGGACGTGAACCACGATGCGCCGATCTGGCTGCGCATCTTCTGGTCCGCCATCATCGGCCTGCTGACGCTGGCACTGTTGATGGTCGGGGGGCTGAGCGCGCTGCAGAGCGCCGTGGTGATCACCGCCGTGCCCTTCTCCATCGTGCTGATCTTCATGATGATCGGCATGTACAAGGCGCTGATGATCGAGGACCGCAAGGAGAACGTGCGTCAGGACAACAGCTGCGTCTACGAAGGCGTCGACTGGCATGAGCGTCTGGACCACGTGCTAGACTTCGCCCAGAGCGGCAGTTCCGAGGCGACTCTCAAACGCTCCATTCGTCCGGCCCTCAACCAGCTGGCCGAGGAGCTCAATCGTCGCGGTCAGGTCTCGAGCGTCACCGAAGAGACGCTGGAAGATGAGCCGCTGCCCCGCGTGACGCTGGAAGTCGAGTTCGAGGACGCCTCCAACTTCGTCTACCAGGTGCGTGCGGTGCGCCAGCAGACGCCGAGCTTCATCGACGCCAATGATGACTTCTACCTGCGTCTGGAAGTGCACCTCTCCGAGGGTGGCAGCGGTCAGGAGCTCAACGGCCTGTCGCGTGCCCAGGTGCTCGACGAAGTCGTCACCGCCTACCAGCAGCATCTGGCCTTCGTGCGCCACGATACGGTCAACGAAGCGCCGGCGATGCCGGGCGTGATCGGCAAGTCGGAACTGAACTGACCGAAGCTGGACTGAGCCGTCACTGAGCGCCTGCGCTCAGCCTGCAATGCAAAAAGCCCCCCGCCGGGAGACCGGCGGGGGGCTTTTTGCGTCTTGACTTGTGCGTTTGCGGCTTGCGTCCTTACCTGCCTGCCAGAGGCTCAGGTCGCGGCTGCGGTCTCGACCTGCTGTGCGCCCTTCTTGATCAGCGCATAGCCGATACCCGTCACCAGGGTGCCGGCGACGATGGCGCCCAGGTACATCAGCGGCACGTTGATGGCGTTGGGAATCAGCAGCACGAACAGCCCGCCGTGCGGCGCCAGCAGCTTGGCGCCTATCAGCATCGACAGTGCGCCGGTGACGGCACCGCCGACCATGCAGGCCGGAATCACGCGCAGCGGGTCCTTGGCGGCGAACGGAATCGCACCCTCGGAGATGAAGCACAGGCCGAGAATGAAACTGGCCTTGCCGGCTTCACGCTCCGGCTCGGCGAACTTGCTACGCGCGATGAAGCTGGCCAGCCCCATGCCCAGCGCCGGCACCATGCCGGCTGCCATGATGGCCGCCATCGGCGCGTAGGTCTCGCTGGCCAGTAGGCCGACACCGAAGGCGTAGGCAGCCTTGTTGACCGGGCCACCGAGGTCGAAGCACATCATCGCGCCGAGCAGAATGCCCAGCAGCACGGCATTGGCCGAGCCCATCGATTCGAGGAATTCGGTCAGCGTCGCCATCAGACCCGCCACCGGCGTGCCGACCACGTAGATCATCACCAGACCGGTGACCATACTCGCCACCAGCGGGATGATCAGGATCGGCTTGAGCGATTCGATCGACTGCGGCAGCTTGACGAAGCGGCTCAGCCCCAGCGCGCTGTAGCCCGCCAGGAAGCCGGCGATGATGCCGCCGAGGAAGCCGGCGTCCAGGGTGGCGGCCAGCCAGCCACCGATCATGCCCGGCGTGATGCCCGGGCGGTCGGCGATGGAGTAGGCGATGTAGCCTGCCAGCACCGGAATCATCAGCTTGAAGGCCGACCCGCCGCCGATCTGCATCAGCGCCGCCGCCAGGGTGCCTTCTTCCTCGAAGGCCTTGATGCCGAACACGAAGGACAGCGCGATCATCAGGCCGCCCGCCACCACCATCGGCAGCATGAAGGACACGCCGGTCAGCAGGTGCTTGTAGGGGCCGCGCTTCTCGCCCTTCTGCTGACTGCCCTGACCGCCCGCGGCGGTGGCGGATTCCACCTCGGCACCTTCCAGTGCCTGCTCGATGGTATCGCGCGGCTTCTTGAGCGCGGTGCCGGTGGAGGTGCGCCAGACTCGCTTGCCGGCGAAGCGCGTCGGGTCGACCTCGATATCACAGGCCAGAATCACCACCTCGGCCGCGGCGATCTCCTGCTCGGTCAGCGCATCCTGCGCGCCCACCGAGCCCTGAGTCTCGACCCGCGTCGGGTAGCCCAGCGCTCGCCCTGCCTCGCTCAGGGCCTCGGCGGCCATGAAGGTATGCGCCACACCGGTCGGGCAGGCGGTGACCGCGACGATGGACGGCTTGTGCGCCACCTCTCCACCAGCTGCGCTTGCTGCGCCGGTGGCCGTGGCGCTGACAGTCGCAGCAACATCGGCGATGTCCTTGGCTTCCAGCACGCGGGCGCGGGCCTCGGCATTGGCCAGGAAGGCGGCGGGGTCCGGCAGCGCCTCCTCGATGGGCGCGACATGCACGCGCTTGCCGACGAAACGCTCGAGACCGGCGCTGGTCATCGGCGACGCCGCGACGATCACCAGTTCTGCGGCGGCGAGCTGGGCATCGCTCAACACGAGTTCACGCTCGAATTGCGAGCGCATGTCGATGAGGGGTTCCCAGTCGCGACGACGGGCGGCCTGCTCCAGACGGCGCGCCGCCAGGAAGCTGGTCGCCATGCCGCTCGGGCAGGCGGTAACGATGATGACATTCATGGGCGTGGCTCTCCGGCTGTCGCGACCTCGGCACTGGCCAATGTCTCGATGCTGGTGTGTTGTTGGAGGGTTTCAAGCTCCGGGGCGGCGGGATTGCCCGGCCCCGGGTGGGTCACGGCCTCGGCGGAAAGCGCCGTGGCATGACGCAGAATTTGTTCACGCATGGCCGCCGTGGGTGTCGGATGGCAGAGCACCCCATGCAGCATGGCGGCCAGCAGGGTATCACCGGCACATACGGTACTGACCACTCGCATGCGCGGCGGGCGTGCCCGCAGTGTCTCGGCGCCGGGGCTTGCCCACAGCACGCCTTCCGGACCGGCAGAGATCAGCGCCTGTTCGATGCCGTGCTCGACCAGACTCGCCAACGCGCGCTGACGGGCGGCGTCGCTCTCCAGCGGTTCGCCCGCCCATAGCGCCAGTTCCTGCTCATTGGGCTTCACGCCGCTGGGCGGCACCGCCAGACCGGCTTCCAGTGCCGTGCCGCTGGTGTCCAGCCAGCAAGCAATCCGGCGGGCACGCACCCGCTGCACCAGGCTCGCCAGCTGCTCGCTGCTGACGCCAGGCGGCAGGCTGCCGGCGATGACGACGGCACAGCGCTCTGGGCTGCCCTCGGCCTGCTGACGATCAATCCACTCATCGATGCGCGTCTCCAGCCGCGTGAAGGCGGCCTCATCGACCTGCATGCCCGCGCCGTTGATATCGGTGACACGGCCACTGGCCTCGCCGAGCTTGACGTTGATGCGGGTCGCGCCCGCGACGCGTTCGAAGGCATCACTCAGCCCCCACTCGGCGAAGGCGGCCTCGAAATCGGCCTGGTTGTCGGCGCCCAGAAAGCCGCTCAGCGTCACCGGATGGCCCAGCGTCGCCAGCACCCGCGCGACGTTGATGCCCTTGCCCGCCGCCTCGAGATGATGGCTGCGCGCCCGGTTGACCTTGCCCGGCACCAGGCTGTCGAGGCCGATGGTCATGTCCAGCGCCGGGTTGAGCGTCACACACAATACCGGGCAGTCGGCGGCCTGACGCGTCGTGTTGTCACTCATCACACTGACTCCCGCGGGCTGTGTCCATTACTGGCGCATCACTGGCCGCAGCGCCTGAGGTGACCTCGGCAACGGAAGGCTCGCCCTGCTCGAGCAGCGCTTCCAGAGCACTGCGCACGTCTTCCGAGGTCGGCTGGGCCAACGCGACCCGCGCCTGCTCACGCGCCGTGGCCAGGTCCAGCTCGCGCACCCGCGCCTTGACCAGCGGAATCTGGCGGCTGGACACCGACAGCTCATCCACGCCCAGCCCGACCAGCACGCCGACGGCCTGGTCATCACTGGCCAGCTCACCGCAGACGCCGACCCAGGCGCCGTGGGCGTGGGCGGCACTGACGGTCATCTCGATCAGGCGCAACACCGCCGGATGCAGGCCATCGGCCTGCGCCGAGAGGGTCGCATGGCCACGGTCGATCGCCAGGGTGTACTGGGTCAGGTCATTGGTGCCCACCGAGAAGAAGTCGACTTCCGGCGCGATACTGGCAGCAGTCAGCGCCGCCGAGGGGATCTCGATCATCACGCCGACCTGCACGTCGCGCACCGGCGGCTGGCCATGTTCGGCCTCATAGGCGGCGTCCAGCTCACCACGCACACGATCGACGATGGCACGCGCGCCACGCAGTTCGGCCAGGTCCTTGACCATCGGGAACATCAGGCGAATCGGCCGCGCACCGGCGGCCGTCAGCAGCGCCCGCACCTGGGTCTCGAGCACTTCCGGGCGCGTCAGGGCTAGGCGAATGCCACGCAGGCCAAGGAAAGGGTTGTCCTCACGCGGCAGCGGCCAGTACGGCAGCGGCTTGTCGCCGCCGACATCCAGCGTGCGTGCCACCAGCGGCCGCCCCTCGAGCGCATCCAGCGCCTCGCCGTACTGGGCGGTCTGGGTGGCGAGGTCCGGCGCCTGCGGGTGCGCCATGAACACGAATTCGGTACGCAGCAGGCCGACACCCTCGGCACCGCGCTCGACGGCATCGCCGGCATGGGCGGTGTTGCCCAGATTGGCGACTACCTCGACATGATGGCCATCCAGCGTCGTGGCGGGTGCCATGCGCGACTCCCAGGCGGCGGCCTGACGCTGCTCATGCCCGGCGATCGCCTCTTCGGCACGCGCGCGGCGACTGGCCGAGGGCATCACGCTGACGCGGCCTCGTTCACCATCGACGATCAGCTCGCTGCCATCGGCGATCGCCAGCACGCTCGGGCCAGCCCCGACCACCGCCGGAATGCCCAGCGAGCGCGCCAGAATCGCGCTGTGCGAGGTCGCCCCGCCCAGCGCCGTGACCAGCCCCCGCACGCGAGTGGTATCCAGACGCGCCACATCCGACGGGCCGATGTCCTCGGTCACCAGCACATGCGGTGTCTCGGGGGCGCTGGGCAGCGGCGTATCGGTCAGCACGCCGAGCACCCGCCGGCCGACATCGCGCAGATCGGCGGCGCGTTCGGCCAGCAGGCGATCAGCGAGGTTCTCCTGGGCGCTGGCGGCGCTGTCGATGGCCGACCACCAGGCCGCTTCGGCGCTGTGGCCTTCATCGAGGCTTTCGCGCGCCGCGGCAAACAGCTCCGGATCGCCGAGCATCTCCTCGTGCATCGAGAGAATCTCGGCCATCTCGGCGCCTTCGGCGCGATTGACCAGCGCCAGCAACTGCTCGCGGGCGGTCTGGATACTGGCCACCAGGCGCTCGGCCTCACGATCGGCGCCGGCATCGCTGCGCGTCTCGTAGACGAAGCGCGGCAGGCGCATCACCCAGCACGGCGCGATGGCCATGCCCGGCGAGGCGGCCACCGCAGGCACCACGCTGTCGGCGGCGGGAGCGGCCTGCTGGGTGTCGCGGGTGGCTTGCTGTTCGCTGGCCTCCAGCGGCGTGGCGGCGTCGGCGCGCCAATCGGCCAGCGGCTCCACCGCCTCCCCGAGACCGGCCTGCACCGCGCTCACCATCATGCTCAGCGCCGCCTGATTGGCCGCCGAGTCATCGCCGGAGGCGCTGAAGATCAACGTCTGGCCGCGGCGTGCCCCCAGCCCCAATACCTTGGTCAGACTGGCGGCACTGACCACACCGCTGTCATCGCCTTCCAGTCGCAGCGCCGGAATGACGCCATGCTGCTCGCCGGCTTCGCGCGCCGCCTGCACCAGCTGCTTGGCCGGACGCGCATGCAGGCCGTGGGCATTGAGCAACACGACCTGGGCCAGCTGCGCCGTGGCGGACTCCCCCGACAGCCGCGCCAGCAGGGCGCTGGCCGACAGGCCCGGCAGGCTTTCGCCTGCGCCCTCTTCCAGCAGCGTCAGCAGGCGCTCCAGCAACGGCTGATGCTGGCCCTGCTGGGCATCGACTGCCAGACAGGCCAGCGCAGTGATGCGTCCGTGGCGCGTCTCCAGTGCCTTCTCCGGCGTGACGATGGCTAGCGCCGAGCGGGTGACATCCTGCTGCGACTGCGCCAGCCACACGCCCTGCCCCAGCGCCACCGGTTGGGCGGCGAGCATGGCAGAGATAAAACCATCACTGACACAGCCGGCCTGGCGCAGGCGCGCGGCCCCCGCCAGCACCAGCTCGTCACGATCACGCGCGGGGAAACCGCACAGCAGCGTCTCGGCATCCAGGCGCGGCGGCACCACCTCGCGGCCCAGCTCGCTCAGCACTTCCTCGGCGGTGGTCGCCGAGGCCAGGCGCTCACTGACGCCATCGCGATCGAGCACACGCGTCAGCGCGCGCAGGATGTCGAGATGCTCGTCGGACTGTGCCGCGATGGTCACCAGCAGGAAGACGCGATTGCCGTCGTGCCACTCCACGCCCTGCGGAAACTGCAGGACACGCACCCCGGTGGCCAGCACGGCCTCGCGGCTGTCCGGCGTGCCGTGGGGGATCGCGATCCCCTGCCCCAGGTAGGTGGAAGACTGGGCTTCACGCGCCAGCAGGCCCTCACGGTAGCCGGGCGTGGCGCGCCCACCGGCGACCAGAGCATCGGCGGCCTGTTGCAAGGCATCGCGCCAGTCGCTGGCATGGGCGGCGAGAAGGATGTCCTCGCGATCAAGACTGAGCATGGCTGGCTCCTTGAGGCTCCCTTCTGGTGAGGAGCCTGGATGTTGGCGGTGCGCTGCAAGCGTGTCTTTCAGCTGCCGCGACACGTCACTTGGCGAGTTCCGACAGGGTAGCGGCGTCATGGCGTGATGACGAGCGTGCTGAATCGTGTCACCTCAATAGGGCTCATGCTGGCCGTTTTCTTGCGCCCGATCAAGCGAACACAAACCGAAAACGTGCTTCTGGTGACTAGACATTGGGCGTAGAGCCGCCTGTGGCGCGGGCTCGAGAGGCGTCGAGCGAGGCGTGCCCGGCGCAGAGAGGATTTGCACCCGAGCCCACAAGTGCGCATCATTCCTCGCACATGGAGCACGCAGATCCCGTTCCCCCTTTCCAGCAAGGACAGTGGCATGACCCTGGCAGAAATCGCGCGTCTTGCAGGCGTTTCACGCACCACCGCCAGTTATGTGGTCAATGGGCAGGCACAAGCACGACGTATCAGCCCCCAGACGGTCGAGCGCGTCATGGCGGTGGTACAACGTCATCACTATCGGATCGATGCCCAGGCAGCCGCGCTGCGGCGTGGCGAAAGCCGCACGCTGGGCTTCATGCTGCCGGACCTGGAGAACGCCAGTTATGCCCGCCTGGCCAAGTTGCTGGAGCGCGGGGCGCGTGAGCGCGACTATCAGCTGTTCATCGTCTGCTCCGACGATGAACCGGAAACCGAGCGCGAGCTGGCGCGCATGCTCAAGGCGCGGCGGGTCGATGCGCTGATCACCGCCAGCTGCCTGTCCCCCGATGACCCCTTCTACCGCGAACTGGCGCTGGATGGCTTCCCGGTCATCGGTGTCGATCGCGCGCTGGATACGCGCCACTTCGCCAGCGTGGTCAGCAACAACGAAGATGCCGCCCGCCAGCTGACCGAAGCCGTGCTGGAACACGCGCCGCAGCGACTGCTGTGGCTGGATGCCTTGCCGGAGATCGATATCACGCGGGCGCGCGCCAGCGGCATGCAGGCGGCGCTGGCGCACTATCAGCAGGGCACCGGCAGCAGCGAGCTTGAGGCCACCACCCTGCATGCCGCGCGTTACGAGCGCGAGGCAGGCGCGGCGGCGCTGACCGAGCATCTCCGCCATTCACCGCTGCCGGACGCCATCGTCACCGCCTCCTACACCCTGATGGATGGCGTGCTTGATGTGCTGTTCGCCGAGGGGCCGCCGGCCAATCCGCCCAAGGCGATGGCCAGCTTCGGCGACGACCGCCTGCTCGACTTCCTGCCGCTGCCGATCCATTCACTGCCCCAGCGTCACCAGCAGATCGCCGATGCGACGCTGACGCTGGCGCTGCAGGGCATTCAGGGCCAGACCACGCCCGGCGTGACGCTGGTGGAACGCGAACTGCGCCGCCGCCAGCACTGAGGTGATGCCTGAGGTGATGTGTCTGGCCGAGGGCGGCTTTGCTGGCGCCTACCATCACTAGCGCCAGGCTTGGCCGGCATCATGGGCGATGCGGTGATCACGAATCTCGGCCAGCAGCGCCGCCACCGCGGCCTCGATGCGAGTGCGCGGCGTGTCGGATGCCAGCAGCAGCTCCAGTTGCAGGGCGGCATCGCGTAGCAGGTCGTGATCCAGGGTGGCGGCGCTGCCCTTGAGCAGATGGGCTTCATGCTGCAGCTGCTTCAGGTCCATATGATCCACCGCCCGCGACAGGCGCTGGGACTGCTGCTCTAGCTGCTCCTCGAAGGCCGCCTCGAGGGCCGCGATGCTGTCGGCATCCAGTTCATCCCGCAGCGCAGGCGTCGCGGCCTGCGCAAGCTCCGCCGCTGACCCGCCAGATGTCCACGACTCCCCTGTGTTCATGCGCGTGTGTCCCCCTTCTACCCCTTCCCGTTCGCCCTCGCCTTCGCCTTCGCTCTCGCCTTTGCCCTCAGGCTCACGCCGCTCGATGGGGCCAGCCGCCGACGGCTCACTGGCCTTGTCTGCTTCAGCTTCAGCTTCAGCTTCAGTCTCAGTTTCAGCTTCAGCCTCAGTGGCACGCGCCTGGGCCTCATGGATCATGCGACGCCGCGCAGCGGGGGAATCGAGTGATGCCACCAGTGACGCCGCACGCGCGAGTGCCTCACCGGTTTCCGGCGGTGCCTCGAAGCGGGGCGGTCGCTCGGTGGTAGGGGAATAGTTGATCGGGTCGAAGGGCTGGGTGCTGGCGAGGGCATTGACGCGCCATTCGCCGAGGTCCTGGCTGCCCGACTGCCAGCGCGCCAGCATGCTGGCGAGCTGCTGACGCCGGATCGGCTTGGACAGGAAGTCGTTCATGCCCGCCGAGAGGCAGCGCGCACGCTCCCCCGCCGCCACATTGGCCGTCATCGCGACGATAAGGCTCGGCGCACGCCTGTCACTGTGCTCCATGGCGCGCCAACGCCGCGCCACCGCAAAGCCATCCAGTCCCGGCATGCGCAGGTCGAGCAGCACCAGCACCGTATCGCGCTGGCGCGCATACCACGCCAGCGCCGCCTCGCCACTGTCGACCGTCGTCACCGTGTAGCCCAGGCCACTGAGCATGGAATGGGCCACTTCGCGATTGATGTGATTGTCGTCGACTACCAGAACATGCTCGCCACGGCTGAGCGGCAGGGGCGCGGAGGTGAAGGCCGGTCGCTTGAGCGCCGCGGCGCGTGGCAGCGGCAGCTCGAACCAGAAGCAGGCACCCTTGCCCGGGCGTTGCTTGAGGCCCAGTCGCCCGCCCATCAACTCGACCAGCCGCCGCGAGATCGAAAGCCCGAGTCCGGTACCGCCGAAGCGGCGCGCAGTGGAGGCATCGCCCTGGGTAAAGGGCTCGAACAGCTGGGCGGCCTGTTCTTCACTGACTCCGATGCCGGTGTCATCGACCTCGAAGCGCACGCGCCCCGCCGGCAATGCCTCGACCAGCAGACAGACACGCCCCTGCTCGGTGAACTTGAAGGCATTGGAGAGCAGATTGAGCAGCACCTGACGCAGACGCACCGAATCGCCCATGACCTGCTCGGGCAGCTGGGCGGAGCGGCGGTCATCGAAGACGATGCGCGTGCTGTCCATCTGCGGCAGCAGCAGGTCGATCACGCCATCGATGGCCGTGTGCAATTCGAAGGGACGTCGTTCGACGCTGAGCTTGCCGGCCTCGATCTTGGAGAAGTCGAGGACATCATCCACCAGCCCCATCAGCACTTCGCCGCTGTCGCGCAGACTGCTGGCATAGCGATGCGCACTGCTCTGCAGCGGTTCGGCCAGCAACAGCTCGCTCATGCCGATCACGCCATTGAGCGGGGTGCGAATCTCGTGGCTCATGGTGGCCAGAAACTCGGACTTGGCGCGACTGGCCTGTTCGGCCCGCGCCGCCTCGTGCTTGAGAGCCGACGACATCGCCAGCATCTGCAGGCGGGCCTGTTCACGCCCGCGGGCCTGCAGCCAGACCTGACGGCAGACCATCAAGGTGGCCAGCAGCATCAGCGCCAGCAGCAGCAACATCAGCTGCACCAGGCTGTCGCGGCTCTGACGCTCGTGGGCCAGCTCCTCGGCCAGACGTGCACGTACCCGCAACAACAGCGTCTGGGTGGTATCGGCCAGTGCATCGCTCAGCTTCTGGAACTCCGCCGCCTCGCGACCCTCGGGCCCCAGCACCTGGGAGCGCTGTGCAGCGTCAATGTCTGCGGAAGCGTCGTCAGCCTGGGCGCCCTGCACCGGGCCCGTGCCCTCGAACACCGGGCCATGCCGCCACTTTTCCAGCCGCAGATCGAGATACTCGATCTGGCTCATCAACTCATCGGCCAGCAGCGGCACGGCCGGCAGGGTCATCAGGTGGCGCTGGAAATCCCCCCGCCGGAAGATATAGGTGCGGCTGTAGAGCAGCTCGTAATTCTGCAGCACCTCATTCCAGATACTGGCACGATCGGCTGGCCCAGCGACGCGATAGCGCGCTATCGAGGAGGAAAGGCTGACCGCCTCGCGATCCAGCTTGTAGATCGACCAGACGGCGTCGTCGCGGGTGCGGTCTTCCAGACTGACCTGGTTGTGCAGGATGGTGCCGCCGATGCCGATGGAGGCCAGCAGACACAGGATGCTGATCGCCATGCCCAGCCACAGCGGCCAGCGCGCGGGGGAATTGCCGCTTCCGCCCACACCCGACGCGGCAATGCCCTGATCAGCAAGGGACTGATCAGCAGCGGTGCCTGAAAGCGGGGATCTTTCATCCTGCGACTGATTCACTGCATGACTCCATGTCATCTTGCGCCTGAGGGGTCAGGCGCCAGCCCTCACTCACTCCAGCGTCAGCCCGGTGACCTGCCAGACACTGCGAAAGCGTACCTGCTCATTGAGCAATTCCGGATGAGCATCGAAGGGATACAGCACGAACAAGGGCCCGAGATCCCGTACCGGCATGCGCTCGCCGTCGCGTCGCGTGGCCAGCAGGACATCGAAGTCCTCGATGTCGCTGAGGGGAATCTCGGCCACGAAGTCATTCAGTGCCCGCACCTTGAGCCCCCTGGCATCTTCAGACACCCGCGCCACCAGCTCGCGCAGCAGCGGGCCGGAGAAGCTGACACGTCCCTGGGTCCAGGGGGTGTGGGTGGCCACCACGCGCGACGGCATGGCCTCGAGCATCGCCAGATCGAAACGCGCCCGTGGTGCCTGCAGGGAACCGGCATTGCCACAGCTGACAGCGCCCTCGACCGTCAACACCACCGGCCCGCTGGGTGCGGGCAGGCAGTCATTGGCCGCCAGCACGTGGCGCTCGCCTGTCGCCAGCGGCGCCTCGGCGGCCAGGGCCGCAGGGCTGAAGAGACTCGCTGACAGGGTCGCGATCAGGCTCGTTGCCAGGGCGACCTTGCGCCAGATGGAGCTGCGCGAGCCGTACCCGCGATTGACGGGCCTGGACAGCGGACTCACGAGGCGCTTCGCCGATGGATCATTCATGCCGGTTTCCCATGCTATTGTGCGAACGCCATGTGCATTCAAGGGCCCAACTTTACGCTAGCTCGCGCATGCTTTGCGAGCCTGCGAACCTCGCGCCACGACGAGTTGTCACACTCAACGCACGGAGCCACTCATACGCCCAGGCCCAGGCCCAGGCCCACGCCTGCGCCCATGGCTGGCGTTCGTCGCCTGTTACGCTATCGCTTGTTAAGCGTCAGCTGATAATAGTCAGCTGACCGCTATCCGTCTCCACCTGCCATCGAGCCTGCTTCATGTCTGCCACTTCGTCCGCTTCGCTGCCTGCCAACGGCTCTCCCACACCGACTGCTGCCCTGCCCCGCGTGCTGGCAGGCCCGATATTGCGCCGTGTCACCGCCGAGGGCGTGATGCTGTGGCTGGTGACCTCTCGCCCACAGCAGGCGCGGGTGTGGCTGCTGCCGGAGCAGGACGCGACACCTCCCACGCGAGGTGAGGATGGCCTGCCGACAGCACCGAGCTGTCGGCTGACGGAGCATCTGGCGATGCCGCTGGGGGAGCACGCCTGGCTGCTGTTGATCGAAGCGCATCCCGACACGCCCTTGCCTGCCGACTGCGCCATCGCCTACGAGCTGGGCCTGGCGGAGCCGTCAGCGACAGCGACAACGTCAACGGAAGCGTCAGCATCATCGACAGACACGCCCGAATGGCAGGGCATCGCCGACTGGGCGCCACAGATCTGCTACCCCGGTGAAAGCCTGCCGCGCTTTCGTCTGCCGTCACGCCTGACGCGTGTCGCGCATGGCAGTTGCCGCAAGCCGCATCACGGCTTGAGCGACGACGAGCAGCAGGCGCAGCAGAGTGCAGAAGACGCTGCGTCGACCGATCGCCTTGAGGCGCCACCGCCCAAGGGCCCGGGTGGCGACGGACTGGTGGCGCTGGATCGCTGGTTGAGCGAGCGACGTGAGAGCGTCGCCGAGTGGCCGGAGGTGATGCTGTTCACCGGCGATCAGATCTACGCCGACGATGTCGCGGGGCCGATGCTGGGCGCGATCGATCAGCTGATCGCGGGGCTGGGGTTGCCGGAGGAGACGCTGATGGAGGCCGAGGTCTCCGACACTCGCGAGCTGCGCCAGCACCCCTCGCACCTCTACCACCGCCCGCAGCTGCTGCCGGACATGCCGGCCAACGAAGGTGTGGCCGCCAGCTTCTTCGGTGCCAAGCGCAAGCCCATCTTCACCTCCACCGGTGCCGACAACCACCTGATCGGCCTGTCGGAAGTCATCGCCATGTACCTGCTGGTGTGGTCTGACGTGCCGTGGGAGGCACTGGGCATCACGCTGGAAGATCCCTCGGCGCTCGAGGGCCATGACGACGCCACCCGCGAGCGCCATGCCACCGAGGCCCGCCATCTGCGGCGCTTCTGTGGCGGACTCGGTCAGGTTCGTCGCCTGCTGGCCAATGTGCCCAGCCTGATGATCTTCGATGACCACGATGTCACCGATGACTGGAACCTCAGCGCCGCCTGGGAGGAAGCCGCCTATGGCCACCCCTTCTCGCGCCGCATCATCGGCAATGCGCTGACCGGCTATCTGCTGTGTCAGGCCGCCGGCAATGGGCCGGAGCCACTGGCAGAGCTGCTGGAGGAGACCCGGGCGCTGTTCACTCATGCCCTGACTGGCACTGACAAGGCCGTAGACGGCCATTTTGATGTCGAGCGTCAGGAGGCGTTGATCGCCCACCTGCATCGCTGTGAGAGCTGGGATTATCAGCTCGACACCACGCCGCCGCTGATCGTGGCCGATACGCGCACCCGCCGCTGGCGCAGCGAGCGCAAGCTCTCGCATCCCTCGGGGCTGATGGACTGGGAGGCACTGAGCGAGCTCCAGCAACGGCTGGTCGGCCATCCGGCCGTGGTGCTGGTGTCCCCGGCGCCGATGTTCGGCGTCAAGCTGATCGAGAGCATCCAGAAGCTGTTCACGCTGGCGGGCAAGCCGTTGATGGTCGATGCCGAGAACTGGATGGCGCATCGCGGCGCGGCCAGCGTGATGCTCAACATCTTCCGCCACTCGCGCACGCCACAGAACTTCGTGATCCTGTCCGGCGATGTGCACTACTCCTTCGCCTACGATGTGCGCCTCAAGCATCGCCGTTCGAGCCCGAGCATCTGGCAGATCACCAGCAGCGGCATCCGCAATCGCTTCCCGGTCGGCCTGCTGGATGTGCTCGACCGTCTCAATCGCTGGCTGTACGCCCCGCGCTCACCGCTCAATCTGCTGACGCGCCGGCGCAACATGCGCGTCACGCCGCGCCGTCACGACGCGGCCAGTCAGGGCGAACGCCTGCTGAACGCCTGCGGCATCGGGCTGGTCGATCTGGACAGCGACGGCCGTCCCACCGCCATCCGCCAGCTGACCACCGACGGACAGGAGGTGCACTTTGTGCCCCGCCGCTGATGCCCACTGCCCGCCGCTGGCGCTAATTCACCATCCCGGCTATCGGATAGCGCTGCCCGAGAAGCATCCCTTCCCGATGGACAAGTTCAGCGTGCTCAAGCGCCTGCTCGACCGCCAGCTGGCCGACTGCGCCTCGGCCGTCGACTGGGTGATGCCCCAGCCCGCCGAGGAGGACGACCTGCTCAGCGTGCATACCCGCCGCTATGTGCATGAATTTCTCACTGGCACCCTGAGCGCGCAGGCCCAGCGGCGCAGCGGTTTCGTGTGGAGCGAGGCACTGCGTGAGCGCAGCGTGCTGGCCGTGGGTGGCACCATGACCACCGTACGCGAAGCGCTCAAGCGCGGACTGGCCTGCAATACCGCGGGCGGTACCCATCACGCCCACCCGGAGGCCGCCAGCGGCTATTGTCTGCTCAACGACATCGGCGTGGCGGCGCATCAGGCGCTGGAGGATGGCGTGAAGCGCGTGCTGATCGTCGATCTCGATGTGCATCAGGGCGATGGCACGGCGTTGATCTTCGCCGACGAGCCGCGGGTCTTCACGCTGTCACTGCATGCCGAGAGCAACTTCCCGGCGCGCAAGCAGCAAAGTGACCTGGACGTGCCCTTGCCCAGGGGCATGGGCGATACGGACTATCTGGCGGTGCTGGAGCGTACGCTTGAGGAGGTGCTGGCGCGGGTACGCCCGGAGCTGGTGATCTTCGATGCCGGTGTCGACCCGCATGCCGCGGACAGGCTCGGCCATCTCGAGTTGAGCGACAGCGGCCTCTACCGCCGCGAGCGGCATGTCATCCAGCGCTGTCGCGCGGCGGGCGCCGCCGTGGCCTGCGTGATCGGCGGCGGCTATGACCGCGATATCGAGGCGCTGGCATGGCGCCACAGCCAGCTGCACCGTGCGGCGCTGGATGTCTGGCGCGAGGCGCATGGCCAACCTGCCCTGTTCGGGCCACCGGCCTGAGCTTGCATACCGTCGTGCCTACCTCCTCGCTTACTGTCTTGCCAAGCGCCTCGCCTACTGTCTTGCCAAGCGTCCCCTCAACGAAAACGCCCGCCATCGAGGATGGCGGGCGTTTTCGTTCAGGCCTGTAGGCAAGATTCCAACGACATCACTTGAAGGCGGTGACTTCCACCTCATCGCCGACACGCAAGGTCGGCTTGCGCGAGGGATCGAGCGCGACGAGGTTGTAGCCGAAGTGCACCTGGCCATCCGCGAAGCGGCGCACCCGTGCCAGCGTCTTGAGCGGCTCGCCGTCGCCACGCTTGTCGCCCGTCGCCGGGTCGACATTGACCATCGCACAGCGGGTGCAGGAAGACACCAGCGTGAAGCGTGCCTCGCCGATGCGCACTTCCTGCCAGCCATCCTCGGCCCATGCCTCGGCGCCGCTGATCACCAGGTTGGGGCGGAACTGATCCATGCCATGGTCCGCACTCGAGGTCTGGGCGTTGAGCGCCGCCAACGAAGCCTGATTGGCCAGCAACAACGGGAAGCCGTCGGCGGCGCTGACGCGCTGCGCGATGATCTCGCGATAGCGCTCCGAGCGCTCGCCCAACCAGCTGAGCCTGACCGGCATGCCGACCTGCTCACTCAGCCAGGCATCAGCCTCAAAGCTGACGCTCAAGGCAGTGAACCGATCGGCCCACACCTGGATGTCGAGACGCTCGGCCTGGTCATCGGTGGCAAAGCTGACGCTGCCGCATTCGGGGCGATCCAGATGCCACAGTCGCCACTGGCCGCTGGCGTCTTCGCGCAAGGCCAGCCGCTGCAGCTGGGGATGCGTGCGCGCGGTGACGAACTTGCCACGCGCCGCGACCACCACGAAGCGGCGGTCCTGCGTGAGACCTTCCTCGCCGAGCGTCGCTGTCTCAAGCGCCTCAGCGGCGCCGGACTTGAGGGGATAGCGCCACAGGTGGGTCAACTGCATGAGAGGTTTCCTTGCCAGAGTCCATCAATTCAGAAAGTCAGCGAACGGTGCGTACGAGCAGTGTCAGCTCGCGGACGAAGCAGAGCCTGCGTCATTTGGCGCCTTGGCCTGTGCGGTATTTGTCTGTGTCGCATTCGGCTGGGCCGCACTCGGCTGGGCCGCATTCACCACAGGGATGTCGTCATCCATGGCGTCCAGGCTGATCACGTCGGGGCCCGAGAGCGCCACGCTGGAAATCAGCGCCTTGACGCCCAGCCCGACCTTGAGGCCCAGCTCCTGACACACCAGACGATCGACTCGCGCCCTCACCCGCTGGCCGGCGATGCCCAGCACCAGCTCGGCGCTGGCATGGCCGCGCTCGCTCTCGATCTCGTGGATCACGGCCGGCAAGGCATTGCGCAGGCTGGTATGGGTCGGCGTCTCCAGCGCGATGCTGATGTCACGTGCCCGCAGTCGCAGTCGCACACGACGCCCCACCGGCATCGCCAGCCGCGCCAGCTTGAGGCTCAGCCCGGCGCCCAGCCCCAGACGCGTCAGCTGCCAGTCATCATCGTGCGACAGCACCTCGGCGGTCAGCAGCGAGCCCGCTTCGAAGCGGCCGGTCTGCGGCGCCAGGTCCAGCCGTGACAGCATGTCGCCGATCTCGCCGCTGGCGGTGATGCGGCCGTTGTCCACCAGCGCCAGGCGGTCGGCGACCGCGAACAGCTCGCGGGTGTCATGACTGACGAACAGGATCGGAATCTCGATCTCGCGTGCCAGCCGCGCGATGTAGTGCAGCAGCTCCTGCTTGCGAGCGCCGTCGAGGCCGGTCAGCGGCTCATCCAGCAACAGCATGCGCGGGCGTGACAGCAGGGCGCGGCCGATCGCGACACGCCGCGCCTCGCCACCGGACAGCTGGCCGGGCATGCGCGACAGCAGGTCCTCGATGCCCAGCAGCGTCACCATCTCATGCAGACGTGACTGATTCTGTTGGCGCTGGGCGGGTGTCAGGGCGCGCGGCATGCCGTAGCGGAGGTTGCCGCGCACGCTGTAATGCGGAAACAGGCGCGGCTCCTGGAAGACCACCCCGAGCCTGCGACGATGCGCCGGCACGAAGATATCATTCTCGCCGCCCGTCAGGCACTCGCCATCCAGGCGCAGGTGGCCATGGTCGGGACGTTCGAGACCTGCGATCAGGCGCAGGATGGTGGTCTTGCCGCTGCCGGAGCGCCCGAAGAGCGCCGTGACGCCGCGCGCCGGCACCTTGAGCGTGGCATCCAGCGTGAAGGCGCCCTGCTGACGATGGAGGTGGAAATCAAGCATCACGCCCCTCCATGCGCAGTCGCGCGCGACGTGCCAGCCACTCGGAGGCCAGCAGCGACAGCATCGCGATGACGACGGCGATGGCGCACAGCCTGGCCGCGGCACCTTCCTGGCCCGGGGTCTGGATCAGCGTATAGAGCGCCAACGGCAGCGTGCGGGTCTCGCCGGGGATATTGGCGGCGAAGGTGATGGTGGCACCGAACTCCGACAGCGCACGCGCGAAGGCCAGCATGCCGCCGGTGAGAATGCCCGGCAGCGCCAGCGGCATGGTCACCGTGAACAGCACGCGCAGCGGGTTGGCGCCCAGGGTGCGGGCCGCGGCCTCCAGCCCCGGGTCGATGGCCTCCAGCGACAGGCGCATCGCGCGCACCATCAGCGGAAAGGCCATCACCGCCGCCGCCAGCGCCGCGCCCTGCCAGGTGAAGGGCAGCACGATATCGATCCTGGCCAGCCACTGGCCGATGGCGCCATTGCGCCCGAAGGTGACCAGCAACAGATAACCGACCACCACGGGCGGCAACACCAGCGGCAGATGCAGCAGACCATCGACCAGCGCCTTGCCACGAAACTCACGTCGCGCCAGCCACCAGGCCGCCGCAAAACCGGGAATCAGGCTCAGGCCGACCGCGACGCAAGCCACCTTGAGGCTCAGGCTCAGGGCTTCCCATTCCAGCGCACTCAGCATGGATCTTCCTCAGACGAAGACAGGTTCTCGCACATGACGTGACGCGAAGCGCCGGCAGACAGCCCTGCCCGCCTTGATCACGCCGATGTGACAGCAGGCTCCCAGTGTAGCGGCCTCATCTTGTCGATGACATGCCAGCGTATGACGCAAGGCACCTCGACGCTGATCCAGCGGCTAGTCGGCCTCTGGCTGCGCAGCAGGAGCCTGATGGGCGAGCGTGCTGAAGCCGAAGCGATGGAAGATGGCACCGGCCTCGTTGCTGGACAGCCAGGCCGCGAAGGCCTCGGCCTGTGTCGACGGCGCATCACCACCACGGCTGATCAAGGCGGCAGGATAGTGGATGGGGTCATGGCTGCTGTCCGGCAGCAGGCCGATCTGGTGCACCCGATGGCTGATGGCGGCGTCGGTGGCATAGACGATCCCCAGCGGGGCCTCGCCATGCTCGACCAGCGCCAGCGCGGCGCGCACGTCCTCGGCGCTGGCCAGGCGCGAGCGCAGCGTCTGCCATTGCCCCAGCGCTTCCAGCGACTGACGCGCATAGATGCCCGCAGGCACGTGGTCGGGGTCGCCGACGGCCAGGCGAGTGTTGCTGCCGGTGGCGGCGAGACGCTCGGCCACATCGGTGACGTCCTCGGCGTTGCTGACACTGGCATCCAGCTGGCTGGGGCCGGGCGCGACCAGCGCGAGACGGTTGCCCAGCAGGTCGTGACGCCCGGTGACGACAATGCCGGCCTGCTGCTCCAGCCAGTCCATCCAGCGCTCATTGGCCGACAGATACAGCTGCGCCGGGGCACCATTGGCCAGCTGACGCGCCAGGGTCGAGGACGAGGCGTAGACCGGCATGATGTCCACGTCGGCGAGACGCTCGTAGCGCGCCTCGATGGCATCCAGCGCATCATGCAGCGAGGCGGCGGCCATGACACGAATCTGGGGGCGCTCGTCTGCCTGAACCGGCGCGGCCAGCAGTGCCAGCATCAACGGGGCCGCCAGGCTGGCGGCCCTCAACAGCGCTGATGAAGAAGATAGCGCTGATGAAGGAGGTGGCACTGATGAAGGAGTTGGCGCTGATGACGCAAGCCGTAGCGGAGAGGCAAGCAAGGCGGCCCGGGCGCGCAAGCGGGTAGCGAATGACATCTACAGGGTCCTTGAACAGTGAGACGCAGCGACGAGGCCTGCTGCGCATTGATCTCGCCATGATGCCGCGCTCGCTCGCCATGTGCATCCCATGTGGGCGCAATTGCCGCGCGGGGCGCGGAAACCGCCAACCCTGATTGTCGAACGCCAGCGGCATGAGGCTCGCTGCCTGCTTGTCAGCACACGCCTGCCATCAGGCTTGGGCTGGTCAGCGACGGCACCGCTTGGCGGATGTTTCGCCGCATCCGGCTACAGGCAAACGCGAATCACTCACATGTATGCCATTCGCTCGACCAGATCGGCTACAATGCTGGCCAAAATGGCAGGGAGACGCTGGCCCACACCCCAGCAACGACGCGATTCCTGCTTTCATGCTTTCTTTCACGCTATTTGCCGCTTCAACGGCAGACAACAGCGGCGGGTGCCACCAAGTCATGCCTCCAGTACTTGACGAATTTCAGGGCCTCAGTGCCTTCGATGCCATCATGCGCTACGGCAATCTGGGCGCAGGAGCCGAGCATCTCGGTATCTCCAAGTCCACGCTCAGCCGCCGGATCAGTCATCTCGAACACCAGTTAGGCCAGCCACTGCTGCATCGTCAGGCCAATCGCCTGATTCCCACCGAGGCCGGCACGCTGTTCTATCAGTATTGCCAGCAGATGCTGTCGCTGGGCGAGCGCTCGCAGATCGCGCTGGATGAACTGCGCGAGGAGATCAGCGGTGATATCACCGTCAGCGCGCACCCGCACTTCCTGCGTGGCTGGTTCAATCATGTGCTGACCGACTTCATCGAAGAGTATCCGGGCATTCGCCTGACCCTGACCGCCAACCATCTGCCGCCGTCACGCGATGACGACCAGGTGATGCTGTGGCTGTGGGAAGGGCCGGCCAAGGACACCGGACTGCGCGAGGAGATCCTGGGTCAGCAGCAGCAACATCTCTATGCCCACCCCAGCTATCTGCGCCAGCACGGCCATCCGCAGCACCCCAGCGAGCTGACCTCCCATGACTGGGTCAATCTGATCGACCGCCATCATCCCAATCTGGTGCTCAATCACCCCGAGGAAGGCGAGTATCGCCTGAGCCTGCCACCGTCACGCTTCACGGTCGACAACGTGGTGGTGCATGCCGACCATATCGCGCACGGTGCCGGTATCGGCCTGCTGCCGGACTACCACGTGCGCACCCGGGCGACGGCGCACCCGGGACAGTTCGAGGCCTGCCTGCCCGAGTGGAAGGGGCCGTCGATTCCGGTCAGCCTGCACTATCCCTTCGGCCATCCGCCGCGCAAGCTCGGCGCGCTGCTCGACCATATCCGCCGTCGTGTGCCGACGGACTGGACCCGCTGATCTGTCGGCCTGACAACTCTGCAGGCCGACAGATCAGCGGTTGCTTCAAACTTCTCAGCTTCACGACTTCACAGCTTCACAATTCCACAATTTCACAGCAGCACTGACTGCCCGTCAGGATTGCTGGCCGAACAGATGACGGCGCGCCTCATCGTCCATCGCCACATTGGCGGCCGGATTGATGTCATCGATACGCGCCATCGCCCGCTTGACGCCATCACGCGCGGCGATGCGGGCACGATAGGCGGCGACCGCCGGGAAGCGCGTCAGATCGATCTCCTGCTTCTCGGCCTTCAGCCACGGCCAGATGGCCATGTCGGCGATGCTCAACTCGTCCCCCGCCACGAAGTCACGCCCCGCAAGCTGGCGCTCCAGCACGCCGTAGAGGCGCTCGCCTTCCTTGTGATAGCGCTCGATGGCGTATTCCACCGGCTCTGGCGCGTAGTGCTTGAAGTGATGCACCTGACCCAGCATCGGCCCCAGGCCACCCATCTGCCAGTGCAGCCACTGCAGCACGTCATTGCGGGCACGAGTTTCCTGCGCCAGAAACTTGCCGGACTTGTCGGCCAGATACTCCAGAATCGCACCGGATTCGAACACCGAGATCGGCTCACCGCCATCGGCTGGCGCATGATCGACGATCGCCGGCATGCGATTGTTGGGCGAGATGGCCAGAAACTCCGGCGCGAACTGCTCACCCTTGCTGATATTCACCGGCATGAGGCGATACTCGAGACCGGCTTCCTCCAGAAAGATCGTGATCTTGTGGCCGTTGGGTGTGGTCCAGTAATACAGATCAATCATCTGTGGGCTCCTGTGCAAGGACATAGCAAAATGGCTCGAACGCCCATGAGCGTTCGAGCCATCGAGGAGATCATGCTCATCGCCAGGCCCCTCGTGCAGCTTTTCACCAGGGGCATTGCGAGCATGTTCTTTACTGCGGGGGTTACTGCGAACGTTACTGAAGGTGTTATGACTGCGGAATCTCGCTGGCACGCGGCGCTTTGCGCGCCATGCCGTCGTGCAGGTCCATCATGCGCTCGCGCCACTGCACCAGCGGGTCGCCCGCATCTTCCGTCTCGCCGAAGGGCGAGGTATCGGAGACGATGTGTGCCCAGATGAAGAAGCCGAAGACCAGGTAATCCGCCGCCGCCGGGGCATCGCCATCCATGAAGGGCTGATTGGCGAGCAGGCCACGCAGCGGCTTGAAGGCGCTGTCCAGGATGCCGCGTGCGGCCTCGACGTTGTTGAATTCCTCGAAGGGCATGCCGAAGCGGGCTTCGCGGCTGGTGCGGAAGTACTCGCGGTCATCCGGGTGGATGGCCGCAAGCAGATCCAGCGCCACCAGGCGGAAGAAACCGACCGCCATGACCTGCTCGGTATATACCTTGACGAAGTTCAGGCGTGCCTGCGCCTGGGCATCACCGATCAGCGGGCCATTGCCGGCGTTCGGATAATGCGCGTCCAGATGCTTGAAGATGTCATAGCTGTCCATCGCCACGCCGTGCGCATCCTTGAGCACCGGCACCGTGGTGGAATCGCAGAAGTCGATCGGGCTCTTGTCGGTGAACAGCATCGGCACGAGTTCTGCCTCGATGCCCTTGTGCGCCAGGGCCAGACGTGCGCGCCAGCAGAACGGCGAGAAACGCAGGCGGTCATCACGGCCACGCAATTCATAGAGGGCTGGGGTCATGCGGGACTCCTTGGTTGTCATTGAGGCCTGTTGTCATTGAGGCTTGATGTGAACGGCGTGACTTCGCTGCGCGCGTCCTGCCCCTGGCAATGTTTTGGACGTTGTGCCGCGCAAATGCAAGCAAAATGAGCATTCGTTCAATATCGCACCGAGCGCCATTCAGGGCGCCAGGGCTCGCCGGCCCTTGCAGTGACGCGAGGTTGGACCCATTGATGAGGGTTGCATGACCAGGGCCGGACATTGACCAAAGGATATTGATGACACCCGGCCTCGACAGCGCGAATAATGGGGCCCATCGCTTTCGCGCCAGCCACTTCCTGCCCTGATCCCCTCTCTTCATTTTCCAAGGAGTCTCGATGTCCGTCGAAGACCTGCACCTGAACCTGCGCAACCTGCAGGAATCAGACTACCCCCAGCTCAAGCGCCTGATGGACGGCATCTACGACGACATCGGTGGCGCCTGGCCTGAGCACACCATCAACCGCCTGATCGCCGAATTCCCCGATGGCCAGATCGTGATCGAGGATGGCGAGAGACTGGTCGGCGTCGCCCTGACGGCGCTGGTGGATTACGACGCCTTCTCCAACCCGCACAAGTACGACGACCTGATCGGCCAGCGCGAGATCATCCTCAACAAGGAGGATGGCGATGCGCTTTATGGTCTGGATGTGCTGATCGACGTCGACTACCGCGGCTATCGCCTCGGTCGCCGCCTGTACGAGGCGCGCAAGGACCTGTGCCGCTCGATGAATCTGCGCTCGATTCTGGCCGGTGGACGCATCCCCCAATACCACGAATATGCCGCCGAGCTCTCGCCCTCCGAGTACATCGACAAGGTGGAGCGTCGCGAGATCCACGACCCCATCCTGTCGTTCCAGCTGGCCAACGGCTTCCTGGTCAAGCGCCTGTTACGCCAGTACCTGCCGGAAGACGAGGATTCCCAGGGCTACGCCACGCTGCTGGAGTGGAGCAACATCCTGTTCGAGCCCGCCGAGCGCGTGCTGGAAAGCCGCAAGACGATGATTCGCGTCGGCGCCGTGCAGTGGCAGATGCGCAAGTTCGACAGTGTCGAATCCGTGCTGCAACAGGTCGAGTACTACGTCGACGCCCTGTCGGATTACCAGAGTGACTTCGCCGTCTTCCCGGAGCTGTTCAATACGCCGTTGATCGGCCTGCTGGAAGACCAGAGTGACCCGGTGCGCTGCATCCGCTACCTCGCCGGCTTCACCGAGCGCTTCAAGCAGGAAATCTCGCGCATGGCGGTGGCCTACAACATCAACATCGTGGCCGGTTCCATGGTCGAGATCGGCGACGACAACGAGCTCTACAACGTCACCTATCTGTGTCACCGCGATGGCGAGATCGACCGTCAGGCCAAGCTGCACATCACGCCGCAGGAACGCCGCGACTGGATCATCAAGGGCGGTGACGAACTGGCCGTGTTCGAGACCGACGCCGGACGCATCGGCATGCTGATCTGCTACGACGTGGAGTTCCCGGAACTGTCGCGCCTGCTGGCCGATCAGGACATGGACATCCTGATGGTGCCGTTCTGGACCGACACCAAGAACAGCTACCTGCGCGTGCGCAACTGCGCCCAGGCGCGTGCCATCGAGAACGAATGCTACGTGGTGGTCTGCGGCAGCGTCGGCAACCTGCCGTCCATCGAGAGCCTCGACATCCAGTACGCCCAGTCAGCGGTGTTCTCGCCGTCGGACTTCTCCTTCCCGCATGACGCAGTGATGGCCGAGACCACGCCGAACACCGAGATGATCATGTTCTCGGATCTCGATCTGGAGCGTCTCAAGGTGGTGCGCAGCGAAGGCTCGGTGACCAACCTCAAGGACCGCCGCAAGGACCTCTTCGAGCTGCGTCTGCGTGACTGGTCGTGGAAGTCCGGCAGCCGTCAGGACTGAGCCGATGACGCACTGGTGGCAACGGCTGTGGCAGCGCCCCGCTCGCCACGGCCGTGATATGTCAGCCCCCGACGCCGGCGCTGCCTCGGCCACCTCCCCCGCTGGCGAGGCAGCGCCGGATGACGCGTGGCAGGCAGTCCGCGAGCGCCTGCCGATTCTCGATGGGCTCGACGCCGAGGCACTGGCGCGTCTTGAGCGGCGCGCCCGCCATCAGCTGAGCGACTGGAAGCTGACCAGCGCCGAGCCGCTCGCACAGGTCGAGGCGCTGGCGCTGGCTGCCCAGGCGATGCTGCTGCTCAACGGCTGGGCGCATGCCGAGCGCTGGCAGGACGCCGGCGCTCGCGTGCACGAGATCATGCTGCCGCTGCAGGCCATCCGCCGTGAGGTGGAAGAGATGGATGACGCCGGCGTGGTGCATGTCTTCGAGGACACCCGCGCCGGCGAGACCTGGTATCAGGGGCCAGTGGTGGTCACCCAACAGGACCTGGCCGCCAGCGGTGACTGGAGCGGTTTCAACGTGGTGATCCATGAATTCGCCCACAAGCTCGACATGGCCAACGCCACCGATGCCGATGGCTTTCCGCCCCTGCCGCGCCATATCAGCGCGGCGGAGTGGCACGCCACCTTCACTGCCGTGTGGGATGATCTGAACGCGCGCCTGTCACGCGGTGAGCCGACGCCCATCGATGACTACGCCGCCAGCCACCCCGCCGAATGCTTCGCCGTCTGCTGCGAGTATTTCTTCAGCGCACCGGATGAGCTCAATGCGGCCTATCCGGCGCTGTATGCCCTGCTGGAACGCTTCTTCCAGCAGTCGCCATTGGCGCGCTGCCCGCCGCCTTCCGACTGACCACGCCTGGCAGATCTGACCACATGCTTGGCAGATATGACCGCACGCTTGGCAGACAAGGCGCGAGCAAGCCGAGGAAACAGCGAGAGAAGAGATAGCGGCCGCTTACCGCGCCGAGTACCACCTCAAGCTAACGGTATATAATCCAGAAGCGCGCCAGCAGACACGCCGACTCGCTCAGCAGGGGTCGCAAAAGCAACCTCTGGATCGCTCACTGTGGCTCCGCCAACAGATAATCCCAGACACGCTGCGCGGTGGGCCGCATCGGGCGCTGATTGGAGCGCACCAGCCAGAAGTTCTGCTCGGCGGGGATCGTCAGCGCGAAGACCTGCTCCAGTCCGCCGTTGCCGGACGCCAGCCATTGCCGGAAATGGCCTTCATGCACCAGCGCCACCCCCATGCCGAGACGCGCCATTTCCAGCGTCATCACCTGGGTGTCACAGCTGATGGTAGAGGTCGTCTTCTCCAGCCCCAGTTGATCTGCCGCCACCAGCCAGCGCCGCCAGCCTACCGCGAAGCCTGCGGCATGCAGCAGCGTCATGCCGGCCAGGTCCGCTGCCGTGCTCAGCTGCGCGCTCAGCGCCGGACTCGCCACGACGGCCATTCTCTCCTGCCCTGCCCCGACCTGGATCGCCTCCACCTGTGGCCAGTCGCCCTGACCGTAGCGCAGCTCGATATCCACCTGCTCGCCATCGAAGTCACTCTGCCAGAAGGCACTGACCAGACGCAGCGCGATCTCGGGCTGATCACGGTGGAAGTTCGCCAGCCGCGGCAACAGCCAGGCCTGCTGGCTCATCGGGGTCGCCCGCAGGCTGACCGGTGCGGCGCGCGAGGGGCCGAAGACTTCCAGCGTGCCTTCCTGCAGGCGCTGGAAGCCATCCTGCAGCGCTGGCAACCAGGCCTGACCGGCCGGCGTCAGATTGAGGCTGCGGGCATGGCGCACGAACAATGGCTGGCCAAGGCGGTCCTCCAGCTGGCGAATCCGCTGGCTAATGGCCGACTGGGTGACACTCAGCTCCTCGGCGGCACGCGTGAAGCTCATCAGGCGCGCAGCGGCTTCGAAGGCCTGCAGCCAGGCCAGCGGCGGCAGGGGCCGCGGCAAGGCATTCGGCGTCGTGGGGGAAGGTTCGTGCATGGCTATCTCGCATCAGAGCATGAAGGTCAATCGGCACACATTAGCTCAGCTAAGCCATGGCCGTCATATTTCGCGTTGGCCAGCCGTGATGACGAGGGGGACAATGGTCTCATTCTCGGGTCACGGCTCAGCGACACGGCTCAGCCATACGACCCAGCCACGCGACACGCGTTGGCTCACCTGCTACTGCACACACGACATAGGACGGCGCCCATGGAGACTCTCATCGCATCTGCCCCTGACACCCAAGACACTGAAGCGTCACAGGCACGCCATCAGTGGGACATGAAGGAATACCTGCCCCATCACGAGGGCGCGCCGCTGGTGAAGGCAGACCACGACGAGACCCTGGCGTCACTGGCATGGGCCAGCGGTGAGCAGACCCAACTGCCGCTGATCTGGCTGCGCGACCACTGCGCCTGCGATCTCTGCCGTCATCCGCAGACCTTCGAACGCACCTTCATGCTGATGGACGATGCGGCCCTGACGGTGCATCAGATGCGTGTCGAGCAAGGCAATCTCATCGTCGTCTGGCAGGACGGCCACACCAGCCGCTTCGATGCCGGCTGGTTGCTGCAACGTCGTCCGAGTGATGCACCGCCGGCCACGCCGGTCCCCGCAAGCCAGGCCTGGCAGCAGGGCCATCAGCCTCACGTCACCGCCTTTGCCGACTACATGGCCGGTGGACAGGCGCGCCTGGGCTGGCTGGAAGCGCTGTGCCGCGACGGCTTCGCGATTCTGGATGCCGGCCCGACGGCAGGTGGCGAGATCGACCAGGTGGCCGCGACCATCGGCCCGATCCGCGCGACCAACTTCGGCGGCCGCTTCGAGGTCTTCTCCAAGCAGGCACCCAACAACGCCGCCTACACGCCGATCGCGCTGGAGCTGCACACCGACCTGCCCAACTGGCGTCAGCCGCCGGACATCCAGATGCTCTACTGCCTGGCCAATGAGGCCGAAGGCGGTGACTCCATCTTCGGAGACGGCATGGCGGTCGCAGAGGCCCTGCGCGAGCGGGACCCGCAGGCTTTCAGGCTGCTGGCCGAGACCCCGGTGGACTTCCGCTTTGCCGACGAGACCACCGACCTGGTGGTGCGCGAGCCGGTGATCCATCTGGATGCCAACGACAAGGTCATCGAGGTGCGCTTCAACAACTGGATCCGCGACAGCCTGCGCCTGCCGCTGGAACAGATGCAGGCCTGGTACAGCGCCTATCGCCAGTACTGGAGCATCCTGCGGGAGCCGGCCTTCCGCCTGCATCTCAAGCTGGAAGCCGGCCAGATGGTGGCCTTCGACAACCGCCGCGTGATGCACGGCCGCAAGTCCTTCGACCCGACGACCGGTCGCCGCCACCTGCAGGGCTGCTATGTGGATTACGACATGGTGGAATCCGCGCTGCGCGTCACGGCGCGCCAGCTGGCCAGTGCCAACCTCACTCAGTCGTGAGCACGAAAGCCCTCATGCCGCGGAGTACTTGAAATAGCGTTGAACCGCACGCAAAGGTTGCGGCGGTTCCTCCAGGGCATACCACGCAAGGCAGTGGCATCCTGAGAGTCTGGCAACTCAGGTATCGCCCCATGAATCCCATGACACTCTGCTTTGCGGATGACACCCTGGAACGACGCTATCGGCGTCGACAGATCGAGACCTCACACAAGCTCAGCCGGATCACCATCCCGCTGAGCTGTCTGCTGTTCGCATCCTATGGGCTGATCGAGATCAGCCTGCTGGAGCACTACGGGCCCTATCTGCTGCTGCGTACCAGCGTTCTGGTCGGCGTGCTGGGCCTGTTTCTGCTGTCACGCCTCCCGCGTTTCCGACACCACGTCAACGGCATCCTGTGCCTGGCCTCGCTGGTGGCAGCGCTGGGGACGCTGGCGATGTTCCATGTGGGGGACGGTCACGCCGGAGAGCACCTGGTGGAGAGCCACGCCGCCGGACAGCATGAGGACGAGCATGGTGACTTCCCGGTCTACTTCGTCACCCTGATCACCGTGGTCTTCTGGACCTACACCCTGCTGGGGCTGCAGTTCGTCTATGCCATGGCCTGCGGACTGCTGATATGGATGGGCTGCACCGCCAGCTGCGCGTTGATGCATCTTGGCTCCGATGTCCTGGTGGAAGCCAACGAGGCTTACTTCATGATGGCCGTCAACCTGCTGGCGGGCATGAGCGCCTACTCGCGCGAGCGCCAGAGCCGACAACTCTTCCTGCATGAATGCCATATCACCGGCGAGCGGGACGATCTGCGCGACCATGCGATGTGCGACTCGCTCACCGGGCTGCTCAACCGGCGCGCCCTGCTGACACGCCTCGACCAGATACTCGACATCCAGACCCCCGGCACGGTGCAGGCCGCGCTGTTCATCGACCTCGATGGCTTCAAGCCGGTCAATGACCGCCACGGTCATGCCATCGGCGATGAAGTGCTGCGCATCACCGGAGAGCGCCTGGGCAACACCCTGCGCGGCAACGATATCGTCGGTCGCCTGGGCGGCGATGAATTTCTGGTGCTGATCAGCCGTGAGGGCAACGGCCGCAAGGGCCCGGAGCAGCTGGCGGAGCGTATGATCGACGCCATCAGTCGTCCCATCACGCTGGAGGTCGATGGCGAGCCGCTGATCATCGCCGTCAGCGCCAGCATCGGCATCAGCCTGTTCCCCTTCTCGGGCGCCACGCCGGAAACGGTCATCGCGCGCGCCGACAGCGCCATGTACGAGGCCAAGCAACGCGGGCGGGGCGTCGTCGTCACCGGCAATCCGCTCCGCCTGGTACTGTGACGCTCGGCGCTCGATGCTCGACGCTCGTCGTCTCGAGCATTGAGCCGCGCCACCCTCCCTCTTGAGACAGCGGCAGACGCCCCAATGAGACAAGGATGCCGTTTCGTCCTTTTCTCATGACCCGCATCACGCCAGGACGCCCCACGACTCATCAATGGGGCATCCTGGCGCATGGAGCCTGCCAATGACACGCCTGCCGCATCTTGCCTTCTCTCTAATCGGTCTCGGTCTCCTCGGCGGCTGCGCCGGAGTCCCGTCCGGTACCCAGCCCGTCGAGAACTTCGAGCTCGAACGTTACTACGGTGAATGGCACGAGATCGCCCGCCTGCCCAACAGCTTCGAAGAGGGCCTGAGCTGCGTCAGCGCCGATTACTCGCCCCGCGAGGACGGCGGCGTGCGCGTCATCAATCGCGGCTACAACGCCGAGCAAGGGCAATGGAGCCAGGCCGAAGGTCGTGCCTACTTCACTCAGGGCAGCGAGACGGCGGCCCTCAAGGTCAGCTTCTTCGGCCCCTTCTATGGCGGCTACAACGTGCTGGCGCTGGATGACGACTATCAGTGGTCGCTGGTGGCCGGTGCCGATCGCGACTACCTGTGGATACTGGCGCGTGAGCCGCAGCTGGATGACGGCACCTATCAGGCGCTGGTCGAGCAGGCCGCCGAGCTCGGCTTCGCGACCGACGCGCTGATCAAGGTCGAACAGGGCGATGCCTGCCCCTCTCCTGATGACACCGAACGCTGACACCGATAGCTGACACCGAACCCGGTCCCAGGACCCAAGGCCTGACACCAAGGTCTAAACCGGCGCGTGACGTTTATATGGTGCGGACAGCCGCTTTCATCCAACCGACCTCGCATCTTGTCACGCGCGCGTGGCTCGCCAATGGTGAGCTGACAATCTTCCGGGGTAGCGCCACGCCGAGTGCGCCGCCCTGATGCCAATCGTTCGATGCTGTCGCCCAGTGCCAGTGACGCCTCGCTGCACTGGGCAACTCAGTTCAGAGGGAGCCCGTGCCATGGATATCCAGCAGTTCTTCAGCGCCCTGTGGGATGACTACGTCGCCATGACGCCCCAGGCCCAAAAGATCCAGGATGCCTTCATCGCTGACGGCGAGACCATCGTCAACGACCACGTCGCCTTCCGCACTTTCGATCGCGGGCCGATCACCCTGAGCGCGCTGGAACCTCACCTGCTGGCGCTGGGCTATACCCGCTTCGCGCCCTATGATTTCCGCGAGAAGAAGCTGCGCGCCTTCGGCTATCTGCCGCCGTCACCCGACATGCCGCGCGTCTTCCTCTCCGAGCTGAAATGCCATGAGTTGTCCGAGCGCGCCCAGGCGATCATCGATGGGCTGGTCAGTCAGATCTCGCCGGATGCCGCCACCCAGCCCTCCGTGCTGTGGTCTGGCCGCCTGTGGAAAGCGCCCAGCTTCGAGCAGTATCAGCGCCTGATGGAAGAGAGCGAGTATGCGGCCTGGCTGTCGATCATCGGCCTGCGCGCCAACCACTTCACCATCAGCGTCAACGCGCTAAGCCGTCACGACACCCTCGACAAGGTGCTGACGCGCGTCGAGTCGCTGGGCCTTGGCATCAACCCGGCCGGAGGGCGCATCAAGGGCTCGCCCGAGGTGCTGCTGGAGCAGGCCTCCACCCTCGCCGACCGCCAGACCTTCACCTTCGCCGGTGGCGAGGAGCATGAGATCTCCACCTGCTACTACGAATTCGCGCGCCGCTACCCCGATGCCGATGGCGAGCTGTATCAGGGCTTCGTGGCGGCCAGCGCCGACAAGATCTTCGAATCCACCAATGTTCGCCAGGAGCCGACTGCCTCGTGATTGCCGACTGGCTAGACCTGACACTTGAAGGCCACGCCAGCGCCCGTGGCATGGGCCGTATTCCCGGTGGTCGCTATGAGATCGTCGCACCCGGCGTGCTGGAGATCACCCCCGACGTCACGGGGCCCAAGGCGCGCCCGTGCGTGATCTCCGCCGGTATCCACGGCAACGAGACCGCCCCCATCGAGCTGCTCGGTGAACTGATCGCGGGACTGGAGAGCGGCCACCTGATCGTCGGGGCGCCGCTGCTGCTGATTCTGGGCAACCTGCCCGCCATCCGCACTGGCGAGCGTTTCATCACCACCAATCTCAATCGACTGTTCAAGCGCGCCGAGGCCAGCGTCACGGGCAACGACTGTCCGTCCGATGATGAGCCGGCGCGCGCGCGTCAGCTGATGGCGGCCGTGGACACCTTCTATGCCCGCTTCCCGCTGGCCGAGGGCACGCGCCGCCTGCACTACGACATGCATACCGCCATCCGCGACAGCCTCTATCCGCGCTTCGCGGTGGTGCCCTTCAGTGATGGCGACGCCATCAGCGCATCGCAGTGGCCGATATTGAGCGCCGCCGGCATCCAGGCCGTGCTGCACCAGCATCAGCACAGCTGGACCTTCTCGCACTATTCGCGCCACTACCATGATGCCGACGCCTTCACGCTGGAGCTGGGCCAGGTTCGCCCGTTCGGCGCCAACGACATGGCGGCGCTCGCACCGATGAAAGCCCTGCTCGCGGCGCTGGCGACCGGCACGGCGCCCGCCGAAGCAGACCCCGAGGCCATCGACTACTTCACGGTGGAAGTGGAATTGATGCGTCAGTCAGCCGACTTCACGCTGTGCTTCAGCGAGGATGTCGCCAACTTCACCGCCTTCGCCCCCGGCAGCGTGGTGGCCGAAGACGCCGCTGCTGGCCCCTGCATCATCGGCGATACCCCACTGCGGGTGGTCTTCCCCAACGCGAAGGTGGAGATAGGCGCCCGCGCCGCCCTGCTGCTGGCCGAGAGCTCGACACCGACAGACTGAGTCACCAGACACTGAACAAACCGGCACTGAGCCACAAGCGCCGGCGTTCTGCCCGCCCATTCCCCGCAGGGCGAAGCACGACGGCGCGATTGCACTGACGAAAGCCTTACTACAACGACAACAGGCGACCTTGATCATGAAGACTCCTCCCCCACGGCCGGACGGCATCCGCGTGCGTCCCTGCAGGCTCCACCAAAGTCGTAACATTCCTCCACGCCAGATAGCGGTGAACCCTGCGTCGAGCTGGTAGAATCGGCCCCCTTTCCCGTCCACGACATGCAAGCACAGGCATTTTTCGCCTGTTGTAGACGGTCACTGGCAGCGAGAACGACGATCAATCGGACTGATCGTGAGGAACTGGCCATGCCCCTGACGGCATTCTCCGCCACTCCTCCCGTGCCACGCCTTGCCGCCTCATCACGTCTGCGTCGCGCACGTCAGCGAGCGAGAGTGAAAGGCAGTACCAGGCAGCCGTGCCATGTCGGCAACGAACCTGTATCCCGAGCCCGACCGCCCCGCGGCGGACTCGTGGCGTGTCATTGCCCCCAGGGCTGGCAACGTCCGGATTGGAGTAACTGCATGACCATGAGATCTTCCGTGGCCGAGAGCCCGAGCAGCGACGCGCTGCCTCTCGAGGTCCGCAACATCACCAAGTCCTTTGGCACCAATCAGGTGCTCAAGGGCTTGTCACTGCAAGCACGCAAGGGCGATGTCATTACCCTGATCGGCGCGTCCGGTTCCGGCAAGAGCACCTTTCTGCGCTGCATGAACCTGCTGGAGCAGCCGGACGGCGGCGACATCTTCGTGCATGGCGAGCAGATCGGCTTCAAGGAAAGCCGCCGTGGCCGCGAACCGATGGACTGGCGTCAGGTCGAGCGCATGCGCGCGCGCCTGTCGATGGTCTTTCAGGGCTTCAACCTGTGGTCGCACATGACGCTGCTGGAAAATGTCATCGAGGCGCCGATCCACGTGCTCGGCAAGCCGAAGAAGGAAGCCATCGCCCACGCACGCAGTCTGCTGGACCGCGTCGGCCTGCTCGAGCGCGCCGACTACTATCCGGCGCAGATGTCCGGTGGCCAGCAGCAGCGCGGCGCCATCGCACGCGCGCTGGCGATGGAGCCGGAGGTGATGCTGTTCGACGAGCCGACCTCGGCCCTCGACCCGGAACTGGTCGGTGACGTGCTCAAGGTCATGCGTGACCTGGCCGAGGAAGGCCGCACCATGGTGGTGGTGACCCACGAGATGAGCTTCGCGCGTGATGTCTCGAGCCAGGTGGTCTACCTGCATCAGGGACTGGTCGAGGAAGCCGGCAAGCCGGAAGACGTGCTGGGCAATCCCCAGTCGGAGCGCCTCAAGCAGTTCCTGGCGCCCAAGTACTGACAAAGCGCCCTGATCAGCAGCCCTGTTCAGCAGCCCTGATCACCAGTACTGATGAATGGCCCTTGGCCCATCGCTGAGCCTACCGCTCGGCCTGTGGCACATCCCGGCACGGTGATCCCGTGACCGGCACATGATTCAGCACCGCGAGCGCCACGCCAACGGCAAGCCTCGAGGTGTCCAAGACTTCAGGAATGACAAGTAATGAAACAGTTCGCGACACGTGCCCTGCTGGGTCTCACCCTCGGTCTCTCCAGCTTCGCCATCACCACCAGCGCCGCTCAGGCGGCCGATGTGCCGGACCCGCTGCGCCTGGGCATCGACGTGCCCTACGCGCCCTTCGGCTACAAGCTGCCCAGCGGTGAGCTGACCGGTTTCGAGATCGAACTGGGCAACGCCATCTGCGCCCAGCTCGCCACCCACTGCGAATGGACCGAGCAGGACTTCGACGGCATCATCCCGGGCCTGATGGCGCGCAAGTACGACGTCATCATGTCGGCGCTGACCATCAATCCGGAGCGTGAGCGTCAGGTGCTGTTCTCCGAGCCCTACTTCACGCCGCCGTCCGGCTGGTTCGTCAAGGCGGACAGCCCGCTGGCGGGCGCGGACACCCTCGATGCCGAGGCGCTCGCGGGCAAGGTGATCGGGGTGCAGCGCGGCAACCTGCAGGATCACTACGTCACCGACCTCTACGGCCGCACGGCAGAAGTGCGCCGCTACACCAAGCTCGATGACCTGGTGCTGGACATGGACAGCGGCCGCGTCGATGTCGCCTTCCTGGACCTGCCGGTCGGTCAGGACACCCTGGTCAATGCCAACGACGGCAACTTCGTCAACACCGGCAGCGCCATCAGCGAGCCGAAGAAGTACTTCGGCGACGGCTTCGGCATCGCCATGAAGAAGCGCGACCGCGACCTCAAGAAGGCCATCGATGGTGCCCTGGAAGCGCTCAAGGCCGATGGCACGCTCAAGCGTCTCAACGACAAGTACTTCGCCAGCGCCGCCACTGCGTCCGACAACCACCAGTAAGCCGCTGAACGGGTTATTCGGCGCTTCACGGGAGATTTCCCATGATTGACCTACAAGGCTACGGGCCCAGCCTGCTGGAAGGTGCCTGGGTCACGGTGCAGCTGGCCGTGCTGGCCCAGCTGCTGGCCATCGCGCTGGGGCTATTGACGGCGACGGCCAAGATGTCGCGCTCCACGCCTCTGCGCTGGCTCGCGACGCTCTACACCACCATCATCCGCGGCGTTCCCGACATCGTGCTGATGCTGCTGCTGTTCTTCGGCGGCCAGATCGGCATCAACATGGTCACCGACTGGCTTTACGACAGCTACGACATCGACGTCTTCGTCAATGTCGATGAGTTCACTGCCGGCGTCGTCA
The DNA here is from genome assembly GCF_029846435.1 of Cobetia sp. 1AS1. NCBI lineage: Bacteria > Pseudomonadati > Pseudomonadota > Gammaproteobacteria > Oceanospirillales > Halomonadaceae > Cobetia > Cobetia sp. 1AS1. The sequence goes on from NZ_JARWKU010000008.1 coordinate 167,616, forward strand.
CCATCGGCTTCATCTTCGGTGCCTACATGGGCGAGACCTTCCGTGGCGCCTTCATGGCGGTGGATGCCGGGCAGATCGAAGCCGGGCGCGCCTATGGCATGAACGACTGGAAGGTCTTCAAGCGCATTCGCTTCCCGCTGATGATGCGTCACGCCCTGCCGGGGCTGGGCAACAACTGGATGGTATTGCTCAAGACCACCGCCCTGGTGTCGGTGATCGGGCTGGTCGACATGGTGCGTGTCGCCAGTGAGGCCGCCAAGGCGACCCACGAGCCCTTCACCTTCCTGTTGCCGGTCGCGGCGGGCTATCTGCTGATCGCCACCGTGTCCGAATGGGGGTTGGCACGTCTCAAGAAGCGCTATAACGCCGGATTCGGGGAGGCCAGCGCATGGAACAACTGAATGATGCAGGCCCCTCAGGCGTCATCGCCCAACTGGGTCAGATGCTCGAGGATGCGCTGAGCGACAACTACATCTTCACCGCGACCACCCTGTGGCACTACTGGGAAGGGCTGGTCACCACCGTACAGCTGGTATGTCTGGCGCTGCTCATCGGGCTGATACTGGCCGTGCCGCTGGCGATCATGCGCGGCTCGCGTCGTCGCTGGGTGAAGATGCCGGTCTATCTCTACACCTATGTCTTCCGCGGCACGCCGCTGCTGATCCAGCTCTATCTGATCTACTACGGCGTGGTGTTCTTCGACGGCTTCGACATCTCGCTGGGCGTGACCAGCGTGCATGTGCCCAGCATCCAGGAGACCTGGCTGTGGGATTACTTCCGTGATCCCTTCGTGCCGGCGCTGCTGGCCTTCGTGCTCAATACCGCGGCCTACACCACCGAGATCTTCCACGGTGCCATCCAGTCGACCCCCAAGGGCGAGATGGAAGCCGCCCGCGCCTACGGCATGTCACGTGGCAAGATGATGCGTCGCATCATTCTGCCCAGTGCCTTCCGCCGGGCGCTGCCGGCCTACGGCAATGAAGTCATCTTCATGCTGCATGCCAGTGCCATCTGCAGCGTGGTGACGCTTCTGGACCTCACCGGCGCCGCGCGTGACATCTACGCACGCTTCTACGCGCCCTTCGAGGCCTTCCTGTTCGTCGCCGCCATCTACCTGTGTCTGACCTTCACCATCATTGCCATCTTCCGGCAACTGGAGAAACGCCTGCTGGCACACTTGAAACCGTTAAGCTGAACGTCAAAAGCGCCCTTTGTAGGGCGCTTTTTTTATATCAGGATATAACGGCAGGAATTCATCTCGTTTAACGACCGTTTGAATTTGTCCATTGACCCTCTTCACCACAGCCTCGGTCTGGGCTAGTGTGGAGCCACTGGCATGACACGCCCCCTTATGTCCGCGGCTCAGATGGCTGGTGTTCAGGAGGGAGTGTCTGATGCCACTGATCAGCCAGTATGACCAACAACAATGATGGATGGGACTGACATGAAGAAGCTTCTGGGAATCTCCCTGCTGGGTGCAGCATTGATGGCCGGTGGCGCTCAGGCGGCCGAATCGCTGCGCATCGGCGTCGACGTGCCCTACGAGCCGATGGAATACAAGACGCCCGATGGTGAGCTGACCGGTTTCGACATCGAACTGGGCAATGCCATCTGCGCGAAGATCAACCGCGACTGCGAGTGGGTCATCCAGGCGTGGGACGGCATCATTCCCGGCCTGATGGCGCGCAAGTACGACGCCATCATGTCCTCGATGACCATCAATGAGGAACGCCGCGAGAAGGTGCTGTTCTCCGATACCTACATCACCCCGCCGTCCGCCTGGTTCGCCCCGTCCGACAGCGAGCTGAGCGCCACCTCCCGGGAAGCCCTGGCTGACAAGGCCATCGGCGTGCAGCGCGGTACCCTGCAGGACAACTACGTCACCGATCTCTACGGCAAGAATGCCGAGGTCAAGCGCTACACCACCGCCGATGACCTGGTGCTGGACATGGAAGCGGGTCGCCTCGACATCGCCTTCCTCGACTTCCCGGTCGGCAAGTCCACCCTGATCGACGGCGGCAACGGCAACTACAAGGCCGTCGGTGAAGTGGTCACCGAGCCCAAGAAGTACTTCGGCGACGGATTCGGTATCGCCATGCGCAAGCGTGACAAGGACCTGGCCGAGCAGATCAACGGCGCCCTGGCCGAGTTGAAGGCCGATGGCACCTACGACACCATCCACACCAAGTACTTCGGCGAGAAGCAGTAAGGTCGCCTCAAGCGGCATGCCAGCCATGCCGTGATGCCTGTGCCGAGATGCCTGCACCGTGAGTCGAGCGGCAGCAGACGCAAGTGACATGCACGACAACAAGCCCCGCTGGCATCCGCCGCGGGGCTTTTGCGTTGAGCCCTTGCTCGAGCACAGCAGGCAGCCAGCGCGCTATCTGCACAATTGGTGCATATTCAGAATCAAAGCGGTGTGCTCCAAGGGGCTTATCCGTCGCAGGCCGGCTCTCTAGGATGCCGAGCCAACTATCCTGCTACGGAAAATTCCCATGTCGAGACTGAACTTACGTCCGGCGCGCCTTACTCGTATCGCTTCTTCCCTGCTGCTGACCCTTGGCGGCCTTCTGGCGCTCAGTGCCTGCAGCGAGGGCAACAGTGAAGAAAACGGCAACGCGCAACAGACTCCCCCGACGATGGAAGTCGTCGCCGCCCAGTCGCAGCCGGTCGCGGCCTGGCATACCTACACCACACGTCTGGAATCTCCCCAGCGCGTGCAACTGCGCCCACGCGTGAGCGGCGAAGTCGAGGAAGTGCTGTTCACCGAAGGCAGTCAGGTAAGCGCCGGCACGCCGCTGGTGCGTCTTGATCAACGCCCCTTCAAGGCCGAGGTTCAACGTCTGGAAGCGGAAGTCGCACGCATCAAGGCTGAGTTGGCCAATGCCCGCAGCGAGTCCGGTCGCGCCGCCAGTCTGGTCAAGCGCAACCTGATCTCGCGCGAGGAAGCCGATTCGCGCAGCACTACCGCCACCGGCCTCAATGCACAGCTTAAGGGCGCCATCGCCCAGCTCGAGCGTGCCCGTCTGGATCTGGACTATGCCACCATCCGCGCCCCGATCGATGGTCGCCTGTCCAATGCGCGCATCACGCGTGGCAACACCGTGCAGGCTGGCCAGAGCGTGCTGACCACGCTGGTCGAGACCCGCCAGCTGGACGCCTATATCGACATCAGCGAGCTGACCTGGAACCAGGACTTCGCGAACGTCAGCGCCGATGACCACCTGCCGGTCGAACTCCAGCTGGCCGGTCAGCAGGATTTCCCCTTCCACGGTGAGCTCGACTTCATCGACAACAGCGTCGATATCGATACCGGCACCCTGCGGATCGGCACCACCTTCAGCGCCGATGATGCCGCCCTGCGTCCGGGCGCCTTTGCACGCCTGCGTCTCGCCTCGCCCGAGATCCGGGATGCCGTGCTGATTCCGGAACGCGCCATCGGCACCGATCTGGACCGTCAGTTCGTGCTGGTGGTCGCCAAGGACAACACCCTCGCCTACCGCGGCATCACCACCGGCCCGCGCTTCGGCCCGCTGCGTGCCGTCACCGATGGCCTGGCCGCCGGTGACCGCGTGCTGGCTGCGGGGCCTGCCAAGGCAGGTCCGGGCATGCCGATCACCCCCAAGCTGGTCGAGATGCCCGATGACGGTGCTCTCAAGGCACTCGCCGCACGTATCTCGCGCCTGCAGCAGCAGACCGCCCAGCCGCTGGATCAGGACAACGACCAGGACGCCGCGACACTGGCCGAGGCTGACCGTCAGGCAGCCGGAGGCCGTTCGTGAATATCTCCAGCTTCTTCATCAAGCGCCCGGTCTTCGCCGCGGTGCTGTCGATCCTGATCGTCATCTCCGGGATGCTGTCGCTGTTCCAGCTGCCCATCTCCGAGTATCCGGAAGTCGTGCCGCCCACCGTGGTGGTGCGCGCCAACTACCCGGGGGCCAACCCCGAAGTCATCGGGGCCACCGTCGCCACGCCGCTGGAGCAGGAAATCACCGGCGTCGAAAGCATGCTGTACATGGACTCCCAGGCGACCTCCGACGGCAACCTGACCCTGACGGTGACCTTCGCGCTGGGCACTGACCTGGACAAGGCCCAGGTTCAGGTGCAGAACCGTGTGGCCCGCGCCACGCCGCGCCTGCCGCAGGAGGTGCAGCAGCTCGGCATCACCACCGAGAAGGCCTCGCCCAACCTGACGATGGTGGTCCACCTGACCTCCCCGGATGGCCGCTATGACCAGCTGTGGCTGTCCAACTACGCGCGCCTGAACCTGAAGGACAATCTCGCCCGTCTCGAGGGGGTCGGCGACGTGCAGCTGTTCGGTGCCGGCGAGTACTCGATGCGCGTGTGGCTCGACCCGGACGCCGTGGCGGCGCGGGGCCTGTCTGCCGGTGACATCATCAGTGCCCTGCGGGCCCAGAATCAGCAGGTGGCCGCCGGTTCCGTCGGTGCCCAGCCCTCGCCTGACGACAACCAGTTCCAGCGCCTGCTCAACGTGCGGGGCCGCCTGGAGAGCGCCGAGGAATTCGAGAACATCGTCATCCGTGTCGATGAAGATGGCCGCCTGACACGCCTGAAGGATGTGGCGCGTGTCGAACTGGGCGCCGACAGCTATTCGCTGCGCGCGCAGCTGGATGGCAAGGATGCCGTGGCGATGCCGATCTTCCAGCGCCCCGGCTCGAATGCGATCGCGCTGTCGGATTCCGTGCGCGAGAGCATGAGCGAGATGTCAGAGGCCTTCCCGGATGGCGTCAGCTACGACATCGTCTACGACCCGACGGTCTTCGTGCGCGGCTCCATCGAGGCGGTCATCGACACCCTGTTCGAGGCCATCCTGCTGGTCGTGATCGTGGTGATCCTGTTCCTGCAGACCTGGCGGGCCTCGATCATTCCGCTGATCGCGGTGCCGGTCTCGCTGATCGGGACGTTTGCGGTCATGCAGCTGATGGGCGTGTCGATCAATACGCTGTCGCTGTTCGGGCTGGTGCTCGCCATCGGTATCGTCGTCGATGACGCCATCGTGGTGGTGGAGAATGTCGAACGCAACATCGAGCTGGGCCACTCGCCCATCGAGGCCACCCAGATCGCCATGCGTGAAGTGACCGGCCCGATCATCGCCATCGCGCTGGTGCTGACGGCGGTATTCGTGCCGACGGCCTTCATCAGCGGCCTGAGCGGTCAGTTCTACAAGCAGTTCGCGCTGACCATCACCATCTCGACGCTCATCTCGGCCTTCAACTCGCTGACGCTGTCACCGGCGCTGTCGGCTCTGCTGCTCAAGCCCCACGGTGCCAAGCCTGACTGGCTGTCCCGCGTCATCGATGGCCTGTTCGGTCGCTGGCTGTTCGCGCCGTTCAACCGCGCCTTCAGTGCGATGGCCAACGGCTATACCGGCCTGATCAAGAAGCTGCTGCGCTTCGGTGTCATCGTCGGCCTGCTGTATGTCGTAATGCTCGGCGCCACCGGCAAGCTGTTCGACAGCGTGCCCGGCGGCTTCATCCCGGGGCAGGACAAGCAGTACCTGGTCGCGATGGCCCAGCTGCCGGACGCCGCCAGCCTCGACCGCACCTCCGAGGTCATCGACGAGATGCAGGCACTGGCGCTGGACACACCGGGCGTGGCGCACACTGTGGCCTTCCCGGGGCTCTCCGTGAACGGCTTCGTCAATGCCTCCAACTCCGGCATCGTGTTCGCGACCCTGGCGGACTTCGATGAGCGACAGTCGCCCGAGCTTTCCGGTCAGGCGATCGCCGCTCAGCTGAACCAGAAATTCGCGGGGATCGACGAGGCCTTCGTCGCCGTCTTCCCGCCGCCACCGATTCTGGGCCTGGGCACTACGGGGGGCTTCAAGTTGCAGCTGCAGGACCGCGGCAACAAGGGCTTCGATGAGCTGTTCTCCGCCGTGCAGACCATCACCGCCAAGGGCAACGCTGACCCGCGTCTGAGCAGTGTCTACTCCAGCTTCCGCATCCAGGTGCCGCAGTACGACATCGATCTGGATCGCGAGCAGGCGATGATCATGGGGGTGCCGGTGGAACGTGCCTTCGAGACTCTGCAGGTGTACATGGGCTCGCTGTACGTCAATGACTTCAACCGCTTCGGGCGTACCTATCAGGTGCGCGCCCAGGCCGAGCAGTCGGCGCGTCTCGACCCGGATGACATCCGCAACCTCAAGGTGCGCAGCGACAACGGCCGCATGATTCCGCTGGGCAGCTTCGTCAAGGTGACACCGACCACCGGCCCGGACCGCGTGATGCACTACAACACCTTCGTCAGCGCCGATATCAACGGCTCGCCGGCGCCGGGCGTCTCCAGCGATCAGGCCAAGGCCGCCATCGAGGAAGTGCTGGCCGGCAACCTGCCACAGGGCATCGGCTACGAGTGGACGGAGGTGACCTACCAGCAGGTACTGGCCGGCAACACCATGATCTACATCTTCCCGCTGGTGGTATTGCTGGTGTTCCTGGTGCTGGCCGCCCAGTACGAGAGCTGGTCGCTGCCGCTGGCGATCATCCTGATCGTGCCGATGACACTGCTGTCGGCGCTGGCCGGTGTCTGGCTGACGGGGGGCGACAACAACATCTTCACGCGCATCGGCTTGATCGTGCTGGTGGCGCTGGCGTGCAAGAACGCGATCCTGCTGGTCGAGTTCGCCCGTGAGCAGCAGCATGCTGGCCAGAGTCGCCTGGACGCCGTGCTGACGGCCTGTCGCCTGCGCCTGCGTCCCATCCTGATGACGTCGGTGGCCTTCACCGCGGGCGTGGTGCCGCTGGTACTGGCCACCGGTGCCGGCAGCGAGATGCGTCAGGCGATGGGCGTGGCGGTGTTCTCCGGGATGATCGGCGTCACCGTGTTCGGCCTGCTGCTGACACCGCTGTTCTATGTCGGTATCCGCCGCCTGGTCGAGAAACGTGAAGCGCATCAGGACGCTGTCACGCCGGATAGCAATGGCGAGTCAGGCCGCCGCATTCATTGATACGACCATTGATACGACCATTGATACGGCCACTGAGCCATCCACTGATACGACCACTCTCCCGAGAGATCGAGAACAGCCAAACGCCACGGGGCGTCGCGGCTTCAGCAACCGCTGAAGCATTGACTCCCCGTTGGCAACACTGCCATTCCGTTCGTGGCATGTTTACTGCTCACGACTCTCGGCATAATGCCCATCAATATTTACCCACTCGGGAGCAGGTGCCATGTACGCCGATACCTTCAATGATCTGGCCCTCGAGGCCGAACTCGAAAACTTCGCGCACCGCTGGTTCTCCATGCTCAACCGCATGGCGCCTGCTATCGAACTGGCGGAATTGCTGGGCGAGGAGGCTTCCATCCAGCTGCTGGATGAAACCCTGACCGGCAGCGAGTTCCTGGCCAACTGGGAGCAGCGTCGCAGCGAGCTGCTGGTCAATGGCCATGCACTCGGCTGGGTGCGCGCCCAGCGCAACAGCCTCGACAGCGCCACCCTGCGCATGGGCGGTGAGCACCGCGCCGCCATGCGCGATGGCAGCGTGTTGCACACGCATTTCGACGCCGAGTGGGTGCTCGACCTGAGCTGGGGCGAGCCGCGCATCCAGAGCATCAAGCTGCTGGATATGCGCACGCTGTAACGCGATAGGCAGACAGCAAAAGGCCCCGTCACCATTAAGTGACGGGGCCTTTTGCTGTCTGGAGGGGCCTGTTTCCAGCGCACGTGACGTCTTGCAGTTTCAGTTTCAGCCTCTGAGCTTCAGCATCGCTGGCGTGTCGATGTCGTGATGGATACCGTCATCACCGACTGCCACCTCACGCAGCGCCTCGCGATGTCGCGCGATCACCTCGCGCGCGCCCTCACCGCCTTCAAGCGTCGCAAGCTCTGCCCACAGCGCCCGCCCGAACAGCACCGGATGCCCGGGGCCGCCCTCGCCTTCAAGCCTCGGTCGCACGATATGCACGCCATCGGCCTGAGACTCGGCCCGAAGGGCATGAAAGGTCTGCGCCGTGATCTGCGCCATGTCCGCCAGCCACACTGCCGCCACCTGCACATGCGCCAATCCAGCCTCATCACTGAGCTGACGGAAGACATCGCCGAGACTGGCACCGAGGCCATTGCCCGCCTGCGGCGCACGCCAGAACCGCCCGGCATGCTCACGCGCGAAGTCATCTCCCAGCAGTGCGGCGGGATCATCGTCCTCACGCAGCAGCAGACGCCAGTCCACACCACAGGACATGATCCGCGACAGCGTCGCCATCAGCAGCGTCTGGCCATCCGCCAGACGCGCCTGGCGCTTGTCACTGCCGAAGCGGCGACTCTGCCCCGCGGCCATGACCAGAATGATCGACTCATTCATGGGCGATCTCCCTGACTGCCCCCTGAGCGCCTTCACAGGCTCTCGCGAGCGCGACCACGGCGGATGCGCACGATATCGGCCATCACCGCCAGCGCGATCTCGGCCGGTGTCTTGCTGCCCAGATTCAGCCCGATCGGCATCACGATGCGCGCAATCTCCTCGGCGCTGAGCCCACCGCTGCGCGCCAGCCGCTCGGCGCGTGCCGTTGAGGTACGCAACGAACCCATCACGCCGATATAGAACGCGGGCTGGCGTACCGCCTCGATCATCGCCAGATCATCGATACGCGGGTCGTGGGTCAGCGCGACCACGGCGGTGGCGGCATGACAGCCGCCGGCGGCGATGAAGCGTGACGGCAGCTCGCGGCGCAGGCTGACGCCCTCGAGCGGCGCCTTGCGGGCATCCCAGTCGGCCAGCACTTCCTCGCGTGGCTCGCAGATGATCACCTCGAAGCCGAGGCTGACGGCGAAGGCGGCGCAGGCTTCCGCCACCGGCGAGAGGCCCGCCAGCAGCAGACGCGCCACCGGCCCGACCCGCAGCTGATAGCCGCACGCCTGGCCCGCGTGGCCCTCGAGCGGCTCGACCCGCTCCCCCAGCCCGCTGTCGTGCTGAAGCGCACGCGCTCCATCCCCCTCCAGCATCACCTGGCGCAGACGCGGTGTCTGGCCCTCGAGTGCCGCGCGCAGCGCCTCGAGGTGCGCGATGTCCGCGTCACAGGCCGTGAAGCGCTCGACCAGTACGTCCAGAATGCCGCCACAGGGCAAGGCAATCCCCGCGCCCTGATGGCCGCCCTCGCCATAGCGGATCACCTGGGCAGGCGCGGTGAACTCCCCGTCAGCCAGGCGCGCCAGAAAGTCCTCCTCGACACAGCCGCCGGACAGCGAACCACGATGCTGCCCATCGGCACGCGCCACCAGCCAGGTACCCGGCTCACGCGGTGAGGAGCCGAAGGTGGCCAGCACCGTGCACAGCCAGATCGGGCGCACGGATGGCTCGCCATCTGCGGGTGCCAGCCAGTCGATCGCCTGATGGATCACTTCAAGATCAAGGTGTTGCATCAATACTCTCTCATATCAGAAGCCTGCGCCCGGTCTGAAGACACGAAACCCGCCACCCGGGCATGCCGGAGTGGCGGGTATCAGAGGCATTCACCGGGGAGGATCAGGCCTCGCTGAGCGCGGCCTTGAGCGCCGCCGGACGCATCGGCAGGTCACGCAGGCGCACGCCGACCGCATGCTGAATGGCGTTGGCGATCGCCGGTGCGACCACCGTGGTGCCCGGCTCGCCGAGACCGACCGGCATCTCGGTGCTGTCGACGAACTCGAGATCCATCTGCGGCACCTGATGCATGCGCAACGGCTGATAGGCGCCCAGATTCTGCGCCACCGGGCCGCCCTCGCGGTATTCGGTGCCTTCATGCATCGCCATCGAGACGCCCCACAGGAGCGAGCCTTCCAGCTGCGCCATGGCACCATCCGGATGCGCCAGCGTACCGGCATCCACCACGCTGGTCAGCTTCTCGAGCTTGACCTCGCCGGTGGCGCGATCGACCTTGACCCGTGCCACGCAGGCCACCCAGGTCGGCATGCTGCGTTCCTGACCGAAGCTCAGTGCCACGCCCATGCCGGTGTCTGCCGGCAGGCTGTCGCGCTCGCTCCAGCCGGACTTCTCCATCACGCGCTTGAGCACGTTGCGCAGACGCTCGGCGCCGCCGGTGCTGACCGGCGCCTTGCCGGCGTTGCGGCCTTCGGCATCCAGCAGCGCGAGGCGGAATTCGGCCGGGTCCTGCTCGGCCGCCAGCGCCAGCTCATCGATATGCTGTTCGACCGCCCACAGCGTCCAGCCCGGTGCGACGGAGCGCAGGTAGCCGGGCACGAAGGCCTCGTGGGCGACCTTGTTCTGCTGCGCCCAGACACGCTGGGTGCCGACGTTGTACCAGTGGTCCGCGCCGCTGATGGAGAAGGAGTCCAGCTTGCCGCCACCTTCGATGGCTTCCGCCATGAAGGCCGGCATCAGGGCTGCCGTCGGCCAGCCGGCGGCGGCGGCGTGCTCGGAGGCCACGACACGCCCCTCGGCATCGAGACCGGAGCGCAGACGCTGCACCGAGGGCGAGCGCACGCAATCGAAGCGGCTGTCATCCGGGCGCGTGAAGATCATCTTCACCGGACGCCCCACGGCCTTGGAGGCCAGCGCGGCCGGTACGGCGTAGTCACCGTGCAGACGACGCCCGAAACCACCGCCCAGATACAGCTGGTGATGGGTGACCTTGCCTTCCTCGAGCTCCAGCGCCTTGGTGACCAGTGAGGTCAGCAGGGACTGCTGCTGGTTGCCGCAGTGGATGTGCCAGTGGCCATCCTCTTCGTAGGCCAGCGCATTGGCCGGTTCCAGCGTGAAGTGCAGCACGCTTGAGGTGGTGAAGGTGGATTCCACCGTGGTGGCGGCATTCTCGAGCAGCGGCGCAGGGTCGCCCTGATCCACCAGCAGTGAGCCGTTGTCACGGCTCGGCGAGCTGACCAGACGCTGGCCCTCGGCCTGAATCGCCGTCTCGTCGACCTGATAGCTGTCGCCCTTGCTCCACTCGACCTTGAGCAGGTCGGTGGCGCGCATGGCCGCCGAGAAGTTGTCGGCGATGACCGCAAGCCAGCCCTGGCAGATGCCGGACGGGTCCTTGAGTTCGATGGTCTGGCGATAGCCGATGACCTTGCGGGCCTCGCTGTCATCGACGGCGGTGACCTTGCAGCCGAAGCGGCTCGGCGGCATCACCGGACGCGCATGCAATGTCTTGCCGACACGCGCCTCGATCTCTGCCGGCAGGGTGTAGTCGATGCCGTAGACGGCCTGACCGTTGGTCTTGGGCGGCACGTCCAGCGCGTTGCCCCTGGTGCCCAGCACGCGACGCTCGGAGGCCGGCTTGAGCTCGATGGCCGCAAGCTCCTCCTCGGAGAAGCTGCGCTCCAGCCCCGCCGCGACGATCTCGCCATAGCTCAGCGACTGATCGCCACTGATGACGCGTCCCTTGCGCGCCTTGCAGCTCTCGACCGCCACGCCCATCTGCTGAGCGCCCGCCTCGATCAGCGCGATACGCCCCGCCGCGCCGGCCTGTGACAGCGGCTGGTAGCTCTGGTGAACCGACCAGCTGCCGCCGGTGATCATGTAGCCCCACTTGGGGGCGCTGTCGACGTAATCGACCTTGACGCTGTCCCAGTCGGCCTCAAGCTCCTCGACCACCAGACGTGCGAGGCTGGTGGCGACGTGCTGCCCCATCTCGGACTTGGTGATATGCACGGTGACGGTGCCATCAGTGGCGATGGCGTACCACATGGTCGGCTCGAAGGCCCCGGCGGACAGCGTCTCGCTGGCCGAGCCCTTGCCGTCTGACCCGGCGGCCAGCGCCGCGCCGGACACGCCGAAGGCCAGCATGGTGGAACCCGCCACACTGCCGATCAGGAAGCCACGCCGCGTGATACCGCCGCGGCTCGAGGAAGTCTTGCGCGCGGCAGCAAGCTCGCGCTGATGCGCGGCCAGCTTGTCATCAAACCTTGCCATGAGACGTCTCCTCGACAGCAGAATGGGACACGGTGCCTGCCGTGGCACGCGGATCGAAGGTGCCGACGCCGGCAGTCGCGGCCGTGGCGTCGGTCTGCTGACCGCTCACCTGGCTGGTGGCACGCTCATTGGCGATGGTGGCGGCACGCTTCACTGCGCGATGGATGCGCACGTAGGCCATGCAGCGACACAGGTTGCCGGCCATGGCGGCGGTGACCTGCTCATCGGTGGGGTCGGGCGTGTTCTTGAGGAAGTCGGCGGCCTGCATGATCTGGCCGGACTGGCAGTAACCGCACTGCGGCACCTGCTCCTCGACCCAGGCCTGCTGCAGCGGGTGATCGTCGTTCTCGGCCAACCCCTCGATGGTGACGATGTCACCACCTTCGGCGGCCAGCACCGGCAGGACACAGGTACGCGCCGCTGTGCCGTTCAGGTGCACGGTACAGGCGCCGCACTGGGCGATGCCGCAACCGAACTTGGTGCCGGTCAGACCCAGGTGCTCACGCAGCACCCATAACAGCGGGGTTTGCGGATCGACCTCGAGACTGACGGCCTTGCCGTTCAGAGTGAAGTTAGCCAAGGGGCTTCTCCTCAGGAGCATGAAGCAGGGACAGGATTGAGATACAGGGCTGGGATACAGAGCGGTGCGACGGCATGACTCGACATGGCGTCAGTAGACTGACGCTGCGTGTGTCCGGTGTCAGGGGGCGAACGGCACGTTGCATGTCGGGCAGGCTGCGCGATTGGCATACCCCGAATGGCGAAATTCTACAGGTCACGACTCAGCACCATGGTGCCAAACGGGAAACAGTGTAGTGTCGTGAGACCACGGCATGTCACCAGGCCGGGGTATGGCACCCGCCATGGTAAACAGCGCATGTGACATGCATGACAGTATAGCGTTTCGCGGGGTGCGATCGGCAGTGGATTCCACGCAAGCCGGGCACGATTCGTCACCGATGCCTGGCGGCGCCTGATAGCTGACAGTCCCTGCCGACGCCTGATGGCTGCTGCCCGTTGCTGACGAGGCGTGAAAAAAGCGCCCTGCGCTGGTCAGGCCTCAACGCCAGTGGCGAATGAAGGCCAGCATCCATTGCGTCATCACGGCGCTGTCTGGCGCGACACTCAAGGAGGCTTCGCCCTCGCGCACGCGATGTTCGCCGATCTGTTCGCGACGCAACCTCATCAGGTCACGAGAGTAGGCGGAGCTGAACTCGGGATGCCCCTGCACGCCGAGGCAGCTGCCCACCTCGATCAGATAGAAGGCGCAGAAGGCACTGTCCGCCAGCACCCGGGCATCGGCAGGCAGGACACTGACCTGATCCTGATGGCTGACGATGAGATCCAGCCCCGTTTGCGGCGGTTGCATCCAGGGGCGTTGCGCACGGACACGATTGAACGACAGGCCGACACCCCAGCCGCGTGCATGTTTCTCCACCTCGCCCCCCAAGGCCCTGGCGATCACCTGATGGCCGAAGCAGACACCGACCAGCGGCAGCTTTGCCGCATGCACGCGCCGGACAAACTCGCACAGTGTCGTGATCCAGGCGAGCCCATCATTGACGCCATGTTTTGACCCGGTGATCAGCCAGCCATCGCAGGCATCCAGCTGCTCGGGAAACTCGCCATCCAGGCAGCGCCAGACGCTGATCCGGATATCCGGGTCACTGCGCGTGAGCAGGGCCTGGAACATGGCGGGATAGTTGCCATGCCGCTCGATGAGGGCCGGATTCACGTCATCGCATTGCAGCAGACCGATATGCATCACTACCTCCTGAGGTGGCGGGATCGACGACGTCCGCGCCACGACCGCGGCACGACCGTACGTGACAAGCAACGACTACGCTGTCGCTTCTGCTACCGTCGTTGACGTATTCGGGATGCGCCCATCCATGAGAATAAAGTGGAATATAGAGACCAAGGTCTCAAGGTGATCTTCCGCCCACAGGCAGTGGAGTCCGCAGCACAATGATAACGACAGGGGTGGGCAAGACATGCAACTGAACTGGAAGGCAGCGATCGCGTTGGCAGCGCTGATTCTCGCCATCAATACCGGCGCGCGGCAGGCCATGGGCTTCATGCTGCCACCGATGGCCAGCGAACTCACCTGGGGCATGGGGAGTCTGTCATTCGCGCTCGCCATCCAGAATCTGGTCTTCGGACTGGCCGCGCCCATCGCCAGCAAGCTGTCGGACCGCTTCGGCACGCTTAGCGTCTTCCTGATCGGTAGCCTGTGCTACGCGGTCGGCATGGGCGTCACCGCCCTCTGGCCGACCCCGACGGTGTGGATGCTGGGTGCCGGCGTGCTGGCTGGCATCGGCATCGGGGCGACCACCTTTCCGCTGGTGCTGGCAGCCGTCACGCGCGTGGTCCCCATTCAGCATCGTGGCATCGGGCTGGGCATCGCCTCGGCCGGCGGCTCCTTCGGGCAGCTGATCTACTCGGTCGCGACCCCGATGCTGGTGCTGATCGACTGGAAGATCGCCATGCTGGCCCTCGGCGCCAGCTGCCTGCTGCTGATTCCCATGGCCCTGCCATTGCTGCGTCGCCCGCCGGCCGGCAGTGAGGCACCGGCGGAGGATATCCCGAGCCAGGGCCCGCTGCTGCAGGACCGACGCTTTCTGGCGCTCGCCGGCGGCTTCTTCGTCTGCGGCGTGCACGTCGCCTTCATCGCCACTCACCTGCCCAATTTCGTGGTCGCCTGCGGCCTGCCCCTGAACGTGGCCGGCAACACGCTGGCGATCATCGGCGCGCTCAATATCGCGGGTACCATCCTGTTCGGTGCCTGGGGCGGCCGCCGTCACCCGCCGCAGCTGTTGATGCTGATCTATCTGTGCCGCGCCGCGCTGGTGATGGCGATGGTGGTCATCCCGCCCAGCAGCATGCTGCTCTACGCCTTCGGCGCGATCATGGGCATTCTGTGGCTGTCGACGGTACCGCTGACCAGTCAGGCCGTCGCGCTCTACTTCGGCCAGAAGCGTCAGGCCTTCGTGTTCGGCATGGTGCTGGCCGCCCATCAGGTCGGTGCCTTCCTGGGGGCCTGGGGCGGTGGTGTGGTCTATCAGCTGACCGGCAGCTACGACCTGCTGTGGATCTCCAGCGGCATCTTCGGTCTGCTGGCCGCCATCGTGCACTGGCCGGTGCGCCGCGAGCCCACGCGCGTGATCCAGCCACAACTGGCCTGAGTGGCGCCACGGCATCCGCCGCTCACATCTCAGACTTCAGATCCCCAATCCACAACGACACAGCCCCCACCGGCGAGACCGATGGGGGCTGTGTCGTTCATGGCTTCAGCAAGGGCGATCAGCGCTGGAAGGCGTAGACATTGCCGACCTTCAACAGCCGCGTCAGCTCATCCAATGCCGTCAGTGTCTCCTCGGCCAGCTGCGGATCGGCGAGGTCTGCCGGTGTCAGGCTGTCACGATAGTGACGCTTGACCCAGTCACCCAGCTCGGCGTGCAGCGTGTCGGTCATCATCACGCGCCCGGACAGTGCGGCGCGCTCGGCATCGCTGAGCACCACGCGCAGACGCAGACAGGCCGGGCCGCCGCCATTGCGCATGCTCTGCTTCACGTCCTTGACCAGCACTTCGCCGATCGGGTTCGGGCCGGCCAGAATCGCATTCTGCAACGCGTTCCATACCGCCTCGTTCTCCTGACACTCGCCCGGCACCACCAGCGTCATGCTGCCATCGTCGTTGGAGAGCAGCTGAGAATTGAACAGATAGGACGACACGGCATCCTCGAGACTGACAGCTTCCAGCGGTACACGGATCGGGATCAGCGGCGTGGACAGCTTGGCGCGAATCTCATCAAGCACCGTCTCTTCATTGCGGAAGGCCAGCTCGTGATAGAACAGCACCGGGCCATTGCCCACCGCGATCACGTCGTTGTGGAAGACGCCGGCATCGATGGCGTCCGGGTGCTGCTGGGCGAACACCACCTGACCTTCGCTCAGGCCATGCTGACGCGCGACGGCCTGACTGGCTTCCAGCGTCTGGCGCGCCGGATAGCGACGCGGTTCGACACCATCACCGCCGAAGGCCTGACGGCCATAGACGTAGAGATGCACGCCCGGCCCGCCGTGGCCATCGCACAGCCGCGTATGGTTGGCGGCGCCCTCATCGGAGAAGGCCGGCGTCGCGGGCAGCGCGGGGTGATGCGCGAAGTGGCCATCGTCGGCGAAGATGGCGCCCAGGATGCGTCCGGTGGTCGCGGGCTCCAGGTAGCGGTGGAAGCTGGATTGCAGGTTGGCCGGCGTGAAATGCACGCGGCCATCACCACTGTCGCGCGATGGCGTGACGGTGGCGGCGTTGGCTGTCCACATGCTGGAGGCGGAACACACCGCACGCAGAAGCTGCGGTGCCTGCTCGCTGGCCGCCTTCAACACCTGGGCGTTGCTGCCGGTGAAGCCGAGATCGCGCAGTGCACCAAGGTCCGGGCGCTGCTGCGGCAGCAGAATCCCCTGTGCATAACCCAGATCCGCCAGCGACTTCATCTTGTCGAGGCCCTGCAGCGCGGCTTCGCGCGGGTTGGAGGCCAGGCCGCCGTGGCGCATCGAGGCCACGTTGCCATGCGCCAGGCCGGCGTAGTTGTGGGTCGGGCCGACCAGGCCATCGAAATTGATCTCTTGATACGGAGTATCGGACATGAAGGTCTCCTGCCACGACGCCTTGCCAGCTCAGCAAACAGGCACGGCGGGCGTCGTGGTCAATAATGGGTAAGCGGCAACGGTGCCCGAACGGACGGCCTTACAGACGGATACCGGCCGGCAGGTTCGCGGGCAGCGCCAGCTCCTCGGCTTCCATCGAGGCGACCGGATAGCTGACATAGTCGGCGGCGTAATAGGCACTGGGGCGATGGTTGCCGCTGTCGCCGATGCCACCGAAGGGCGCATCGCCGGAGGCGCCGGTGGTCTGGCGGTTCCAGTTGACGATGCCTGCGCGAATGCGCAGCAGGAAGTCGTCCCAGTCAGCACGATCGCCACCGATCAGCCCGGCCGAGAGGCCGTAGCGGGTGTCATTGGCCAGCGCGATGGCGTCGTCCCAATCGGTGTAGCGATGGATCTTGAGCAGCGGGCCGAAGAATTCCTCGTCCTCGAGCGCAAGGCCGGTGACATCGATCAGCGCCGGGCTGAGCAGACTGGTGCCCTCTTCCACCTGCTGCATGCGCACGATGACGTTGCCGCCCAGCGCTTCGAGATCGTCCTGCGCCTTGAGCAGCCCCTCGGCCGCGGTGACGCTTGCCAGGCCGCCATAGAAGGGGGCGTCCTGCGCGAACTGACCCGCCACCCGCAACTCACGCAGCGCCGTGGCCAGTGTCTCGATCAGACGATCACCGACCTCGCCCTGCGGCACGATCAGGCGTCGCGCACAGGTACAGCGCTGACCGCCTGAGGCGAAGGCCGACTGGATGATCGCCAGTACCGCGGCGGCTTCATCCTGCACATCGCGTACCACTAGCGGGTTGTTGCCACCCAGCTCCAGCGCCAGCAGCTTGCCGACCTGACCGGCGAACTGACGGTGCAGCAGCTTGCCGACCTTGGCACTGCCGGTGAACAGCAGCCCATCGATGCCCTCGGACTGGGACAGGGCCTGGCCGACTTCCGCCGCGCCCTGCACCAGATTGATCACGCCGGCCGGCAGGCCCGCGGCCTCCCAGCACTGCAGGGTGAGATCGGCGGTGGCCGGGGTCAGCTCGGAGGGCTTGAACACGCAGGCATTGCCCGCCAGCAGTGCCGGCACCATGTGTCCGTTGGGCAGATGACCCGGGAAGTTGTAGGGGCCGAAGACCGCCATCACGCCGTGCGGACGGTGGCGCAGGACTGCCTGGGTGCCCGCGACATCCCTGGCGCGCTCGCCGGTGCGCTCATGATAGGCCTTCACCGAGATCGCGATCTTGCCGATCATCGCGCCGACCTCGGTGCGCGCTTCCCACAGCGGCTTGCCGGTTTCGCTGGCGATGCTGATCGCCAGCGCTTCGCGGTGCTGCTCCAGCTGATCGCGGAAGCGCTCCACCACCGCCAGACGCGCCTCGAAGCCCAGGCGCGCCCAGGCCGGGAATGCCTGACGCGCTGCCGCGACGGCCTGCTCGACCTGCTCGGCAGTGGCAGCGGCGCCTTGCCACAGACGTGCGTGGGAGACGGGGTCGGTCTTGGTGAAGGATGCGGCCTCACCCGCTTGCCATGCGCCGTCGATGAAGAGCTGTTGACGCACGTTGAGTGTGGCGGGAGTCGAATTCGTAGTGGTCATGGCATGCCTCATCGAAAGGGCGCGCCGCGCGAGCGACGCTGAACAAGGAGTAACGGGGCAGTTGGCGATCTGCCCCGCTGATGGCAAAAGGACGCAAGGCGGTGTGCGCCTGCGAGATGGCGCGAAGAAGCGGATGCCCGGGGCGGCGCTTCAGCCGGCCAGCACGCGCAGCGTGTCGCCGCCGGTGACGCCGAGGCGTTCGGCCTCATCACGGTGCAGGCGCACATGGCAGGCGCCGGAGTCGTCCCGGGTGACGTCGTGGCTGATCCAGCTGGCACGGAAGTCGGCCATGCCGGTGGTGGCAGCCATCACGGCGGGACGCTCGCAGGCCGGGGCATCGGACGCGATGACCTCGACACTCGCCAGCTGGCTGTCACGCACGGCGCGCACATCATCGATATAGGCCTCGACCGTCGGGCCGCCATCGAAGATGTCGACGTAGCCTTCCCAGCGCAGCCCTTCCTTCTTGAGCATCGCCACCGCCGGACGGGTGTGCTCATGTACCTGCCCGATGGCGGCCCGCGCGGGCTCGGAGAGAAACGGCGTATAGATCGGGAACTTGGGCATCAGCTCGCCGATGAAGCTCTTCTGGCCCATGCCGGTGAGGCGGTCGGCCTCATTGAAGTCCATCGGGAAGAAGTGGCTGCCCAGACACTCCCAGAACGGGCTGCGCCCTTCGGGCGTGAAGACACCGCGCATCTCGGCCAGCACCTTGTCGGGGAAGGCCGCGCGGAACTGGGCCATGAACAGCCAGCGCACCTTGGAGAGCAGCGCGCCGTTGCGGTCCTTGCGCCAGCCCTCACGCAGGAACAGCGAGCAGACCTCGGCATCGCCGGTGTGATCGGAGCACAGCGTCAGCGTATCCAGGGTGCGATGCAGATCGAGCTGCACCGAGGAGTGCGCCAGCGAACCGAGACGGTAGTGATAGAACGGCGCATCGGTGCCCACGCAGGCCTCGATGGCACAGCAGCCCGCGATACTGCCATCGCGATCATCCTCGAGCACGAAGAAGTACAGGCGATCATCGCTGGGTTCGCGGCCCTCGAAGGCGGCCAGGGTGCGCTCTATCTTGGCGCTGAGAAACTCATGATTGTCCGGCAGCGAGGTGAAGCCGACACCGGTTTCCCGCGCCAGTACCTTGAGGCCTTCGATATCGTGTCGTGCGATAGGACGAATGCGCATTACAACTCTCCCTCATCCATCGTCGGCAATGGCATCGGCACGGCAAGCACCGCACGCCCCTCTTCCACGCCCAGTACCTCGGCCTGCTGCGGCGTCAGCATCAGCTGGCCGGTCGGCGTCAGGGCATAGCGCGCCAGCACGCAGCGGAAATCGCCGAGACGCTGGTTGGCCACCATCGCTGGTACCGCATCCGGCAGGCTTTCCTGCGGGCGGATACGCACCGGATGCCAACCGCACTGCTTGAAGGTGTGCAGACGCTCGCACTCCGCCAGCAGCAAGGGGCCGGCATCGAAGATGTCGACATGACGCGAGCGCGAGAAGCCCTCGGCGAGCATCTCCTGCATGGCGTACTCATGGCGCGGATTCTCACGCCCGATAGCGGCGCGCGCCTGGGGGGTGAGCAGCGGCAGATAGAGCGGGAACGGCGGCATGACCTCGGCGATGAAGCTCTTGGAGCGCACCCCCGCCATCTGATTGATTTCATTGAAATCACGATCAAAGAAGTGCTGACCGACGCTGTCCCAGAACGGGCTGACCTGACGCTCGTCGCGCGTTTCCAGATAGCCCGGGAAGGCCACCGCCAGTTCCGTGGCGAAGCGCTCCGGGTACTGAGCGATGAACATCAGGCGTGCGCGGCGCAGCAGGCTGTCCGCATCCGTCTCGCGGTAGCGGGCATCCAGCGACAGCGCGCACAGCAGCGTGGCATCCGACACCTCATGCGACAGCGACAGCGTCTGCACTTCGTGGCGCACGTTGAGCTGCTGCGAGGCGTGGATCAGCGTTTCCTGACGATAGGTGTAGTAGGCCTCCCGCGCGCCAGCCTCGGCGCGCAGCGAGGCGGTACCGACCACTTCGCCGGTGTCGAGATCTTCCAGCACGAAGCAGTAGATCTCGTCGCTCGGGAAGTCGATCTCGGCTCGCAGACTGCGCTGGGAGCGCAGAATGCGCTCCTCGAGGCGGTCACGATGTGCCGGTAGATTGGTCAGGCGAGGCGTTGCCGTGGCCGCGAGCCGCTCGAGGGCGAGCAGATCGCGGCTTTCGGCAGGCCGCACCACCAGCATCGGGGCACTGCTCATGGCGCTGCTCATGGCGCTGCTCATGCAGATGCAGAGGCGGCGACGAAGTTCGCCACGGCGCGGTCGAGCTTGTCGAGACCGGTCTGGATCTCTTCTTCGCTGATCACCAGCGACGGCGCCAGACGCAGCACGTCAGGACCGGCGATCAGCACCATCAGGCCTTCTTCCATCGCCAGGTTGAGAATGTCCTTGGCGCGCCCTGCGTAGTCCGGCGCCATCTGGGCACCGATCAACAGGCCCATGCCACGTACTTCCTTGAAGACACCGTGACGCTTGGCGATGCCCTCCAGGCCGTTGCGCAGCAGCTGGTGGCGGTGCGCGACACCGTCGAGGGTTTCCGGGGTATCGATGGTCTCGAGCGCCGCCAGACCCACGGCACACGCCAGCGGGTTGCCGCCGTAGGTAGAACCGTGAGTGCCGATGGCCATGGCCGGTGCGATGCGATCGGTGGTCAGCATGGCGCCCAGCGGGAAGCCGCCGCCGATGCCCTTGGCGGTGGTCAGGATGTCCGGCACCACACCGAAGTGCTGGTAGGCGTACAGGTGGCCGGTACGCCCGGCACCGCTCTGGACTTCATCGAAGATCAGCAGCGCATCGTGCTGGTCGCACAGCTCACGCAGTCCTTCGAGGAAGGCCTGCTCGCCCGGAATGATGCCGCCCTCGCCCTGCAGCGGCTCGACGATGATCGCGCAGGTGTCATCGCCCATCAGCTCGCGCACGGAGTCGAGATTGTTGAATTCGGCGTGCTGGATACCGCCCGGAATCGGCCCGAAGCCCTGGGAATACTTGGGCTGGCCACCGACGCTGACGGTGAAGAAGGTGCGGCCATGGAAGGACTGACGGAAGGAGATGATCTTGTCCTTCTTCTCGCCATGGGTGTCGTGGGCGAAACGACGCGCCAGCTTGAGCGCGGCCTCGTTGGCCTCACCACCGGAGGAGCAGAAGTAGACCTTGTCGGCGAAGGTGCGCTCGGTCAGCGCCTTGGCCAGCGCCAGTGCCGGCTCGTTGGTGTAGACGTTGGACAGGTGCCAGACCTTGTCGGCCTGGTCCTTGAGCGCCTTGACCAGCGCCGGGTGACAGTGACCCAGCGAGGTGACGGCGATGCCACCGGCGAAATCGATGTACTCGCGACCTTCCTGATCCCACAGGCGGCTACCCTCGCCGCGTACCGGAATGGCAGCCTGGGGTGCGTAGTTGGGCACCATGGCATGGTCGAAATCGGCACGGGTCAGCTGGGTCATCGTCTCTTCCTCATCGCGGGGTCTTGGCGTGGCCGGCCGATGATCGGCAAGCCACGGGTCATGACACTCGAGTATAGGGAGGCGAGATGACAAAGACTTTCAGCGAAAGGACGACGACTTATGTCAGGAGGCGACTTTTGTCATCCAGGGAAGGTGTCAGGCCTGCAGCATGAGACGTTCGTCGCGGGGGCTACGCCCGAAATGGTTGCGAAACGCCGTGGAGAAGTGAGCGGCGCTGGAAAAGCCGGTGGCCAGCGCGATCTCGCCGATCGGCTGATCGCTCTCGCGCAGCAGCTGACGCGAGCGCGCCAGGCGGAGATCCAGATAGTAGCGGCTGGGCACCGCCTGCAGATGCTTCTTGAACAGCCGCTCCAGCTGACGCCGCGAGATGCCGAGGTGCTCGCCGATCTCGTGGGTAGAGAGCGGCTCCTCGATATTGGCCTCCATCAGCGTCACGGCCTCCACCAGCGGCTGGGGCGCATGGGCGAAACGGTTCTTGAGCGGCACGTGCTGTGGCTCGTCCGCCAGCCGGATGCGCTCGCAGACGAAGTGCTCGGAGACCTTCTCGGCCAGCGCGCGGCCATGCTGCTGGGCGATCAGCGTCATCATCATGTCCATCGCCGCGGTGCCACCGCCGCAGGTGACACGATCGCGGTCCAGCTCATAAAGCTGATGGGAGACGTTGACCTGCGGGAAGTCGCGGCGGAAGGATTCGGCGCGCTGCCAGTGAATCGTCGCACGATAGCCATCGAGCAACCCGGCGCGAGCCAGCTCACGGGTGCCGGTGGAGATGCCGCCCAGCATCACGCCACGCTCGGCCAGACGCTTGAGCCAGGCCAGCAGCGCGGGATTCGAGGCCACCTCCTGCAGGCTCGCCTCGCCCGCCGGCTGAGCACCGCACACGAACAGGGCGTCCAGATGGCGCGAATCACTGGCGACCAGACTGTCCGGCGAGAGACTCAAGCCCGCCGCGGACGCCACGCCACGTCCGTCAAGCGCGAAGGTGACGGCCCGATAGAGTGTCTGCCCCGCGAGCTGGTTGGCCACCTGCAGGGGCTCCAGCGCACAGGCCTGGGACAACAACGAGAAGCCGGGCAGCAGCACGAAGCCTATCTGGCGTTGCTGGGCCTGGGGGGAAACCAGTGAATCCACGGGCATGAGTGTGAGTCGGGGTCCGTCGCGTGAGGGTGGCGCCATATTGTGCCATGCCTCTGGCACTTGTGCCTGGCCCTCACTGGCATGACGCTCGAGATGAGGCCGCCACACACGACGACGCCACCCCGAAGGATGGCGTCATCAGTGCTCAACATGCAGTGCTCAGCGGGCAGCGCTCAGGTCTCAACGGGCAGCGCTCAGCGAGCTGCCACTCCCTCTGCGCTTATGCCGAGGCGCGCTTATGCTGAGGCGCTCTTACATCTGAACGACATCGAACTCGACATCGGTGGCGACATCGGCATCGTAGTCGACGTCGTCACGGGTGAAGCCGAACAGCTTCAAGAATTCCTGCTTGTAGCTGGCGTAGTCGGTGATGTCGAACAGGTTGTCGCTGGTGACCTGCGGCCACAGTTCCTGACAGGCCTGCTGGACGTCGTCCTTCAGCTCCCAGTCGTCGAGACGCAGACGGCCGGACTCGTCGGTGGCGATCTCGCCTTCGCCGTAGAAGCGCTCGGCGTAGAAGCGGTTGAGCTGCTCGATGGTGCCTTCGTGCAGGCCCTTCTCCTTCATGATCTTGTAGACCATGGAGATGTAGAGCGGCATGACCGGGATCGCGGCGCTGGCCTGGGTAACCACGGACTTGAGCACGGCCACGTGGGCACGACCGCCCTTGGCGGACAGCTTCTCGTGGATGCTGCCGGCGGCGCGGTCCAGATCTTCCTTGGCGCGACCCAGCGCACCGTGCCAGTAGATCGGCCAGGTGATCTCGGTGCCGATGTAGCTGAAGGCGACGGAGCGGGCGCCCTCAGCCAGCACGCCGGCGTCGTCCAGCGCCTGCATCCACAGCTCCCAATCCTGACCACCCATCACGGTGACGGTATCTTCGATTTCCTGCTCGGTGGCCGGCTCGACCTCCGCTTCGATGATGGTGTCCTTGTTGGTGTCGATGGCAGTCGCGCGGTAGGTCTCGCCGATCGGCTTGAGCACGGAGCGCTTCACTTCACCGCTGTCCGGCAGCTTGCGCACCGGAGAGGCCAGCGAGTAGACGACGAGGTCGACTTCGCCCATGTTGGCCTTGATCAGCTCGATGGCCTTGGCGCGTGTCTCATGCGAGAAGGCATCGCCGTTGATGGCCTGGCTGTAGAGGCCTTCCTGCTTGGCGAACTTGTCGAAGGCGGCAGAGTTGTACCAGCCTGCGGTGCCGGCCTTCTTCTCGGTGCCCGGCTTCTCGAAGAACACGCCCAGGGTATCGGCACCATAACCGAAGGCTGCCGTGATGCGTGCCGCGAGGCCATAGCCACTGGAAGAACCGATCACCAGCACCTTCTTCGGACCACCGTCACGCTTGTCACCGACTGTCTTGCGGGTGATGGCGATCTGCTCGGCGACATTCTGCTCGCAGCCCTTGGGATGTGTGGTGGTGCAGATGAAGCCACGAACCTTGGGTTTGATGATCACGTAAAGAACCTCGTTTGCTGTTGGCCCGGCGTGTACCCGCCGATGCGATACTCGCTTCACCCTGACAGCAGGCAATGGCCGTCCTTGGATGGTGAAGCGTATCGTGAAATAGGGCGTTCGAATCCCGTAAAGCAGGCTCAGTGCCAGCTCATGGGCGCTATTCTAGCGGCTGTCGGCGACGCTGTCCGCCCTGCCGTCATGATCCGCCATCTACCTGCATATCACTGGAGCCAGCCGCGGCGGCTGCCGTATCATGTAGGCCTTTTCACGTACTGCCATTCCACTGCCGTCCTGCATTCGCCGCTGGTTGCCAGCCGCACTGTCCGACAGGCTCTGCCCAGGATGTTTTCATGAACGATCAGAACGCTCACCTCGCCCCCGATGTGGCCGCCCTGCTCGAGCGCCGACAGGACATCTGGCTGGCGCTGTCTCCACTGTGGCTGGAGCGCGACCCACGTGAAGCCGAGTATCAGCACATGGCAGAAGTTGTCGAAGCCCAGGGGCTGAGCTTTCAGGAACTGGAAAAGCTCTATCGGCTGGAGATGGCGCCGGTACTGGTGCGAGAACAGGTCAGCATGACGCCCAACTTCAAGGGCTTCGATGACAGCCAGCTGCTGTCACGCCTGCTGCAGCATACGCATCGTCTGACACGTGGCCGGCGCATGTTCTGGCTACTGTTTTCGGGGCTGGCCACGATGCCGAGTCGCCATCGCTACGGCAATCTGCTCGAGATTCTGCACCTGCGCGGCAATACGCCCCGCTAGCGCCCCGCCCGCAACCTGCATGGGGAAGCCTGACGAGGGCTCTGGCCTGCAACGCCCGAATGGCAAGACACCCCGCGACCGGAAGGTCACGGGGTGTCTTGTCGTGCTGTAGTGCTTAGCAGTGCTTAGTAGTGCTCAGCAGAGCTCAATCGCCATTCCTCGAGGGGGCTTACGCCGCCGAGCTCATGGCCGTTTATGACGCGGCACTCTCAGCACCCCTTGTGCGCGGCGCTTCTGCCAATCAGACAGACTTGAAAGGCCTCGGCTGTCGCTGATGCGCTTGCCCCCTTCCAGACGTTTGCTCATCCACAGCGCACTGCCATTGAAACTGTAGATCGGCAGCAGGTCCGTGCGCTCACTGGCCGGCAGGATGGAACTGTTCAGGTTGTCCAGTACATCAGGATTGCGCGTATTGGCGCCCTGATAGGTCACGACCATGTGGAACTGGTTGAGGCTGAGCGCCTTGACGTAGTGCAGGCGCAGGCGGTCTTCCGGTACGCCAAGCTCGCGCAGGGTCAGGTACTTGGCCATGGCGAAGTCGTCGCAATCACCGGCCCCTGCCCCCAGAAACTCCTGCGGCGTCGCCCAGTAATCGGTCGCTCCCCAGACGCTGAGGTCATCGGTGAAGTTGAGACGATTGAAGAAATCGTTCACTTCGCTCAATTGGCGCCTGACCGGCGCGTCCTCCAGGCGCTGCAACAGTTGCTGCCATTGCTGCACACGATTCCAGCCACCTGTCCCGTAGATCTGGATGAACTGGCGGGAATCCACCGCCTGTGCCAGACCCGCACCGAGCGACAACACCAGCAGCACCCCGACCGCAAGACCCTCCCACCAGCGGCGATGATTCATGTCGAGGCACCCTGAATGTCACTTAGCGAGGCATATCTTCTGCTGGACTGGCGAGCCTTGCCATGACATCGACTGCCGGTGACACGAAGCCCTGATAGCCATCTGCGCCCAGCGACATCGCCCGCTCCTGATCCGCCTCGGACTCGACGCGGGTCACGATGACCTGCGACTCGACCTGATGCGCGGTCATGCACAGACTCTGCAACAGCTCGGTGTCGACGTCTTCGCGCTTGAAGAACGCCTGGTCGATCTTGACGTAATCAGGCCGCAGCGCCGACAGATAGCTGAGCTCCTTCAGCTCTCGGGCGAAGCGGTCGATGCCGCCCCGCGCGCCCAGTCGGCGAGCATGTCGGAACAGCATCTTGATACGCTCCTGATGCCTGAGGGCGATGCTTTCGGACACCTCGATATCCAGACGCTTGCACAGACGCGGATGCGCCGCCAACCAGTTGAGCAGACCAATATAACTGGCTTCATCGTCGAAGGTTTCTTCGGTCAGGTTGAGCGCCAGCCTGGGCACTTCAATCCGGTCGATATAGGACGCCAGCCACTCCAGAGCGCGCAGATCAAACTGCGCCCCCATGCGGAAATGGCGAATCACGGGCAGGAAATCACCCGCACGATGCAGTTCATCACCATCGCGCAGACGGGCAAACAGCTCGCGATGGAGCTCACCACCATCGTTGAGCAACACCGGCTGGGCAACGAAGTCGAGTCCCTTGGGGGAATCCAGGGCCTTTTCGATGATCTCGCGCCACTCGCCTCGCGGACGCGCACGCCCACCCGCAGGGGCCAGTTCCACGCCAGACCCTTGCTCGATGGCCTGACGAAGCGTGGCATCTGCAACGGCAAACATCTGGGTGCGCTGCATGCCCGGCTCACGCCGAACGGCGCCAAGGGCACAGTTCTCCGGCGGAGTATCCACCAGCGGATTGGCATCCAGCAGGTTGTCGATATCCTCCGCCAATAGCGTGAGAAACTCCTGAAGCCGAGCCTCGTCGGTTTCCGGCAGCAACAGGCCGAAATCACTATTGGCCAGACGCGCGGCAATGATCGCCTCACCCGCCAGTTCGCGATCTTCCAGCTTGCGCGCGATGGCTTTCACCAGGGCGTCACGCCCCTTGTAGCCCTGCTCGCGATACACCACCTCGATATGCGACACGCGCAGCAACGCGAAGCTGCCACCCATCGGCTCGCTCAGCCACTCATCGACCGCTCGATTCAAATAGCCGCGGTTGCCAAGCCCCGATACCGAGTCTTCTTCCGCCTGGCGCTGCAGACGCGCCAACTGCGCGGCCTGAGCCTCGAACTGGGTCTGCAGGCGCTGTCCAAGACGATTGACCGCCGAGGTGATGCCCTTGAGCTCCGCCACGCTGGTCTCTTCCAGCGGCGCGTCGAAGCGCTGTGTCTCCATCTCATTGAGGCGAGACGAGAGACGCTCCAGCGGGCGCAGCAGACGACGCATGACCAATGAGGCAATCAGCAGCGTGATCAGACCGCCCAGCAACAGCCACAGCGCCAGACGCTTGGCCAGCTGCCAGAGCTGGTCATAGCCCTGGGCAGATTCGCCGGTCAGGCTGATCGTGCCCAGCGACGCCCAGCCACCCGGCAGCTCGCGACTCGCAGATTCCACCGGCATGGGAATCAGGTCACGAAACCACTGCGGTGCCAGACTCTCGCGCACGACATTGAAGGCGATGGGTGTCGCGATGGCCACGCTCTCCAGCCTGGCATCGCGCACATGACCACCATCTACCGTGGCACGCATCAGGGCTTCGGCACTGGCGGCATCGCCAAGCTCTACATGTGGCACCAGCGCGAGACTCAAGCTCTGGGCGAGATTCGAGAGTTCGACGCGTTGTCGTTCGGCCAGTGCATCACGGGTGTTGTTGACCTGGATGAAGAAGATACCGAGGGAGAACCCCAACAATACCAGCAACATCAAGGTAAACAGGCGGCGCGAAAGACTCATCTGATTTCCTCATCAACCATCAGCATGGCAACGGCGCACCCAGGGTTCGGGAGCGCCGTGGGTGGCTTAGCCCTGTTGTTGGACGGGGACGGCAACACTCATGGAATCCAGCAGAGCGCCGGTCGCCGACAGCAGGCGATAGTTGGCGGTTTCCAGATCAAAACGGGCGCGAATCAGGTTCTGTTGAGAGGTGAACAGCTCACTCTCGCTATCCAGAAGGTCCAGCAATGTGCGGCGTCCGATATCGAATTGCTTGCGATAACTCTCGCGGGTATCGGTCGCGGCACGCACATAACTTTCCAGGTAATCGATCTGACGCTTGAGGTTCTCGCGGGCATTCCATGCCAGACGAATCTCGTCACGCACATCGCGCATCACGCGATCATTGTCGTGCTCGACCGCTTCCAGCGCTGCCTGACGACCGCGGATCTCGGATTGATCACGGCCGCCACGATACAGGTTGTAGCGCATGACCAGTTCGACGCTCCAGTCGTCTGACTTGCTCTTGTCCTGGTCATAATCATTGTCCAGCGTGCGATTGCCCTCGAGACTGAACTCGGGGTAGTTATCGCCCTTCTCGGCGTTCACTTCATGGCGTGCAGCGTCAATGGAGACCCGCGCTGCCGCCAACAGCGGGTTGCGCTGATTGGCCTGCACGTAGGCGCTCTCGACATCCTCGCTGAGCAGGCTGGTGTCGATGCCCGGCATGCTGAGGTCCGACGGCATCTCACCCACCAGACGCAGATAGGCTGAGCGGGAATCCTCGAGATTGTTGATCGATGACAGCACGCTGGCTTCGGCATTGGCCAGACGACCATCCACCTGACGCACGTCACTGCGCGCACCAAGGCCGGATTCCGCACGCCGTCCGATATCATTCGAGATACGACGGTGAGCCTCGAGATTGGCTTGTGCATACTTGAGAATCAGCTCATCACGCATGACCTGCAGATAGGCACCGGCCGTATCCAGCGCGATGTCATTGGCCTCGGCCGCGACCTGCAGGCGCTGGTAGTCCGCCTCTGTCTCGGCCTGGCGAATGCGCTCGATTGTCGTGTTGCCGTCCCAGAGCAGCTGACGGATGGTCAGATCAAGGCGCGTGTAATCGTGCCAGTCGTCATCGTCATTGACGCCGTCATCTTCCGAGTCGAACTTGCCATAGCCCAGACGACCGGTCAGATCCACCGTCGGGCGATACGCCCCGCGCTGGGTTTCCGCTTCTTCGAGTCGCTGGATGTGACGTGAAACCTGAACGCGCGTGCGCGGGTTTTCCATTACCGCTCGGGATACGGCCTCTTCAAGAGTCGCAGCCGAAGCCTGAACGCCAAACCCCATCCCTGCGGCGATGCTCAACGCCAAGAGTGTCTTTTTCATTATGAGTTACCCTCGAATCCATCAAATCCTTGATCAACGTTCACGCAAGGCACCTTGCCTAGCGCGCAGAATCGGCTTCATCAAATATTGCAGTACGGTCTGATTGCCAGTGATCACATCGACACTGGCCTGCATGCCCGGGATGATCGTGAGCGGATCCGAGTCACTGCCAAGGTGGTTCTGCTCCGTCAGCACCTTGATCTCGTAGAAACTGTTGCCTTCTTCATCCTGCACAGTATCCGCACTGATCTGATCGACCTTGCCTTCCAATCCACCGTAGATGGTGAAGTCGTAGGCAGATAACTTGACGACGGCCGGCTGTCCGATTCTCAGGAAGCCGATGTCCTTGGGAGCGACTCGCGCCTGAACCAGTAGCTGATCCTCGATGGGAACGATCTCCATCAGGTCTTCCCCGGGCTCGATGACGCCGCCTATGGTATTGATATTCAGCGTCTTGATGGCGCCCTGAACCGGAGAGGTCACCAAAGTACGATCGAGTCGGTCCTGAAGACTGGTGCGCCCCTCACGCAAGCGACCCAGATCCGCCTGGGTCTTGGCGAGCTCTTCCGCGGCACGTGAGCGAAATTCCTGCGCGACGCCGACCCGATTCGAGATGGCCTCATCCAGCTCCGATTGCTTGCCCGGCACGGCCAGTCGCGCCGATTCAAGATCACCCCGCAGGTCGTTGACCTCACGCTGGATCTTGAGAAGGTCCACCTGAGAGACCACGCCTTCACGCACCAGCGGGGCCGTCATGCCGAGCTCGCGACGTGACAGTTGATAGCTGCGCTCGAGACTGTTGATGCGCGATCTCAACTCACGCAACTCCTGCTCCTTCTGCAGAATCTGTTCACGCGCGCCATTGAGGCCACTGTTGAGCTGATTCAGATGCGTGCGATACGCCGTCATCGCACGCGACACGAGAGCGGGACTGCGTGCCTTGAATTCTTCGTCGAAGGGCAACTCGATATTCTTCACGCTCACCTGATCCTTCCAGGCATCCGCGGAGGCGTTGACCTCGATGGAATCAAGCTCGGTGTCGTACTGCATGATGGTGGCCTGCAGGCCATCGAGGGTCGAGACACGCTCGCGCAGATCGGAACCTGCACTGGTGTCGTCAATGCGCAGCAGTGGCTCCCCCGGCGAGACGACCTGACCTTCCTTGATATAGATCTCGCGCACGATACCGCCTTCCAGGTTCTGGACGACCTGCAGGTGCGTCGAGGGCACGACCTTGCCGGAGCCGCGCGTGACGACCTCCAGACTCGCCTGACTGGCCCAGATCACGAAGATGACCACGAATGCGAGCACCATCCAGATCAGGATGCGCGACTTCCAGGGAGTCGCCAGCAACACGGCCGAACTGACATCGTCGAGATGGTGAAGGTCACGCTGCTCAATCGGTGCCTTAGCCACGATTCACCTCCTGCTTGCGCCCGGCGACACGGCCTTCATTCAGGGCGCTCAGCACCTGCTGCTTGGGCCCATCGGCGACGATGCGCCCCCCTTCCATGACGATGACGCGGTCTACCACGTCGAGCATGCTGCTCTTGTGGGTGACCAGCACCAGCGTCTGGCTGCGTGGCAGGGACTTGAGCATTCTGCGCAGGCGCAGCTCGGCGCGGTTATCCATGTGCGAACCGGGCTCATCGAGCAGCAAGAGCGGAGGACGCATCAAGAGCGCGCGTGCCAGCAAGACCGTCTGACGCTGACCGCTGGAGAGCATGCGCCCACCCTCACCCACCTGACGGTCCAGTCCTTCAGGGTGATGACGAGTGAATTCGGTCACACCGGAGGCATCAGCCGCGAGTTCGACCTGTACGTCACTGGCGTGTGGTTGGCCGAGGGTGATGTTGTCGCGAATGGAGCCGAAGAACAGTGAACTGTCCTGGCCCGCATGACCGATATGCCGACGTACGTCGGCGGGATGCAGCTGATTGAGATCCAGTCCATCGATTCGAACGCTGCCCGCCGTGGCGCGATACAGACCAGAGACAAGACGTTGCAAGGTACTCTTGCCAGCACCGATACGCCCGATGATCGCGATCCTCTCACCTGGATTGATGGTCAATGAGATATCCGACACGGCAGGCGGCGTATTCGGCGCATAGGCAAAGCCGACGCGATCGAATTCGATGCGCATCTGCAGGTGCTCGCGGTGAACGTAACGACGATCTTCCGACTCTTCCGGCAATGCCATGATCTGCTCAAGCGCACTCATGGCACTGCGAGTCTGGCCGATGCGCGTGATCAGCAACGCCAACTGCCCCAGCGGCTGCAACGCACGCCCGGACAGCATGACCGCGGCGATCAAGCCACCGACAGACAGCCGTGCATCCGCGATCAGATAGACCCCGAACACGACCAGCGCCACCGTGGTGGCCTGTGTCAGCGACATGCTCAGAGAGCTGACAGAGGTCGTCAGGTTGCGGCTTTTCACCCCCCAATGCGCGATCTGCCCGACGGCGCGTTCATATCGACGCTGGGTTTCGCCCTGAGCATTGGCCAGCTTGAGGCTCTCGAGGCCGGAGACTGCTTCGACGAGGCGCGCATTGCGTTCCGTCGCCAGGCGCGACCCCTGCTCGATGCTGCTGCGCAGCGGCTTCTGGATCGCCAGACTGTAGATGAGCAGGATCACGAGCGCGGCGAAGGGCACCAGAACCAATGGCCCCGCCACGATCCAGATCACCAGCAGGAACAGCAGGGCAAACGGCAGATCGACCAGGGTGGTCAGGGTTGCGGAGGTGAAGAACTCTCGAATCGAATCAAACTCCTGCAGGTGCTTCACATAGCCACCGACAGAGCCGGGACGCGCTTCCATCCGCAGGTTCATGGTCTTGGAGAAGAGTTTCGAGGTCAGCAACACCTCGGACTTCTTGCCGGCCGTGTCCATGAAGTAGGCGCGTGTCTGGCGCATCACGAAGTCGAACACCATGATGATCGCCATGCCCGTCGCCAAGACCCACAGCGTGTTGAAGGCCAGATTGGGCACGACCTTGTCATAGGCGTTCATCACGAACAGTGGCGATGCCACGGCAAACAGGTTGATCAATATCGACGCCAGAATCACGTCACGATAGATCGGCCGCGACAGCTTCAGCGTTGACCAGAACCAATGGCCATCGCTCTGCTTGAGCGTTTCCGGTGCGCGTTCATCAAAGCGGTGCTCCTGCTTGAGATAGACGACACGCCCATCATGACGCTCAGCCAGTGACTCGATGTCCACCAGCTCATCACCCTCGGCCTCAGGCTGATGAATCCTGGCCTTGCCTGCGTCGTTGTCGACCTCCAGCAAGACGACAGCACGCTCTTCCTTGAGTATGAGAATGCACGGCATCAGCATGTCGCTGATGGCCGTGATCTGCTGGTTGACCAGTTTGGCACTCAGATTGGCACGTGCCGCGGCACGACTGACAAGCGCCAGGGGAAGACGGCCTTCCTCCATGGGAAGGCCATCGACCAGCACTGCTGCAGATCTGGGATTGCCGTGGTAACGCGCCATGAAGACCAGCGCATTGAGAAGGGGGTCGCCCTCCCTCTCGCCAACGGGCTCCGGTCTTAATGGCGTGGGTTGATCGCTCAACCTGTCCTCCTTAGTAGGGCACTTCGCAGATGTCTCTACGGCAAAGTCTAATACAGCAAGGGGAGACAGCCTAAGCCATCTCCCCTATCACATCGATTCAGCCGTCAACGTTCGTCTTGAGACTGTTGCTGTCGAGCAGAGATTGAATGATCTGCGTATCCGTGTCGCCACCTGATGTCAGGTCGACATCCTGCAGATTGATCTCTTGCGTGATATTGCTGCCGTCGGATCCATCGACACTGATCTCGATATTGGTGCCACCTTCTCCGTCTGACTCGAAGTGCAGGAAGCTCGAGAGCGTATCGGCATCTTCGTTGGACTGAAGCAGATCGGAAAGATCGATGACATCGCCATCCGCGACACTGAAGTCGGTGATGGTATCCGTCGCCATGCCGCCTTCGCTGTTGATGTCATGACCGCTCAGCCACTGGAAGGTATCGGCACCATCGCCGCCGGTCAGGATGTCATTGCCGGCACCTCCGACCAGAAGATCATCGCCCTCACCACCAGAGAGGATATCGTTGCCGGTGCCGCCCCGCAGCGTATCGTTGCCGCTGCCACCTTCCAGACGATCGCTGCCCTCGCCACCGCTCAGGGTGTCATTGCCGCCTTGGCCAATCAGATAGTCCGCATAGAACGGGCCATCGCCATCGCCCGTCAGGGACTCGTTGCCAGAGGTCCCGATCAGGACCGACAGCTTGTCGACGTCGATGCTGACACTTGAGGCGTTGGTATCCCCGTCATTGTCGACCGTCACGTAATCGAAGCTGTCTGTGGAGCGCTCAGTAACATTGCTAGGCGGCGTGTAGGCGAAGTCACCGCTCCCCAGATTGAACAGCATGCTGCCACCCAGGTCCGTAGAGATGGTCAACTCCAGGCTGCCCGCATCGTAGCTGCTATTGTCCGTGCCCACTGCAGACACGGTGTTGGTGGCCGGGTCATAACTGTAGGTCGTGCCATCCACGGTGACCGATTGCAGATAACCGCCATCCGCCCCCAACAGACTGCCATCCACGGAGCTGCCCGAGACAAGCTGACCACTGACCGGTGATTGGACAGTAGCGGCGAGGGTATCGTCGAGATCCTCAAAGCTGGTAACGACAGTGCTATCGAGGTCTTCATCCGCTGAACCGTCATAGGCAATCGGATCAAGGTTGGACTCTGTGACGTTGCTACCCAGGCCGATAGCGTAGGACTTGATGCCATTATCGACCAGGAAGTCAGTCCAGATATCCTCTTCATCGTTCGAGATACCGGCATCTGCTCTGTAAATGGTATTCCCCACAAGCACATTCAGCGCTTCATCATCACCATCGCCAAAGTTTGGCTCACCATCAGAGAAGAAATAGGAAATGCTTTGCGCATCCTCCAATGCTCCATCTTCAGAATAATTCTCGATAGCTGCTGCAAGAGCGGAATCATAATTGGTATAACCACCGGCCTGCAGGTTATCCAGAATGCTCTCAGCCTCTCCTACGGTCACCCAAGCATTCTGAGCCGTACCGATGGATGAGAATGTCACCAGATTGATACGTACGTCACCAAAGTCATCGTAGGCCTCAATCAGAGACTTGATGGAATCAATAGCACTCTGCAGGCGAGTTTCACCATCGATTCCATCAGTTGCATTCATGGAACCTGACACATCAAGAATGATAGTGAGATTGGTATCCACCAGGGTCGACGAGAAGCTCTGCGCTTCCTGCTGCTCTGGGGCATCATCCTCGATGCCGATGGTCAGCGTGCCGATGGAGCTGGCGCCTTCGCTATCCGTTGCGAGCACACCGAAGTCCAGAGACAGGACATCTTCACCATCACCCGAGTGATCAACCGCCTGACTCAGAGTGAAGGTATAGGCGCCGCTGTCATCGATGGTCACCGTCGCGACTTCATTGCCATCAGCATCGGTTGCCACCATTGACTGGGTGCCGCTGCCGGACCAGGACACCGCACTGCCACCGGAGGTGATGGCCGTGGTCGGCTCCGTCAACACCAGTGACACGCTGTCGCTGTCGACATCCGTGACAGAAACCGTACCGGTGACAGTGGTGGCATCGGTGGTATCCGTGAAGCCATCAGCCGCATCGCTGTCGGCGATACCGCCTTCGAGCCCTTCTTCGCTGACGCGACCTTCAGTCGCAGTCACCACCGGGGCATCATTCGTTCCTTGAATGGTAATGGTGACATCCTGGGTAGCTGTCGCTCCCGCCGTATCCGTGACAGTGACGGTGTAGGTCAGGACCAGCGACTCGCCTGCAGACAGGTAGTCGAAGCTTTCCCCGGCAGCGCTGCTGTCGAAGGACCAGTTGAGCGTACCTTCAGTGCTCTCGTCATCGATGATGGCCCCGGTATCCACACCCAGCAGCGCAAGCAGGTCATCGTTGTCCAACGTGCCGGTATCGCCATCACTGGAGACGCCGGTGACGCTCGGCGTCACGCTGTTGCTGAGATCCACGTCATCCACCGACAGAGTCCCGCTGGCACTCAGCGGTGAATCCGTCTCCGTCAGGATGGCGGCTGCACTGTCGCCACTGCTGACACTGATCTCCGGCGCATCGTTGCTACCATTGATGGTGATGGTCAGCGTGGTAGTGGCGGTATCACCGTCAGCATCCGTGATCACGTAGGTATAGACGTCCGTGACCGACTCACCGGCCGCCAGGTACTGCAGGTCGTCGCGTGCTGACTGATAGCTGTAGGATCCATCCGCCGCCAGGGTCAGCTCGCCGTGCTCACCCGTGATCACGGCCGCCGCGCCATCGCTCACCGGGGCAGTCTCCGCTCCGGCGATGACGGCAGTCACGGTTACCGCATCGGCACCCAGAGTATCGGCAGTCGCCGATGTGCCATCCACGACATTGCCGACAACGGCAGCATTGCGATTCTCGCCAATGCTTCGCGTATCAGCGTTGGCTACCGGCGCCGTATCCAGCACCGTGACATCGAGACTGTCACTGGTGCTCTGGCCTGCCAGATCCGTTACCACGACGGTGAAACCATCGACGACGCTGTCATCGCCATCTGTGTGATCAGCCGCTGTGCCATCTTCCACATAGGTGTAGGTGACCTCACCGCTGTCGGCGTCGTAGCCGGTCACGGTCAGCGTGCCTTCACCAGCTGGATTGGAGATCACTACCGGTGTGTTGCTGGCATCCGTGATATCCACGCCAGCGATCGTCACTGCCGCGATACCTGCTGCAGCTGACACGGTAAAGGTATTGGTGAGCGTGCTTCCGGTCGCTTCGGTGACGGACTGGTCTTCCAGTGAACTGATGACCGGCAGCGCATCATCAGTTCCCTTGATGACGATATCCACTGTCGTGCTGGAGCCATCGCTGA
This sequence comes from Cobetia sp. 1AS1, assembly GCF_029846435.1. Lineage (NCBI taxonomy): Bacteria > Pseudomonadati > Pseudomonadota > Gammaproteobacteria > Oceanospirillales > Halomonadaceae > Cobetia > Cobetia sp. 1AS1. Next base: position 203,738 of record NZ_JARWKU010000008.1, read on the forward strand.
GCTGCACGATGTACTGCTCATTGATCGTGTCGGCAGATGTCAGCCCCTGCACAGCGGCAGTGTCGTTATCCAGCGTATAGGTCCAGTTGCCGTCGGAATCGACGGCGAAGGTACCGTAGAGACTGCTGTCGTCAGTGGCCGGCGTGAACGTCGGCGCATCACTATCGACATCGGTCGCGGTCAGCGTACCTGACGCTTCCATCACACCATCTTCGGCAACAGCGCCATCATCGGCACTGATGACGACAGGGTCATCAATCGCTGCGACGTCCTCGAAGCTGAGAATGGCTTCATCGAACTCGGTGCCATCCGTGATCACATAAGTGGTGTCGGGTACCGGACCGTTGTAATTCTCACCGGGCGTGAAGGTGAAGGTACCGTCAGCATTGATCAGAAGTGTGCCGACTTCGCCAAGATCCGCTGTCTTGCCCGGGTCGTACGTAACCCCGTCAACAGTGAAGCTGACGACGCTCAACTCATCACCATCGGCGTCGACATCGTTGTTCAGGACGTTGCCGCTGACCGGAGTATCTTCCTCGACCACGATCGGGCCGTCGTCATAGGCCACCGGCTTGTCATTCAAGCCCTGGACATTGATGGTGATGTCGGCGGTATCCGAGTCGCCATCCGCATCCAGGATGGTGTACTCGAATACTTCCTTGACGAGGTCACCGGCACCCAGTGCCTGAGCGCGCGCATCATCAAGGTCATAACTGAAGGTGCCATCGGTATTGATGGTCAAGCTACCGTAGCTGCCATCGACGGTAACGCTACCCTCATTGTCTGCCAGTGAAATGCCATCCAGATGCGTGATGGTCACGCCATCAGCGCCCAGCTCATCCTGTCCGCCGCCGACAACACTGGAAATGACACTGGTGTTGATCACCGGCTCACCATCCGGAGACGTATCATCTTCGCGAATGGTGTAGGTGTCGTCATTGGCGACAGGCGCGGTATCCACAATCTTGACGTCAAGGCTGTCGCTGGTGCTCTGCCCGGCCAGGTCAGTGACGACCACGGCGTAGTTGTCGAACACGCTATCGTCGCCAGCCGAGTGATCCGCAGCCGTGCCATCCTCCACATAGGTGTAGGACACGGTGCCGGCATCGTAGCCAGTGATGGTCAGCGTACCTTCGTCATCAGTCGCACCCGGAATCACGATGGGGTTATCCACTGACGCCGAAGTGATGTCTGTGCCATTGATGGTGACGCTGGCGATGCCGGCATCCGCTGCCACCTCGAAGGTGTCAGTGACCGTGGCACCTGTGGCCTCGGTCACTTCCTTGTCAGCCAGCGCGATGACCGGCGCTGCGTCGGCCGAGCCGGTGATATTGATGGTCAGCGTGGTGCTGGAATAGTCGCCATCGCTGTCTTCCAGCACATAGGTGAAGACGTCTTTCGCCGGTTCACCCTCTGCCAGAGACTGCGTCTTGGTGGTGTCCAGAACGTAGGTATAGCTGCCGTCGCTGTTGAGCGTCAGCGTGCCGTAGTCGCCCGTGACCGTGGCACTGCCGCCGTCGGCAATTCCGGTATCGTCCAGTTTGCAGACCATGAACGGCGCGTCTGCACCCAGGACGTCCTCATTGTCATTGGCACCATCAATCACGTTGCCCGTGAGCTCGTCCGTCGCATCTTCATCTATATCGCGCTCATCCGGCTTGGCCGTCGGCGCGGTATCCAGAATCTTGACGTCAAGACTGTCGCTGGTGCTCTGCCCGGCCAGGTCAGTGACGACCACGGCGTAGTTGTCGAACACGCTATCGTCGCCAGCCGAGTGATCCGCAGCCGTGCCATCCTCCACATAGGTGTAGGACACGGTGCCGGAATCGTAGCCCGTGATGGTCAGCGTGCCTTCGTCATCAGTCGCACCCGGAATCACGATGGGGTTATCCACTGACGCCGAAGTGATGTCCGTGCCATTGATGGTAACGCTGGCGATGCCGGCATCCGCTGCCACCTCGAAGGTGTCAGTGACCGTCTCACCCGTGGCCTCGGTCACTTCCTTGTCAGCCAGCGTGATGACCGGCACTGCGTCGGCCGAGCCCGTGATCAGGATGTCGACCGTGGTGGTCGAGCCATCGCTCAGCTCGACGGTGTACTGCTCGGTGACGGTCTCGCCCGCGGCCAGCGCCTGAGTCTCGGTGGCGTCGTTGTCGAGCGTGTAGGTCCAGCTGCCATCGGCGGCGACCTCGAAGCTGCCGTAGACACTGCTGTCATCGGTGGCGGCGACGAAGGC
>NZ_JARWKU010000009.1:0-190407 GCF_029846435.1 Cobetia sp. 1AS1
GGAAGTGAAACCGCTTAGCGCCGATGGTAGTGTGGAGTTTCTCCATGTGAGAGTAGGTCATCGTCAGGCACTTATACTGAACCGCCCCTGTAGCCTTGCTACAGGGGCGGTTCTCTTTGTGCGCAGGAAAAATCATAGGCGCGAAGGTCATGCGTGGGATAAGCCATGTGTGACATGTGTGAGTTGTGTGGAAAGGCACGCATAGAGACGTCAGCAGATCCGCTGTGCAGAAAGAAGCTCAAAGGAAGCGCCCCTGTCACTGATGTGGCAGGGGCGTTTTTGCATTCTCGGCGCCTTGGTCGAGCGGGGTAAAGAAGTGATGCGCGGGGTAAAGAAGAGCAAAGCGGTTGTGGAAAACTCAAGATTCGTCAGTGCAGGAGCTATCCATACGAACTCGCGGCAGCTGCTTTCTCTCCAGTGTGCTGTTGGGTGACACGGGTCTCGGAGCCACTGGGCGGCATGCCATGAGCGCTATCGTTGCGAGTCTTGCGAGAGCCGTCTGGTGCGCTTTTGATCAGAAAACTGTCACGAAAAAGCCCTGCCACACAGCGTGTGACAGGGCTTTGAAATGATGAACTTGCGCGATTGTCTTGTGCAATCATCTTGCTCGATTTCAGCGACTACAGAGCAAGGCCTGGAGTGTGTTTCATGACTTGGCGAGCCAGAACCACCAGACAATGGCGGCGATCAGGCCGAACCCTAGCAGATTGATGGCCATGCAGATCATGCTGACGCTCCTTGTGAGGTGGTGGCGGCATTCTCGGGGTTACTCGTTGCGGATCCAGCTGCACTCGGGGGCGTATATCGACGCAGACGATTGGCATTGGTCACGACGGTGATCGAGGACAGGGACATGGCCAGCCCCGCGATGACCGGTGACAGCAACATGCCCGTGAAGGGATAGAGGATGCCTGCGGCAATCGGGATGCCGATCAGGTTGTAGCCGAAGGCCCCCACCAGGTTCTGCTTGATGTTGCGCAGGGTGGCCTGGCTGATCGCGATCGCATCCGCGACCCCGCCCAGCGACGGCTGCATCAACGTGATACCGGCGGTCTCGATGGCAACGTCGGTACCTTCGCCCATCGCGAAACCGACATCGGCCAGCGCCAGCGCCGGGGCATCATTGATGCCATCGCCGACCATTCCCACCACATGACCTTCCTGCTGCAGCCGCGCGATCTCGTCGTGCTTGTCATCCGGTGAGACGCCGGCACGGTAATCATCGATACCGGTCTCGCGCGCCACGGCCGCTGCCGTGTGAGGGTTGTCACCGGTCAGCATGATCACCTTGAGGCCGATGGCATGCAGGCGAGCGATGGCATCGCGGCTATCGTCACGTAGCGGGTCGGCCAGCCCGAAGACGGCGAGCAATTCATCGTCGCGAGCCATCAGGATCAGGGTGCGCGCATTGTCTTCCAGCGCTGTGATCTGCTCGCTGAGAGGGGCTAGGCTGATACCTGCCTCTTCCAGCATGGCAGCGTTGCCCATGCGCCAGGTGCGCCCTGCATCGTCCTGGGCCTGAATGCCGCGTCCGCTGATGGTCTGGTAGTCATGGAAGGCCTTGCTGCGCGAGGCTTCGGGACGTCTGGCTTCGATATGTGCCAGCAGTGCCGCGGCCAGCGGGTGCTCGGAGCCCCTCTCCAGTGCATGTGCTGCATCCAGTACGGCTTCCTCGTCTTCCCCTTCGAGGAGCGAGACCTCGGTGACCTCCGGCTTGCCGCGTGTCAGGGTGCCGGTCTTGTCGACCACCAGCGCGGTCAAGCGACTGGCGGTCTGCAGTGCCTCACCGCTGCGTACCAGCACGCCATGTTCCGCCGCCTTGCCGACCCCGATCATGGTCGAGATCGGCGTCGCCAGGCCCAGCGCACACGGGCAGGCGATGACGAGTACCGCCGTCGCGACCACCAGCATATGCACGCCGGTCGGCGCAGGTCCGAAGTTGAACCATACCAGCGCCGCGACGATGGCGATGATCATCACGCTGGGCACGAATACGCCGGAAATGGTGTCAGCCAGCCGGCCGATCGGCGGGCGCGAATTCTGCGCCTGACGCACCTGGCTGATGATGCGGCCCAGGCGCGTCTCGCTACCGACGCGCTCGACCTCGAAGACCAGACTGCCACGTGTATTGAGCGTACCGGCGGCTACCTCGTCGCCGATACCGCGTGACACGGGCAGTGGCTCACCGCTGAGCATCGATTCATCGATGTGGCTCTGGCCCTCGATGACCCGGCCATCCACCGGGATGCGCTCACCGGGGCGAATGCGCACCTGGTCCCCGCTGCGGACCTCGTTGATATCGATCTCGCGCTCTTCCCCGTCGCGGATCACGCGGGCCGTGCGGGTCTGCAGATCCAGCAGCGCGCGCAGCGCCTGCTGAGTGCGGCCCCGGGCGCGGACTTCCAGCGCCTGCCCCAGACTGATCAAGCCGATGATCATGGTCGAGGCTTCAAAGTAGAGCCCGCGCGCCGCCGGGGGCACCCTGTCGGGAAACAGCAGCACGCCCATGGAGTAAAGCCATGCCGCCCCGGTACCGAGCGCCACCAACGTATCCATGTTGGCCTGATGGTGCGTGAAGGCCTTCCAAGCGCTGGTGAAGAAGCTGCGTCCTGCCGTGGCGAGCACGCCCAGCACGGCGACGCCGATCGCCAGCCACACCCCGCGCTCGAGCCCCTCGAAGCCGGGATGATGGAAGAACATGCTGATCATCAGAGGGATGCCGATGCCCAGTGACAGCACGCTGTCACGGACACGAGAGTGATATTCCTGATCGGCGTCCTCTTGCTGTTGCTGCTCACCGGCCTGGGCGTCTTCCACCAGGCTCGCCCCGTAGCCGACACCTTCGATGGCCGAGACGATCTCGTCAGGAGTGAGGCGGCTCGTGACCTGGGCGGTGCGCGAGGCGAAGTTGACCTGCGCCTGCTCAACTCCGTCCAGGCCATCCAGTGCCTTCTGGATCGTCGCCACGCAGCTGGCGCAGGTGACGCCGGACAGTGAGAACTCGGTGCTTGCGCTATCGGTTGGCTGGCTCTCAGTCGCTGCCTTGTTTGCAACGGCCGGCGTATCAGCAGCCGGCGCGACTTGAGCTTCATCCTCCTCGGCGGGGGCCTCAAGCGAATAGTCTGTCTCGAGAATGATTCTCTCGAGCAGCCCGCGCGGCAGACAGGTGTCCACGTCGAGAGTGTCTTCTTTCGGCGTGCCAGTGACTTGCGCGGTGTCATCCCAGTGCTGGATGGCCTCGCGCAATCTGGCGACGCACTTCTGGCAGTGCATGCCGTACACCGACAGATCGTGATGAGCGCGTTCCGGCAGGGCTTCCTCCTTGAGGGGGTAGCCGCAGTCGTCTGCGACTTCCTGCAGTGCCGTGGATGACAGCTGGCTGTGCATCAGCAACAGCTCTGCGTCAGGCGCGCCGAGCAACTCGGCCTGCGGGTCCTGCGCCTGCAGAGCACGACGAATCCTGCCGACACAGCCCTGACAATGGATGCCTGGCGCATGCAGAAGGCGTGTCTCGGGAAGTGATGTGGTCATCATGATTGCCCCCCGTCGCGGCGTTTGGAAGTGGAAGCGGTGTCGGGCACGTCCTGCGGAAAGCCTTCGATCAGGCAGCACACGCTGTTGCCGTCCGGCACGCCATCCGGCAGGTCCTGCCAGCAATCCAGCGCATGCTCCATGCGCTCTGCGAGGGATTCCAGCTCACGAATGCGCTCGCGCACTCTCGGCAGGTGCTGTCGCAGCAGGTCACGCACCAGCGGGCACGGCGAGTCGTGCTGGTCCGCCTGCTCGAGAATCTGTTTGATGTCGGCAAGGCTGAAGCCCAGCTGGCGTGCCTGACTGATGAATTTGAGGCGTACCAGCGCCTGCTCATCGAAGCGCTGGTAGTTGTTGACGGGATCACGTCGGGCCGTGATCAGCCCCTGGCGCGTGTAATGGCGAACGGTTTCGGCGGTGACGCCCCCCGCGCGGGCCAGTTCAGCGACTTTCATTGCATCATCTCCTGGTGATCAAGGGTGGCGGAGAGAGCATTCGGCTGCCCTGAAGGTCTGTCGGCAGCCAATGTTCCGTGACTGGTCATCAGTGTAAGACTTATGTGTTGCACATAGGTCAAGCGAGCCGATACATACGAAAAAGCTGATGTTCGACCAATAGGCTAGAGAGGGGAGCAGAGGAGGTTGTCGTGTTTTAAACGCTGGCGACAAGGCACTAAATCGTCGTCAGGTCATGGGCTTAGCAGCACGTGACAGTGCAGACATGAATGAAAGTTCCCTGAATACTAGAAATCTCCCTATTCAAACAAACGTTCGCCCTTGACTTGAACGCACGACTCGCCCAAAACGTAGATGACAGAGCTATGCATCAACGAATGATAACAACAACATGCGGCTCTCCAGCCACCTGCAATGGGACGCCATCCATAATGAAAAACAAGATGAACAAACTCACCCTCGGGGTCGCTCTGGCAACGGTAGCCACGGCTTATGCCGGTGGCGTTCACGCGGGGGCCTTCCAGCTGAACGAGCAGAGTGTCAGTACCCAGGGCACCTCCTTCGCCGGGCGCGCCTCGAATGCCAATGATGCCTCCACCGTGTTCGGCAATCCGGCCGGCATGTCCTTCCTGGATCGTGCCCAGATCACCGGCGGTGTGACCTATCTGGACGTCAATACCGATATTGATGTCGCCAGCGCGAACGATGCACTCGGTCGGCCAGTCTCTGGCGGAGATGACGGTGACATGGTGCCGGGGGCGGCAGTGCCTTCCTTCTATTACGTGCAGCCGATGAATGATCGGGTAGCACTGGGCTTCGGGGTCTACGCGCCCTATGGTGTGATCACCGATTATGGTTCTGATTTCCGCGGCCGTTATTTCGCCAATTACAGTGAAGTCGAGGTGGTCACCGCCCAGCCGACCATCTCCTACCGCATCAATGACAAGTGGGCCATCGGCGCCGGTGTGACCTACAACAGTATCAAGGGTGAGTTGACGTCGAATACTCTCGATGCCGGCGCAGGCGATGGCAAGGTCAAGATCAAGGGCGACGATGCCGCCTGGGGCTACAACGTCGGGGTCATCTTCCAGCCGGTGGAAAGTACCCGTCTCGGTCTGTCCTATCGCTCCAAGGTGGATTACAGCCTGGACGGCGAGGCCAAGTACAACAATGTCTTCACTGGCGCGGGCTTCGCGAATACCGAGCAGGATGCGTCGCTGGACGTGACCCTGCCGGAAAGCATCGACTTCTCCGTGACGCACAAGCTGGATGATCGCTGGACGCTGATGGCGGGCGTGACCTGGGTGCACTGGAGCCGCTTCGACGAGATCGCGGTGGAAGTCGACAACATGAGCGACATCGTCGAGGAGCAGGGCTACGAGGACAGCTGGCAGTACGCGGTCGGTCTGAGCTATCAGCTCAATCCGCAGTGGGTGCTGCGCACCGGCATGGCCTTCGATGACAGCCCGACCGTGGATGAGCATCGCAGCGCGCGTATCCCGTCCGGTGATCGCACCATCTTCTCGCTGGGGGCCGGCTGGACGCCGATGCCGGAGCTGACCATCGACATGGCCTACACCTACCTGTGGGAAGAGACGGCCACCGTCAGCCTGAGCGAGCCCAACCGTGGCACCTATGAAGCCGATTACGAGAATGAAGCGCATGGCTTCGGTCTCGGCGCGACCTATCGCTTCTGAGTACGTCAGCGGCTGAAACGCTGAGCTGGTCTCGGGACAACCGATACAACCGATACAACCGATACAGAAACGCCCGGTCATATGACCGGGCGTTTTCTTGTCGTCCCTGCCGGCTTCATCAGGCAAGGGCGGAACTATCGCCTCAGCGCGAGCATTGGCGAACCGTCACCAGCGTCTGACATGTCGATCAGAAGTCGTAACGCGCCAGGAACATCAGCTGGTCGCGGTCGGCGCTGTACTCGCTGCCGTCTGACTGGCGGCTGTTGTCGAAGCGATACTCGGTGGCCAGCGTCAGGTCCTTGACCCGCCAGGCCGCGCCCAGAATCTGATAGGCGTAGCGTGCTTCGCTGTCGGCGTCCTCCAGGTGATTCAAGCCACCGTAGAGCTCGACACTGTCATCGCCCCAGATGACCTCCTTGAACTTGTAGTTGACCACGAATTCCGCGCCGCGCGCCTTGTCGACGAAATCTTCCGAGGAGTCCAGGGTGCTGCCGGCGATATGGTTGCGATACTCCCCGCCGACGAGGGCGATGTACCAGTTGCCCGGTGACCAGTGACCGCCGAGCAGCCAGGCATCGATATCGCCGTTCTCGCTGTTGCCGCTCTCGTAGTCGCTCAGCTCCGTATGGTGGAAGACCCCGCCCACCGTGAAGTCCTCGTTCGGGTGCCAGTTGAGCGCGGCCTCATAGCTGTAGTCACGCTCATACCCCGAATACTCGGTCTCGGTGGTGAAGACGCCATCCTCGAAGAGTGAGGTCTCGTTGCTGTGCTGGCCATCATGGCCGAGCTGGTAGAGCAGGCCGACAGTGACATCGTCGAAGCCCTTCTTCCAGTAGAGCGAGTTGTCCGGCCGCCCCGTGCCATGCAGGCCGCCGTCACCGCTGCGGCCTTCGAAGGTGCCGGACGCCTCGCCACCATTGATCCAGAACCAGTCGGTGTTGACGGCCACCATGTCGTACCAGGGGCCATACTGCTTGCCGACCGTGAAGCTGCCCCATTTCTCGTGGGCCGCTCCGGCATAGAGCATGCGCTTGTAGTGAGCATCGGTGCCGTCCTTGAACCAGGGATCGAAGCCCCATTCGGCGCGGATGATGGAGCTCCAGCCCTGCTCGAACTGATGCTCGTGGATCAGGCGCACCCGCGAGCCGCCGTTGTAGATATCATCGTGTGCGCCATCCTGGATCACCGCAAACGCCGCCAGGCGGCCACTGAACTCGACGCGGTCGGTATCCGTCTTGTAGACCTCGATGGCCTGGGCCATGGGGCTCATGCTCAGCAGTCCCGTGCCGAGCAGGGCTGCGCCAATCGCGTGACGCAGTCGTGAGTGAGTGTGAAGGGGGATGCTGGCTGTTGTTGTAGGTTGCATCGTCATCCTGTGCATGTCTTTCCATCGGTGTGGGTAATGCCGGAGCATCCTGCTCCGGCCTCGGTCGGGTGCAAGCACCCGGTTGGCAGCCAATGTCGATTCGTGTGAGCGACTCGGCTGCCCTTGCCCGGGGCGAGGCCGGGCGCTCATCGCCACCCTTCAGACAGGCAGTGATGAGGCCCTGCGCCTTTTCTCAGGCAAGGCGGGGTCTTGATGGGCGCTGCAGCGCCCATCAGGCATGTCGTCTTTTCAGGGTGTCAGTGGTGCGTCTGGCCCAGGTCTGGGGCGAAGGCGGCCTGCATCAATTCACGCGTATAATGCTCACGGGGTGCCTCGAAGATGGCGTGGGTACTGCCGCTTTCCACCACCTCGCCTTCCTTCATCACGATGAGATGGTCTGACAGCGCACGCACGACCGCCAGGTCATGGCTGATGAACAGATAGGTCAGGCCATGGCGCGCCTGCAGGTCGCGCAGCAGGTCGATCACCGTGACCTGTACCGAGCGGTCCAGCGCCGAGGTCGGCTCGTCCAGCAGCAGGAATTCCGGTTTGAGCACCAGGGCGCGGGCGATGGCGATGCGCTGGCGCTGACCGCCGGAGAACTCATGCGGATAGCGATTGCGCATGCCGGGGTCGAGGCTGGCCTCGCTCAGGGCGTCGCAGACCCGCGCATCGCGCTGGGCGCGATTGAGCTCGGGGTGGTGCACGCGCAGGCCTTCGCTGATGATCTCGCCCACGGTCAGGCGCGGTGACAGGGAGCCGAAGGGGTCCTGGAAGACGACCTGCATGCGCGAGCGCAAGGGGCGCATGCCTGACTTGTCCAGCGGCATGATATCGACGCCATCGAAGCTGATCTGGCCCTGGCTCTTGAGCAGGCGCAGCAGGGCGCGCCCCAGCGTCGACTTGCCGGAGCCGGACTCGCCGACGATGCCGATGGTCTGGCCGCGTCGCACCTCGAGATCGATGCCGCGCACCGCCTCGAAGGCGACCTTGGGGCCGAACAGCGGACGCTTGATGGTGAAGCTGACACGCACATCGCGCGCCGACAGCAGCACTGGCGCATCTGCGGCCACCGGGGCCTTCTCGCCGGCCGGTTCGGCATCGATCAGCATGCGGGTGTAGGCGTGCTGCGGGCTCTCGAAGACGTCGTGGGTGGCGCCGGTTTCCAGCAGCTCGCCGTGACGCATCACGCAGACGCGGTCCGCGAAGTGGCGCACGATGCTCAGGTCGTGGGTGATGAACAGGATTGCCATGCCGTAGCGCTGCTGCAGCGACTTGAGCAGCCGCAGGATCTGCGCCTGCACCGTGACATCCAGCGCGGTGGTCGGCTCATCGGCGATCAGCAGGTCCGGCTCGCAGGCCAGCGCGATGGCGATCATCACGCGCTGACGCTGGCCACCGGACAGCTCGTGGGGATAGCTGTCGATACGTCGCGCCGGCTCCGGAATGCCGACCTGCTCGAGCAGTTCCAGCGCCTTGTGGCGAGCCGCGCGGCCCTTGAGGTCACGATGCAGTGCCAGTACCTCGATGATCTGGCGCCCGATGCGGTGCAGCGGATTGAGCGAGGTCATCGGCTCCTGGAAGACGGTAGCGATGCGATTGCCGCGCAGCTCGCGCATGCGCCGCGTCGAGGCACTCAGCAGGTCTTCGCCGCGCAGGCGGATGGCGCCCTTGATCTCGGCGAGTTCCGGCAGCAGGCGCAGGATGGCGGTGGACGTGACCGACTTGCCGGAGCCGGACTCGCCGACCAGCGCCAGCGTCTCGCCCTTGTTGAGAGTGAAGCTGACGCCCTTGACGGCGGGTACCGCGCCGTCCGGCAGCTGGAAGTCGACCTTGAGGTCATCGATCTCCATCAGCGGTGGCGTGCCCGGCGCCTCGGTCGCCAGCCCCAGGCGGGTCAGGGTGTCGGCGCGGGCCTGGTCGGCGGAGTTGCGTGCTGGCGGCAGGCTGGAGGAGGTGCCGGAGGTAGAGGGTGAAGAAGTCATGATCAGCGCTCCGGTTCAGCGAGTCTTGGGGTCGAGGGCATCACGCAGCCCATCGCCGAGGAAGTTGAGGCAGAACAGGGTCGCGGCGAGGAAGGCCGAGGGCACCAGCAGCATCCAGGGGGCGGTCTCCATCATGTCCTTGCCTTCGGAAATCAACACGCCCCATGAGGTCAGCGGTTCCTGCACGCCGAGGCCGAGGAACGACAGGAAGCTTTCCAGCAGGATGACCTTGGGTACCGTCAGCGTGACGTAGACGATCACTGGGCCCAGCGCGTTCGGAATCAGGTGACGAGTCACGACCTGCAGGTCACGAACGCCGAGTGCATGCGCCGCCTCGACGAATTCGCGCTTCTTGAGCGCCAAGACCTGGCCGCGCACGATGCGCGACATGTCCAGCCACTCCACCGCGCCGATGGCGGCGTAGATCAGGAAGATGTTGCGACCGAACACCACCATCAGCAGGATCACCAGGAACATGAACGGCAGCGAATACATGATGTCGACGAAGCGCATCATCAGGTTGTCGGTGCGTCCGCCGAAGTAGCCGGAGACGGCGCCGTAGAGCACGCCGATCACCAGGCTGACGAAGGTGGCGACCAGCGCCACCGACAGCGAGATCTGGCCGCCATGCAGGGTGCGGGTCAGCAGGTCGCGGCCGTTGACGTCGGTGCCGAAGACGTGGCCGGAGGCCAGGTCCGGGCCGGTGCCGATGGCGTTCCAGTCGACCTCGTCGAGTTCGAAGGGCGTCAGCCACGGGCCGATCAGGCAGGCCAGCACGATGACGGCCATCACCACCAGGCTGCACATGGCAGCGCGGTTCTGCTTGAGACGACGCCAGGCGTCGCGGGTCAGGCTGTCGCCTGCCGGTGCTGCAGGGGGCTGGCCGTCGAAGGCACTGGCACCGCCGGTGCCGTGGGGAGCGGGAGTTGTCTGTGACATGTCAGGGCCTCGGGTCAGTCGTCGTAGCGGATCTGCGGGTCGAGCATGCTGTAGAGCAGGTCGACGATCAGGTTGAGCAGCAGGATCAAGGCGCCATAGAAGACCACCGTGCCCATCACCAGGGTGTAGTCACGATTGAGCGCACCCTGCACGAAATAGCGCCCGATGCCGGGAATGCCGAAGATCTGCTCGATCACCACCGAGCCGGTGATGATGCCGGCGATGGCCGGGCCGAGGTAGGAGACCACCGGCAGCATCGCCGGTCGCAATGCATGGCGCAGAATCACCTTCCACTCGCTCAGCCCCTTGGCGCGGGCGGTGCGGATGTAGTGGCTGCCGAGCACCTCGATCATGCTGGCGCGCATCATGCGGGCGATGTAGGCGATCTGCTGGATGGAGAGCGCCACCACCGGCAGCAGCAGGTTCTGCCAGGCGCCGCCGTTCCAGCCGCCGGCCGGCAGCCAGCCGAGCAGCACGCCGAACACCAGCGCCAGCAGCGGGGCGATCACGAAATTGGGCACCGCGATCCCCGCCAGCGCAGTACTCATCACCACGTAATCCGCCGTCGAGTTGCGCCGGATGGCCGCGATCACCCCCAGCGGCACCCCGATCAGCAGCGCGGCCAGAATCGCCCACATGCCCAGCTCCAGACTGGCCGGGAAGCCCTGGCTGATCAGCTCGCTGACATCGAAGTCCTTGTACTTGAAGGACGGGCCGAGATCGCCCTGCACCAGATCACCCAGATAGCGCAGATACTGCATCGGCAATGGCTCATCCAGGTGATAGGCCGCGCGCAGGTTCTGCTCGATTTCCGGGGGCAGACGGCGCTCGCCATCGAAGGGGCCGCCCGGGGCGACTCGCATCAGGAAGAACGACAGGGTGATCACGATCAGCAGGGTGGGAATCGCCTGCAGCAACCGTTTGAGGGTGTAGCTCAGCATCCAGTGCTCCGTCCGGGCCGCTGCCCGGGTATGTCGTTGTTATTGGTGACTGTCGTCTGTCAGTGCGAGGTATCGAGCTGCAGATAGCGACTCGGGTGCACGTCCAGCGCATTGGGCGCCCAGCCGCTGATGGCGGGATCGACAAGACTGGAGGTGACATAGTCGTAGAGCGGCAGCACCACATCGTTGTCGAGCAGATACTGCTCGGCGTCGTGGAGCTGGCGCTGGCGGGTGCCGACGTCTCCTTCACGTGCCGCCGCCTCGATCAGCGCATCGTAGGTCGGCGAGCTGAGCCCGGGCGCGTTGGAGGTGTTGTCGCTGCTGAAGGCGTTCAGGAAGTCGTAGGCATCGGCGATGGTGGCGATCATGCCGTAACGGCCGACCTCGAAATCGCCCAGCGCCAGATCGCGGTAATGCACCGCGGCCTCGGTATTGGTCAGCGTCACCTTCACGCCCAGCGGTTTCCACATCGCCCCCAGGGCCACGGCGATCTTCTTGTGGTCTTCCAGGGTGTTGTAGCGCAGCGTCAGCTCAAGCGGGGTATCCGGGCCGTAGCCCGCGTCTGCCATCAGCTCACGCGCCTTCGCCATGCGTCGGTCCATCGACCAGTCAGCGAAGTCGAAGCGCGCGCCCTGATGCTCACCCAATGCCTTCGGCACGAAGTGCCAGGAGGGAATCTGGCCCATGCCGAGAATGCGCTCGGTGATCACCTCACGGCGCGTGGCCAGATTCAGCGCGCGACGAATGCGCTGGTCGGCCACCGGCGAGCCCTCGCGCAGATTGAAGACATAGAAGTACTCGCCGAGGATCGGGTAGGTCTGCAGGGCAGCGGCCAGATTGTCCTGGATCCAGGTGTAATGGCTGGCGGGTACGCCGTAGGCGATCTCGACCTCGCCGGCGCGGAAGCGATTGAGCGCGGCATGACTCTCCTCGATGGGCAGGTAGACCACCTCATCGAGCGCGACCGTGTCCGCCGCGTGATAGCGCGGATTGGGCGTCAGGCGAATCTCGGCCTGGGGCGACCAGGTCTTGAGCACGAAGGCGCCCGAGGTGGCCATGTTGGCCGGCCGCGTCCAGTCAGCGCCCTTGGCCGCGATCACATGGCGTGGCAGCGGGGCGGCTTCGCTCATCGCCAGCGTCTGCTCCAGCGTCGCCGAGGGGTGACTGAGGGTGATGGTGAGCGTCTGCGCGTCGGGCGCGGTCACGCCAAGCTTCTCCGGCGCCAGCGCACCGGTATTCACCGCGCGGGCATTGACGATCGGGTAGTAGAGCGTGGCGTTGTGGGCCGCGGTGGCGGGAGTCAGCAGGCGGCGCAGCGCGAAGACGGCATCCTCGGCGGTCAGCGGCGTGCCGTCTGACCATTCGAGCCCCTCGCGCAGATGGAAGGTCCAGGTCAGCCCATCGGCGGACGACTCCCAGTGTTCCGCCAGTCCGGGCACCAGCTTGCCATCGGCGGAGTAGGCGATCAGCGGTTCGAATAGATCACGTGTGATGCGCGTCTCCCAGGTACCGCTGGTCTGTTGTGGGTCCAGTGACGCCGGTTCGGCGCCATTGGCGATGCGCAATACCTGCGAAGCGTCAGAGGAGTGTTCTTGAGAGGCACCTGCGACACTTGCCGCACCGGTCCCCTCGCTCGCGGCCATGATTCTGGGCGCGACGACGGTCGGGACAATGCACAGAGTCGTCAGCAGCAGGCGAGACAAGTGACGCTGCCAGCGACGTGCAGGTACACGAAGTCCAGCGCCCGATGGGCGCTTGAAATGAGATGAGAGATGCATGCGGCGTGCTCCTTGTCGCCACCCCGGGGCGGGGTGACGACGTGTCTTGGCCATTCCCTGGCGGACTGACGCTCTGTGCCGCTGATGCCTGCCTTCGGCCGCTGTGGTCGAAGGCGGGTATCAGCGCCTCGGGAGAGCGTCGACGATCGGCATCACTCGGAGAACGAGACCCAGCGCGAGCGGTGAGTATCCTCGATGTTGTTCTTCCAGCCGCTGAGCTTGGGGTTCACCAGATTGCGCGACACGTAGTAGTAGATCGGCAGCACGGCGTAGTCATCCAGCGCCTTGCGCTCGGCGTCCTGCATCAGCGCCTCGCGATCCTCCATGTCGAGCGTATTGGCGGCCTTGTGCATGTCGTCATCCAGCGCACTGTTGGAATAGGCGCCGTAGTTGTTGGGCACGCCGCTTTCCAGCAGGTTGAGGAAGTTCTGGGCGTCGTTGTAGTCGCCGATCCAGCCGGCGCGGCCGACATCGAACTTGCCCTGGCGCATGTCCTCGTAGTGCACCGCGACTTCGGCGTTCAGCAGATTGACCTTCACGCCCAGCGGCTTCCACATCGCGGCGGCGGCGATGGCCACCTTCTTGTGGTCTTCGCTGGTGTTGTAGCGCAGGGTCAGCTCCAGCGGATTGTCCGGGCCGTAGCCAGCCTCTTCCATCAGGGACCTGGCCTTCTGCATGCGCTCATCCATCGACATGTCCTTGAAGGGCATCTCCTGGATGTCGTAATGGTTCACGCCGGTGGGCACGAAACTGTAGGCCGGCACTTCACCGGTGCCGAGAATCTTGTCGGTGATGACCTTGCGGCGGATGGAGAGGTTGAGCGCCTCGCGCACGCGCGGGTCTGCGGTGGCATGGCCATCGCGTGAGTTGAGCACGTAGTAGTAGATGCCCAGGTAGGGCGCGACGTGGGTGGCGTCCGGCAGGTTGTCCTTCAGCCAGCCGTATTGCTGGGTCGGGAATTCACGCGCGATGTCGATCTCGCCGGCGCGAAAGCGCTTCAGGGCGCTGTTGCGCTCCTCGATGGGGTAGTAGATCACCTCATCCAGCGCGACCTCCCTGGCATCGTGGAACTCAGGATTCTTGAGCGCGACGATGCGGGTCTGCGGCTGCCACTCGCTCAGCTCGAAGGCACCGTTGGAGACCATCTTGCCGGGGTCGGTCCAGTCCTTGCCGTACTTCTCCACCACATGTTTCGGCAGCGGGTAGGCGGTGTAGTGCGACAGCTGATCCAGGAAGTAGGGCGTCGGGCGCTCGAGGGTGATCTCGAGAGTATGATCATCCACGGCACGCACGCCGAGGGTGTCCGGCTCGGCCTCGCCGCTGTTGATGGCCTTGGCGTTCTTGATCGGATACAGGATGTAGGCGTAATCCGAGGCATTTTCCGGCGTCATGATGCGCTTGAGCGCGTACACGAAGTCCTCGGCGGTCACCGGCTCACCGTCTGACCACTTGCCGTTCTCGCGCAGCGTGAAGGTATAGGTCTTGCCATCGTCGGAAATCTGCCACGACTCGGCCGCGCCGGGGATGCGCTCGCCATCGGCGGCTTCGGTGACCAGGCCCTCGAAGAGGTCGCCCACCACGTCATTTTCCCAGGTGCCGGAGATCTGCTGCGGGTCCAGCGAGGCCGGTTCACCCATGATCGCCAGCTTGAGCGTGTCGGCCATGATGCCCTGGGAGGCAACGATGCCCCCGGCCAGCAGCAGAGAACCTGCCAGGCGTTTGAGCGCGAAGCGTCCGGGGAGCGCCGGGGTGTGAGAGGGGGAGTACAGTCGTGCCATGATAGGGAGGCTCGCTATTGTTGTTAGGGGTAATACGAGTGTCGCCTTCTACCATCGAATCTTTTCCTGCCGGCTGTCCATGTTAAAAAATGGATGGCTTATGCATGCATTCGATAAACGTCATGCAAGGCGTGGAAACTCGGGCCATTCGGGGCTGACGGGCCTTTGAATGACTTTGGTCGTATTCGTCGCCTGCCCGCTGATGGGCGGCATGCCTGGCAGCCGAGAGCCGTCGCTTGCCCGCTGGCCACGGATGATGGGCCGGGCATGGTCGCCACGCCGGGAAATGGCTACAATATCGGGCTTTGCGCGCTGTCGATCTGCACATCCACCCTCGGGTGGCATGTGGCGGAGCCCGTCGCTTGCGACAGGATCGCCGCGCACCCATTCACGCATCATCGCCTCAAGACAGGACGACCATGCAAGAGATCAATCCGATCACCAACCTCATCAAGGACCTGTCCGAAAGGGCAGAAGTCCTGAGGGGGTACCTTTGACTATGCCGAAAAGCAGGATCGGCTAGAGGAAGTCACACGCGAGCTCGAGAATCCGGATGTCTGGAATGACCCGGACTACGCGCAGAAGCTCGGCAAGGAACGTGCGTCGCTGGAGCTGGTCGTCAAGACCCTCGACGACATGAGCAACGGTCTGTCCGACTGCTCCGACCTGCTGGAAATGGCGGTCGAGGAAGAAGACGAAGGCACCGTGGACGAAGTCGTCCGCGAGCTGGACCAGCTCAAGGCCAGTCTCGAGAAGCTCGAGTTCCGCCGCATGTTCTCGGGTGAGATGGACGCCAACAACGCCTACCTCGACATCCAGGCAGGCTCTGGCGGTACCGAAGCGCAGGATTGGGGCAACATGTTGCTGCGCATGTACCTGCGCTGGGCCGAGCATCACGGTTTCAAGACCGAGATCGTCGAGGCGAGCGCCGGTGAAGTCGCCGGCATCAAGTCCGCGACCATCCACGTCGAGGGTGATTACGCCTTCGGTTGGCTGCGTACCGAACTTGGCGTGCATCGTCTGGTCCGCAAGAGTCCCTTCGACTCCGGCGGCCGTCGTCACACCTCGTTCGCGTCCGTGTTCGTGTCGCCGGAAATCGATGACAACATCGAGATCGACATCAATCCGGCCGACCTGCGCACCGATACCTATCGCTCCTCCGGCGCCGGTGGTCAGCACGTCAACACCACCGACTCCGCGGTACGTATCACCCACGTGCCGACAGGCATCGTGGCGGCCTGCCAGACCGAGCGTAGCCAGCACTCCAACCGTGACCGCGCCATGAAGATGCTGAAGGCGCGTATCTACGAAGCCGAGATGCAGAAGCGCAACGCCGCCAAGCAGGAACTCGAGGACTCCAAGTCCGATATCGGCTGGGGCAGCCAGATCCGCTCCTACGTCCTCGATGACCAGCGCATCAAGGACCTGCGGACCAGCGTCCAGTCGAGCAACTGTGACAAGGTGCTCGACGGCGACCTCGATGACTTCATCGTCGCCAGCCTCAAGATGGGGCTCTGAGCGCGAGTACCCTCGCGGCCCAGCGCCTATTCGCCTCCGCCGGTCTCGCCGGCGGAGGCCACGAATCCCCGTATCGCGGTCAGCCCTGATGGTCACAATCGTCAGGCTGATCATGATCTGTCGTGGCCCAGGCCATGACCCTTTGACACGAGACAGGCCCCTCCATGTCGACAGAGCAGACCCCCGCCATTGATGAGCAGCAGGCCGCCGAACAGGCTCAGGAAGAGAACCGCCTGATCGCCGAACGTCGCGCCAAGCTGAACGCCCGCCGCGAGCAGGCCGCCGCCGAAGGCAAGAGTGCCTTCCCGAATGATTTCCGTCGTGACAGCCTCGCCGCTGACCTGATGGAAGAGCTGGGCGAGAAGGACAAGGCCGAGCTGGAGACGCTGGACCGCAAGGCCGCCGTCGCCGGGCGTATCATGCGCAAACGTGGCCCCTTCATCGTGCTGCAGGAAGTCTCCGGCCAGATTCAGCTCTACGTCGACAAGAAGGGCCTGCCGGAAGCGCTGCTCGAGGACATCAAGAGCTGGGATATCGGTGACATCGTCGGTGCCAGTGGCCCGGTGCACAAATCCGGCAAGGGCGATCTGTACGTCATGATCGAAAGCGCCCAGCTGATGACCAAGAACCTGCGTCCGCTGCCGGACAAGTTCCACGGTCTGTCCGATCAGGAAATGCGCTATCGCCAGCGTTATGTCGACCTGATCATGAACGAGCAGTCTCGCCGCACCTTCGCGCTGCGTGCCGGCATCGTCGCCTCCATCCGTCGCTTCCTCAGCGATCGTGGCTTCATGGAAGTCGAGACGCCGATGCTGCAGCAGATTCCGGGTGGCGCGACCGCACGTCCGTTCATCACGCACCACAATGCGCTGGACATGGAAATGTACCTGCGCATCGCGCCGGAGCTGTACCTCAAGCGCCTGGTGGTGGGTGGCTTCGAGCGCGTGTTCGAGATCAACCGCAACTTCCGCAACGAAGGGCTGTCGACGCGTCACAACCCCGAGTTCACCATGCTCGAGTTCTACTGGGCCTACGCGGACTACCGTGACCTGATCGCGCTCACCGAAGACATGATCCGCACCGCGGCCCAGGAAGTGCTCGGCACCACGCAGATCACCTGTCAGGGCAGCGAGTACGACCTGAGCCAGCCGTTCATCCAGATGACCATGCGCGAGTCGATCATCAAGTACGGCGATGGCATCACCGAGGCCGACCTGGCCGATTACGACGCCGCGCGCGCCACGGCCGAGCGTCTCGGTATCCAGGTCAAGCCGATCTGGGGGCTGGGCAAGCTCGAGACCGAGATCTTCGAGGAAGTCGCCGAGCACCGTCTCGACCAGCCGACCTTCATCACCGAATATCCGGCCGAAGTCAGCCCGCTGGCGCGTCGCAACGATGCCAACCCGCACGTGACCGATCGTTTCGAGTTCTTCGTCGGTGGCCGCGAGATCGCCAATGGCTTCTCGGAGCTCAACGACGCCGAAGACCAGGCCGAGCGCTTCCAGGCCCAGGTGGCCGAGAAGGACGCCGGTGATGACGAAGCCATGTTCTACGACGCCGACTACGTGCGCGCGCTGGAATACGGCATGCCGCCGACCGCCGGTGAAGGCATTGGCATCGACCGTCTGGTGATGCTGCTGACCGACAGTGCCTCCATCCGCGACGTGCTGCTGTTCCCGGCGATGCGTCCGCAGCAGGGCTGAGCCGCCGGCCGCCAGCCCGTCCTCATGGCGCATCATGACGGGCCATCGTGACGGGCCACGCTGAGGGCACCCACAACGCCTCCGATCCCTGATCGGGGGCGTTGTGGTCTCTGGCTCACACGAATGACTGACGACGAGTGCCTCGCGGGGCATGATCGGTGCCGATGAGGCAAGGTGGCGCTTGGCTTTGTTGCCCGCGAGCGGCCATAATGGTCGGCGTCCAGTCTGCTGGCGCCCTGGCACTGCCAGGGTGACGCGCTGGATGCCTCGAGGCTCACCCGTATCGCGTGCCTGCTTTATGAGCGGCTCTGCCATCCACGGTGTGTCCTGTCTCGGAATTGTCCCTGAATGTCCTGGAGAGTGCAGAATGAAGCTGCTTAACCGTTCCGCCCTGAGCGTCAAGCCGACCCAGGCGTTTGTCGACTGGATCAACTCGCTGGAATCCGAAGGTGAGGGAGGCGAGGATCTGGCGCTGGAGGATGTCAATCAGGAGAGCACCGTCTACCTGATTCCCGAGATGGACACGCGTGAGGCGCTGGATGGCTTCGTCTCCGAGCGCTGGCTGGACGTGCTGGAAAGCGAGCTGCGCGCCTGGGAAGAAGACACCCGCCATTGGCCGGAGCCGATGGACAAGGCACTCTTCGAGCGCTTCCTGACCGTCGAGCACAGCTATCTGGCGGTCGACCTGGACGACGAGGCGCCGCTGGAAGTCAGCGAAGTCGATGACGAGCTGCTGGCCGATCTTGACTGAATCTCCGGTGTGATCGCGCCGATTGGCCGATTGTCAGACGCGTGATGGCCGCCGTCGCCGCACTTTCCGCGAGAGCTGTCAGCAAGCGCCGTCAGCAATGACTGTCAGTGATGGCGACAGGCGCTACAATGGCCTCGGGCAAAATGCCCGAGGCCATTTGCGTTGTGGCGATCGCATCGTCACCCTCA
This sequence comes from Cobetia sp. 1AS1, assembly GCF_029846435.1. Lineage (NCBI taxonomy): Bacteria > Pseudomonadati > Pseudomonadota > Gammaproteobacteria > Oceanospirillales > Halomonadaceae > Cobetia > Cobetia sp. 1AS1. The sequence goes on from NZ_JARWKU010000009.1 coordinate 18,631, forward strand.
ATTTTCCGCATGTCCGTCGTGCGGCTTCCCCCCTTCAAGGAGATTGCGCATGAGCATCCAGACCCAGATAGACACCAAGCTCGCGACGCTTGACCCGTTGATGGTCGAAGTCGTCAACGAGAGCCATATGCATAGCGTGCCGGCCAACTCCGAGACCCACTTCAAGGTCACCCTGGTCAGCGATCGCTTCAGCGGCCTGTCGCGGGTCAAGCGTCACCAGCAGCTGTATGCCTTGCTCAGCGAAGAGCTGGATGGCCCGGTGCACGCACTGGCACTGCACCTGTACACCGAGCAGGAGTGGGCGGCACGCGGTGGCGAGATTCCGGATTCCCCCAACTGTCTGGGCGGCGGCAAGCACTGACCATGACCCCTGAACCGCAACGCCTGCAATATCTGGACGCGATGGGACTGACCGCCTGGGTCGGTCGCTATCAGCTGCCCAATGCCTTGCCCACCCAAGCGTGTGACTGGCCCGAGCCGCAAGCGGCGGAGGCGGTCGCGCCTCAGGCGCGCCTGCATGCGCTGATCGATGAGGCGCCGCATCCGCCTGCTGCCCACCAGACGGCGGATGCCAGCCATGGCTCCTCTGCTCAGGGTGGCGGCATGGCCGGCAGCGCTTCACCACGCCCGGCAGGGCCTTCTCCGGCCTCGAGTGCACGCGCCTTGCTGGGCATGGCGCCGGCGGCGGTCGAAGCCCCCGCTGCGGCTGCCTCGCCGGCGCCCGGCGCTGCCGAGACCAGCAGCACCGCCTCGTGGGGGACGCCGCCGACGCAGGTCTCGGCCGAGGCTCCGGCAGCAGATGAGGCAGTGACGCCGCCAGCGGCAGACAAGCCGCCACTGCGCTTCAGCGTTCAGTTGGCGGCGCTGGAAGGGCGCTGGTTGATCATGCTGCCCGGTGACGAGGCACCGCATCTGGAAGGGGAAGCCTTGCTCAAGGCGTTGTGGCGCGCCGCCGGCATCGAGGTGGCATCAGGGCTCACCTTCAGCCACTTCCGCTGGCCGCTGTTGCCCAACCTCAAGGCCAGTTCGCCACTCGAAGAAGCCCGCGAAGGATTGCATGCCTTCCTGAGTGGCCCGGCGCGGCGCGGCTGGCAGCCGGAGCGGCTGTTGATCTTCGGCAGCGATGAGGCCAGCGAGACGCTGCGCGAGGTGCTTGGCATCACCGCTTCCGAGCGCGGCGAGGCGACCTCCAGTCTGCTGAACCTGCCGGTCTGGCAGGGGCCGGAATTGTCGGCGCTGGCGCGCTCCAGTGAGGCCAAGCGCAAGCTGTGGCCGCTGTTGATCCGCTGGGGGCGCGAGTGGCAGTCGGCCTCGCCGCAGACGGACGCCTCATGAGCGAGTCAGCTGCCTGGCGCCTCGAGCTGCGTGAGCTGGCCGATGATCAAGCGACCCTGACGGCGCTTGAGGCCATCGAGGCCAGCCAGGCACACGGCCTGAGCCAGTCACAGCTGGTCGATGTGCTCAACGATGACGCGCGCTGCGTGCTGGGCGCCTGGTGGCAGGCCTGTGAGTCGCCGACCGCAGAGCTGATCGGCTTCGTGGTGCTGGCGCGCGGGCCCTTCGAGGCCGAGATCGAGGCGATCACCGTACACGCCGCGCAGCGCGGGCAGGGCGTAGGTGCACGCCTTTTGGCCGCCGCCATCGCGCAGGCGCGTGACTGGCAACGTGACTCGGGGCTTGAGCGCCTGCTGCTGGAGGTGCGCGCCAGCAATGCCGCCGCCGCTGCCCTCTATGCGAAGGCCGGCTTTACTCGGGATGGAGTGCGCAAGGGCTACTATCCGCTGGCGGATGGCGGGCGAGAAGATGCCTGGCTCATGTCGCTGCCGCTGGTGTGACCCTGGCCCTTCTGTCTTGGTCTCCGGCATCGCTCTGGTGCTGGTGCCGACACGAAAACGCCGCCGACAGTCTCCTGTTGGCGGCGTTTCCATGAGGCCCTGTTCATGAACTCTTGTTCAAGCGCTCCTGTTCAAGAGCCATTGTTCAAGAGTGCATGTTCACGCGGCCCAGCGCGCAGGACGCGCGGGAGCATCAGGCGCTCTGGGTTTCGCTCTCGGTCTCGCTGAAGCGTGCGACCAGCGCTTCCAGACGCTGTGCCCACTGGTCACGCTCTTCCTGCAGTTGAGCGTTGGTCTGGCGCAGCTGCTCCAGCTCTTCGCCCTGACCTGTCTTGGCTTCGGTCAGGCGCTGGTTCTCTTCCTTCAGCTCTTCGACTTCCATCTTCAGCATCTCGATGCTGTCGATGGCCTGGCCGACTTTCTGCTCAAGTTGGGTAAAGAGTTCGGTGCTCATGCTATCTCCTTGTCGAGTCACGGTCGTGGCCCGAGGGGGTTCGTTGAGGGCGGTAAAGGTATGCGGTAAATGCTGGTGCGATGAATATCGGCCATGTCGGGAATCCTTGCCGGATGGCGCAGCGATACCCGCCTGCAGGCAGACTACGACGCCGCCTGAGTCGACACAAGTGGGAAGGTGGCTCAGGCGGGCGGATGGCGCCGATACAGGCGGCCATGACTGTCGCCGGCACGGCTTTCCCGGTGCAGCTGCCAGTTGGCGGGCACCACGGGGTCGAGGCCGGATTCCACTTCCAGATAGATCATGGCGTCATCGCTCAGCCAGCCATGCGCTTCGAGCAGTGCGCAGCTCGCGGCGGCCAGCTCGAGCCGGAAGGGAGGGTCGAGCAGCACCAGGTCCATGCCCCCCGCGGCGGGTGTGGCCGTCTCGAGCCAGTGCAGGACATCGCCGGTCACCACCTGTGTTGGCAGGCTGTCGCCGTTGGCGAGGGTCGCGAGATTGCTCTCGAGCGCACGCGCGACGCGGCTGTCGCGTTCCACGAAGGTGACATGCGCCGCCTCACGCGATAGTGCCTCGAGACCCAGTGCGCCACTGCCGGCATAGAGGTCAAGCACGCGGGCGCCGCCGACATGAAAGCCCAGCCAGTTGTAGAGCGTCTCACGCACGCGGTCGGGTGTCGGGCGCAGGCCCGGTGCGTCGATCACGTTGAGCAGGCGGCGCTTGAAGCGCCCGCCGATGATGCGCAGGCGACCTGGCCCGCCGGCGGCCTGGCCACGCTTGCCGCTCTGCTTGTCAGCGCGCGAGGGCGCGTTGGATTTGCCCCGTGCGGGGCCTTGGGAGGATGCGCGTTTTTTCATGCCGCGAGTCTAGCATGTGCGACGCCGGATGCCGCGCGGTGCGTACCTTCAGCCCCGAAGGGATGGTAGGATGACGCCACTTTCACGAGTTCAGGACTGTCTCGCCATGTTCGGTTTTTTCAAGCGCAAGAAACACAAGGCTCAGGAGCAGAAAGCCTCCGAGCAGCAGGCCCTCGAGCAACAGGCTCTTGAACAGACACAAGACGCCACGCCCCACGAGCAAGCCGATGCCGAGCAGGCAGCGCGGCTCGAGGCGAAGCGTCTCGAGGCCGAGAAGGTAGAGGCAGAGCGCCTTGCCGGTGAAGAGGCCGCTCGGCTCGAGGCTCAGAAGGCCGAAGAGCAGCAGGCCGAGGCTCAGAAGCTCGAAGAGCAGAAGGCCGAAGCTGAAGCCGAGCGCCGCGCCTCTGAGCAGGCGGCTGCCGACCAGGCCGCCAGGGCCGAAGCCGAGCGCATCGCCCAGGAACGCGCAGCGCAGGAGCAGGCCGCTCAGGAACAGGCCGCCCGAGACGAAGCGGAGCGCATCGCCCAGGAGCAGGCCGCTGCAGAACGCGTCGCCGCCGAAAAGGCCGCCCGGGAAGAGGCGGAACGTCTGGCTGCCGAGCAGGCCGCCCAGGCAGAGGCCGAGCGCATCGCTGCCGAACAGGCCGCTCAGGCCCGTGCGGAAGAAGCCGCCAGTGAAGCGCGTGCCGAAGAGGCGCGTATCGCGGCTCGCGAGGAAGAAGAGCGTCAGGCCGCCGCGCAGCTGGCCGCCATCGAGGCCGAAGAGCAGGCCGCGCTGGAACAGGCTCGCCAGGAAGAAGAGGCACGTGCCGCCGAGGCTGCCGCCGCTGGCGCAGACGCCGTGGTCGAGGATGACGCTGCGCGTGATACGGCCCGCGATGGTCGGGAAAAGCCGCGTCGTGGCTTCTTCGCGCGCATCAAGGCCGGTCTTGGCAAGACACGCGCCAATCTGACCGAGGGCGTCGCCAGCCTGTTCCTGGGCAAGAAGCAGATCGATGATGAGCTGATGGAAGACCTCGAGACCCAGCTGCTGATGGCAGACGTGGGCATCGAGGCGACCACCGAGATCATCGACAACCTGACCGCGCGTATCTCGCGCAAGGAATTGAAGGAGCCGCAGGCGCTCTACGAAGCGCTGCAGGAAGAGCTGCGCGTGATGCTGGCACCGGTCGCCAAGGACCTGGAGCTGCCGCCCAAGGGTAGCGGTCCCTTCGTGATCCTGATGATCGGCGTCAACGGCGTCGGCAAGACCACCACCATCGGCAAGCTGGCCAAGCGCTATCAGAGCCAGGGCCGCAGCGTGATGCTGGCGGCGGGCGATACCTTCCGCGCCGCGGCGGTGGAGCAGCTCAAGGTGTGGGGCGAGCGCAACAAGGTGCCGGTCATCGCTCAGCATACCGGCGCCGACAGTGCCTCGGTCATCTATGACGCCCTGGAAGCCGCCAAGGCGCGTAACGTCGATATCCTGATCGCCGATACCGCGGGCCGCCTGCACAACAAGAGTCACCTGATGGAAGAGCTCAAGAAGGTGCAGCGCGTGATGGCCAAGCTGGATGTGTCCGCGCCCCACGAGGTGATGCTGGTGCTGGATGCCGGTACCGGCCAGAACGCGCTGTCACAGGCCTCCACCTTCCATGAAGCGGTCAACATCACTGGCCTGACGCTGACCAAGCTGGATGGAACCGCCAAGGGCGGCATCATCTTCGCGCTGGCCAAGCAGCTCAATCTGCCGATCCGCTATATCGGTGTCGGGGAAGGTGTCGATGACCTGCGTCCCTTCGCGGCTGATGACTTCGTCAGTGCCCTGTTTGCACGTGCTGGCGATGAGGCAAGCGAAGAGGCCAACGCCGAGTCGCGCGAGGCATGATTGCCTTCGAGCATGTCGGCAAGCGCTATGGAGGGCGCTTCGATGCACTGGCCGGGCTCGACTTCAGGGTCGAGCGTGGCGAGATGGTCTTTCTGACAGGCCATTCCGGTGCCGGCAAGAGCTCGTTGCTCAAGCTGATCATGCTCCTCGAGCGCCCCTCGCGGGGGCGCATTCTGGTGGCGGGGCATGATATCGGGCGGCTGCATACCTCCCAGGTGCCATATTACCGCCGCCAGATCGGCGTGGTCTTCCAAGACCACCAGCTGCTGACCGACCGCAACATCTTCCACAACGTGGCCCTGCCGCTGATGATCCAGGGGGTCCCGCCGCGTGAACAGGCGCGGCGGGTGCGGGCGGCGCTCGACAAGGTCGGCCTTCTGCATCGTGAGAAGGCGCTGCCGATCGAGCTGTCCGGTGGTGAGCAGCAGCGCGTCGGCATCGCGCGCGCCGTGGTCAACAAGCCCGCGCTGCTGCTGGCCGATGAGCCGACCGGCAATCTGGACCCGGCACTGTCCGCCGATATCATGCGTCTGTTCGAGGACTTCAATCGCATCGGTACCACGGTGATGATTGCCAGTCACGATCTGGCGCTGATCGCCCGCCTGCACCATCGCACGCTGGAGCTGTCCGATGGTCGTCTGATCGCCGACAAGGATGCCCGATGAGCCCCCCGCGTTCCCGCAACGATTCCCCCTCTACTTCACGCGAGCGTGGCCAGCTCCGCGCCGAGACGCGTACCCGCAAGGCCGCCGCGCAGGCGCCTGAATCACCGGAGGCCGCCGAGCGTGCGGCGCGCAAGGGTGCGCGCTCCAGTCGTGTCTCGGTCGAGAGCCGCTATCGCAGCTGGCTGCGTCATCACGCTGCCATGGCGCGCGACAGCGCACGCCGCCTGCTGGTCGCGCCCATCGCCAGCCTGCTGACCATGCTGGCCATCGCCATCGCACTGACGTTGCCGGCGGCGCTGTGGCTGGCACTGGACAGCGCGCGCCTGCTCGACAATGAACTCAATGACAGCGCCCAGCTCACCCTCTATCTCGAGACCTCGGTCGACGAGAGCCAGGCGCTGACGCTGTCGGACTCGCTGCGCGACGCTGCCGGTGTCGGGGGAGTGCGTCTGATCACCGCCGCCGAGGGCATGCAGGAATTCGCCCAGGCGCTGGACCTCAAGCGCTCGCTGAGTCTGCTGGATGACAACCCCTTGCCGGCCAGTATCGTCATCACGCCGCTGGACACCACGCCGGAGTCCGTTCGCGCCCTGGCCACGCGCCTCGAGGGCGAGCCGGGTGTCGCCAGCGCACGTCTGGATCTGGCCTGGCTCGAGCGTCTGCGCCAATTGGGTGAGCTGGGTCAGAAAGTGACGCTGGGACTCGCGTTACTCTTCGGGCTGGGCGTGTTGCTGGTGGTGGGCAATACCATCCGCCTGTCCGTGGAGAGTCGCCGCCAGGAAATCGAGGTCGTGACGCTGATCGGGGCGACCCACGCCTTCGTGCGGCGTCCCTTCCTCTACAGCGGTGCCTGGTACGGTCTGGGAGGAGGGCTGCTGGCCTGCGGAATCCTGGCGCTTGGCGGCAACTGGCTGGCGGCACCCGTGACGGCCCTTGTACAAAGTTATGGCGGCAACTATGTGTTGCCCGCACTGGGCGTTGCAGGGGGTGCCACGCTGCTGTTTTCGAGTACAATATTGGGCTGGATAGGGGCCTGGATCGCGGTCGGACGTCATCTGGCGAGTATTTCTCCGCGTTGATTCCGATTATTTTTCGCGGTTTTCAGCCAGTATTTCTGCCCAGGAAGGTCAAAAGTTACGTTCCGACAACATTCATGTCGGGCGTCAGTGAAGGGGGGTGGTGGGGGGTTAAACGCACCACACACCCGACAGCGTTACGAAGTGCTACTCGTCATGACAATTGTACACGTCATGTACAGCTATTGACGGGAACCTGTCCCACCCTTCACAGTCTCACTACTTGCATGCGTGTTAGGCAACCATGGAGACATCTGCACTATGAGCACCAGTCTTCAGCCACTTGGCCACCTGTCACCGGGTCAAGATCTAAACGGCTATATTCAGTCGGTGAACCGTATCGCTGTGCTTACTGCCGAAGAAGAGCACGAGCTGGCCCTGCGGTTGCATGAAGAGAATCATCTGGAGTCGGCCCGTCGACTCGTCATGTCGCACCTGCGCTTCGTCGTGCATATCGCGCGCAGCTACAGCGGCTATGGCTTGCAGCAGGCGGACCTGATCCAGGAAGGTAACGTCGGCCTGATGAAGGCGGTCAAGCGTTTCGACCCGCATCAGGGCGTACGCCTCGTCTCCTTTGCCGTGCATTGGATCAAGGCCGAGATTCACGAGTTCGTGCTGCGCAACTGGCGCATCGTGAAGGTCGCGACCACCAAGGCTCAGCGCAAGCTGTTCTTCAACCTGCGTGGCGCCAAGAAGCGTCTTGCCTGGTTGAACAACGATGAAGTGGATGCCATCGCGGGCGATCTGGACGTCAAACCTGCCGTGGTGCGTGAGATGGAAAGCCGTCTCTCTGCCCACGATGCAGGCTTCGACGCCGGCCCCAGCGATGACGAGAGCTCTGCCTATCAGGCGCCGGCCAACTATCTGGAAGATCACAGCCTCGATCCGGCTGCCCAGGTGGAACAGCAGGACCTGGAAGACGACTCCCACGGTCGTCTGCTCAAGGCGCTGGCGGCACTGGATGAGCGCTCACGCGACATCCTCCAGCAGCGCTGGCTGAGTGACAACAAGTCGACTCTGCACGAGCTTGCCGACATCTATGGCGTCTCTGCCGAGCGTATCCGTCAGCTCGAGAAGAACGCGATGAAGAAGCTGCGTGAATCGATGGGTGACATGAGCGAAGGCTTCGCTGCCTGAGCTTGATGACCCCATGACATGAGCCCGCGATTTTCAGGCTCGCTGTCACGTGAAAATGCCCCGCCGGGTTTCCCGGCGGGGCATTTTCGTTGAGGGAGAGTGGATCCCGAGGAATCCGTCGTTATTGGTTGAACACTGCAACACAATGTTTCATTCTGTCACACTAAGACATGAAACATTTCTACTGGTGACCCCGTGGACCCGACCTCCTCGCACGTCAATGGCACACATTCGCTGTGGCGAATCTTTGGGCTCAATGCAGCCCTGATGGTGGTATTGGGTGGCCTGTTTCTGGCCAGCCAATGGTTTGATGTGCGTGAACAGGAAATGCGTCGCCTGGAGCTGCTGGATACCCAGCTGCATATCTCCACCGAGCAGCTGATCGCCAATGTCTCGCGCGAGATGATGGTGCTGGAGCGCGTGTTGAGCAGCGAAGGCAAGGAGCTGTGGCGTGGCTCGCTGGATAGCGCGCTGGGCCGTCATCCCTCTCTGGTCTCGCTGATGGTGGTGCCGTTTGCCGATTACCGCGGCAGCAGCCTGCGTCAGATCGGCGTGGGGCGCAGTTGCAGCTGGCAGCTGACCCAGCCGGAAGCCCAGGCGCTGCCCGGGCGTAGCAGCTTGCTGTTCGGCTCCGCACTGCCTCTGGCATCCGGTCAGCCGGGCTTGCCGTTCTATCGCCACATGGATATCGAAGGCATGTCCTGGCTGATGATCGGCTGCCTGGACTTCTCCGAGTCACGCAGCCTGCTGGCCAACCCGAATTCCGATGATGGGCAGCGCCTGCGCCTGTTCTCCACCAACGGTCTGCTGCTGTTCTCGAGCCCTCAGGAGCATGCGCTGGGCGTGACCGGCAAGCTGCCGCTGTCCTCGATGGCCAACATGGGCAAGTACATCTCCGAGCGTGGTGTGCGCCGCTATCATGTGCCGGGCTTCGACGGCCAGCCGCGCATGGCGGCGGGCAGCTATATCGCACCGCTCAAGCTGTTCAGCGTCGTGAGTCAGCCGCTCTCCAGTCTGTGGTGGCTGTGGTGGAACCGTATCTGGTTCGGCATGCTGCTCGGCGGCATCTTCCTGGTCGTGCTGGTGGTCGTGGTGGCGCGCGCCGAGCGCAAGCGCGCTGAGCGCCACGATGAGCTGGAGGGCGCGCTCGAGTCGATGACGGCGCGTTCTCGCACCCTGGTGACGCTGATGGATAACCTGCCGGGCGTGGTGTATCGCATCGAGGTCAACACCGGAGTGCTGACCTTCATCAGCAACGGCTCGGCCGAGCTGTTCGGTCGCTCGGCCGAATCACTGGTCGGCGCCGGCATCACCCTGACCGAGCTGATCCATCAGGAAGACCGTCAATCCGTCAGCGCCGCCCGCCACTGGGCGATGTGCGCGCAGATGCGCCATGAGCAGGTCTTCCGCATCATCGCTGACCATGAGCGTTGGGTGCTGGACCGCAGCGTGATGATCGAGGGCGAGGATGGCGTGCGCTACTGGGAAGGCCTGCTGCTCGACATCAGTGCGCACAAGGAATCCGAGCGTCAGCTCGATTTCCTGGCGCGTCATGACGCCCTGACGGGGCTCTATAACCGCAAGGCCTTCATGGCGGCGGCCGACGAGCGCGTCGCGGCGGGTGGCTTGATGATCTACGCCGATATCGACCGTTTCTCGACCGTCAATGATGGTCTGGGCCATGAAGCCGGTGACCAGCTGCTGGTTGCGGTCGGCGAGCGTCTGCGCCGTCTGCTGCCGCCGGGCGGTCTGGTGGCGCGTCTGGGGGCCGATGAGTTCGGCCTCTATCTGCCGCATGGCAACGATGATCCGGCGCAGGTAGTGGAGGAGATCCAGCAGAAGGTCGAGCGTCCCTTCACGATTCTGGGTCGCCCGCTGATCATCAGTCTGACGGCAGGCTATGTGCTGTCCGAGACCAATGGCGATGCCCAGGCGCTGATGCTGAATGCCGATGTGGCGCTCTATCACGCCAAGTCGCGCGGCGATCACGCGCTGCGCTGGGAGTCGTCGCTGGACAAGCACGTCGCCTCGCGCATGACGCTGGAGCAGGACCTGCGTCAGGCCATCGGCAGCGAGCAGCTCTATCTGCATTACCAGCCGCAGCTGGATAGCCACGGCGAGCTGCAGGGTGTCGAGGCGCTGCTGCGCTGGCAGCATCCGGAGCTGGGCATGATCTCGCCGGCCCAGTTCATTCCGCTGGCCGAAGAGACCGGTCTGATCTTCCGCCTCGGACGGTTCGTGCTCGAGGAAGCCTGTGCCCAGATGGTGCGCTGGCAGGAGGCCGGCCTTCACATGCCGCGCATGGCGGTCAATCTGTCGGCGCGCCAGCTTACCTCGGGCTACGAGAATGAAGTCTTCGGCGTGCTGGAAAGCCAGAAGCTGTCGCCGACGCGGCTGGAAGTCGAGGTGACCGAGACGCTGCTGATCCAGGACATGGAAGGGGGGCTTGCCGTGCTCGGCGCGCTGCGCGAGCTGGGCGTGCGTGTGGCGCTGGATGACTTCGGGCAGGGCTATTCGTCGCTGTCCTATCTGTCATCCCTGCCGCTGGATGTGCTCAAGGTCGACCGCAGTTTCGTGATGAAGATGGATGCGGTCGCCGGCTCTGACGGCGGTATCCGCTGTCCCAATCAGCAGGCCATCCAGCTGGTCGGTGCCGTGATCAGCCTGGGGCACTCGTTGGGCCATGAGATCGTCGCCGAGGGAGTCGAGACGGACGTGCAGTTCGAGGAGCTCAAGCGACTGGGCTGCGACACCTATCAGGGCTACCTGCTGGCGCGGCCGATGTCCGCCGAGGCCATACTGGAGCGCTTCAGCGTCAACGCCTGAGGTGCCGCCCATGCAGTCCGACCCCACCCCATCCGGTGGTGACATGAGAAGGCCTGACCCAAAAAGAACGCCCCGCCTGCAATGACTGCAGGCGGGGCGTTCGTCTTGGTGCGGCGCATGCGCGCGGGGCAAGCCCCTCAGACGGCAATGCGCTCCTGACTGCTCAGCAGCAGGTCGCGGCTCAGCAGCTGCCACTGGTCTTCCCAGTGCTCGGTCGGGCGCTTGCGATAGTCGCTGCGCACGTACTGGCCGATACGGCCTTCCGCACACGCCAGCAGCAGATTGGCCGCTGCCGTGACGGTGATGGCCGGCCGCAGTCCCTCGCGAGGCTCGGCTTCGCGCAGTACCTGCTTGATCTGCGTCTCGAGACGCTCGAACAGCTGCGCCATGCGCGTGCGCAGGCGTGCCGTCTCGCCGGTGAGAGCATCACCATTGAGGAGGCGACACAGCCCCGGGTTCTTCTCGGCAAAGCCCAGCAGCAGGCTCAGGATGTGATGCACCCTGGCATGCGCAGTGTCGTTGTCCTGAATGATCAGCGCGATACGCTCGAACAGCGTGCTCTCGATGAATTCGATCAGTCCTTCGAACATGCGTGCCTTGCTGGGGAAGTGACGATAGAGCGCCGCCTCCGAGACACCGACCTGTCGTGCCAGTGCTGCAGTCGTGATGCGTTTGCCGCTGTCCTCTTCCAGCATCAGAGCGAGTGCCTGGAGGATCTGTTCGCGACGTGATTGTTTTGGATTCGCCTGCGTCATGGAATCTTGTCGTTTATCGCGGCCTGCAGCAGTGTGCTACGGGCGGGTCCGTGTCCTGAGGCATGTCGCTTGCCTCGCGCGAAACACCGGGGCCGAGCCCCGGCTTGTCACCTTACGCCTTGTCAGTGTCCGCTTCCGCGTTGCTGATCAACGTGCCGACCCCGGCATTGGTGAAGATTTCCAGCAGGGTCGCATGTGGCACGCGGCCATCGATGATGTGAGCACTGCGCACGCCTTGCTTCACGGCGTCCAATGCACAGCTGATCTTGGGCAGCATGCCACCGTAGATGGTGCCATCCTCGATCAGGCCATCCACCGCCTCGGTGGTCAGGCCGGTCATGACTTCGCCTTGTGCGTTCATCAGGCCAGCCACGTTGGTCAGCAGCATCAATTTCTCCGCGCCCAGTGCCTCGGCGACCTTGCCGGCGACCAGGTCGGCATTGATATTGTAGCTGCGACCCTCGGCATCGACCCCGATGGGTGCGATGACGGGAATGAAATCGTTGCGTGTCAGCAGTTCGATCAGGTCCGTGGAGACATGCTCGACTTCACCGACATGACCAATGTCGATGATTTCAGAGGCATTCATGCCCGGCGTCTGGCCGCTGACCTTGAGCTGGCGAGCGCGAATCTGGCCGCTGTCCTTGCCGGTCAGGCCGATGGCCTTGCCGCCACTCTGGTTGATCAGGTTGACGATGCCCTTGTTGACCAGGCCGCCCAGCACCATCTCGACCACGTCCATGGTCTCGGAATCCGTGACGCGCATGCCATCGACGAAGCGCGATTCGATGTTCAGCTTCTCGAGCAGCGCGCCGATCTGCGGGCCGCCGCCATGCACGACCACCGGATTGATGCCGACTTCCTTCATCAACACCATGTCGCGAGCGAAGGAGTCGATCAAGGCTTCTTCGGTCATGGCGTTGCCGCCGTACTTGACCACCACGGTCTTGCCCGAGAACTGCTGGATATAGGGCAGGGCTTCGGACAGGACCTCGACCACCTGATGCGGGTCGCGGTTGGCGTGGCTCATCAGCGTATCACTCCACAGAAAATGGTCCGGAAAGAGAGTCCGGACACTGTCACTCGAAACGGTCTTTCAGCACGCGCGGTGCGCGCTGTCATGCAAATCGGTTGCTTCAGGCACCTGATGCGCCCGGATGAGCGGCTGCAGTGCCTGGCAAGGCGAGGGCGGCGATCAAGCGGCAGACCGCCGCCCCCGTTGCGGCTCATGCCATCCTGTCGATGGCGAGCGAGGGATCAGAACGGTGCCTGGATACTCGGCTCGGCCTGCTTCAGCGCGGCGCGGAAGCTGTCCTTGATACGCTCCAGTGCGGCTTCCGACTTGCCTTCGAAGCGCAGCACCAGCATCGGCGTGGTGTTGGAGGCACGGCACAGGCCCCAGCCATCGGCGTAGTCGACACGAATGCCGTCCAGCGTGGTCTTGACGCCGTCGCTGCCGAAGTCGCCTTCACTGGCCAGTCGCTCGACGATAGCGAACTTGTTCTCGTCGGTCACTTCCACATTGATCTCGGGGGTGCCGAGGTCCTGCGGGAAGCGGGCGAAGAAGGTGTCGGCATCGACATCCTGCTTGGCGAGGATTTCCAGCAGGCGCGCAGCGCCGTAGATGCCGTCATCGAAGCCGAACCAGCGCTCCTTGAAGAAGATGTGGCCGCTCATCTCGCCGGCCAGTGCCGCGCCGGTTTCCTTCATGCGTGCCTTGATCAGCGAGTGGCCGGTGCGCCACATTTCCGGCGTGCCGCCGGCCTTCTCGATCACGGTCGCCAGGTTGCCGGTGCACTTGACGTCGAAGATGATGCGCGCGCCCGGCACGCGTTCGATCAGGTCTTCCGACAGCGCCATCATCAGGCGGTCCGGGTAGAGGATCTCGCCCTTGGGCGTCACGACGCCGAGGCGGTCGCCGTCACCATCAAAGGCCAGACCGATGTCCGCGCCGGTTTCCTGCATGGTCTTGATCAGGTCCTGCAGGTTTTCCGGCTTGCCCGGGTCCGGGTGGTGATTCGGGAAGTTGCCGTCGATCTCGTCGAACAGCGGCACGGTGTCGACGCCCAGGCGACGGATCAGCTCCGGGCCCAGCTCACCAGCCACGCCGTTGCCGCAATCGACCACAGCCTTGAGCGGACGCTTGACGACCACATCACCGGTGATCTGCTCCAGATAGCGCTCGCGCACGTCCTCTTCACGCAGGCTGCCTTCACCTTGCGCCAGATCGCCTTCCTGCAGGCGACGATAGAGATCGGTGATGGTGTCACCAGACAGGGTCTCGCCGGCCAGCACGATCTTCAGACCGTTGTAGTTGGCCGGGTTGTGGCTGCCGGTCAGCATTACGCCGGAGCGGGTGCCTTCCAGGATATTGGTGGCGTAGTAGAGCACCGGTGTCGGCACCATGCCGATGTCGACGACATCACGGCCGGCATCGCGCAGGCCCGCGATCAGCGCCTTGGACAGGCGCGGGCCGGAGAGACGGCCGTCACGCGCGACCACGACGGTGGATTCACCGCGTGCCGCGGCTTCGCTGCCGATGGATTGGCCGATGGCGCGCACGCCGTCTTCGGTGAGGGTCTCATCCACGATGCCACGGATATCGTAGGCGCGGAAAATTGAAGCGGGTACCTGACTCATGGTGCATCCCTGTCGGTTGAATCAATCGTGAAGTCGCTTGAGGCGTCATGCGTCTCGAACGCTATCGCTGCATGACGATCAGTGTGGAAATCTGCATGGCTTCCTTGTGACCGGAAGCCCGGCAGCCGGCGCGAGCCTGCCGCTCGGCTGCCCTCTGGCATGACGGGTCAATCAGTGGCGACCGGAGTGGCCGAAGCCGCCTTCGCCGCGCTGGCTGGCCTCGAATTCAGAGACTTCCACCAGCTCCGCCTGTACCACTGGCACTAGCACGTACTGTGCCAGACGCTCGCCGGGTTCCAGCACGAACTCGCTCTCGCCGCGGTTCCAGACCGAGATCATCAGTTCGCCCTGGTAGTCGGAGTCGATCAGGCCGACCAGATTGCCCAGCACGATGCCGTGTTTGTGCCCCAGACCGGAGCGCGGCAGGATCATGCCGGCCAGTGCGGGGTCGGCGATATGGATCGCCAGCCCGGTGCGCACCAGCTCACAGGCGCCCGGCGCCAGGGTCAGCGGCGCGTCGAGCAGTGCGCGCAGGTCCATGCCGGCGCTGCCGGGAGTGGCGTGATGCGGCAGCGGGTAATCGCGAACGCGCTCGTCGAGAATCTTGAGTTCGAGCCGGGGGCGGGTCATCTAAGGTGCTTCCTGATCGTCGGTGACAGTCGGTGTAACGGTCTGGATGGCAGGGTCGAGGCTGACCCTGTGCTGATGGAGTGCCAGGGCGCGCTTCAGAATCGCGCGCGCCAGTTCCGTCTTGGGACAGGCCGCGATGGCCTGTTCGTGTTGCGTGTTCGTGTTCTGATCGAGCGGCTGCCACAGCAGGGTGGCGGCATTGCTGTCACTGCCGAAGCCAAGGCCCGGCGTGCTCACATCATTGGCGACGATCATGTCGAGCTGTTTACGCGCAAGCTTGTCGCGTGCATAGCGCAGCACGTCGCGAGTCTCGGCGGCGAAGCCGATCACCAGCGGTGCCCGCTGACCGGCGGCTCGGCGTGCCTGCGTCTGGGCGGCGATACCGGCGATGATATCCGGATTGCGGATCAGCGTGACCTGCATCTGCTCCTCGCCCGACTGCTTCTTGAGCTTGTGGTCGGCGACCGTGGCCGGGCGGAAGTCGGCGACTGCCGCGCAGCCGATGAAGAGGTCGCTCTCGCTGGCGGCTGCCTCGGCGGCGGCCTGCATGTCCAGCGCGGATTCGACATCGATGCGCTCGACGCCAGTCGGCGTCGTCAGCGCCACCGGGCCACTGATCAGGCGCACGCTGGCGCCCAGCGCCGCAGCCTCGGCGGCCAGCGCATAGCCCATCTTGCCGGAGCTGTGATTGCTCAGATAGCGCACCGGGTCCAGCGGTTCGCGGGTCGGGCCGGCGGTGATGGTCACCGTCAGGCCTGCGGCTGGCAACGACATCTCATTGCCCTGGCGGCTGGGGTCACGCTGGCTCATGAGGTCGCTCAGCGCCGCGACGATCTCTTCCGGCTCCAGCATGCGGCCCGCGCCCACGTCGCCACAGGCCTGTTCGCCGCTGGCGGGGCCGAGCAGCGTCCAGCCGTCGGCACTGAGCTGGCGGGCGTTGCGCTGGGTGGCGGGGTGCGCCCACATGGCCTGATTCATCGCCGGGGCCATCACCCAGCGCGCGCTGTTGGCCAGGCACAGGGTAGTGAGCAGATCATCGGCATGGCCATGCACCAGGCGGGCCATCAGATCGGCGGTGGCAGGCGCGATCAGGATGACCTCCGCCCAGCGTGCCAGCTCGATATGCCCCATGCCGGCCTCGGCCTCGGGGTCCAGCAGGGAGGTGTGCACCGGATTGCCCGACAACGCCTGTAGGGTCAGCGGTGTAATGAAGGCTTGAGCCCCTTCGGTCATGGCGATGCGCACTTCACAGCCCGCCTTTTTCAACAGGCGGGTGATCAGAGCGGCCTTGTAGGCCGCGATGCCGCCACTGATGCCCAGCAGAATGCGCCGTCCGGCGAGTGAATGCATGGTGTGTCCTGCGTCCCTGATGCGTCGATTGCTACGCTCGCGCGTTTGCCCTCTACCATATCACCGTGATGCAACCTTGCGTAGCGCCGCTGGCCCGCGACGCCGAGTGTCGCCATGGTCCCTGCGAGCGCTCGCTTCATGGGGCGGGGGCTCCTCTCGAGTGGCATGCAGGGGCCAGACGCAGGCCCTCGGGGCGACAAGCGTTGATACTCACAATGGCGAAAGAGGCGGCATCTGACCACGCTTCTCATGCTTTGGACTGTCAGCCATTCGGGGCGACAGGCGATGGGAGAAGAGTGCATGGGGATTCGAGAGTGGCCGGTCGGGGAGCGTCCGCGCGAGAAGCTGTTGTCGTCAGGGGCAGGGGCCTTGTCAGATGCCGAGCTGCTGGCCATCTTTCTGCGCGTAGGCATAAAAGGACGCTCGGCGGTGGATCTGGCGCGCGACCTGCTGAGCACCTTCGGCGGTCTCAGGCCGCTGCTGGAGGCGACCCAGCAGGACTTCTGCGCGGCGCGCGGACTGGGTGATGCCAAGTACGTGCAGCTGCAGGCTTCGCTTGAGCTGTCGCGTCGCCATTTGGAGAGCCTGTTGATGCGCGGGGCCGCCCTGACGTCGCCCCTGCTGGTGCGGCGCTATCTGTCCTCGCATCTGCGCGACCTGCCGCATGAAGTGTTCGCCGCGCTGTTTCTCGACAGCCAGCATCGCGTCATCCGCTTCGAGACACTCTTCACCGGCACGCTGGATGCCGCCGCCGTCTACCCGCGCGAGGTGGTCAAGCGGGCACTGGCGCTCAATGCCGGCGCCCTGATTCTGGCCCACAACCATCCCTCTGGCGTCGCGGAGCCCAGTGAGGCCGACCGGCGCATCACGCAGCGCCTGGAAGAGGCGCTGGGGCTTTTCGATATTCGCGTGCTGGATCACTTCGTGGTCGGAGACGGCGAGGTGGTTTCGTTTGCCGAGCGCGGCTTGCTCTAGTTGGGGTGTCGAGGAGGCTGAGCCGCTGAGTGCTCGATGACGGTACAGCCCCCGCCAGATGCGGTCGCCGCTGGCGTGAGAAATGCGCAGGGATTGCAAACCAGGGCACTGGTTGTGGTAATGTTGCGCCTCCCGTATCACCCACCACAGAATTCGCGACCACTCTGGCCGACATTGGCTGAGTGAAGCGTTTGGCTGAGAAGCGTCTGTACCGATGTGACACGTCGGGCATGGGCGTGCTGGCGAAAAAAATCCGTATAGGACGTGCTTTCACGTTCCTCTTCGGGTAAAATGCTGCGCCTGCACGTTCCAGCACCCGAAAGCTTGTCTTCCGGAACGGACGTAAACACTTTGAAATCAGGGCATGAGGCGGCGCCTGCCACTTCCGGTTTGCCCGACAGGTTTTGAACAACTTAGCCAACGCAGCGGTTGGAGGCTCCAATGTCCAAAGTATGTCAGGTTACCGGCAAGCGCCCGGTGACTGGTAACAATGTTTCTCACTCCCAGCGCAAGACTCGTCGCCGGTTCCTGCCGAACCTGCACACCCACCGTTTCTGGGTTGAATCCCAGCAGCGCTTCGTCAAGCTGCGCGTCTCTACCAAGGGCATGCGCATCATCGACAAGAAGGGTATCGACGAAGTCCTCAAGGACCTCACTGCACGTGGCGAGCGCTTCTAAACACTAGAAGACAGCCCCTGTAGCAATGGCAACCGAGCCGAGGGCAACGCTCTCAATCGTTCGGTGAATGCGACTGTGGAAGGAAACTGAAAATGCGTGACAAGATCAAGTTGGTGTCAAGTGCCGGTACTGGCCACTTCTACACCACCGACAAGAACAAGCGTAACACTCCGGACAAGCTTGAATTCAAGAAGTACGATCCGGTCGTTCGCAAGCACGTGATGTACAAGGAAGCCAAGATCAAGTGATCTTGTCTCCCGCCAGCGTGCTGTCGGAACCCTCGAAAACCCGGTCCTGACCGGGTTTTCGAGTATCTGGATGTCGCTGTTCTGGGCATCCTGCAACAGGGTGGCGGCTTCTGTCGTCACCCTGTTGTGCGTCTGGCGGTCAGTCGAGGAGAGAACATGCCCGAATTACCGGAAGTCGAGACGACCCGTCGCGGTATCGCGCCGCTGGTCGAGGGCCAGGAGGTCACCGAGGTGATCGTGCGTCAGCCGCGTCTGCGCACCCCCGTGCCCGGCGAGCTCGCCGAGTGGCTGGTGGGTCAGCGTTTCGGCACGCTTGCGCGTCGCGCCAAGTACCTGCTGTTGCCGATTGCCGATGGCCATCTGCTCTGGCACCTGGGCATGTCCGGTAGCCTCAGACTGGTGCCCATCGGCACACCGCCACGTACGCATGATCATGTCGATGTCGTGCTCGGCAACGGCCATGTGCTGCGCTATCACGATCCACGTCGCTTCGGCTTCGTCGACTTCGTGCGCGGTGACCCGCATGCCGATACGCGCCTGGCGCGACTCGGGCCGGAGCCGTTGTCTGATGCCTTCAATGGCGAGCACCTCTTTGCGCGCTCCCGCAAGCGCCGCGTGGCGATCAAGCCGTTTCTGATGGACAACGCCAATGTGGTGGGCGTGGGCAATATCTACGCCAGCGAGGCGCTGTTCATGGCGGGTGTCAACCCGCGCCGTCCTGCCGGTGAAGTGACGCGCGAGGAGTGCGAGCGCCTCGCCAACGCCGCCAGCAGCGTGCTGGCCGCGGCGATCGCCCAGGGCGGCACCACGCTGCGTGACTTCGTCGGCGGAGATGGCAAGCCGGGCTACTTCGCGCAGAGCCTCAACGTCTACGGGCGGGGTGGCGAGCCATGCCGCGAATGCGGCCACGAGATCATGAGTCTGGTGCTGGGCCAGCGCGCCAGCTGCTTCTGCCCGTATTGTCAGCGCTAGCGGCGAGCCGCATCAGACCACTGCTTGACCGGGGGCTCCGTGACCGGGGCCGCCATGACGACTAGAATAGGCCCGTTCGGGCGCGTCCTGTCGTCGTCCTGTCCCTTCCTCTGCTTTCTGGATATTTCCCGTGACTGAACGTCTGCGCCTGAAGAAGAATGCTGATCGCCGCCTCAAGGCCGGCCATCTGTGGCTGTACTCCAATGAAGTCGATACCGTCGCGACGCCGCTCAAGAACTTCGAGCCGGGTGCCCAGGCCATCATCGAGGCCAGCAATGGTCGTGCGATGGGTGTTGCCTATGTCAACCCGAACTCGCTGATCTGCGCGCGCATCGTGTCGCGCAACCCGGAACAGCGTCTGGATCGCTCGCTGCTGGTGCACCGCTTCAACCAGGCGCTGTCGCTGCGCGAGAGCCTCTATGACAAGCCGTTCTATCGTCTGGTCCACGGCGAAGGCGACCTGCTGCCGGGCCTGATCGTCGATCGCTTCGGCGACGTGCTGGTCTGTCAGCTCAACACCTTCGGCATGGAGCGTCTGGCGGAAGTGATCGTCGATGCACTGCTCAAGGTCGTCAAGCCGTCAGCCATCGTGTTCAAGAACGATTCCAGCGGTCGCCGTCAGGAACAGCTCGAGCGCAACGTCGAAGTCGTCTACGGCGAGCTGCCGGAAAGCGTGCTGCTGGAAGAGAACGGTGTCCAGTTCACGGCGCCGGTGCTCGACGGCCAGAAGACCGGCTGGTTCTACGACCACCGCGCCAACCGTGCCTGGTTGAACCGTCAGGTCGAAGGCAAGCGCGTGCTGGACCTGTTCAGCTACGTCGGTGGCTGGGGCGTGCAGGCGGCGGCGCATGGCGCCAGCGAAGTGCTGTGTGTCGATGCTTCCGGCGCGGCACTCGAGCGCGTCTCGGGCAACGCCGCGCTCAACGGTGTCGAGGACCGCGTCTCCATCGCGGAATCGGATGTCTTCGAGGCCCTCTCGGCTCTGCGTGCGGAAGGCGAGCAGTTCGACGTCATCATCGCGGATCCGCCCGCCTTCATCCGCAAGCGCAAGGACATCACCAACGGTGAGCGCGCCTATGCACGCCTCAACCGTGAAGCCATGCGCCTGCTGGGCCGTGACGGCCTGCTGATGTCCGGCTCCTGCTCCATGCATCTGGCGCCGGAGCGCCTGATGGATGTGGTGCGTGGCGCCGTGCGTCACCAGGACCGCCACGGTCAGGTCATCTTCCAGGGCCATCAGGCCAGTGACCACCCGGTGCACCCGTCGATCCCCGAGACGTCCTACCTCAAGGCCCTCGGTGTGCGCGTCTATCGCGACTGATGATGCCTGACGGCTACCAGGACTGATGGCTGTGCCATCCGGTATCGACGACAACGCCGCCCTTCGGGGCGGCGTTGTCGTCTGTGGAATGTGAGTCGTCTGTGGCTTGCCTATCGACTTCAGCTCGCTTTTGGCTAATCGTCCATGGCTCATGGACTCTGATAGTCTGACGGCATGTATAGACGACTGACATCTCATCACAATCTCGTGCTGCTCGATCACTGGCGCAACCTGCTGGAAAGCGAGGGTATCCCCTGTGAGCTGCGCAATCGCCTGCTCGGCTCGGCCGCGGGTGAGTTGCCCGTGCTCGACTGCGAGCCCCAGCTGTGGGTGGCAGAGCATGACCTTGCGCATGCCCGCCGCCTGCTGGCGAGCATCGAGGCCGCGCCGGCCCTGCCGGACTGGCAGTGTGCCTGTGGCGAACATCTCGAGGGCAGCTTCAGCGAGTGCTGGGCGTGTGGGGCAAGCGCGCCGCAGCAGCCCGCACCACAGGCGCGTCCGCGCGATGAGGACCCGGAGTTCGTGGCATGAGCAAAGGCACCTCGAAGGCGAGCGCCGCGCCGCCGTTGACGCAAGATTCCCCCGGCTGGGCACTGCCACGCCCGTTCCTGTTGCCGATCAGCGTGAAGAAGAAGGCGCTGGATGGTTATGGTCACGTCAACAATGCCGAGTATGTGCGCTGGCTGGAGGACATCAGCTGGGCACACTCCGAAGCGTTGGGGCTTGGCCTGGCGCACTACCGTGAGCAGGACCGCGGCATGGCGGTGCACCGTCACGAGATCGACTATCTGGCCAGTGCGCGACTTGGCGATTCACTGATGCTGGCGGCCTGGCTGGTGGATTGCGATGGTCGCCTGAGTCTGACGCGTCGCTTCCAGCTGCGCCGGTGCTCGGATGGCCAGACGCTGCTGGAGGCGCGCACGCGCTTTGTCTGCATCGAGCTCTCGAGTGGACGGGCCCGGCGCATGCCCGGCGCCTATCGTGAATGCTATTCGGCGGCGCTGGTGAGTGAGGAAACTGCCAGTCAGCGATGATTCCTCGCATTCCACTGCATCATTGGCGTGTTTTGGTGAATCTTGCTGGTATCTGATTGGCGAGACGCTGACGAGTCTGCTGTGCTTGTAGCAGGCGTCGTGATGACGTCAGTGCATTCCGCCAGCAGTGCAAGGAGTTCACCATGCAGATTGCCGTGCCGAAGGAAATCAAGAACCACGAGTATCGCGTCGCCCTCACGCCTGCCGGTGTGCGTGAGCTGATCGCCCAGGGCCATGAGGTGATCGTCGAGTCTGGCGCCGGGGAGGGTAGTGGCTACCCCGATGCGCAATATCAGGGTGTGGGCGCGCGTCTCGAGTCGGACGTCGAGCGGGTCTTTCGCGACGCCGAGCTGATTCTCAAGGTCAAGGAGCCGCAGCCGGCCGAGGTGGCGCGGCTCACCCGCGGCCAGACCCTGTTCACCTATCTGCATCTGGCCGCCGCTCGTGAGCTGACCGAGAGCCTGCTGGAGAGCGGCGTGACGGCCATCGCCTACGAGACCATCACGGATGCCGACGGGGGGCTGCCGCTGCTGGCGCCCATGAGTCGCGTCGCCGGGCGCATGGCGATCCAGGCCGGCGCGCACGCGCTGGAGAAGGCGCAGGGCGGTATGGGCGTGCTGTTACCCGGCGTGCCCGGCGTGCCGCCGGCACGGGTCACGGTGATCGGCGGTGGCGTGGTGGGGGAGAACGCGGCGCGCATGGCGCTGGGGTTGGGCGCCGAGGTGGTGATTCTCGATACCTCACTGGCGCGCCTCGAGACGCTGGATCATCGCTATCAGGGCCAGATTCGTACCGTCTATTCGACCTCCGAGGCGCTGGAGGAAGCGGTGCGGCAATCGGCGTTGATCATCGGTGCCGTGCTGGTGCCCGGTGCGGCGGCCCCCAAGCTGATTCGCCGCGAGCATCTGCGCAAGATGACGCCGGGCGCCGTGCTGGTGGATGTCGCCATCGATCAGGGCGGCTGCTTCGAGACCAGCCAGGCGACCACCCACGCCGAGCCGACCTACGTGGTGGATGGCATCGTGCATTACTGCGTGGCCAACATGCCCGGCGCGGTGGCACGTACCTCGACCCAGGCGCTGACCAGCGCGACGCTGCCGTATATCGTGCGCCTCGCCAATGGCGGCTATCGCGAGGTGCTGAGCCGGGACAGCCACTTTGCCGCGGGCCTCAATGTGCACGCGGGGCATTTGATCCTGCCGGAAGTCGGCGAGGCCTTCGACATGCCGGTGACTGCGCTCGCCGAGGCGCTGGCGAAGGAGTGAACCGGGCGCGCCGGCCCTTACGAAGGCTGCACGCCTCAGGGTAAGATGTGGGACATATAGCGACAGGTCATGGTGGCTGCGTTCGAGGACTTCGAGCGGCGCTGCCGCGGCCTGTCGTGATCCATTGTGAGCGAGTGCAGCCCCGCGGCACGACCTCCCGACCCAGACGCCCAAGAAGTGCATCCATGACCAAGACCCGCGTTCTTACCGGCATCACGACCACCGGCACCCCTCATCTCGGCAACTATGTCGGCGCCATCAAGCCTGCCATCGAAGCCAGTCAGGACCCGACGGTCCAGTCCTTCTACTTCCTCGCTGACTTCCACGCCCTGATCAAGTGTCAGGACCCGAAGCGCGTGCAGGAGTCGCGTCGTGAGATCGCCGCCACCTGGCTGGCACTGGGTCTGGACACCGACAACGCCATCTTCTATCGCCAGTCTGACGTGCCGGAAATCCCGGAGCTGATGTGGCTGCTCAACTGCGTGTGCGCCAAGGGCTTGATGAACCGCGCGCATGCCTACAAGGGCGCCGTGGCCGAGAATGAAGAGAGCGGTATCGAGGATCTCGATCGCGGCATCAGCATGGGCCTGTTCAGCTATCCGGTGCTGATGGCGGCGGATATCCTGATGTTCAATGCGCACAAGGTGCCGGTGGGGCGTGACCAGATCCAGCATATCGAGATGGCGCGCGACATGGCCGGGCGCTTCAACCACCTCTTCAAGGGCAACTACTTCACCATGCCCGAGGCGGTGACCGACGAGAAATCCCAGCTGCTGCTGGGCCTCGACGGGCGCAAGATGTCCAAGAGCTACAACAACACCATCCCGCTGTTCGGCACCGAGAAGCAGCTGCTCAAGAGCGTGCGCAAGATCAAGACCAACTCGCTGGAACCGGGCGAGCCGAAGGACCCGGATACCTGTTCGCTGTTCCAGATCTATTCGGCCTTCGCCACCGAGGCGGAAGTCGCTGCCATGCGTGAGCAGTACGCGGCCGGCATCGGCTGGGGCGACGCCAAGAACCAGCTGTTCGAATACCTGAATGATCACCTCAAGGCGCCGCGCGAGCGTTACGTCGAGCTGATGGAGGACCCGGCGCATGTCGAGGCGATCCTCAAGCGTGGCGCCGAGCGTGCCCGCGAAGAGGCCGCACCGATGATGGAGCGTCTGCGTCGCGCCGTCGGTCTGGGCAACTTCATCTAGGTCGCCCGTCCACGCTGCTCGATCGGCCCCCGTCATCTTCCCGGATGGCGGGGGTTTCTGTTGCTGGCGCCATCGTTTCAGAGGGTGGCGTCATCGGGGCTGGCGGGCTGATGGCACCCGGGGCGTGATGTCAGGCATATATCTGCGGGGAATGAAAAGCGTGCTGGAAATTCATTCACAGCTATAAAGCGACGCGTTAGGCTTGCCGCATAAATGCTTCAAGCATGCTGAATACACAAGGGGGTACGACATGAGTCAACACGCGATGCCGGGCAAGGCCAGTGAGCCTGCCCAGCCATCTACCACCATCAACCCTCGCGCCGTCTGGGCGGGTGGGCTGCTGGTCATTGCCTCAGTGCTGCTGGGCCTGGTCGCCGGCTGGCGCCAGGGCCTGCTGTTGCTGATCGGCGGCGCGCTGGGCGTGGTGCTCTATCACGCGGCCTTCGGCTTCACCTCCGCCTGGCGAGTGTTCATCACCGAGCGTCGTGGCCGCGGCCTGCGTGCGCAGATGCTGATGCTGGCGATTGCCGTGGTGCTGTTCTTCCCGGTATTGGCAGCGGGCAGCCTGTGGGGACAGGACGTCTCCGGCTTCGTCTCGCCGCTGGGCACCTCCGTCGTGGTCGGCGCCTTCCTGTTCGGCCTCGGCATGCAGCTGGGCGGCGGTTGCGCCTCGGGCACGCTGTTCACCGTCGGCGGCGGCAATGCGCGCATGGTGATCACCCTGATCTTCTTCTGCGTCGGCTCGGTGATCGGCACCGCGCACTTCAGCTGGTGGCAGAGCCTGCCGTCGCTGCCCGCCGTCTCGCTGGTGGACAGCTTCGGTGCGCTGGGCGGCATCATCGTCAGCCTGGTGCTGTTCGCCATCATCGTGCTGGTGACGCGCACGCTGGAGAAGCGTCGTCACGGTGAGCTCGAGAAGGCCGCCGTGACCGACAGCCAGCCGCGTGGCCTGTCACGTTTTCTGCGCGGCCCCTGGCCGCTGCTGGCGGGCGCCGTGGCGCTGGCGCTGCTCAACTTCGCCACCCTGGCGCTGGCCGGGCGTCCGTGGGGTATCACCTCGGCCTTCGCGCTGTGGGGCACCAAGGTCTACACCACGCTGGGCTTCGATGTCAGTGACTGGGGTTACTGGCAGGCGGCGGGCAACGCCAAGGCACTGGCGGCACCGCTCTACACGGACATTACCACGGTGATGAACATCGGCATCGTGGTCGGGGCGTTGGCGGCGGCGCTGCTGGCCGGCAAGTTCGCGCCGAAGTGGAACATTCCGCTGCGCTCGCTGGTGGCTGCCGTGCTGGGTGGCCTGCTGCTGGGCTACGGCGCGCGGCTGGCTTTCGGCTGCAACATCGGCGCCTACTTCGGCGGCATCTCCTCCGGCAGCCTGCATGGCTGGCTGTGGCTGGTGATGGCCTTCGCCGGCAACATGCTGGGCGTGAAGCTGCGTCCCTTCTTCGCCCTTGCGCCGCGCAAGCCGGCATCGCGTGCCGATCTGGCCTGAGCCATTCCCCGCACGTGACTGCGAACGCCTCGCTCCTTCCCCGTCAGGGGGATGAGCGGGGCGTTTCTCGTCATGCAGTACCCTTGTCTGCGCAACGCACGCCGACCTTGCACAGGCTGCCGGAGATAGCACTGCGCGTGCTATCATCATGCCTTGTTCGCACGTGGAAACTGCACGTCGAAAGGTCCCTCGGACGCCCGGTTGCCAGCAGGTCTTCTGCGGTGCTTCAGCGGGCATGCTGCGCTTGTCTGCCGGCATGCCGAGAAGCTTGCCGAGCGTGAGGTCGTCCCCACTGATTCAAGAGTCTCGCCATGACGGATACTTCCAAGCGCGCCCTGTACGTTCCTTACGCCGGCCCGAGCCTGCTCGAGATGCCGCTGCTCAACAAGGGCAGCGCCTTCAGCCTCGAGGAGCGTGTCAGCTTCAATCTGATGGGCTTGCTGCCGCAGAATGTCGAGAGCATCGAAGAGCAGGTCGCGCGCGTCTACAGCCAGTATCAGCTGTGCGCCACCGACCTCGACAAGCACATCCTGTTGCGCTCGGTGCAGGACGACAACGAGACCCTGTTCTTCCGCGTGATCGAGGAACACCTCGAGGAGATGATGCCGATCATCTACACCCCGACCGTCGGTCAGGCGTGCGAGGAGTTCTCCAACATCTACCGCAACCACCGCGGCCTGTTCATCTCCTACCCGGACCGCGAGCACATGGATGACATCCTGCGCTCCGCGACCAAGGACAACGTCAAGGTCATCGTCGTCACCGATGGCGAGCGTATCCTGGGGCTGGGCGATCAGGGCATCGGCGGCATGGGCATCCCCATCGGCAAGCTGTCGCTGTACACCGCCTGTGGCGGCATCAGCCCGGCCTACACCCTGCCGATCTCACTGGACCTGGGCACCAACAACCAGAAGCTGCTCGACGACCCGCGCTACATGGGCTGGCGTCACGAGCGCGTCACCGGCGATGACTACAACGCCTTCGTGGCCGAGTTCATCACTGCCGTGAAGCGTCGCTGGCCGAAGGCCATGATCCAGTTCGAGGACTTCGCGCAGGCCAACGCCATGCCGCTGCTCGAGCGTTACCGCGATGAAGTCTGCTGCTTCAATGACGACATCCAGGGCACCGCCTCCGTCGTGGTCGCGACCCTGATGGCGGCCTGCAAGGCCAAGGGCGAGAAGCTCTCCGACCAGCGCGTCACCTTCCTGGGTGCCGGTAGCGCCGGCTGCGGTATCGCCGAGATGATCGTGGTGGCGATGGTCAAGGAAGGCATGGAAGAGGCCGAGGCCCGCAAGCGCGTCTTCATGGTCGATCGCTTCGGTCTGCTGACCAGCGACATGGAAGGCCTCTACGACTTCCAGAGCCGTCTGGCCCACGATATCGACAGCGTGGCCGACTTCGGTGACCGCGGCCTGCTGGATGTGGTCAAGGCCGCCAAGCCGAGCGTGCTGATCGGTGTGTCCGGCCAGCGTGGCCTGTTCAGCGAAGACGTGATCCGTGCCGTGCAGGCCGGCTGCGAGAGCCCGCTGGTGATGCCGCTGTCCAACCCGACCTCACGCGTCGAAGCGACACCGGCGGAAGTCATCGAGTGGACCGACGGCAAGGCGCTGGTCGCCACCGGCAGCCCGTTCGCGCCGGTCGAGCACAACGGCCATACCCACGCGATCGCCCAGTGCAACAACGCCTACATCTTCCCGGGCATCGGTCTGGGCGTGCTGGCGTCCAACGCCTCACGCATCACCGACAACATGCTGATGGCCGCCGCCAACGCGCTGGCCAACAACGCCCCCATCGTCCTGAAGGGCGAGGGTGCGCTGCTGCCGTCACTGGGCGATATCCAGGACATCAGCCGTCAGATCGCCTTCGACGTGGCGCGTCAGGCCCAGACCGATGGTGTGGCGCTGACCTCCAGCGACGAGATCATCCAGGCCAACATCGAGAAGAACTTCTGGCAGCCGCGTTACCGCGCCTACCGCCGCAAGGCGTTCTGATTGCATCGGCGCCGCCAGTGAGCGCATGAAGCAGATTGCATGAAACAGGTTGCATGAAACAGAGTGCGTCAATGAAGAAGCCCCCGCAGGCCATGCCTGCGGGGGCTTTTGTGTTGCAGTCAGCGCTGCGGTGAGCGACTGGCGGGTTACAGCATGCCGCGCAGCACGTAGTGGAGGATGCCGCCGTGACGGTAGTACTCCAGCTCGTTGTCGGTATCGATGCGGCACAGCGCCTCGATCTTCTGCTCACCCTTGTCGCTCTTGAAGGTGACCTGGACCTTGCCGCCGGCCGTCAGGTCATTCAGGCCGCTGATGCTGATTTCCTCATCACCGGTCAGCCCCAGCGACTGGCGGCTCTCGCCTTGCGGGAACTGCAGAGGCACCACGCCCATGCCGATCAGGTTGGAGCGGTGGATACGCTCGTAGGACTCGGCGATCACCGCGCGCACGCCCAGCAGCAGGGTGCCCTTGGCGGCCCAGTCACGTGAGGAGCCAGTGCCATACTCCTTGCCGGCGACGACCACCAGCGGCGTGCCTTCCTCGGCGTACTTCATGGCGGCATCGTAGATGGCCATCTGCTCGCCGGACGGCACGTGGCGGGTCTCGCCGCCCTCGACGCCATCGAGCATCTCGTTGCGGATACGCACGTTGGCGAAGGTGCCGCGCATCATCACTTCGTGGTTGCCGCGACGTGAGCCGTAGGAGTTGAAGTCCTTGACCTCGACCCCGTTCTCCTTGAGGTAGCGACCCGCCGGGCTGTCCGGTTTGATGGCACCGGCCGGAGAGATGTGGTCGGTGGTCACCGAGTCGCCGAGCATCGCCAGCACGCGGGCATTCTCGACATCCTGAACGGCTTCCGGCTCACGCTGCATTCCTTCGAAGAACGGCGGATGCTGGATGTAGGTGGAGTCCTTCCACTCATACACTTCGGCTTGCGGCACATCGATGGCCTGCCAGGTCTCGTCACCGTCGAAGACCTCGGCGTACTCCTTGCGGTACATCTCGGTACGCACCTGCTCGACGGCCTCGGCGATCTCGGCCTGACTCGGCCAGATGTCCTTGAGGAAGACGTCATTGCCCTCGGTGTCCTTGCCCAACGGCTCCTTGGAGAGATCGACCCGCACGGTGCCGGCGAGGGCATAGGCGACCACCAGGGGCGGCGACGCCAGCCAGTTGGTACGCACGTTGGGATGCACGCGACCCTCGAAGTTGCGGTTGCCCGACAGCACCGAGGCGACCGTCAGGTCACGCGTGTTGATGGCGTCCTCGACCGGTTCCGGCAGCGGGCCGGAGTTGCCGATACAGGTGGTGCAGCCATAGCCGACCAGGTTGAAGCCCAGCTCGTTGAGGTCATCCTGCACGCCGGCAGTCGCCAGGTAGTCGGTGACGACCTTAGAGCCCGGCGCCAGTGAGGTCTTGACCCACGGCTTGCTGCTCAGGCCTTTCTCGCGTGCCTTGCGCGCCACCAGGCCAGCCGCCAGCATCACGCTGGGGTTGGAGGTGTTGGTGCAGGAGGTGATGGCGGCGATGACCACATCACCGTGATCGAGGCGGAAGGTCTCGCCATTCAGCTCGCTGTAATCGCCGTTCTTCACCTCGCTCTGCTTGTCGTAGCTCTGCTCGACATCGACGGCGGTCTGGCCACCCTCGGACAGCCACTTGCCGTCCTCGATGTCCGGCACTTCGCCCAGCTGATCGCCGAGAATCTTCTCGAAGGTCTGCTTGATGTCGGTGAGGGCGACGCGGTCCTGCGGGCGCTTGGGACCGGCGAGGGAGGCGACGACCTCGGTCATGTCCAGCTCGAGCGTATCGGAGAAGACCGGCTCGTGGCCCGGCTCGCGCCACAGACCCTGCTCCTTGGCATAGGCCTCGACCAGCGCGACCTGCTCATCGGAGCGACCGGACAGACGCATGTAGTTGAGCGTCTCGTCATCCAGCGGGAAGAAGCCGCAGGTAGCGCCATACTCCGGCGCCATGTTGGCGATGGTCGCGCGGTCGGCCAGCGGCAGGTCATCCAGGCCATCACCGTAGAACTCGACGAACTTGCCGACCACGCCACGGCTTCTCAGCATCTGGGTGACGGTCAGTACCAGGTCAGTCGCGGTGATGCCTTCGTTGAGCTTGCCGGTCAGCTTGAAGCCGACCACTTCCGGAATCAGCATCGAGACCGGCTGGCCGAGCATCGCAGCTTCCGCCTCGATGCCGCCGACACCCCAGCCGAGGACGCCGAGGCCGTTGATCATGGTGGTGTGGGAGTCGGTGCCGACCAGGGTGTCCGGGTAGGCGAAGGTCTTGCCATCTTCCTCGCGGGTGAAGACGGCGCGGCCGAGGTATTCCAGGTTCACCTGGTGGCAGATACCGGTACCCGGCGGGACGACGGAAAAGTTGTCGAAGGCCTGCTGGCCCCAGCGCAGGAATTCGTAACGTTCGCGGTTACGCTCCATCTCGATGCGCACGTTGTCCTTGAAGGCGCTCGGATCGCCGTAATGGTCCACCATCACCGAGTGGTCGATGACCAGGTCCACCGGGGTCAGCGGATTGACCTTCTCGGGGTCGGCGCCGAGCTTCTTGACGGCGTCGCGCATGGAGGCCAGGTCGACCACACCGGGCACGCCGGTGAAATCCTGCATCAGCACGCGCGCCGGACGATAGCCGATCTCGTGGGTGCTGGAGGCGGTCTTCTGCCAGTCGGCCAGCGCCTTGATGTCTTCCTTGGTCGCGGTTTCACCGTCCTCGAAGCGCAGCTGGTTCTCCAGCAGCACCTTGAGCGTGAAGGGCAGTCGCGTCAGGTCGCCAAGCGTGCCGGCCGCCTTCTTGAGCGAGTAGTAGTGATAGCGCTTGTCTCCGACTTCCAGCTCGGAGAGGGTGTCAAGCGAATCCAGTGACTGAGAGCGCTGGGAACCCATGATTCTCCTCCTTGTCGTTGTCTTCACCGGCCAGACTGCTGAAGTGTCGTTCAACAGGCGCGTCAGGTGCCTCGGCCGGATGCGACGCGTCGCGAGAGCGACTGCCAGGTCGCGGATGGTTGCCTACATAAGGCTATGGTCATCATGTGACAGGAATTCAAGCGCGCACCATCATCGAGGATAGTGTGAAGCAAGGAACCCTGCGTCGCGTTCGCTGCCATAGAGATTGCCGCCACGACTCTCGCGCGGCGTGAATGCGGCCTCTAAGGTATCCAATGCAATGGCACCCCTGGCGGTGCCACTCGCAATGTCCGTCGCGTTCACCATCAGGCACAACGGAGGCTGTCATGAACGAACAAGGGCGCAGGCCGAGCGAGTCCGGCGAGCTGCCGGAAGATGATGAGGTTCTGGATGCGGCGGTCGAGCAGTGGCTGGCGGAGCATTCCTCGGGGCAGTCCGATGAATGGCCGGGCCATGAGTTGCTGGAAGACAAGCAGGCGGGGGCGGTCAATGAGGCGCTGCATGAGGCGGAGATCAACTGCCCCTACTGCGATACGCCCTTCACGGTGTTCCTGGATCTGGACGAGGGCAGTCTGACCAACATCATCGACTGCGAGCGTTGCTGTCAGCCGATCCAGGTGCGCCAGCAGGTCGACCCGGTCAGCGGTGAGCTCGAAGGGCTGGATATCGGCCAGGATGACGACGTGCTGTGACGGCATCTCTGACGGCATCCCTCCTGCACGGCACGCTGGCACCGGCGCCGGCAGGCATCAGTGACGCAAAGTGACAGGCTTGCAGGGGCAGGGCGCGGCAGATGCTGTATTCTGCAGCCAAGGTCACTTATGATCCCGACACCCGGTGTTGGCGTCATCGCGCTGCCATAGGCAATCTCTATGGTGGTGATTGCAGCAAACATTTGGCATCTGCCACACGTGGCGATTAGTCTGTGTGGCGATTCATCACAAAGGCGGCCCGCTGCCTTTATCATCATTATTCCTCAGGAGATCACCATGAGCGTATTGGTCGGACGTCAGGCCCCGGATTTCGAAGCCGCAGCAGTGCTGGGCGACGGTACCATCGTCGACAACTACAAGCTGTCTGATTCCAACGGCAAGCTGCGCGTGCTGTTCTTCTGGCCGCTGGACTTCACCTTCGTTTGCCCGTCTGAAATCATCGCCCACGACAACCGTCTGGCGAAGTTCAAGGAACTCGGCGTCGAAGTCATCGGTGTGTCCATCGATTCCCAGTTCACTCACCACGCATGGCGCAAGACCTCTCCGGACGCTGGCGGCATCGGTGAAGTCGGCTTCCCGATCGTGGCTGACGTCAAGCACGAAGTCACCCAGGCATACGGCATCGAGCACCCGGAAGCTGGCGTCGCTCTGCGCGCTTCCTTCCTGATCGACGAAGACGGTGTCGTTCAGCACCAGGTCGTCAACAACCTGCCGCTGGGCCGTAACGTCGACGAGATGGTCCGCATGGTCAAGGCCCTGCAGTTCCACCAGACCAACGGCGAAGTCTGCCCGGCAGGCTGGGAAGAAGGTCAGGAAGGTATGAAGGACACCGCTGAAGGTGTTGCCAAGTACCTGGCAGGCCACTCCAGCAGCCTGTAAGTCGCTGCCTGGACGAGATCAGCTCACGCGTTCGCGCTGACTGATCCCGCACTGCCTTTCGAACCTTCGGTAATGAGTGTCTCGAGAGGTAGGCGAACCGGAAGCCGTCGCCCCTGGCGGCGGCTTCCGCGCATCTGGGCAATGCCATCCTGCGGGCTCGTGCTTGAGCATAAGCTTCTGCGATGCCGGTCTGAGTCCGGTGCTGAAAGCTGGCGGCGTCTGCGCTACTCTGCGCAGTCCTTGTTCGCCTCAACCAGCCCGGCGAGCCAGTCAGCCAGCGAATACAAGTGCTTCCAGTGGGAAGCCTGCACGGGCGCCAGCCGGCCCGGATCATCACGCCGTGTCCTGAACCATGTCGATCGCATGCGCCGTGCGTAGCGTTGTCGGTATCGTTCAGTACATTGATCGCCAGCAGCCGCCATTGCTGCTGGTGAAATCCTCCGCCTTCATCTGTCACTGAGGTCATCCATGAGCAATGTCCGTCACGAACGTCTGATCATTCTCGGTTCCGGCCCGGCGGGTTACACCGCTGCCGTCTACGCTGCACGTGCCAATCTCAAGCCGCTCCTGATCACCGGCATGCAGATGGGTGGCCAGCTGACCACCACCACCGACGTCGACAACTGGCCCGGCGACGATGCTGGTGTGCAGGGGCCGGAGCTGATGGAGCGCATGCGTCGTCACGCCGAGCGCTTCGAGACCGAAGTCCTGTTCGACCACATCAACGAAGTGACCCTCGGCGAGCGTCCGTTCCTGCTCAAGGGTGACAACGGCAGCTACAGCTGTGATGCCCTGATCATCGCCACCGGCGCCAGCGCGCAGTATCTGGGCCTGCCGAGTGAGCAGCAGTTCATGGGCCAGGGCGTCTCGGCCTGTGCGACCTGCGACGGCTTCTTCTATCGCAATCAGGAAGTCGTGGTGGTCGGTGGCGGCAACACCGCTGTCGAGGAAGCGCTGTACCTGTCCAACATCGCCTCCAAGGTCACGCTGGTGCATCGCCGCGATAGCCTGCGCGCCGAGAAGATCCTGCAGGACAAGCTGTTCGACAAGGTCGAGAACGGCAACATGGCGGTCGAATGGCACCACACCCTCGACGAAGTGCTGGGCGACAACTCCGGTGTCACCGGCGTGCGTCTGCGTCATGTCGAGAGCGGTGCCACCAAGGAGTTGAGCTCGATGGGCGTGTTCATCGCCATCGGTCACCGTCCGAATACCAGCCTGTTCGAAGGCCAGCTCGAGATGCAGGGCGGCTATCTCAAGGTCCAGTCCGGCTTGGAAGGCAATGCCACCCAGACCAGCATCCCCGGTGTCTATGCCTGTGGCGATGTGATGGACCACGTCTACCGTCAGGCGATCACCTCTGCCGGTACCGGCTGCATGGCGGCGCTGGATGCCGAGCGTTATCTGGACGGCCTCATCGCCTGAGATCGCCCTGTCTGTAGCAACACTGTCTGATTCGAGAAAGTCTGATTCAGAACTGCCCGACCGGCCCCGCAGCCTCGCTGCGGGGCCGGTCTGCGTTCAAGGCCCAGTCAGGACTTGGCTGGGGGGCTGCGTGCTGCCGGCGGCTCAGTAATGGGGCGGCAGCTCGTCGTGTGGTTGTGCACTGAAAGGTGCTGTCGAATCTGCATCGCCTTGCTGCTCGCGCAGGGTGCGTAGCTGGCTGGCCATCAGCGCGGTCAGGCGCTCGAGTGTCTCTATCTGACGCTGCTGGGCGATGACGGTGCGATCGAGGGTCTCGAGCCAGTCATCCTGATGCGCGAGGCGCGATTCCAGTGCTTCCAGTCGGGCTTCCAGGCTGGGATCAGTCGAGGTTGTCATGCATCTGGGCTCCAGAGGGTGAGGGAATGGTCCGCGTGGGCAGTGGGGGAAGAGGGTAAGGCGGTCGCCGTTGGATGACGACTCATGCCATGACTCCTGCCACGATTCTTAAGCGATGGCACGCCGAATCATCGCTGCGGTCGTTGCCTGGATCGTTGTCGAATTACCGCAAAGTGTTGAAGGATTGTCACTGAGTTGCCTCAGACGCATCAGGAAGAGGCGTGATAGACTGTTGACAGTGCGATTGACTTATTTTTCGTATATCGCACTCATTGACGGCCTTCGATTGCCTGCGCTTCGCGCGTCATTGACAGGGCCGGTTCCATCGACTGATGTGGAGTTACCTGCATCACGAGCCACGACGTCATCAGAGCGATGCACAGGCATCTTCGCGTGTATCAGTGACGGTGACGGGCACCGCCGTGAGGCGCTGCCTTCAGGCAGTTTCCCGACTGACGATAGCTGCTGTAACCCTGTCGTGCGGTCAGGCGCTGTCCATTGCGATCAAGGGCAGAACATTCTGATAGGGATCATCCGAAGCACTCATTTCTGTCCTCGCGTTACACCTCCACCCATTACCTAGAGAGTTTATCTTGATGAGTTCCAAGACGTTCTTCCGTTGTTTCATCATCAGCCTGCTGCTGGCACTGCCGGCACCGTTGCTGATTGCTGTCTTCATCACCCTGACCGGCGGCCAGCTGGCCGACACCCTGAGCCAGGCGCTTAGCGTCGAGGGCTTCGAGCTGGCGTACGCGGCTGCCGTCGCGGCCGTGTTCATCCTGCTGTTGATCGCGACGCTTGCCATTCCGGTGCTGTCTCCGCGCTCTGCAGTACTGGCTGAAGTCGAGGACGACGATCGTGAGATCGGCGAGGTCAAGTGGTTCAACGTCAACAAGGGCTACGGTTTCGTGACCCGTGAAAGTGGTGAAGATGTCTTCGTTCACTTCCGTGCCATTCGTGGCAAGGGCCACCGTACCTTGGCCGAAGGTCAGAAAGTGCGTTACCACGTCATCAGCAATGAGCGTGGCCTGCAGGCGGATGACGTGACGGTCATCACCTGATCGCTGACTCGCTCAGTGAAAGACGACAACGCCCCGCAGGCTAGCCTGCGGGGCGTTGTCGTTTCATGGTCTGTCGCACCAGAAGAGGCGGGTCACTCAGCCCTTGTCCGGCCAGGTGAAAGCCTCCTCGCTGCCATCGGCCATGACACGGAAGAAGCGGTCCGGCTCATCACCGGGCTGCCAGCTGCCCAGTGAGCAGCGCGTCTCGACCTGCAGGGCCCGGGCGGCGGCGCGTGCGCAGTCGACATCGCGCGCCCAGGGGGTACTGGCGCTGTCGAACCACAGGCTGGCGAAGCCATCGGCGACCTTCTCGACCACCAGCACCGCGATCTCGGCGCCATCACGCGTGAGGCGCGTACGGTGCTGCAGCTTGCCGGCCGGCTGGAAGACGACGACCTGACCGAACTGCTCGCCCAGCCAGGCGCCCAGCGCCTCCAGGCTCAAGGGCTTGAGGTAGATCTCGATGTCCGGGTACTGCTCATCGGCGTCATTGTGCGGGGTGTCGCTCATGCCGTGGTCTCTTGGGTCGCGGGGACAAACAGGTATTCCAGGATGTGCTCGTAGGCGCTGGAGAGTCGGTCCAGATCGCTGGCCATGACGCGTTCATCGATCTTGTGGATGGTCGCGTTGACCGGCCCCAGCTCGACGACCTGAGTGCCGAGCGTGGCGATGAAGCGACCATCGGAGGTGCCGCCGGAGGTGGACAGCACCGGCTTGCGCCCCAGCGCGCGTTCCACGCCATGGACGGCGGCATCGACCAGCGCGCCTTCCGGCGTCAGGAAGGGCTCGCCGCTCAGGTTCCACTCGATCTCGACGTCCAGACCGTGCTTCTCGAGGATCTCATAGGTGCGACGCTTGAGGTCATCGGCGGTCAGTTCGGTGGAGTAGCGGAAGTTGAAGACCACTTCCAGCTCGCCGGGAATGACGTTGGTCGCGCCGGTACCGCCACGGATGTTGGAGATCTGGAAGCTGGTCGCCGGGAAGAAGTCGTTGCCGTTGTCCCAATGCTCGGCAGCCAGGGCGGCCAGCGCCGGAGCGGCATCGTGGATCGGGTTGCGCGCCAGATGCGGGTAGGCCACATGGCCCTGGATGCCCTTGACGTGCATGACCGCACCCAGCGAGCCGCGACGGCCATTCTTGATCACGTCACCGGCGTAGTCGGTGGAGGACGGTTCGCCGACGATGCAGTAGTCGAGGCGCTCGTGATGCTCGCGCAGATACTCGACCACCGCACGGGTGCCGTGAACCGCCGGGCCTTCCTCATCGGAGGTGATCAAGAAGGCGATGCGGCCTTCGTGATCCGGGTTGGCGGTGACGAAGCGCTCGGTGGCGGTCAGCATCGCGGCCAGCGAACCCTTCATGTCGGCGGCGCCACGGCCACACAGGAAGCCGGCATCGTCGATGCACGGCGAGAACGGCGGATACTGCCAGTTGGCTTCCGGGCCCGTCGGCACGACATCGGTGTGGCCGGCGAAGGCCAGCACCGGACCATGATGGCCGCGCACCGCCCAGAAGTTGTCGACATCGCCGAAGGGTAGCCGCGTGATGGTGAAGCCCAGCGCCTCGAGGCGTTCGATCATCAGGGTCTGGCAGTCCAGGTCGTCCGGCGTGACCGAGGGGCGTGAGATGAGATCGAAGGCCAGCTCCAGCGTCGGAGACAGATCGGCGGGGCGTGGCGGAAGCGGTGCGTTTGAATCAGTCATCATGGGCCATCGCTGCAGGCGTCATCGCGAGGAGCGACAGCGCGAAATTCGGGGGGAGAGACGAAGTGTCTTCACGCCGGCTCGGACACTGCTGCCCGAGCCGGGAAATGCCACGACGGCCTGCCAGAGGTGTAGCCCCTGACAGGCCATCGTCACGCGCCTCAGTTGTGGGCGTGCAGGGCATCGTTGAGCGCGATGGCGCTCTTGTTGGTGCGGCACTCGACACGGCCGGTGACGGAGTTGCGACGCAGCAGCAGGTCGTCCTGGCTGGCCAGCTCACGGGCCGCGACCGTCTCGACTTCCTGGCCTTCGTTGTCGAAGACCATGACCTTGGTGCCGGCGGTGATGTAGAGGCCAGCTTCCACGGTGCAGCGATCGCCCAGCGGGATGCCGATACCGGCATTGGCGCCGATGAGGCAGCCTTCACCGACCTTGATGACGATGTTGCCGCCACCGGACAGGGTGCCCATGGTGGAGCAACCGCCGCCCAGATCAGAACCCTTGCCGACGAAGACGCCCGCGGAGATGCGGCCTTCGATCATGCCCGGGCCTTCGGTGCCGGCATTGAAGTTGCAGAAGCCTTCGTGCATCACGGTGGTGCCTTCGCCCAGGTAGGCGCCCAGACGCACGCGTGCGGTATCGGCGATACGAATGCCGGTCGGCACCACGTAGTCGGTCATCTTCGGGAACTTGTCGACGCAGTCCACGGACAGGGTGCGACCTTCCAGGCGGGCCTTGAGGCGCCGCGCCGGCAGCTCCTCGATGTCGATGGCGCCTTCGCTGGTCCAGGCGACATTCTTCAGCAGACCGAACATGCCGGTCAGATCGATGCCGTGCGGACGCACCATGCGGTGAGACAGCAGGTGCAGCTTGAGGTAGACCTCCGGCACGCTCTGCGGGGCGGCGTCTTCCTCGATGAACATGGCGACCAGCGGGCGCTGGCTGGCGGCCAGGCTCTCGGCCAGTTCGGCCTGGGCGCTGTCACCGGCGTCGCGCAGGGCGCTGGCCAGGGCGGCGCAGTGTTCCGGGAGGAAGCTGGTGGCGGTGGTGCCAGCCGGTGCGTCCAGTGCCTTGCGAGCGGCGTCAGCAACGGCAGCGGTCGGCTTGAACAGCGGGGCAGGATAGTAGACTTCCAGCCAGTCGCCGGTGGTGTTCTGGGTGCCGATTCCGAGGGCAAGGCTCAACATCGTGTCAATCTCCGGGGTGTCCAGTGGTGTAAGGGGTAGCTCAGTCCTGCGGTTCGTAGACCGCCTTGTCATAGCCGATCACCAGATCCATCTCATTGTCGGCGGGATGACGCTCGAGAATGGGACGCTTGATCAGGGTCGGGTGCTCCAGCATCAATGCGCGTGCCGAATTGGCATCGAGGCTGTCACGTTGTTCATCGCTCAGGTTGCGCCAGCTGGTGCTGCGCTTGTTGAGCAGGCTGCTCCAGGCGGTCTGCTCCAGCCAGGATTCCAGCAGGCTGGCGGAGAGACCATCCTCGCGCAGGTCATGCCAGCGATAGGGCACGCCCCGGTCGTCGAGGGCGCGGCGTGCCTTGCGGCAGGTATCACAGGTCTTGATGCCGTAGAGCACGTGCATGGCGGTCTCCTTGAGCCAATCCGCCTCGCCGGGCGGGGCTGTCATCCAGTGTTGGGCTGCTGTCAGCCCATGCAGGCCCGGCGCTCAGCGCAGGCGTTCGACGAAGCGACGCAGGCGCTGGGCGGCTTCGACGGTCTGTTCCAGTTCGGCCACCAGCGCCAGACGAATGCGTCCGGCGCCAGGGTTCACGCCGTCCACCTCGCGCGCCATGTAGCTTGCCGGCAGCACGCCGACCGCCTCTTCGCGCAGCAGCTCGCGGGTGAAGGCGGC
The DNA here is from genome assembly GCF_029846435.1 of Cobetia sp. 1AS1. NCBI lineage: Bacteria > Pseudomonadati > Pseudomonadota > Gammaproteobacteria > Oceanospirillales > Halomonadaceae > Cobetia > Cobetia sp. 1AS1. Next base: position 56,859 of record NZ_JARWKU010000009.1, read on the forward strand.
GTCGTCACCGCCCGGCACGGCGGGGTACAGGTAGAAGCTGGCTTCCGGAGTCGGGAAGTCCATCACCGGTGCGAGGATTTCGGTCACGGCGGCAAACTTCTCGCGGTAGGCATCGCGATTGGCCAGCACGTGGGCTTCATCATTCCAGGCGGCGATGGAGGCGTACTGGTGATGCAGTGGCATCGCGCAGCCGTGATAGGTGCGGTAGTGACGGAAGCGACGGATCACCTCGCCATCGCCGGCCACGAAGCCGGAGCGCAGGCCCGGCAGGTTGGAGCGCTTGGACAGCGAGTGGAAGACCACGCAGCGCGCATAGTCATCGCGGCCCATGGCGGCACAGGCCTGCAGCAGGCCCGGCGGCGGCGTGGACTCGTCGAGATAGAGCTCCGAGTAGCACTCATCGGAGGCGATCAGGAAATCGTGCTCGTCAGCGAGGCGAATCAACTGCTGGAAGTCCTCCAGCGGTGTCACGGCGCCGGTGGGATTGCCCGGCGAGCAGACGAAGACGATCTGGGTGTCACGCCACACCTCGGCCGGGACCGCGGCGTAGTCGGGGCGGAAGCCATTCTCGGCGGGGCAGGGCAGGTAGGTGACCTCGCCGCCGGCCAGCAGCGTCGCGCCTTCATAGATCTGATAGAAGGGGTTCGGCACCAGTACGCGCGCTGGACGGCTGCTGTCCAGCGAGGCCTGGATGAAGGCGAACAGTGCCTCGCGGGTGCCGGTGACCGGCAGGACCTGCTGGTCGATATCCGGCGTGGCGTTGAGCGAGAAGCGCTTCTCGAGCCAGTCGGCGATCGCCTGGCGCAATTCCCCCAGACCGCCGGTGGCGGGGTACTTGGCCACGCCCATGATGTGCTCGCGCAGGGTGTCGAGCACGAACTCGGGCGGCGCGTGACGCGGTTCGCCGATGGTCAGTGCAATCGGGTCCAGGGCGGGATTGGGCACGACGCCCTCGCGCAGCTTGGCCAGGGTTTCAAACGGGTAGGGCTTGAGCTGGTCGAGATCCGGGTTCATGCACGTTCCATGGGTGATGGCCGTGGCAGTCAGGCTGCCGGCCGAGCAGGGAGGAAGGCGTCCGCGAGTCACCGGACTGCCATGCAGGTCGACTCGCGATTATAGGGAAGCCGGCCGGTCCCCTCAATCGCGGGGTGCCGGCCGGCGCTTTCCCTCTGTACTCTCGTCACGCGCCGTCACGCGCCGTCACGCGCCGTCGCGCGTCTCAGCCGCGCTCGCCGACCTCGAGGACTTCGGTGAGGGCGTCACGCAGGCGTGTCTGGCGCTCGGGGTCGGTGATGGGTTCACCGGCGCGGTCGGTGATGAAGAAGATATCCTCGACGCGCTCGCCGAGGGTGGCGATCTTGGCGGCATCGATGGCGATCTCGTGCTCCATGAACACGCGGCCGATGCGCGCCAGCAGGCCCGGGCGGTCCGAGGCGATCACTTCCAGCACGCTGCGGCCGTTGGTGTAGTCCTGACTCAGCGTGATGCGCGGCGCGATGCGGAAGTGCTTGAGCTGGCGCGGCGTGTGGCGATTGACGATCACCGAGTAGTCGTCCGGGTCATCCAGCTCTTCGACCAGATGGGTACGGATATCGGCCAGGCGTGCGGCGTCGCGGATCGGCTCGCCGTCATCGTCGAGCAGGATGAAGGTGTTGAGCGTCCAGTTGTGGCTGGAGGTTGCGATGCGTGCATCGTGGATCGAGAGCCCCAGCTGCTCCAGCGCCGCGGCGGTGGCCGCGAACAGGTTGTCCACCGAGCGAGTGTGGATGAAGACCTTGGTGCCGCCTTCGGTCATCTCCTCGGTGGGCGCGCTTGTCAGTACCAGCGGCAGCGGCTCGCCATGCTCGTCGAGCTGCGGGGCCGCCTGGCGCGCGAGGATGCCCTGGGTGTGCCAGGCCACCTCGCTGGGCGCATAGCGCACGAAGTAGTCGTCGCCGAGGCTGGCCCACAGCGCCTCGGCGTCAGTGCGGGTAGTGCCCATGCCGGCCAGCAGGGACAGCGCTTCCTCGCGGGTCTCGGTGATCCACTCGTGGCGCTCCGGCGGATGCTCGAGGCCACGGCGCAGCGCCCGGCGCGTCTCCATGTGCAGCTGGCGCAGCAATGCCGCACGCCAGCCGTTCCACAGAGACGGGTTGGTGGCGTTGATGTCGGCCACCGTCAGCACGTAGAGATAATCCAGGTGCGTCTCGTCGCCGACGATCTCGGCGAAGCGGGTGATGATCTCGGGGTCGGCGATGTCCTGCTTCTGGGCGGTCATCGACATCAGCAGGTGATGGCGCACCAGCCAGCTCAGGGTGCGGGTGTCACGCGGGCTGAGGTCATGACGGCGCGCGAAGTCCTCGACTTCCTCGGCACCGATCTCGGAGTGGTCGCCGCCACGGCCCTTGCCGATGTCGTGATAGAGCCCGGCGATCCACAGCAGCTCCAGCTTGGGCAGCTCGCGGATCAGGGTCGCGGCGACCGGGAATTCCTCCTCGGCATCGGGGGCGCGGAATTCCTGGGCGACCTTGAGCAGGCGCAGGGTATGCGCATCGACGGTGTAGACGTGGAAGAGGTCATGCTGCATCAGCCCCACGGCACGCCCGAAGGCCGGCAGGTACTTGCCGAGGATGCCGTAGCGCGCCATGCGCTTGAGTACGCGGGGCACGTTGCCGCCACAGCGCATCAGCTCCATGAACAGGCTCTGGTGGCGCACGTCGTCGCGGAAGGCGTCGTCGATCTGGTGGCGATGATCACGCAGCGCGCGGATGGTGTCGGCGCGCACGCCCTCGATTTCCGGGTGCTGCGCCATCAGCAGGAACAGCTCCAGCAGCGCGGCGGGGCGGCGGCGGAACACGCCTTCCTCGCGCAGGCTGATGTAGCCGCTGCGGATCTCGAAGCGCGGATTGAGCGGTACGATGTTGACCGGCTCGTCATGGCGCAGGATGGCCTCGTCGAAGTGCTGCAGCAGCATGTCGTTGAGGCCCGCCAGGGCGGTGACGTGGCGGTAGTAGCGCTTCATGAACTGCTCGACCGCCAGATGCTCGGGCGTGTCGCGGAAGCCGAACAGCTCGGCGATGGTGCGCTGGTGGTCGAACAGCAGCCGGTCCTCGGCGCGTCCGGCCAGCATGTGCAGCGCGAAGCGCACCTGCCACAGGAAGGCCTGGCCCTGGCTGAGAATGCGCAGTTCGGCATCATTCATGAAGCCCAGCGCGACCAGGTTGTCGTAGCGCTCGACCCCGAAGTGGCGCTTGGCGACCCAGCCGATCATCTGGATATCGCGCAGGCCGCCGGGCGACGACTTGATGTTGGGTTCGAGGTGATATTCGGTGTTGGCGAACTTGTGGTGGCGAGCGATCTGCTCCTGCCACTTGGCCTCGAAGAAGGCTTCGGCCGGCCACAGACGGTCGGTGGCCAGACGTTCGCGCATGGCCTCGCGCAGCCGCTGAGGGCCGGCGATGACACGGGATTCCAGCAGGTTGGTGATCACGGTGACATCGGCGCGTGCCTCACGCTCGCAGTCACTCAGCGAGCGCACGGACTGGCCGATCTCGAGACCGATGTCCCACAGGAAGGTGATGAAGTCGGACAGCGCCTCACGATAGGGCGTGTCGTCGTCCTGCTCCAGCAACAGCAGCAGGTCGATGTCGGAGTGCGGGTGCAGCTCGCCGCGGCCGTAGCCGCCCACGGCGAGCAGGGCGATGCCGTCATCCGGCCAGGTCTGGCGCTGCCAGGCGATGGCCAGCAGGCGATCGATGGCGCGGGCACGACCATGGATGAGGTCGCGGATGTCGGCGCCCGCCTTGAAGCGAGCCTCGAGACGCTCCTGTACCTGTGCCAGAGCCCGCTTGAACAGCGGGATGGGTGTCTTCGTCGTAGCCAGCTCGCCGTCGAAGGTGACGGCATCGTAGAGCGCTTCACGCTCGACGAAGTGATAGTGGTGCAGGAGCATCTTGATCAACCCTCGAGGAAGGAGAGGTCCTCTTCCGTGCGACGTGTCAGTACCTCGACGCCGGTGGCGGTGACCAGCAGGGTATGCTCCCACTGGGCCGAGAGGCTCTTGTCCTTGGTGACGGCTGTCCAGTCGTCCTTGAGGACCTTCACCTTGTAGCCACCGACATTGACCATCGGCTCGATGGTCAGGCACATGCCTTCCAGAAGCTCGGCGTCGGCACGGGCTTCGTAGCCGTCATAGTGCAGCACCTGCGGGTCTTCATGGAAGCCGGCGCCGATGCCGTGGCCACAGAAGTCACGCACGACACTGTAGCCTGCCGCTTCGGCATGCTTCTGGATCGCACGACCGATTTCTGACAGGCGTACGCCCGGACGTACCAGCTCGATGCCTTTATAGAGGCATTCCTGGGTGACGCGGCACAGACGCTCGGCCTGGATGCTCGGCTCGCCGACGATGTACATCTTCGAGGTATCGCCGTGATAGCCGTCCTTGATCACGGTGATGTCGATGTTGAGGATGTCGCCTTTCTTGAGCTTCTTGTTGTCATCGGGGATGCCGTGACAGACCACGTGATTGATCGAGGTGCAGATCGATTTCGGGAAGCCGTGGTAGTTGAGCGGCGCCGGAATGCAGCCCTGAACTTCGGTGATGTGGTGGTGCGCGATGCGGTTGAGCTCGCCCGTGGTGACGCCGGGACGGACATGCTCGTCGAGCAGCTCCAGCACTTCAGCCGCCAGACGGCCGGCGACGCGCATCTTGTCGATTTCTTCAGCTGTCTTGATGGGAATGTTCATGAGGACTCGAGGCAGGAGATAAGAGGGATGAAACGCCGCCAGGCCGCGCGTGACGGGGGAATGGCGCGACGCATCGCATGCCGCGTCGGGCAGTGGCGACTTCATATCGTGGTCGAGCTATGGTATAAAGCCGCGCGCTTTCCTGCAAATTCTCCTCGATCGGCCACCTCCGGGCGCCTGGCCGAGGCGAGATTGAAGGACTGACGTACATAACCCCAATCCACACACGTTCCGTCACATGGTCCCGGGTGCCGCGCAAGCGGTCGGATCCATGGGGGACGTGGAGGCCCAACCCGATATCCAGGAGATATTCACATGGCGCAAGTCAACATGCGCGATCTGCTCAAGGCAGGCGCACACTTCGGTCACCAGACCAAGTACTGGAACCCGAAGATGTCCAAGTTCATCTTCGGCGCTCGCAACAAGATCCACATCATCAACCTCGAGCACACCCTGCCGGCGCTGAACGAAGCCGTGTCAGTGGTCGAGAAGATGGCTGCCAATGGCAACAAGATCATGTTCGTGGGCACCAAGCGCGCTGCCGGCAAGATCATCAAGGAAGAAGCTCGCAAGGCTGGCCAGCCGTACGTCAACCATCGCTGGTTGGGCGGCATGCTGACCAACTTCAAGACCATCCGTCAGTCCATCAAGCGCCTGCGTGAAATCGAGCAGATGCATGAAGACGGTACCTTCGCGAAGCTGACCAAGAAAGAAGTCCTGATGGCCACTCGTGAGCAGGACAAGCTCGAGCGCTCCATCGGCGGTATCAAGGACATGGGCGGCCTGCCGGACGCAATGTTCGTGATCGACGTTGACCACGAGCGCATCGCGATCAACGAAGCCAACAAGCTGGGCATCCCGGTCATCGGCGTCGTCGATACCAACTCCAACCCGGACGGCGTGGACTACGTCATCCCGGGTAACGATGACTCCATCCGCGCCATCCAGATCTATGTCCAGGCAATTGCAGGCGCCTGTGGCAAGAACAAGGAAGAAGAGCTGGCCGGTGAGTTTGTCGAAACTGCTTCTGAAGAAGACGCAGCAGAGTGATCCTGGCGGCTTGATCTGACTGTCACAAACGCTGCGCTACACTAAGTGCGGCATGGCCTAGCCAGGTGGCAGTCAGGTCAGGCAATGAGGGGGCCACGGCCCCCTTATTTGCGACCGTTCAGCGGTCGTGACCGAATTCCCGTATTCAAAGACGTCGACACGACAGAGGTTTCATCCCATGGCAGCTATCAGCGCATCTATGGTCAAGGAACTGCGTGAGCGTACTGCGCTCGGCATGATGGAATGCAAGAAGGCTCTTACCGAAGCCGGTGGCGACATCGAGCTGGCGATCGAGAACCTGCGCAAGAACTCCGGCCTGAAGGCCGCCAAGAAAGCTGGCCGCGTGGCCGCTGAAGGCGCCATCGTCATCAAGGTCGCCGACGACGCCAGCTACGGCGTGATGGTCGAAATCAACTCCGAGACCGACTTCGTCGCTCGTGATGACAATTTCAAGGCCTTCACCCAGCTGATCGCCGATCGTGTGTTCGCTACCAAGAACACCGACATCGCTTCCCTGATGGAAGGCGAGCTGGAAGACACCCGTGGTCAGCTGGTTCAGAAGATCGGTGAGAACATCTCCGTTCGTCGTGCCGAGCTGGTCGAAGCGCCGGCTGGCGGCGTCGTCGGTGGCTACGTCCACGGCGGCCGCATCGCTGCGCTGACCCTGCTGAACGGCGGTACTGGTGAAGCAGCCAAGGACGTCTCCATGCACGTCGCAGCCGTCAACCCGGTCTGTGCACGTCCGTCCGACATGCCGCAGGAACAGATGGACGCTGAAAAGGCCATCATCCTTGCTCAGCCGGACATGGCAGGCAAGCCGGCGGAAATCGCCGAGAAGATGTCCCAGGGTCGTCTGAAGAAGTACCTGGCTGAGAACAGCCTGACCGAACAGCCGTTCGTCAAGGATCCGAACCAGACCGTCGCCGAGTTCGTCAAGGCAGCCGGTGGTGAAGTGGTATCCTTCGTACGCATGGAAGTCGGTGAAGGTATCGAGAAGGAAGAAGTCGACTTCGCAGCTGAAGTCCGTGAGCAGGCCAGCCGCGCGTAAGGGCTGACTGTTTTCGCTTCTCATGATGGCGTGCGCATAGTCGCACGCCATCGTGTATCTGGCCCCCGCCTTCGGGCCGCCCCGTTCCCCGTATGTCAGTATCAGGAGAGATTCGCATGGCCACCATTTCCGCTGAACGCAATGCCAAGTACAAGCGCATACTGCTCAAGCTTTCCGGTGAGGCCCTGATGGGCGATGGCGATTTCGGCATCGACCCCAAGGTGCTGGATCGCATGGCGCTGGAAATCGGTCAGCTGGTGGGCATCGGCGTCCAGGTCGGCATCGTCATCGGTGGCGGCAACCTGTTCCGTGGCGCAGCCCTGCAGGAAGTCGGCATGGAGCGTGTGACCGGTGACCATATGGGCATGCTGGCGACCGTGATGAATGGTCTGGCGCTGCGTGATGCGCTGGAACGCTCCAACATCCGTTCACGCGTGATGTCTGCCATCCCGATGAGTGGCGTGGTAGAACATTATGATCGCCGTACCGCCATCCGTTATCTGACGTCTGGCGATGTGGTCATCTTCTCCGCCGGTACCGGCAACCCGTTCTTCACTACCGATTCCGCTGCCTGTCTGCGCGGTATCGAGATCGACGCGGATGCCGTCATCAAGGCAACCAAGGTGGATGGTGTCTACGACAAGGACCCGGTCAAGTTCCCGGATGCCGTGAAGTACGACAGCCTTAGCTACGATGATGCGCTGGACCAGAAGCTTGGCGTGATGGATTTGACCGCCATCTGCCTGGTACGTGACCATGACATGCCGGTGCGGGTGTTCAACATGAACAAGGCAGGCGCGCTGCTCAACCTGGTGGTGGGTGGCAAGGAAGGCACGCTGATTGATAGAGGGTAAGACTGTGATCAACGACATCAAGAAAGACGCCGAATCACGCATGAAGAAGACCATCGAGTCCCTCGGTGCCGCCTTCGGCAAGATCCGTACGGGTCGTGCGCATCCCAGCATCCTGGATGCCGTGACGGTCGATTACTATGGTAGCCAGGTACCGCTGAATCAGGTGGCCAACATCACCACCGAAGATGCGCGCACCCTGACTGTCGTGCCGTGGGAAAAGCCCATGGTGCCGAAGGTCGAGAAGGCCATCATGACTTCTGACCTGGGTCTCAACCCGTCCACCGCCGGTGACGTGATTCGCGTCCCGATGCCGATGCTGACGGAAGAGACGCGTCGCGGTTACACCAAGCAGGCGCGTGCAGAAGCGGAAAACGCCCGCGTGGCGCTCCGCAATGTGCGTCGTGACGCCAATGGCGACATCAAGAGCCTGCTCAAGGACAAGGACATCTCCGAAGACGATGCACGTCGCGGAGAAGACGAGATCCAGAAGCTGACCGACAAGTATGTGGCGGAAGTCGACAGTGCTCTGGAGCACAAGGAAACCGACCTGATGCAGGTCTGATCGGGTCTGCCGCCGGCGTTTGCCGGCGGCATCCGGTGCTCGTAGCGAGACCCCATGACGTCACCGAATTCCCCCTCCACGCCACGCCATGTGGCGATCATCATGGACGGCAACAACCGCTGGGCGAAGTCCCGCGGCTGGGCTGGCATACGCGGCCATCGTGCCGGTGCCGAAACCGTCCGCAGTACCATCCGTCGCGCTGCCGAGCAGGGCGTGGAAGTGCTGACCCTGTTTGCCTTCTCCAGTGAGAACTGGAAGCGCCCGGCCAATGAAGTCAGTGCGCTGATGGAGCTGTTTCTGCTGGCGCTCAAGCGCGAGGTCAAGAAGCTTCATCGCCACGATATCCGACTCTCGGTCATCGGCGAGCGCAGTCGTTTTTCCAATTCGATTCAAAAGCATATCCAGAGCGCCGAAGACATGACGCGCGGCAATCGCGGCATGCACGTGGTGATCTGCGCCAACTATGGCGGCCGTTGGGATATCGCCGAGGCCGCCCGCCGTCTGGCGGAGCAGGTCGAGCGCGGCGAGCTCAAGGCTGCGGACATCGATGAGTCACGTCTCGGGGCGGAAGTGTGCCTGAGCGAACTGCCGGAGGTGGATCTGTGTATCCGCACCAGCGGTGAGCAGCGTATCTCCAACTTCCTGATCTGGCAGCTGGCCTATGCCGAGTTCTATTTCTCGCCCGTGCTGTGGCCTGATTTCGATGCGGCGGCCTTCGATGAAGCGCTCAGCGCCTACGCCCTGCGTCAGCGTCGTTATGGCATGACCAGCGAACAACTCGACGCCGAGGGGCTCTAGTGCTCAGACAACGAATCATCACCGCGCTCATTCTCGCGCCGCTGGCGCTGTGGGGGCTGTTCGGCCTCGACGGTGCCGCCTTTGCCACCTTCACCGGGGCTGTCGTCGCGCTGGCCGCCTGGGAGTGGTCCAACCTGTCTGGCGTGCGTGCCGGCATGGCGCGCCTGCTGTTCCCGCTGGTGCTCAGCGTGCTGATGCTGCTGGTCTGGCAGTTTGATGGCGCTCTTGCGCGTTGGCCGCTGTATCTGGCGGCACTGGCATGGCTGGTCAATCTGCGCTGGGTGATGCGCTATCCGGCCGCCAGTCAGGAATGGCAGGCGACCGGCGTGCGGCTGGGCGTCGGCGTGCTGGCACTGCTGCCGACCTGGTTCGGCTTCGTGCAGCTCAAGGCCAGTGGCGGCGAGTGGCTGCTGTATGTGCTGCTGATGGTGTGGGCGGCGGATATCGGTGCCTACTTCTCCGGCAAGCGCTTCGGCAAGCGCAAGCTGGCGCCGCGCGTCAGCCCGGGCAAGTCCTGGGAGGGCGTCTACGGTGGTCTGGTGGCCACCGGCCTGCTGGCGACCGGCTATGCGCTGGCGGGGCTGGCCGACTGGCTGCCGCTGCTGCTGGTCACGCTGGGCGTGACGGCCGTCTCGGTGCTGGGTGACCTGCTCGAGAGCATGTTCAAGCGCCAGCGTCAGATGAAGGACTCAAGCCATCTGCTGCCCGGTCATGGTGGCGTGATGGACCGCATCGACAGCCTGACCGCAGCGGTGCCGCTGTTTGCCCTGCTGTTGCCGTGGGTGCTGGGAGGTGGTGCGTGAGCACGAATGTGAACGTGAGCGTGAACCACGAGACTCCTCATGAGGCGCCTGCGTTGCAGCGCATCACCATCCTTGGCGCGACCGGCTCCATCGGGTCCAGCACCCTGGATGTGATCGCGCGCCATCCCGAGCGCTATCGGGTGCATGCGCTCAGCGCTGCCACGCGTCACGAGGCGCTGCTGGAACTGTGCCTGACGCATCGCCCGCAGGTGGCGGTGATCGCCTCGCGCGAGGCGGCTGCGTGGCTCAGTGAGGCGCTCAAGGGCGTCGAGAGCTATCAGGGCACGCCCATCGAGGTACGCCACGGTGAGCAGGCGCTGGTCGACATCAGCGAGGCGCCTGAAGTCGATAGCGTGATGGCCGCCATCGTCGGTGCGGCTGGCCTGTTGCCGACGCTGGCGGCGGTGCGGGCCGGCAAGCGCGTGCTGCTGGCCAACAAGGAAGCGCTGGTGTGTGCCGGGCAGCTGTTCATGGATGCGGTGAAGCAGCACGGGGCGACCCTGCTGCCGATCGATTCCGAGCACAATGCCATCTTCCAGTGCCTGCCGGCCCAGCATCGTGATGGCCTGGCGCCGATCGGCGTCGAGAAGCTGTTGCTGACCGCCTCCGGCGGCCCGTTCCGCGATGATGCCGAATGGCCTGCCGAGCGGCTGGCCACGGTGACACCGGACGAGGCCTGCGCGCACCCCAACTGGTCGATGGGGCGCAAGATTTCCGTCGATAGCGCCACCCTGATGAACAAGGGCCTGGAGCTGATCGAGGCCTGCTGGCTGTTCGCTTGCGGGCCGGACGACATTCAGGTGGTCGTGCATCCCCAGAGCGTGATTCACTCGATGGCGGCCTACAGTGATGGCTCGGTGCTGGCCCAGATGGGCAATCCGGACATGCGTACGCCGATCGCCTATGCGCTGGCGTGGCCGGAGCGTATCGATGCCGGCGTCGAGCCGCTGGACCTGTTTCAGGTCGCGCGCCTCGATTTCCGTGCCGCCGACGAGACGCGCTTCCCGTGTCTGCGGCTGGCGCGCGAGGCCATCGCGGCAGGCGGCACCTGGCCTGCGGTGATGAATGCCGCCAACGAGGTGGCCGTGGCCGCCTTCCTCGAGGGTCGCCTGGCCTTCGATCGAATCCCGGCAGTGGTGCAGGCCGTCATGCAGGCGCGTCCGCCACTGGCGGTGGATGGCCTCGAGGTGATTCTCGCCGAAGACGCGGCGGCGCGTGAGCTGGCTGCCGCCGAGTTGGCCCTCGCCGGGCCCTGAAATCCTATCTTGCACTGTCTTGTCACTTTCTTCGTGAGCGTGGCAAGGCAGGCTGCCCATCTCGGGCACCAATCTCCAGGAGCGCGTGATGGGTGTGATCCAGAATATTCTTGCCGTGATCGTCGTGTTGGGGGTGTTGATCACCATCCATGAGTACGGTCATTTCTGGGTCGCGCGTCGTTGCGGCATCAAGGTGCTGCGCTTCTCCATCGGCTTCGGCAAACCCTTCTGGTCGTGGACCGATCGCCACGGCACCGAGTACGGGGTCGCCGCCATCCCGCTGGGTGGCTACGTCAAGATGCTGGATGAGCGCGAGGGGCCGGTCGATCCGGCCGAGCGTCATCTGGCCTTCAATACCAAGTCGGTGTGGAAGCGTATTGCCGTCGTCTCGGCGGGCCCGCTGGCCAACTTCCTGCTGGCCATCGTCGCCTACTGGGCGCTGTTCGTCGCCGGTACCACCACGGTGGTGCCGATGGTCGGTGCCGTGGCGCCGGACTCGCCGGCTGGCCGCGCCGGCCTTGCGCCGAAGACCGAGATCGTCGCCATCAATGGTCAGGCCACTCCCTCGTGGGATGAGGTCAACCTGCGCTTGATCGGTGCGATCGGCGATGACAGCCTGACGCTCACCACACGTGCCGAAGGTGCCAGCGCCACGCGTGAGCAGTCCCTCGACGTGACACGCTTCCTGGTCGATCAGGATCCGCCGCGTCCGCTGGTGACGCTGGGCATCACGGCCTGGCGTCCTCAGTTGCCGGCGGTGCTGGGGCGTGTGCTGGACGGTGGCGCCGCTCAGGCGGCAGGCCTGCAGGCCGGTGATCGCATCGTCAGTATCGATGGCACCCTGGTGGTCGACTGGATCGATTTCGTCGAGCGCGTGCGCGGTGCGCCGGGCGAGACGCTGTCGGTACTGGTGGCGCGAGATGGCAAGGAAGAGACGCTGTCACTGACCCCCGCCAGCAATTCGTTAGATGACGGGCGTGTGGTGGGGCAGGTCGGTGCCGGCGTCGAGAACGTCAGCTGGCCCGAGCAGTATCAGCGCGAGCTCAGCTTCGGGCCGCTGGCGGCAGTCGGCCAGGCCGTCGGCAAGACTGGCGAGATGACGGTGCTGACGCTGGATTCGATCCGCAAGATGCTGGTCGGTCTGATCGCACCGTCCAACCTGTCTGGCCCGATCACCATCGCGCGTATCGCCGGCGACACGGCGCGCTCCGGCCTCGAGGCCTTCCTCGGCTTCATGGCCTATCTCTCCATCAGCCTGGGTGTCCTCAATCTGCTGCCGATTCCGGTGCTGGATGGCGGGCACCTGCTGTTCTATCTGGTGGAAGCCGTGCGCGGCAAACCACTTTCGCAAGAGGTCCAGAATGCGGGGCTGAAGATCGGCATGGCGCTGGTCGGTTCCCTCATGCTGATGGCCATCTACTTCGATCTCATGCGTCTTTGGTGACGGATTCGGGGAGCCATCAGCACGTGATGGCTCCCGCAGGATGAACCGAATCTGAACTGTCGATGCCCATGGGGGTCAATTCATTGCACGGGCTGGTCAATGCGATCAACTCCCGTCATCATGCCCACACGACTTCGGCCCCGATTGCCGATCCTCACTCGTAGCTGTCTTGTCAGTTGCAGGGGGTTGTGTATAAGGTGCCTGTTCACCCAAGCGGGCGGAATCCAGAGAAGCGAAGCGACTGCATGAAACTCAAGACCATTGGATTGGCAGCTGCGCTGCTCGGGGCCAGTCAGGGCGCCTTGGCCGCATCTTTTAAAATTTCGGACATCCGGGTAGAGGGCCTCCAGCGCGTGTCTGCGGGCACCGTCTTCAACGCCTTCCCCGTCTCCGCGGATCAGAATGTGGAAGAAGAGGACCTGTCCTCGGCAGCGCGTCAGCTGTTCGACACGGGCCTGTTCGACGACATCCGCCTCAAGCGTGATGGCGATGTCCTGATCATCGATGTGGTCGAGCGTCCGACGATCTCCAAGATCGAGATTGACGGCAACTCGCAGATTCCCGACGAAGACCTGCGCAAGGGCCTCAAGGAAGCAGGGCTGGCCGAGGGTCAGGTTCTGCAGCGCTCCACGCTGGAAGAGATGCAGCGTGAGCTCGAGCGTGTCTACCAGGCTCAGGGCCGCTACAGCGCGCGTATCGAGACCTCCGTCGAGGAGCTCGAGCGCAACCGCGTACAGGTCAACATCGACGTCAAGGAAGGCGCGATCGCCAAGATTCATCAGATCAACATCGTCGGCAACGATGCCTTCGATGACGAGACCCTGCGCGAACAGCTGGAGCTGGAAGACAAGCCGAGCTGGTTCTTCGGCTGGTTCTCCGATGATGAATACTCGCGTGAGAAGCTGACCGGCGATATCGAGACCCTCAAGTCCTGGTATCTCGATCGTGGTTACGTCAACTTCCAGGTGCGCTCGACCCAGGTGTCCATCTCGCCGGACAAGTCCGAGATCTTCGTCACCATCAACGTCGATGAAGGCAAGCCGTACAAGATCGGCAATATCGGCTTTGCCGGTGACCTGAAGATGAAGGAAGAGCGCGCCCGCGATCTGGTCAAGCTCGCCCCGGATGCCCTCTATTCCCAGCGTGATGTGACCGCTTCCAGCGAGGCGCTGCGCCAGGCACTGGGTGCCGACGGCTTCGCCTTCGCCAAGGTCAACGCGGTGCCGGAGGTCAACGAAGAGAGCGACACCGTCGATCTGACCTTCGCGGTCGACCCCGGCAAGCGCGCCTACGTGCGTCGCATCAACTTCAAGGGCAACACCACCACCGCAGACGAAGTGCTGCGTCGTGAGATGACCCAGCTGGAAGGTGCGCCGGCCTCCACCGACAAGATCAAGCAGTCCAAGCAGAAGCTTGAACGCCTCGGCTTCTTCAAGCAGGTCGATGTCGACACGCGTCCTGTCGCCGGCGAGCCGGACCAGCTGGACGTCAACTACAACGTCGAGGAGCAGCCGTCAGGCTCGATCTCGGCGTCGGTCGGTTTCTCCCAGGGTGACGGTGTCATCTACGGGGTGGGCCTGTCGCAGAAGAACTTCCTGGGCACCGGTAACGAAGTCAACATCAACGCCCAGAAGTCGGATGACTACACCAACGTCAGCTTCGGCTACACCGACCCGTACTGGACGCTGGATGGCATCTCGCGCGGCTACAACATGTTCTACCGCAAGGTGGACTACGACGATGATGACGACGTCGCCAGCTACGCGACCGACAGCTTCGGTGGCGGGATCAACTTCGGTTACCCGATCAACGAGCTGTCACGTCTGAACTTCGGCGGCGGTTACGAGTTCGTGCGCGTCAAGGACTTCGACGACAGCCCGGCGGAGGTCACCCAGTTCATCGAGGATGAAGGCGAAGACTTCAACCTCTACAAGCTGACGGCCAGCTGGTCACGCAACAACCTCAACCGTGGCATCCTGCCCACGGCGGGCAGCTCTCAGCTGCTGTCGCTGGAAGTGGCGGTGCCGGGTTCCGATGCGGATTACTACAAGCTCCGCTACAAGGGATCCAAGTTCTTCGAGCTGAGTCAGGACTGGTCACTCAAGTTCCGTACCGAGCTGGGCTATGCCAACTCGTTCTCCGGCGATACCTATCCGTTCTTCAAGAACTTCTATGCCGGCGGTCTGGGCAGCGTGCGTGGCTACAGCTCCAATACCCTGGGGCAGGCCACCACCGAACAGAACGATGGTGACGACGATACCATTGGCGGCAACATCCTGATCGAAGGTGGGGTGGACCTGATCTTCCCGATGCCCTTCATCAAGGACAAGCGCTCGGTGCAGCCGTCGTTCTTCGTCGATGCCGGTAACACCTATCTGACGTCGTGCTACGACGTGAGCTCCAGTGACACCAGCAGCTGTGAGAGCGGTGTCGACTTGGGCGAGCTGAATTACAGTGCCGGTATCGGCCTGTCGTGGATCACGCCGGTAGGCCCGCTGACCTTCAGTGTCGCCCAGCCGATCGGTGACGATGACGACGATGACACCGAGATCTTCCAGTTCTCGCTGGGCCAGACCTTCTAAGGCCGTACGAGGCCGCACCCGCTTGAGCCGGTGCGGCCTTCGTCACGACCACCGGCGACGCTGTCCCTGTTCCGTCGCCGGTCCTCGCACCGTCGGTCGCTGAGTCATCAGTGACTGAACAACAGGCCTACAAGGAGTTTGTGTGATGCGTAAATTGACCCGCGCCCTGTGTCTGGCTGGTGGCCTTGCCGCCATGGCGACTCCGATGTTGGCACAGGCCACCGAAGTCGCGGTCCTCGACTGGCGCCAGGCGCTGTTGAGTTCCGATTCGGCCAAGATTTCCATGAACCAGCTCAAGAATCAGCTGGCCGGCAAGCAGGACCAGGCCAAGGCACTCGCCAAGGAACTGGAATCCCTGCAGGCCAAGCTGCAGAAGGACGGCGCCGTGATGTCCGACTCCGAGCGTCAGTCCGTGCAGCAGCAGCTGCGCCAGAAGGGTGGCCAGTTCCAGCAGCTGCGTGGCCAGGTCCAGCAGCAGCAGCAACAGGCGGAGCAGACCTTCCTCAAGCAGTCCAAGCCGAAGCTCGACAAGGCCATCCAGCAGGTCGTCGACAAGCATGGCATCGAGCTGCTGGTCGACCGCAATGCGACGGTCTACAGCAAGGACGGTATGGACCTGACCAATGAAGTGACTCAGGTGTTCAACTCGCTCAACTGAGTGCATCCCGCGCGCAAGCGCGCGGGATGTGTTGCATCCGAGCATGCCAACGCGAATGCGAGCCAGAGGCGCTCAGCGCCCAGAGACAGAATGAAAAAGCGACAATTCTCTTACACTCTCGAGGATCTGGCTCAGCGGCTGGGCGCTCGTCTCGTCGGTGACCCGGCTGTCCGGGTCACCGGCCTGTCGACGCTGGTCGATGCTGAGCCCGGCGATATCGCCTTCCTCGCCAATCGCGCCTACCTCAAGTATCTCGGGGAAACCGCCGCGACTGCCGTGCTGCTGCATGAAAGCCATCTTGAAGAGTGCAAGGGCAATGCCCTCGTGCTGGACAATCCGTATCTGGCCTACGCTGAGCTGTCGCGTCTGTTCGATCCGCTGGCGGTCGAGCCTCAGGCGAGCGTGCACGCCAGTGCCGTCATCGACGAGACCGCAACCCTGGGGGCCAATGTCGAGGTCGGCCCGCAGGTCGTGATCGGTCCGGGCGTCAGCATCGGCGACAACACGCGCATTCACGCGGGTTGCGTGATCGGGGCTGACAGCGTGTTGGGCGAGGGCTGTCTGCTGCACCCCAATGTCACGCTCTATCATGGCGTGGTGATCGGGGCGCGCGCGGTACTCCACAGCAGCTGCGTGATCGGTGCCGATGGCTTCGGCTTCGCCCACGATGGCAAGGGCTGGCACAAGATCGCCCAGCTCGGCGGCGTGCTGATCGGCGATGATGTCGAAGTCGGCAGCTGCACCAGCATCGATCGTGGTGCGCTCGGTGACACCATCATCGGCAATGACGTCAAGATCGACTCCCAGGTCCAGATCGCGCACAACGTGCAGATCGGTGACCACTCGGCGCTGGCGGGCTGTGTCGGCATCGCCGGCTCCACCAAGGTCGGTCGCTACTGTCTGATGGGCGGTGGCGTGGGTCTGGCGGGCCACCTGGAGATCGCCGATGGCGTGCAGGTGACCGGCATGAGTCTGGTGACCAACTCCATCACCAAGCCGGGCGTCTATTCCTCCGGCACTGGTGCGATGGATAACGGCCTGTGGCGCAGAAATGCCGTACGTTTCAAGCAGTTGGATCAGTTGGCGCGACGCTTGAATCAGGTCGAGAAGAGTTTGAAGGACAAGTAGTACTGCAAGCCCGGGTAGTACCTGTCCAGAGCAGAGTCTCGCACCTGCTTGGCGCACTGTCGGGCAATGAGCGGCTGCCAGCCACGCGCAAGGACGCTATAATGCGCGCCATTGCCCGAACGGCGGTCCGGACCGTCATTACATGCCTGCCCGCGAGCGGCAGGCATTTCGTTATTTCAGAGGTTGCAAGCCAATGGTTATGGACGTCAACGAGATCCGTGAGTATCTCCCGCACCGCTATCCTTTCCTGCTGATCGATCGTGTCATGGACCTGACCCTTGGCGAGTTCATCGTCGCGCGCAAGAACGTCAGCATCAATGAGCCGTTCTTCAATGGCCACTTCCCGGAGCACCCGATCATGCCGGGCGTTCTGATCGTGGAAGCCATGGCTCAGGCGGCGGGTATTCTCGGCTTCAAGACCGTCGACAAACGTCCCGCCGATGGCTACATCTATTATCTCGTCGGAAGCGACAATGTGCGCTTCAAGCGCCCGGTGATGCCGGGTGACCAGCTCGAGATCAGCGCTCGCGTGCTGCGCGAAAAGCGTGGCATCTGGAAATTCGCCTGTCAGGCCAAGGTCGACGGCGATCTGGTCTGCGAGGCCGAAATCATCTGTGCCGAGAGGAAGGTCGCTTGATACATCCTACTGCCATTGTCGATCCCGGCGCCCGCCTGGCCGATGATGTCGAGGTCGGCCCGTTCTGCGTGATCGGGGCTGATGTCGAGATCGGCGCTGGCACGGTGGTGGGGCCGCATGTCGTCATCAAGGGCACCACCGTCATCGGTGAGCGCAACCGTATCTTCCAGTTCGCGTCAGTGGGCGAGGACTGTCAGGACAAGAAGTACGCCGGTGAGCCGACGCGTCTGGAAATCGGGGATGACAACGTCATCCGCGAGGGCGTGACCCTGCATCGCGGCACCGTCCAGGATGCCAGCCTCACGCGTATCGGCAGTCGCAACCTGTTCATGGCCTACTCGCATGTCGGCCATGACTGCATCATCGGTGACGACTGCATCATGGCCAATCAGGCAACGCTGGGTGGTCATGTCCATCTCGGCAACCACGTCATTCTGGGTGGCCTGTCGGCGGTGCATCAGTTCTGCCATATCGGCGAACATGCCATGGCAGGTGGTGGCTCCATCATCACCAAGGACATCGCGGCCTTCGTGATGGTCAATGGCCATCCGGCGGAAGCGCATGGCCTCAACAGCGTCGGCCTCAAGCGTCGTGGCTTCAGCCGCGAGACCATCTCCGCGCTGAACACGGCCTACAAGACGGTCTTCCGTCAGGGTCTGACGCTGGCCCAGGCCCTCGAGCAGCTGGAAGCCGAGCCGCCGCTGGCCGAGCGCGATGTCTTCATCGCCTCGCTCAAGGCGTCCACTCGCGGCCTGACTCGCTGAGCATGCGCATCTACCTGGTAGCCGGCGAGCTCTCCGGTGACATCCTCGGTGCTAGCCTGATGCGCGCGCTCAAGGCGCGCTATCCCGATGTCGAGTTCCGTGGCATCGGCGGCCCGCGCATGCAGGCCGAGGGCTTCGACAGCCTCTACCCGCTGGAAACGCTGTCGGTGATGGGGCTGGTCGAGGTGCTCAAGCATCTGCCGGCGCTGATCAAGGTGCGTCGCCATCTGTTGCGCGACGCCCTTGAGTGGCAGCCCGACGTGATGATCGGCATCGATGCCCCGGATTTCAATCTGGGGCTAGAGCTGCGCCTGCGCAAGCAGGGCATCACCACCGCTCACTACGTCAGCCCCTCCGTGTGGGCCTGGCGTCAGGGGCGCGTGAAGACCATTCGCCGCGCCGTCGATCGCATGCTGACCTTCCTGCCCTTCGAGGCCGCCTTCTATCGTGAGCATCAGGTGCCGGTGACCTTCGTCGGCCATCCGCTGGCCGATGAGTTGCCGCTCGAGGATGATCGCGCTGCTGCCCGTGGGCAGTTGGGGATCGACCCGGGAGTGCAGCTGCTGGCGGTATTGCCGGGCTCCCGCGCCAACGAGATCCGCTTTCTCGGCGAGACCTTCCTGGCCGCCATCGAGCGTCTCTGTCAGCGTTATCCCGGCCTTGAGGTGGTGATCCCGGCGGCCACGCCGCTGCGGCGCACCGAGCTCGAGTCCCTGATGGCGGAGCGCGCAGGGCTGGATCGCAGCCGCATCCATCTGGTGGATGGCCAATCGCGTGAAGCGATGACCGCCGCCGATGCCGTGCTGCTGGCTTCCGGCACCGCGGCACTCGAATGTCTGCTGTGCCATCGTCCGATGGTGGTGGCCTATCGCATGGCGCCGATGACGCATCGCATCGCGCGGCATATGGTCAAGACCGAGTGGATTTCCCTGCCCAATCTGATCGCCCGCGAGACGCTGGTGCCGGAGCTGATCCAGGACGCCGCCACGCCGGAGTCCATCGAGGAAAGCCTTGCGCCATTGCTGTCGCGTGCCGCCGGTGACGTCGCCCGCCAACGAGAGCTGCGTGAGCGTTTCACCGCCATGCATCGTGAACTGACCTGTGATGCCAGCGCTGCGGCCGCCATCGCCATCGGTGAACTGGCCGGACGCTGATCCCGCGTGTCGCCGCCAGACATTGCGCTACCCTTGATTGAATCACCTCGACAGGCAGATCGCATTGGCGCTCTGCCTGTTGTCTTACGCCTCGAGATATCATGACCGACTCTGCCGACAGCCACGCCACTACGCCTTCTGCGCGCAAGCGTAAACCCGCCGATGATTTTCCGCCGCTGGTGATTCCCTATCAGGGGCAGTTGCTGGCCGGTATCGATGAGGTCGGGCGTGGGCCGCTGGTCGGCCCGGTGGTGGCGGCAGCGGTGATTCTTGACCCGAATGACCCCATCGAGGGCATCACGGACTCCAAGAAGCTCAGCGAGAAGAAGCGTCTGGCCCTCTACGAGCAGATTCGGGCCCGTGCCTGGGCGTGGGCGATCGCCGAGGCCACCAGTGACGAGATCGATGAGCTGAACATCTATCAGGCCACGCACCTGGCCATGCGGCGCGCCATCGATGCACTGGGCGTGCGTCCGGAATACCTGCTGGTGGATGGCAACCGCCTGCCGGGACACGAGATTCCCGGCATGGCGGTGGTGAAGGGCGATCTGCGCCACGCCGCCATCGGCGCGGCCTCGATTCTGGCCAAGGTGCATCGCGACGCCCAGATGGCGGCGCTGGATTCACGCTTCCCCGCCTATGGCTTCGCGCGTCATAAGGGCTACCCGACCCGCGAGCATCAGGCCGCCATCGAGGAACATGGCATCCTCACCCTGCATCGCAAGAGCTTCGGGCCAGTCAAGCGGCTGTTCATGTCGGGGCATGTGCCACAGGCCGTGCCGCCAGACGCGCTGATCGCGCTTCCGGCCCCGGAGCCGAGCGAGGCAAGCGAGAAGAGCCAGCAGCCCACGGCAAAAAAGCCGCCAGCCGTGGTCTGACTGATGCCAGTGAGACCACGGCATCCCCGTCAGTCGAGCCTGCCCGGGCGGATGCTGCGCCTTCAGATGCCATGCCTTCAGACGATGGCGCTGACAGGCTATCCTTGAAGCCCGAGCCCGAGCCTTCAGCCTCGCAGCCGCCGGCGGCACTCGCAGCGACGACAGCACCCGCCGCAACCGAATCCTTCACCGTCACGCCGACTTCACGAGCCGATTCCATGACCACGCCCTTTGTTCACCTGCGCGTTCACACCGAGTTCTCCCTCGTCGATGGTCTGCCCGGCGTCAAGCCGCTGATCAAGGCGACCGCCGCGGCGGGCCAGCCGGCTGTCGCGGTGACTGACGAGGCCAACCTGTTCGGGCTGGTCAAGTTCTACTCCAATGCGCGCGCTGCCGGCATCAAGCCGATCATCGGGGCCGACATGTGGCTGATCAATCCCCAGGATGCCACGCGCCCGTATCGCCTCACGCTGCTGGCGATGAACGACACCGGCTATCGCAACCTCACCGAGCTGATCTCGCGCGGCTGGACCGATGGCCAGAAGCAGGACCGCGCCTATCTCGAGAAACAGTGGATCTTCGAGCAGGCCGAGGGCCTGGTCGTGCTGTCCGGTGGCCGTGAAGGCGAGATCGGCCGTCATCTGCTGTCGGACCACGAAGACAGCGCCCGGGCGCTGCTCGGTGAATGGAAGGCGGTGTTCGGGGATCGCTTCTATCTGGAGCTGACCCGCACCCAGCGTCAGTACGAGGAAGAGTGTCTGCACCTGTCGGTGGCGCTGGCCGAGGCCACCGATACGCCGGTGGTCGCCACCAATGATGTGCGCTTCCTCAAGCGGGAGGACTACTGGGCCCACGAGACGCGCGTCTCCATCGGTGAAGGCAAGGCGCTGGATGACCCGCGGCGCGAGACCCGCTACAGCGATGAGCAGTACCTGAAGAGCGCCGAGGAGATGAGCGAGCTGTTCTCCGACATTCCCGAAGCGCTCGAGAACAGTGTGCTGATCGCGGCGCGCTGCTCGGTGACCGTGCAGCTGGGCACCTACTTCCTGCCCGAGTTCCCGGTGCCGGAAGGCATGACGATGGACCAGTTCTTCCGCAAGGTCTCGCATGATGGCCTGACGGAGCGCCTCGACAAGCTGTATCCGCACGCCAGGCATCCGCGTGACAGCGAGGCCTGGGCCGAGATCGAGCAGCGCTATCGCACGCGGCTGGATTTCGAGCTCGACATCATCCTGCAGATGGGCTTCCCCGGTTACTTCCTGATCGTCATGGACTTCATCCAGTGGGGCAAGGACAACGGCGTGCCGGTCGGTCCGGGGCGTGGTTCCGGTGCCGGCTCGCTGGTGGCCTACGCCCAGAAGATCACCGATCTGGACCCGCTGGAATATGACCTGCTGTTCGAGCGCTTCCTGAATCCGGAACGTGTCTCCATGCCCGACTTTGACGTCGATTTCTGCATGGAGAAGCGTGACCGCGTGATCGACTACGTGGCCGAGCGCTATGGGCGCAACGCGGTCTCGCAGATCGTCACCTTCGGCACCATGGCCGCCAAGGCCGTGGTGCGTGACGTGGCGCGTGCCCAGGGCAAGCCCTACTCGCTGGGTGACAAGCTCTCCAAGCTGATTCCCTTCGAGGTCGGCATCACGCTCGAGAAGGCCATCGAGCAGGAGCCGCAGCTCAAGGAATTCATCGACAACGACGAGGAAGCCCAGGAAATCTGGGAGATGGCGCTCAAGCTCGAGGGCACCACGCGCGGCACCGGCAAGCACGCCGGGGGCGTGGTGATCGCACCGACCAAGCTGACCGACTTCGCGCCGCTGCTGTGTGACGAAGACGGCAGCGGTCTGGTGGTCCAGTTCGACAAGAACGACGTCGAGGAGGCCGGGCTGGTCAAGTTCGACTTCCTGGGTCTGCGCACCCTGACCATCATCGACTGGGCGACCGAGATGGTCGACAAGATCCGTGAGCGGGAAGGGCTGGCGCCGCTGGATATCGATGATATCCCGCTGGATGACGCCAAGACCTTCGACATGCTGCAGAAGGCGGAGACGACGGCCGTCTTCCAGCTGGAATCCCGCGGCATGAAGGAGCTGATCAAGAAGCTCAAGCCCGACTGTCTGGAAGACATGATCGCCCTGGTGGCCCTGTTCCGTCCCGGCCCGCTGCAGTCCGGCATGGTGGATGACTTCATCAACCGCAAGCACGGTCGTTCGGAAGTGTCTTATCCACACCCGGATTACCAGCATGAGCTGCTCAAGCCGGTCCTGGAGCCGACCTACGGCATCATCCTGTACCAGGAGCAGGTCATGCAGATCGCGCAGGTGCTGGCCGGCTATACGCTGGGCCAGGCCGACATGCTGCGCCGCGCGATGGGCAAGAAGAAGCCGGAAGAGATGGCCAAGCAGCGCGCCGGCTTCATGGAAGGCTGTGCGGGCAAGGGCATCGACAAGGACCTGGCCGGCAACATCTTCGACCTGGTGGAGAAATTCGCCGGTTACGGCTTCAACAAGTCGCACTCGGCGGCCTATGGTCTCGTTTCCTACCAGACCGGCTGGCTGAAGGCGCACTATCCGGGGCCATTCATGGCCGCGGTGATCTCGACCGAGATGCAGACCATCGAGAAGGTGGTGCCGCTGATCGAGGAGTGCCGTCATATCGGTCTGACGGTCACGCCGCCGGATGTGAACATCGGCGGCTACAAGTTCACCGTCGATCTGGAAGGGCGCGTCGTCTACGGCCTGGGCGCCATCCGTGGCGTCGGCGAGGGACCGATCGATGCCATCGTCAGCGCGCGCGCCGAGGGTGGCCCGTTCAGCGACATCTTCGACTTCTGCAAGCGCATCGATGCCAAGAAGATCAACAAGCGCACCCTGGAAGCGCTGATCCGCTCCGGCGCGCTGGACAACATCGGCCCGTCGCGTGCGGTGCTGATGCTGGCGGTGGAGGATGCGCTCAAGGCCGCCTCCCAGAATCACGCCAACAATGATGTCGGCATCACCGACATGTTCGGCGATGCCTTCAGCGAGCCGGAAACCGATGTCTACGCCGGCTATCGCAAGGCCCGCGAGTGGACCGACAAGGAGCGCCTCACCGGCGAGAAGGACACGCTGGGGCTCTATCTGACCGGCCATCCCATCGATGAGTACGAGGGTGAGCTCAAGCGCTTCATCAATGCGCGCATCAGTGACCTCAAGCCATCGCGTGAGCCGCAGCGCATCGCTGGGCTGGTGATCGCCATGCGCACCATGAAGTCCAAGCGGGGCGACACCATGGCCTTCGTGACCCTGGATGACCGCACCGGGCGCATCGAGGCCTCGATGTTCGGTGAGCTTTACGATCAGGTGCGCAACAAGCTGGTACCTGACAGCGTGGTGATCGTCGAGGGCGAGGTCAGCCAGGATGACTATTCCGGTGGCCTGCGTCTGCGCGGCAAGGATGTCACGCCGATCATCGATGCGCGGGCGCGCTTCGGTGAGGCGGTCGAGATGAGTATCGCCGCCGAGGACATCGGCGGTCGCTTCACCCAGCAGCTGACCACCTTGCTGACGCCGCACCTGGCCAGCGAAGGCCTGCCGATGCGCCTGCGTTATCGCAACGCCGCGGCGGAGGCCTGGCTGGAGCTGGGCGAGCAATGGCGCGTTGCGCCCAGTGATGAGTTGTTGATCCAGCTGGGTGAGGTGGAAGGCCAGCGCGGTGTGCGCCTCAAGTACCGTGACTGAGGTGCTGGCCCGCAGGATGGTGCCTGCCTCGCCAAGCGGCGGGGCAGGCGTAGCATCGAGATGAGTGGCGTAGGCGCAGAGTTAATCCACGCCTAACAGGCGGGCAAGGTTTGCACCTGTCGAACAGGGTGCGATAATGCCTGTCCATCTTTTCCGTACCCAATTCCATGCCGACTGTGACCGCCGCGAGCCACAGATCGCCTGAGCGTGTGCTCAGGGGGAGTGACCCGGCCGACTCGCTTTCCTGGCTGCCCGAGACGACGAACGAAACGCCTTATGAATCCCAATTATCTGGACTTTGAACAGCCGATCGCCGAGCTGCAGGCCAAGATCGAGGAACTCCGTCTGGTCGGTAACGACTCCCAGGTCAACCTGTCTGACGAGATCGCTCGCCTGCAGGAAAAGAGCACCAAGCTCACCGAGTCCATCTTCAAGGACCTCGGCGCCTGGCAGGTATCTCAGCTGGCACGTCACCCGCAGCGCCCGTATACCCTCGACTACCTCGAGAATCTGTTCACGGATTTCGATGAGCTGCACGGCGACCGTCACTACGCGGATGACGAAGCGCTGGTCGGCGGTATCGCGCGTCTCGACGACAAGCCGGTGATGGTGATCGGTCACCAGAAAGGCCGCGACGTGAAGGAAAAGGTGCGTCGCAACTTCGGCATGCCGCGTCCGGAAGGCTACCGCAAGGCCTGCCGTCTGATGGAAATGGCCGAGCGTTTCAAGATGCCGATCCTGACCTTCATCGACACGCCGGGCGCCTATCCGGGCATCGGTGCCGAGGAGCGCGGTCAGTCCGAGGCCATCGCCTACAACCTGGCGGTGATGTCTCGCCTGAAGACGCCTATCATCTCCACCGTCATCGGTGAGGGTGGTTCCGGCGGCGCACTGGCCATCGGCGTGTGTGACGAGCTGAACATGCTGCAGTACTCCACCTACTCGGTGATCTCGCCGGAAGGTTGCGCCTCCATCCTGTGGAAGAGCGCCGAGCGTGCCGCCGACGCCGCTGATGCGATGGGCATCACTGCCTCGCGTCTCAAGGAGCTGGGCTTCGTCGACAACCTGATCAAGGAGCCGCTGGGTGGCGCGCATCGCAACCCGCAGTCCGCTGCCGACAGCATCAAGGCTGCGCTGGGCGAAGGTCTGGAGCGTCTTGGCGCCCTGGATACCGATGCCCTGCTGGAGCGTCGTTACCAGCGCCTGATGAGCTACGGCGCCCCGGCATGATCCCGGTGCCTCTCGCGTGATGCGCGATCGGCTCATGCCCGCGTGACCAGGACGCCTCCGGATTCTTCCGGGGGCGTTCTTGCGTTCAGGGCCTGCGTTTTCTCCTCCACTTCCTTTTCTCCACCACTTCCTTCATCCGCTTCGCGACAGGAGCCCGACATGTCTCTGTCCCCTTCACTGGCTTCGCTGTGCCTGCGTGCTCAACCGCTGAGCGAGATGGCGGAGTCGCGCGCACTCGCCGCCGTGCGCGAGGCGCTCGAGGCCAGCGATGCCAGGCGCACGGTGTGGATCGCGCTCTCGGGCGGGCTGGATTCGGTGATGCTGGCGCGGCTGGCGGCTCGCGCGGTCAAGGACTGCCCGCGTCGACTGCGGTTGGTGCATGTGCATCACGGCCTGCAGGCGGCCAACGATGATTTCGAGCAGCTGGCGCGCAGGCTGGCCTCGCGCCTCGGGCTACCGCTTAGCGTGTGTCATCTGGCGCTGGCGAAGGCAGCACTCAAGTCGCGGGGGTTGGAGGCGGCAGCGCGCGAAGGGCGGCTGGCGGCACTGAGCGCCTGTCTGGTGGCGGGGGATAGCCTATGGCTGGCGCAGCATCAGGATGATCAGGCCGAGACGCTGTTGCTCAACGCATTGCGTGGCAGTGGCGGGCGCGGGCTGGCGGCCATGCCGCCTGAGCGGGCGCTGGCCGTGGGTGAGGCGTCCCCCGGGCGAGGCCAGATCGCCCATGAGCGGGCACGACTGCGACGGCCGCTGTTGGGCATCCCGCGCCATGAAATCCTGACATTGGCGAGCCAGCAGGGCTTGCTGGCCGGGCGCGACTGGTGCGAAGACCCCAGCAATGTCGATCAGCAGTTTGATCGCAACTACCTGCGCCACAGTGTCGTGCCGCTGCTGCAGGCGCGCTGGCCGCAGGCCGTGGCTAGCCTGGCGCGTTCGGCGCAGCAGTTGCAGGAAGAGCAGTCCTTGCTTGATGAGCTGGCGGCCGAGCTGTTGGCGAAGGTTCAGGTGTCAGGCGCAAAGCGCCTGGCTCAAGGACATGAGCGGGGACATGAGCAGGGCCAGAGGCAGGGGCTGGATCAGGGCCTGAATCAGGGCCTGGATCAGGGACGGGAGCAAGAGACGCAGTTGTCATTGGCGGAGCTGGCAGGCTTGAGTGAGTCACGTCAGCGCTTGGTCCTGCGCCATCTATGCCAGTCGCGTGGCTGGCCGGTGCCGCCGCGGGGTCGCTTGATGAGCCTGCAGCAGTTGATCGCCACGCCGCCCGACTCGGTGGCCGAGGTGCACTGGGCCAATGCCGAATATGCCGTCAGCGTGCGTGCGTGGCGCGGCCAGCTGTGGTGGCAGGTGTCAGATACCGTTATTGAGCAGGGTGTGCGTCATCGACAAGGCGATACCGGCTACGCGAGAAGTGGTCGCCAACCCGGAGAGACGCCTTCCTCTGAGTGGGATGCTGAGGCGCGCAAGGCATGGCGGGCGCTGGGGAGGGACGAGCAGCATGTTGCCTTCACATCGCGTCAGCCGGGAGATGTACTGCGAGTAGCAGGGCGGGGGCGGCGCGATATCAAGCGTTTGCTGCAGGAAGCCGACATCCCGCCGTGGCAGCGTGACCAGTTGCGTGTGGCACGCATGCACGACGGGACTGTCGCGGGGCTATGGCACCCCTCGCGGGGCTGGTGGCTACTGGCCGCACTCACATAGCAGTGAGGCCAGCGGACGATCTCGCCGATGTCTTGCGCAGTGCTCGCTCAGGCATCGGCCAGCGTCAGCGTCATGCCGGCGGCTTTCTGCAGCTCGCTTTCCTGGCTGAGGTCATCGTTGATCAGGCTGTGATCGCGATATTCCTCGGTCAGATTGAGCGTCAGGTCGTCGCCTTCGGCGCTGAGGTGCATGCCGAGCACCGGCGCTTCCGAGCGTGAATGGTTGAGCATCACTGCCATGCGCAGCAGGCGTGCCAGACGCGCCAGACGCGGTTGCTGCGGCTCCGGCAGCGCCGCCAGTTCGTTCTTGGGGAACTTGCGACGGTGGGCGCGGACCAGGAAGGCCAGCGCGCGCTGTTCCGGACGCGAGAAGCCGAGCAGGTCGGAATGCTCGAGCAGGTAGGCGCCATGGCGATGGAACTGGCTGTGGGAAATCGCCTGGCCGACTTCGTGGAGGTCAGCGGCCCAGCTCAGCAGCTGACGTGACGTCGCCCCCAGCGCCCAGTCGCCGGCGACCTGATCGAACAGCTGCAGGGCGGTGTCGCGCACATTGCTGGCGTGGCGGGTATCGATGCCGTAACGACGCTGCAGCGACTCGATGGCCGACAGACGTGAATCCTCCGGCGTGTTGCGCCCGATCAGATCGAACAGCACGCCTTCACGCAGCGCGCCGTCGGAGTAGCGCATCTGCTCCAGTCCCAGTGCCTCGAAGACACCGCACAGGATGGCGATGCCCGCCGGGAAGACGGTGGCGCGATCGCTCTTCAGGCCCGGCAGGCTGACCTTGTCGAGGCGCTTGAACTCCAATAGCGCCGCGCGCAGCTTGTGCAGTCCTTCACGTGTGACCACGCCATGCGGGGCCCAGCCGTGCGCTTCCAGCACGTTGGCGGCGGCCTTGATGGTGCCGGAGGAGCCGACCGGGTCATCCCAGCCCATCTCGCGATAGGTGCGCTGGATGCTGGCCAGTTCCGAGCGTGCGGCCAGCTCGGCGCGGCGCATGCGCTTCTCGCTGATCTCGCCGTCCTGGAAGAAGGCCTTGGTATAGGCGACGCAGCCCATGTGCAGGCTTTCCAGCAGCTGGGGCTCGAACTGCTCACCGATGATGAACTCGGTGGAACCACCGCCGATATCGACGATCAGGCGCTTGCCGTGCACATCGGCCAGTGCATGCGCCGCGCCCAGATAGATCAGGCGGGCTTCTTCGCGCCCGGCGATGATCTCGATGGGATGCCCCAGCAGAGCCTCGGCGCGCTCGATCAGTTCTTCACTGTTATGTGCGGCGCGCAGGGCGTTGGTGCCCACGACCCGCAGATGGTCGGCCTCGATGCCATCGATGAAGGGCGCGAACTGGGCGAGGCAGTTGAGGGCGCGCTCCATGGCTTCCTCGCTGAGCATGCCGTCTTCGTCCAGCCCTGCCGCCAGCTGGACCTTCTCACCCTGCTTGGCCACGACCTGCAATTGCCCCGCCTGATGGTTGGCCAGCAGCAGGTGGAAGCTGTTGGAACCGAGATCGATGGCGGCCAGCTTCAGCAGCGGGGCCTCATTGCCGGCGCTGCCTTCATCAGAGGCGGTGGGTTGCGGGTGCTGGGAGGGTGCTGATTCACTCAAGGGCGGAGTCCTTTACGGCGGGTCATTCATGGCAGGCATCATGCACTGCCTCCTTCACGCCAACTCCTGCGACGGCTTCCTTGCGTAGCGACCATGGCGCAATGAAGTTGTCGTGAGCGTGGGCGGCCGCCGGGCGCGAGCCTGCTGCGGGAAGATGACGCTGGCAGCAGGTCGCGGCGGCGACTCTCGCAAGATTGCGGCGACTGGCCAGAGGTGTCAAACCGGTGGCACACACGGCGCCATCACCACGAGGGGCTGGCGGCACATTCAGCGCATGGGGCATGCTATTCTAGCGGCGTGATATGACAGAACGACGAAGTCGCGGGTCATCATCACGCTCAATGAGTCGCAAGCCATCACGCAGCACAATCAGCAAGACCAAACGGGTCTGGGAGATAACGTCGCGATGAGCGAACGTGTGGTACCGATTGCAGAAAGGGACTTCGAATCCGTGGTGCTGGAGAGCGAGCATCCGGTGCTGGTGGATTTCTGGGCTTCCTGGTGCGGGCCGTGCAAGAGCGTGGCACCGACACTGGAATCCCTGGCCGAGGAATACGAAGGGCAGCTCAAGATCGTCAAGGTCGATGTCGATGAAGCCCCTGAACTCGCCGCCCGCTTCGGCGTGCGCGGTGTGCCGACATTGATGCTGTTTGTGGGCGGCAATGTCGAAGCCAGCAAGGTGGGCGCCATGCCGCGCGCGCAGCTGGCAGCCTTTCTGGATGCCAATCTGTGAATCGGACCTTGCCGCCGCCGGGTGCCTTGAGCCGTCAGTGAAAGCGCCACGTCAGCGGCGGCTATTGCAGCGCTGGCTGGCCGCTAGCGAGCGCTTCAGGCAGCGCCGGGAGCGCCACCAGGCCGCCGGGGCTTGCGTTCAGGGGCCGGCTTGACTACCATCGAGGCGTTCGCCTGATTACACGCTCTCTGATTGCGTCATGTCGACCGTCCCACGGTCCCCCAGTTGTCAGCCAGCCCTCTGGTAATGCTGCCCGCGACACGCCGGCCAGCCACCAGGCGATTCATACCGCTAGATTCCATATCGAGAAGACTTTTCTGTCAGGAAGCATGACGCTCCGTGTCCCTTCGACCGGTCCGTCGTCGCTGGACATCCGTAGCTCGACACTCCGTTGCTGAATTCGTTGTTCGGCCGTGGTGAGTGATCTTTCCTGAACTTTTGGCACCTGTCTTCATCCAGCTCAGGCGCTTGCCTCCGGGAATGCTGTCGAGTTCTGTCTGCACCTTTGCAGTGCCGGTCCTTGCCTTCTGCCCGTCTTCTCGATTCCCTTCTTATCTATCAGCCCTGCTGACCTGAGCCACGTTCAAACAAAGCCGATGAATCTTACCCAACTCAAGCAAAATACTGTCCCCGAACTGCTGGAACTTGCCCAGACGATGGGCATCGATAATCTGGCACGTTCGCGCAAGCAGGACATCATCTTCGCCATCCTCAAGAAGCACGCGAAAAGCGGTGAGGACATCTACGGCGACGGCGTTCTGGAAATCCTGCAGGACGGCTTCGGCTTCCTTCGCAGTGCAGACTCTTCCTACCTCGCGGGTCCTGATGACATCTACGTTTCACCGTCCCAGATCCGTCGCTTCAATCTGCGCAAGGGCGACACCATCTCCGGCAAGATTCGTCCGCCGAAGGAAGGGGAGCGTTACTTCGCGCTGCTCAAGGTCAATCAGATCAACTTTGACCGCCCCGAGAATGCCAAGCACAAGATCCTGTTCGAGAACCTGACGCCGCTGTTCCCGCAGTCGCGCCTGCTGATGGAAATCGGCAACGGTTCCACCGAAGACATCACCTCGCGCATCCTTGATCTGACCGCGCCGATCGGCAAGGGCCAGCGTGGTCTGATCGTCTCGCCGCCCAAGGCGGGCAAGACGATGATGCTGCAGAACATCGCCGCCTCCATCACGCGCAACAATCCCGAATGTCACCTCATCGTGCTGCTGATCGATGAGCGTCCCGAGGAAGTTACCGAGATGTCGCGCACCGTGCGTGGCGAAGTCGTGGCCTCCACCTTCGATGAGCCGCCGGCCCGTCACGTTCAGGTCGCCGAGATGGTGATCGAGAAGGCCAAGCGTCTGGTCGAGCACAAGAAGGATGTCGTCATCCTGCTCGATTCCGTGACCCGTCTGGCGCGTGCCTACAACACCGTGGTGCCGTCTTCCGGCAAGGTGCTGACCGGTGGTGTCGACGCTCACGCGCTCGAGAAGCCGAAGCGCTTCTTCGGTGCCGCGCGTAACATCGAAGAAGGCGGCAGCCTGACCATCCTCGCCACGGCGCTGGTCGATACCGGTTCCAAGATGGACGAAGTCATCTTCGAGGAATTCAAGGGCACCGGTAACATGGAAGCTCACCTCGACCGCAAGCTGGCCGAGCGTCGTGTCTTCCCGGCCCTCAACATCCGTCGTTCTGGCACGCGTCGTGAGGACCTGATCGCGTCCGAGGATGAAATGCAGCGCATGTGGATCCTGCGCAAGCTGCTCAACCCGATGGAAGATGTGGCAGCCACCGAGTTCCTGATCGATCGCCTGAAAGATACCAAGACCAATCTCGAGTTCTTCGAGGCCATGAAGCGCCGCTGATCGACACTTGGCCCAGCCGGTTGGCTGGCCATGTTCTCGACAGGTGCTTGCCATGTGCTTGCCAGGACGCCCACTTCCCGCCCGGGAAGTGGGCGTCTTGCGTTGCTGACCTGCCGAGTGCCGGCTGGCAATGGTATGCTCGGGACTTGATCAAGCCGAGCGGAAACTCCCATGCAGTATCGAGACTTACGCGATTTCATCGCGGCGCTGGAAGAGAAGGGCGAACTCAAGCGCATTCGTGCCGAGGTGGACCCCTATCTGGAGATGACCGAGATCTGCGATCGCACCCTGAAAGCGGGTGGTCCGGCGTTGCTGTTCGAGAACGTCAAGGGCCACAGCATGCCGGTGCTGGGCAATCTGTTCGGCACGCCGCGACGCGTGGCGCTGGGCATGGGCCAGGAATCCGTCGAGGCGCTGCGCGAAGTCGGCGAGCTGCTGGCCTTCCTCAAGGAGCCGGAGCCGCCCAAGGGCTTCCGGGATGCCTGGGACAAGTTGCCGATCTTCAAGCAGGTGATGAGCATGGGGCCGAAGAAGGTCAAGCGTGCGCCCTGTCAGGAGATCGTGCTGGAAGGGGAGGATGTCGATCTCGACATGATTCCGATCCAGCACTGCTGGCCCGGGGATGCCGCGCCGCTGGTGACCTGGCCGCTGGTAATCACCCGTGGTCCGCACAAGGAGCGCCAGAACCTCGGCATCTATCGTCAGCAGAAGCTCGGCAAGAATCGCCTGATCATGCGCTGGCTGGCACACCGTGGCGGCGCACTGGACTTCCGCGAGTGGCAGAAGGCCCATCCGGGCGAGCCCTTCCCGGTCGCGGTGGCACTGGGTGCCGATCCGGCCACCATCCTCGGCGCTGTCACGCCGGTGCCGGATTCACTCTCCGAGTATGCCTTTGCCGGCCTTCTGCGCGGCTCGCGCACCGAGCTGGTCAAATGCGGCCTGTCGGATCTCGAAGTCCCGGCCAGCGCCGAGATCATCCTGGAAGGCTATCTGTATCCGGATGACGTGGCACCGGAAGGCCCCTACGGCGATCACACCGGCTATTACAACGAGGTGGAGACCTTCCCCGTCTTCACCATCGAGCGCATCACCCATCGGCGCGATCCGATCTATCACTCCACCTATACCGGGCGTCCGCCGGATGAGCCGGCAATTCTCGGCCTGGCGCTCAATGAAGTCTTCGTGCCGATTCTGCGCAAGCAGTTCCCGGAGATCGTCGACTTCTATCTGCCGCCGGAAGGCTGCTCCTACCGCATGGCGGTGGTGACGATGAAGAAGCAGTACCCCGGCCACGCCAAGCGCGTGATGATGGGGGTCTGGAGCTTCCTGCGTCAGTTCATGTACACCAAGTTCGTGATCGTGCTGGATGATGATGTCGATGCCCGCAAGTGGGAAGATGTCATCTGGGCCATCACCACGCGCATGGACCCCAGCCGTGATACCGTTCTGGTCGACAATACGCCGATCGATTATCTGGACTTCGCCTCGCCAACGGCGGGTCTTGGCTCCAAGATGGGCATGGACGCGACCAACAAGTGGCCAGGCGAGACGGACCGCGAGTGGGGCGAGCCCATCGTGATGAGCGAAGAGATCACATCCCGTGTCGATGAACGCTGGGACAGTCTGGGCATTCTGGACTGATTCCGCGACAGACCATCAACACCCATGCATTTACCCTGTCGTTGCGCGGCGCGCTGGCGGCAGGCATCAGATAACAAGAGGATACGATGACGGCGCGGACCCTGACCTGTCATGTCGAGAGTGTGGAAGATCTGACCCCGGACGTGTTTCGTGTGCGCTTCGCCGCACGTCCCGAGGCCCTGGCGCACGCGCCGGGCCAGTATCTCGAGATGAAGCTCGATGACACCACCTGGGTACCGTTCTCCATCGCCAATGCCGCCAGTGATGATGGCGTGCTCGAGCTGCATATCCAGCATTGGCCGGAGCGCAGCAATTCCGCGCGTCTGCGCAGCCTACTGGTCGCGGCCAATCAACTTGAGCTACGTCTGCCCAGTGGGGAGTGCGTGCTGGACCTCGACGACCCCAGCCCCATCGTGCTGATCTGTGCCGGCACCGGGTTCTCGCAGATGCACGCCATGCTGCAGGCGGCGTTTGCGCGTGGCCTGACCCAGCCCATCGAGCTGTGGTGGGCGGCGCGTGAGCGGCGTGATCTGTACCTGGAGAGCGCGGCGCTCAACTGGGCCGCCAGTCAGCCCAACTTCCGTTATTTCCCGGTGCTGGAAGAAGCGCCGGAAGTCGGTGATGCCCACCATCGCGCGCTGGAAGCGGCCGGTGTCGAGGCCGCTTTCAATGGCCATCTGGGGCGTATCGATGAGGCGCTGCGCAAGCACGCGGGCAGCATGGCGGGCAAGCGCGTCTATCTGTCCGGCTCGCCGGGCATGGTCTATGCCTGTGTCGATGCGCTGACGCCATTGGGTGTCGAGGCCAGCGCGCTGAGCTCCGATGTGTTCAGTTATGCGCCACGCGAGCCGCTGCTGGACCCGGCGCTGGTCTCTGCCTGAAGCAGCCTGACATTGCCTGAAGGAGTCGAGTGAATGAGTCAGTCCCCGATACTGATCACCGGTGGCGCGCAGCGTCTGGGGCGCTATTGTGCCGAGCGACTGATCGATGATGGTCATCCGGTCATCATCAGTTATCGACGCGAGCGGGAAGAGCTCGATGCCCTGCGCGCGCTGGGCATTCGCACCGTGCAGGCGGATTTCTCCAGCGAGGCAGGCATCCAGGCCTTCATCGCGGCGATTCGTGAGCTGACTCCGACATTGCGGGCCATCGTGCACAATGCCGGCGACTGGGCGCCGGATGGCGACGGCGAGGGGCAGGGCGAGCTGTTCGAGCACCTGTTCCGTGTCCACATGCAGGCGCCGTACCTGATCAATCTGGCGCTGCGCGAGCTGCTGGAAGCCGGAGTCGAGAAGCAGGCGGACATCGTCCACATGAGTGACTTCGTGGTCCAGAAGGGCTCGCGCAAGCATGCGGCCTACGCGGCCAGCAAGGCGGGGCTCGAGAACCTGACCTTGTCGTTCGCGTCGATGTTCGCGCCACGTATCCAGGTCAACACCATCGCGCCGGCGCTGATCATGCTGCGTCCGGGCGATGATGATGACTATGCCGAGCGTGCGCGTGCCAAGTCGTTGATGCAGCAGGTACCGGGGCCTGGCGTCATCTGGCAGGCACTGCGCTACCTGCTGGATAGTCCCTATGTCACGGGCACGACCCTGCCAGTGGATGGTGGCCGCCACCTGCGCTGATAGCTTGTGTCAGCGGGTCTTTCGGTTATCGTTCCTGATATTCCCGACACGACATGCGCCACATGAGCACTGCACAAAAAAGCCCCCGCTGAGAAGCGGGGGCTTTTTTCGTTGCTGCGACCGTTGTTGCGATCGTTGCTACTACATCCTGCACTAGCGAAGCGCTTACAGGATGTGGCGGCCTTCGACCGGCGTCAGCTGACCCTTCTTGAGGGTCGGCCCCATCTGGTTGCCGGAGGGAGCGCCCTGCGGGCTTTCCAGCGTGATCACCAGATCGCTGTCGGGGAAGGCGGCCAGATACTCCTTGGGCACCTCGACCTTCATGGTGCCGGAGTGCGGCAGGATGCCCAGTGACATCGGCTCCTTGCCATCCTTGGCCATCAGCCACAGCTCGCAGACCTTGCCGGGGGCCGGTGCTTCGGGCCT
The DNA here is from genome assembly GCF_029846435.1 of Cobetia sp. 1AS1. NCBI lineage: Bacteria > Pseudomonadati > Pseudomonadota > Gammaproteobacteria > Oceanospirillales > Halomonadaceae > Cobetia > Cobetia sp. 1AS1. Next base: position 91,741 of record NZ_JARWKU010000009.1, read on the forward strand.
GACGGCCTGCACCATCATCTCGCCCGAGTGGGAGGCGTTGACGATCCAGCCGGGGCTGCTGTCAGAGTTGTTGACCACGAACACGTAGTCGCTCTCCATGCCCGCGTTGTGCCCCAGGCTGAAGGTCAGGGTGACCGCCAGCGCCAGGCTGAACGCCGTGGCGGTCATGCCCTGCCACAGGCCCAGGCGACGCCACCAGGGCTGACGGGCGGTGCCCGTCGCCTCGGCGATGCCTTGCCAGACATGGGGCGGTGGCGTGACGGGGGGAAGCTGTTCATTGAACACGTTTAGATGCTCGCGCCAGCGCTCCACATCACGTTGCAGGTCGTGGCTGACGGCCAGCAGTGACTCGAATGCCGCGCGCTCGTCGCGTGTCAATGTGCCGAGCGCATATTCGCCCGCTGCGGCTTCGCGCAGTTCCGGGTCGCTCAGATCAAATGACTCATGCATGTCTTCAACCTCTCGAGTCCACGACGGACCCAGCTCTTGACGGTGCCCAAGGGCTGGTCCAGTTGATTGGCCAGATCCTGGTGGGTGAGGCCTTCGAAGTAGGCCAGTTCCAGGGCGCGGCGTTGATCGTCATTCAGCTCGGCCAGGCACTGGTGGAGTTCACCACTGTGCTGGGCCAGGTCGACATCTGCCTCGATATCACTCCGCCCCGGCATGGCGGCGATCAATTCATCGCTGTCATGCTCGCTGGGTCGCTGTCGACGTATCCAGTCGATGGCGATGTTGCGGGTCATGGTGCCGAGCCAGGTCATCGGGCGGGCGCGGCTGGCGTCATACTGGGCGGCGGCGGCCCATACCCGGATGTAGACCTGCTGAAGACAATCCTGCGCGGATGCCTCATGTCTCAAGATACGCAGCAACTGAGCGTATAGATGCGCACTGGTCGCTCGATAGAGCTGATCCAGTGCCTTGGCATCCTGCCGGGCGCATCCCGACAGATACTCAATCAGTGCATCATTTCGGGAATCCTGCATGCATGCATTCCAAGCTGTGGGCGCGGTGTCAGGCACCGCTGGACGAATGCGTGTTGCCGATCATGTTGCTCGACAACCAAAGATTATACTGATGCCACTTCAGGCTGATAGCCCTTCTTTATGCGTGCGGGCAACGGTTTGTTGCCGGTTCACGCTTGCGCAGGACGATCTGGAGTGCAAGGATAGGCCTATCACCATTTTCATCGTCACTACTGGATACCGGCCCGACCCATGAATCAGACCACCAGCCACCGCCCGTTCACTGTCGCTGCCTGCCCTTCGGGCCAGGTCGTGACGGCGGCGTGTGCGGCCGGCTATTGGTATTGGTTTACACAGGGGCGCGCCTGAGGTTACGGCGCGCCTGTCTCGTACGGGCTGCCACCACCTTCAAGAACCCCCGGTCGCAGCCACGGCCGGGGGTTCTTGCGTTTCGGGCCTTGCGAAATCCATGACGAGAGGCATGTCACCCTAACGTGCCGACAATGATTGCAGCATGAATGACGAGAGGAATGACCATGCGCACCACTATCCTGACTACCCGCTTTTCTCTTGCCTCCGCTCGGGTCGTGCATGGTTATTGGCGCTGGCGATTTAGCGGCGTCCTGCCTCTTTCCGCTGTCACCGCGGGGCAGGGCGAGCAACACCGGGGTGACGATTCGCGAAGTCCCTGTCTGTCAGAATGAATATTGCGTGATGGAGCCAAGGCTTCATCACAGGAGAGAAGACCATGAACGCCAGCCTTGAACGCGTGTTGACCGCCAACCCGCACACTGCCGACGCCACTGTTGACCCCTTGACTGCCGAGAACGCCACCGTGACCCGCTCTGATGCCGCCCAGACACCGACCACACCCGGACGCATCAGTCGTGAAGCCCTGCCCAGCGCCAGCGAATTGCGCGAGCAGCTGCCGGTGGACGCCGACCTGGCCGGCCAGATTCGCCAGCATCGCGATGAGATCAACGCCATTCTCGCCGGCGACGATGATCGTCTGCTGGTGGTGGTCGGGCCGTGCTCCATCCATGATCTCAAGGCCGCGCGCGAGTACGCCCAGCGCCTGGCGGTGATCGAGCCGCAGGTGCGTGATCGCCTCAAGCTGGTGATGCGTGTCTATGTCGAGAAGCCGCGCACCACGGTGGGCTGGAAGGGGCTGGCCTATGATCCGCATCTGGATGGCAGCGATGACATGGCCACCGGCCTGCGTCAGGCACGCGAGCTGATGCGCGAGATCAACCTGCTGGGCCTGCCGGTGGCGACGGAGCTGCTGCAGCCGCTGACCGCCGCCTATCTGGAAGACCTGCTCGGCTGGGCGGCCATCGGCGCCCGTACCACCGAGTCGCAGATCCATCGCGAGATGGCCTCCGGCCTCGGCTGTGCGGTGGGCTTCAAGAACGGCACTGACGGAGGCGTCGAGGTCGCCGTGCAGGCCATCGGGGCGGCGGCGCATGGGCATCGCCATTTCGGCATGGATGACAGCGGACGTCCGGCGCTGATCGAGACCGCGGGCAACCCGCATACCCATGTGGTGCTGCGCGGCGGCCATGGCCAGCCCAACTATGACGCCGCCTCGGTGGCCGCCTGCCGGCGTGAGCTGGAAGGCGCTGGCCTGACGCCGCGTCTGATGGTCGATTGCAGCCACGCCAATTCCCGCAAGGACCACCGCCGCCAGAGCGAAGTGATGCTGGATGTGCTCTCTCAGCGCCTGGCGGGGGATGATGCCTTGATCGGCGTGATGCTCGAGAGTCACCTCAATGAAGGCAAGCAGGCCTTGCCGGCAGCGGAGAAGCTTTCCCAGCTGCGTCATGGCGTGTCCGTCACCGATGCATGCCTTGGCTGGGAAACCACCGAGCACCTGCTGAGCCTGGCCGCCGAGCGCTTGCGCGAGGCCTGAGATCAAACGCCAGACTCGCGCCTCGATGGGAGGATGACGTCGCGCTTGCCTGATGTTTGCTGAATTTGTCGGCTTGTCCTGAAGTCCCCAGCGCCCAACGGTCGAAAGGCCGTTGGGCGCTGTCGTCTCTTGCATTTGTTGCCCGTTCGTCACGGAATTGTCATCGGGCTCGCGTATCACTCTTGTTGCCTTCGGCTTGCCCTCAAGGGGCATGCCTGAACAGAACAACCCGAAACCTGACTACGGGGAAGCGACATGAGCAAGGAAATCGAAGACCATCGCCTGCTTAATCCCAGCAGCAACGAGACGTTCTCATCCGTCATCGAACGACACATCTCGCGTCGTCGTGTCCTGCAGGGTGGCCTGGGCATGGCGGCTGCCAGCATGCTGGGTGGTTTCGGTCTTGCGGGGCTGAGCACCACGGCCAACGCCGCCAGCAATGCTGCGGGCGAGAAGACGGCTCTGGCACTGGCCTTCGAATCGATCAAGGGTTCACGCACGGATGCAGTCGTGGTTCCCAAGGGGTATACCGCACAGGTGCTGGCGCCGTGGGGCACGCCGCTCAATGCCAAGGCACCCAAGTGGAGCAAGGACCTGGCGATGACGCCGGAGATCCAGCTCAACACCGTCGGCATGCATCACGATGGCATGCACAATTTCGCCTTGAGCGACGACACGGCCTCCAGCAACTTCCTGCTGGTCATGAACAACGAATACATCGATCAGGATGCTCTGTGGGCACCCAAGGGCGGCGCGACCAATGCGGATTCCGGCAAGCGTCCGGCCGATGAAGTGCGCACCGAGATCAATGCCCATGGCGTGACCATCGTCGAGGTCAAGAAGGCCAGCAACGGCAAGTGGGAAGTGGTGGGCGATTCGCGCTACAACCGCCGCTACACCAGCGCCAGCGAAATGAAGCTGAGCGGCCCGGTGGCGGGCAGCGATTACGTCAAGACGGCCTTCTCGCCGGATGGCATGCGCACCCGTGGTACCAACAACAACTGCGCCAACGGCTACACCCCGTGGGGCACCTACCTGACCTGCGAAGAGAACTGGCCGGGTTACTTCGTCAAGCGCGGCGATCGTCAGCTCGATGACAACCGCATCGGCATCGAGACCGAGCGTGGCCGCTATGGCTGGGAAACCGCCGCCGGGGATGCCAGTGAAGTCGATGGCGAGTTCGCGCGTTTCGACAACACGCCGACGGCAGACAGCGCCGACAAGGATTACCGCAACGAACCGCGCACTTTCGGCTATATCGTCGAGATCGACCCCTACACCGGCGAGCAGGCCATCAAGCGCACCGCGCTGGGCCGCTTCCGTCACGAAGGTTGCTGGCCGGGCAAGCTGGTCGAGGGTGAGCCGGTGGTCTTCTACTCCGGTCACGATTCGCGCAACGAGTACATCTACAAGTTCGTGTCAGACGCCAGGTGGGACGCCGCTGATGCCCGTGGCACCGGTGACTTCAAGGACCGCCTGGCGATCGGCGACAAGTACCTGGACAAGGGCACGCTGTATGTCGCCCAGTTCTCCGCCGATGGCACCGGCACGTGGCTCAAGCTGACCCCGGACGCCGTGACCAGGGATGGCCGCACCCTGGCCGAGGCACTGGGGCTGGCAGCCGATGACCTGGCCGGCATCATCATCCACACCACGGATGCGGCAGACCTGATGGGCGCGACTCCGATGGACCGCCCGGAGTGGGGCGCGGTGGACCCGGCATCCGGTGAGGTCTACATGACGCTGACCAACAACTCCAAGCGCACCGAAGACGGCACCGCGCCAGCCTTCACCAACGATGGCACCGCCATCGAGGAGCCGGGTGTCGGCTACGCGACGGCACCGACCAACGCGGCCAATCCGCGGGGCAACAACGAAGCGGGTCAGATCATCCGCTGGCGTGAAGCGGGCGATCACAAGGCCTTCGATTGGGAGATCTTCGTGTTCGGCGCAGCGGCCAGCGATGCCGACAACCTGTCCGGCCTGACCGAGATGAACGAGTTCGCCAGTCCCGATGGCCTCTACTTCGACGGCCGCGAAGGTCAGGACAGCATCCTGTGGATCCAGACGGACAACGGCTACGAAGGCATCACCGAGGTCACCAATGACCAGCTGCTGGCGGTCGTGCCGGCAGGTCTCGAGCAGGCCGAGGGAGACGCGGCCGTAATCGGTGCCGACAACCAGGCGCAGCTCAAGCGCTTCGCGGTGGGCCCGAACGGTTGTGAAGTCACCGGGATCTTCACCACCCCGGACAAGACCGCGATGTTCATCAACATCCAGCACCCGGCCAACTGGCCGCAGAGCGATGACGCTACCGCCGAGACCGATGGCAGCGTGCGTCCCCGCGCCGCGACCGTGGTCATCCAGCGCGAAGATGGCGGCCAGATCGGCGTCTGATGTAAGCCGCCGCGCGTCAGGTGTGAACGCGAAGCCCCCGTATCGATGATACGGGGGCTTTTTCATGCGCCTGAACCTGGCCCCGCTTCGCTTGAGGGCGCTTGGTCGATCAAGCGGGTGGGGAGGGCCAACGACAACGGCCCCCACGCAAGCGTGAGGGCCGAGAGTTCATGAGCTTTGTCCTGTCCTGTCCTGACCTGACCTTGCCGAGCGCGATCAGGCCTTGGCAGCGTAGGCGAACAGCAGGGTTTCCTGCACGCTGATCGGCTCCGCGTCGCCGGCATCCAGCTGGGTGTAGTGGCCATCACTTTCCAGACGCCAGCTCTGGCAGTTGTCGACCAGATAGGTGTCCAGGTCCTTGCGGATACGCTGGGCCAGCTTCTTGTCGAGCAGCGGGAAGCAGGTCTCGACGCGGTGGAACATGTTGCGCTCCATGTAATCCGCGCTGGAGCACCAGGTTTCCGGCTGACCGGCATTGTGGAAGTGGAAGGTGCGCGTGTGTTCGAGGAAGCGACCGATCACCGAGCGTACGCGGATGTTGTCGGAAATCCCCGGCACGCCCGGGCGCAGACAGCAGACGCCGCGGATGATTAGGTCACACTGCACGCCAGCCCGTGAGGCGCGGTAGAGGGCGCGAATCAGCTTGGGCTCGGTCAGTGAATTGCATTTGATGATGATGTGGGCGCGCTTGCCTTTCTCGGCGTTGCGCGCTTCACGGTCGATCATCTCCACCATGCGCTCATGCAGCGTGAAGGGCGCGTGCAGCAGCTTCTCGATATTGCGCTGCTTGCCCATGCCGGTCAGCTGCTGGAAGACCTTGTGGACGTCCTCGCACAGCGTCTCGTTGGCGGTCAGCAGGCTGTAATCGGTGTACAGGCGTGCCGTCTTGGCATGGTAGTTACCGGTGCCCAGGTGCGCGTAGTGACGCAGCTCGCCGTGTTCACGTCGCACGATATGCAGCATCTTGGCGTGGGTCTTGTAGGCCATCACGCCGTAGATGACGATGGCGCCGGCTTCCTGCAGGCGTGAGGCCAGCTGCAGGTTGTCGGCCTCATCGAAGCGCGCCCGCAGCTCGATCACCACGGTGATCTCCTTGCCCTGACGTGCGGCTTCCACCAGCGAGGAGACGATGTTGGAGTCGGCGCCGGTGCGATAGAGGGTCTGCTTGATGGCCAGCACGTTCGGGTCACGCGCCGCCTCGGCGAGCAGGTTCTCGACCGGGGAGAAGGACTGGAAGGGGTGATGCAGCAGGATGTCCTCGCGACGGATCGCATCGAACAGGCTGTTGTCGCCCTTGAGCGCCTTGGGAATGCCCGGAGTGAACGGGGCGTAGAGCAGGTCCTCGCGGCCGACGTCGCCGATGACTTCCATCAGGCGGTTGAGGTTGACCGGGCCCTTGACCTGATAGAGGTCGCGCGTTTCCAGATCGAACTGCTTGAGCAGGAAGGTGTAGAGCGCTTCCGGGCAGTTGTCGGCCACCTCGAGACGCACCCCGTCGCCGTAGCGGCGCGCCAGCAGCTCGCCACGCAGCGCGGAGGCCAGGTCGGAGACGTCCTCGGCATCCACCGAGAGGTCGGCGTTGCGGGTCAGGCGGAACTGATAGCAGCCCTTGATCTTCATGCCCGGGAACAGCTCCTGGGCGTGAGCGTGGATCATCGAGGACAGGAAGACGTATTCGGTGTACCCCGGCTCGACGAGGCCATCCGGGATGCGGATCAGGCGCGGCAGCGAGCGCGGGGCTGGCAGGATCGCCAGGCCACCTTCACGACCGAAGGCATCCTTGCCTTCCAGCTCGACGATGAAGTTGAGGCTCTTGTTGACCAGGCGCGGGAACGGGTGCGACGGGTCGAGACCGATCGGGCTGATGACCGGCTGGATCTCTTCCTCGAAGTAATCGCGCACCCAGGCCTTCTGGGCATCGTTCCACTGATTGCGGCGACGGAAGCGGATGTGCTGCTCTTCCAGCGCGGGGATCAGGTCCTCGTTGAGCATGCGGTACTGGCGTTCCACCTGCTCATGCGTGATGCGGGAGACCTCATCGAGCACCTTGCTCGGCAGCATGCCGTCACAGCCGGGGTCGGTGCGATCGAAGGCGATCTGATGCTTGAGACCTGCCACGCGAATCTCGAAGAACTCGTCCATGTTGGACGTGAAGATCAGCAGGAACATCAAGCGGTTGAGCAGCGGATGCGAGGTATCCTTGGCCTGCTCGAGTACGCGGATGTTGAACTGCAGGTTGGACAGCTCGCGATTGAAGTACAGCGCCGGATCAGCGAGATCAGCCTCGGGGGAGGGGGTGGCCTTGGCATGGATACCGGTACGCGTCCGGTTGACGCGCAGGGGCAGCGGTTCCTGAGCCGGCGGTTCATCCGCCGCCAGCTCGATCTCGCCTTCCCGTGGGATGGATGCTGCCTTGGGGGCAGCATCCTTGTCGCGACTGTCAGCGACTTCCGGCAGGGTCGCCGTGTTGTTGCCGGTGTCTTGCTTGGGCGTCTGTTCCATCATCAACTCCATGATCCCGGTCAGCCGCATCCGCAATGGCCGGGGTTGTCAAAGGCGGTTTTTCTGCGCCAGCAATTCGGCCGCCTGGCGAGCAAAATAGGTGAGGATGCCGTCGGCACCCGCACGCTTGAAGCACATCAGCGACTCGAGAATGACCTTGTCGGCATCCAGCCAACCGTTCTGGAAAGCCGCCATGTGCATGGCGTACTCACCGCTGACCTGATAGGCGAAGGTCGGCACTTCCAGCTCGCGCTTCACGCGCGTTACCACATCAAGATAGGGCATGCCCGGCTTGACCATCACCATGTCAGCGCCCTCGGCGATGTCCATCGCCACCTCATGCAGGGCTTCGTCGCTGTTGGCGGGGTCCATCTGGTAGGTCTGCTTGTCGGCCTTGCCCAGATTGCCGCTCGAACCGAGCGCGTCACGGAACGGGCCGTAGTAGTTGGAGGCGTACTTGGCCGAGTAGGCCATGATGCGCGTGTTGATCAGGCCTTCCTGTTCCAGCATGGCGCGGATGGAGCCGATGCGGCCATCCATCATGTCGGAGGGCGCGATGACATCGGCACCGGCTTCCGCGTGTGACAGCGCTTGCTTGATCAAGGTCTCGACGGTGCGGTCGTTGAGCACGTAGCCGTCTTCGTCGAGGATGCCGTCCTGACCGTGAACGGTGTAGGGGTCGAGCGCGACATCCGTGATGACGCCCAGCTCCGGCAGCGCTTCCTTCAAGGCGCGCACGCAACGCTGCACCAGGCCGTTGGCGTTGTAGGATTCTTCGGCATACAGCGTCTTGGCCTCGGCATCGACCACCGGGAAGAGCGCGATGGCCGGCACGCCCAGTGCGTGGACGGCGCGGCATTCTTCGACCATGAGGTCGATGGACAGGCGCTCGACGCCCGGCATGCTGGGCACGGCTTCACGACGCTGGGAGCCTTCGAGAACGAAGACCGGCAGGATCAGATCATCGGCCGTCAGCTGATTTTCACGCATCAGGCGGCGAGAGAAGTCGTCCTTGCGCATACGGCGCATACGAGTCGCAGGAAACTGGCGCGGGGTACGTTGGCTCAAGAAATGCTCTCCGGGTCGGGTGGTCCGCTCCCGTGATGGTCGCAGGCAGTCTAGGTCTATAATATTTCATTAATATTACAGTGATGCCAGCGGTCATGGGGCAAGGCCGGTCACGTGAGGTGCCAGCAGGGGCTGAACATGACGACAAGGCGTCTGTCGGGCGACGAGAAGGCCTGGCTTGCGGCCTGCAAGTGGGTGGCCCGTGACGGGAGCCGTCGTCCCTGTGGCAGGGTCAATTGAGTATATCAGCGTTGACTTGTGGCCACAGGTGCAGGAGATGTGTCGCGGTGTCGCGCCTCATGCACGCCCCGTATGGGGCGGGTGTGTGGGGCTGCAAGACGACTCCGGACACCGCGGCAAGCCTCAGGCACCAGAGCCTTGATGGCATACGAGTGGACGAGGAGCAGCACTTGAGTTGTGCCAGGGCCGCCCATAGTCTTGAGAGGATGCGCAGTGACATGCCTCGCCTGCACGCCTGTCACTGTCTGCCGCGTGGCGGTCGCGCATCTTCGGTGCCGCTGAAGCGTCTCGCGCCTGGCATGACGCCGGGCATGAAATGAGGCTCGGCATTCGAATCAGTCACGCGCTTGTATTAGTCTTTTCTGACCTGTCCGGCAATCGCCGCGCACAGCTCATCGTCAATGGAGTAACCCATGACCAAGCAGGTAGCCCTGATCCTTTCCGGTTGCGGTGTCTTTGATGGCTCCGAGATCTATGAAACTACCCTGACGCTGCTGCGTCTCGATCAGCTGGGCATTGCCTATGAGTGCTTTGCACCGGATGTCGCGCAGCACCACGTGATCAATCACGGCACTGGCGACGAGATGGAGGAGACCCGCAACGTGCTGGTCGAGTCCGCGCGTCTGGCACGTGGCAAGGTGCGCCCGCTGGAAGAGCTGTCAGCGGACGACTTCGATGCGCTGATCCTGCCCGGCGGCTTCGGCGCCGCCAAGAATCTGTGTGACTTTGCCGTCAAGGGTGAGGACCTCGAGCTCGTCGCGGGCCTGCAGGACGCGGTGCAGCCCTTCCATGCGGCCGGCAAGCCGATCGGCGTGATGTGCATCGCGCCGGTGATGGTGCCCAAGCTGCTGGGGGAAGGCATCTCGGTCACCATCGGCAACGACGCCAGTGTCTCCGGGGCGATCAGCGCCCAGGGCGGCCTGCACAAGAGCTGCGAGGTGACGGACATCGTCGTCGACGCCGCCAACCGTGTCGTCACCACTCCGGCCTACCTGCTGGCGGAACGCATCAGCGAAGCGGCCCAGGGCATCTTCAAGCTGGTCGAGCGCATCGATAGCTGGATCGAGGACGACAAGGCGCGTGCCGCCGAGCAGGACTGATCTCGACACGCCTGTGCGTCTGGCGTGATAGCGCGTGGCTGGTGTGAGCAAGTTCCCTGGAAACACAAAGCCCCCAGAAACAGAAAGCCCCGCCGGTGACCCGGCGGGGCTTTCTGTTTCAGATGCTCTGATTCTGATGCTCTGATTCTGAGGCTCTGTTTCTGGCGCTCTGTTTCTGATGCCCGACTGCTGGCAGCCACGTTCAGGGCGCTTCCTGCGATGCCTCATCGTCTGAGGCCGCACGCCGGCGCTTGAAGAGGCGCGAGGCCAGAATGCCGACCTCGAACAGCAGCCACATCGGGATCGCCAGCAGTGACTGCGAGATCACGTCCGGCGGTGTCAGCAGCATGCCGACCACGAAGCAGGCGATCACGATATAGGGGCGCTTCTTGCTCAGTGCCTCCACCGTGGTCGCACCGGTCCAGATCAGCAGGAAGGTGGCGATGGGGATCTCGAAGGCCACCCCGAAGGCGAAGAACAGCTTGAGGACAAAATTCAGGTACTGATTGATGTCCGTCATGATCGCCACGTTCTCGGGGCCCGTGGTGGTGAAGAACTGGAACAGCAGCGGGAACACCACGTAGTAGGCGAAGGCCGCACCGGCATAGAACAGCAGGATGCTGGAAGCCAGCAGCGGCAGGGCCAACGCCTTCTCGTTCTCATAGAGACCCGGTGCGATGAACGCCCAGGCCTGATAGAGCACAGCGGGAATCGCCAGGAACAGCGCCACCACCAATGTCAGCTTGAAGGGTGCCAGGAAGGGCGAGGCCACTTCGGTGGCGATCATCTGCGAACCCGGTGGCAGCAATGCCATCAGCGGTTCGGCGACATACAGGTAGATCTGGTTTGAGAAGCCGTACAGCGCGGCGAAAACCACCAGCACCACCAGGGTGGCGCGCAGCAAGCGCGAGCGTAGCTCGATCAGGTGCTCGATGAGCGGCGCATGTGCGGCGTCGCCCTGACCACCTGACGGTGAGGCATGTGGATCACTCATCAGGAACGTGGCTCTCGTGATTCACGGGTGTCGGAAGCAGTGCTCGGCTCGGTGGCCGGCGCACCATTCTCGGCAGGGCGGGGGCTGGTCTCGGCGCCGGAGGCGCCTGCATCGCGGGGCGTGCTGGGCTCGGTGATGCCGCGCTCGACATCGCGTGCCTCGTTGCGCGCATGAGCGAGCGTCTCATCGAGCTGCTTCTTCTGCTCGTTGAGCGTCTGACGCAGTTCCTCGGCTTCCAGCTGGGCACTGATTTCCTGCTGAATGCCCGAGACACTGCGCTTGATGCGTCCCAGCCACAGACCCGCAGTGCGGGCGGCCCGGGGCAGACGCTCCGGGCCGAGCACGATCAGCGCCAGCAGCGCGATCAATGCCAGTTCAAAAAAGCCGATATCGAACATGCGGGTTACGAGCGCTTGTCAGCGGTATCGCGGCTCTCGGCCTCGACATCGATGGTGTCGCCACGCTTTTCCTCATGCGCGACCTTCTGCTGGGCAGTCGGCTCGTCGCTCTTCTTCTCTTCTTCCTTCATCGCGCCCTTGAAGCCCTTCACGGCACCGCCGAGATCAGAGCCGACGTTGCGCAGCTTCTTGGTCCCGAAGATCAGGATGATGATGCCGAGCACGATGAGAAGCTGCCAGATACTGATGCCACCTAACATGGGAAATTCTCCATTTGGGCCGCTGACACCGGGTCATTGGGCCTTGAGACTTGCAGGGTGCTGGCACCGCTGCCGGAAAGCCGACTTGCGCCGGAAGAATACGGGTCCTTCACTGGCCGCGAGCGGCCTTTTCATCATGACCGGAAACACCGAAGCGGCGTGCCAGCTCATCCAGCACTTCCTGATGATCCAGCCCCAGGTGCGACAGCATGACCAGTGAATGGAACCACAGGTCAGCGGTCTCACCGATCACGGCACGCTGCGAGTCCACGTCGTCGTGAGCGAAATCCTTGGCGGCCAGTACGGTTTCGGTCGCCTCTTCGCCAATCTTCTCCAACACCTTGTTGAGGCCCTTGTGATGCAGGCTCGCGACATAGGAGGAGGTCGGGTCAGCGTCGCGCCGTTCTGCCAGTACCACTGACAGACGGTTGAGAATATCACTCATGGATCATCATTCCTGAAAGCTTGGGTCTTGCGTTAAGTCATCGAGTTCTGCGCTGACGGCACACCTTGCACGGCAAACGGCACGGCGTGGGCAGGCGACTCAGGATGCAAGTGTTATATGTCATTCATATTGCACTGCGTCCCATGGGGCGGCAAGTGTCGTTGCGCGCCGGGCCAGTCAGGCCATCATGTCTGCCTGCGGCTAGCGCCACAGCAATAACACGATTCCCAGTCCTGCGCCCACCAGTACCGCCACGGGCTGGGTCTCCGCCCAGGCCATCAGGGGCTGCCAACCGAACGCGCCGGCCACCAGCAGCAGGCCCGCGCGCAGCCGCCAGCTGGTGCTGGAGGCGTGATTGACCCGGTCGCGCAGTGTGGTGATGGCTTCTGTCTGGCGTTGACGGGCGCGATGCTCGTCCTCGATGCGCTCCATGGCCTGGAAGGCCATCGCCGGCAGCTGTGGCAGCTGATGCGACAGCTCCGGCGCCTGCTTGACCATCTCGGCCCAGAACGCCTTGGGGCCGGCGCGCTCCTTCATCCAGCGCTCCAGATAGGGGCGAGCGGTGGCCCACAGGTCGAGGTCCGGATACAGCTGGCGGCCGAGGCCCTCGATGTTGAGCAGGGTCTTCTGCAGCAACACCAGCTGCGGCTGGACTTCCATGTTGAAGCGGCGCGCGGTCTGGAACAGCCCCAGCAGGACCTGGCCGAAACTGATGTCCTTGAGCGGCTTCTCGAGAATCGGCTCGCAGACGGCGCGGATGGCCGCGGCGAATTCGTTGGCGCGCGTGCCTTCGCCGACCCAGCCGGACTCGATGTGCAGCGCCGCGACCTCGTAGTAATCCTGGCGGAAGAAGGCCAGCAGGTTGCGCGCCAGATAGTCCTGGTCCTCGCGGGTCAGGCTACCGACGATGCCGCAGTCGATGGCGATGAACTGCGGATCGTGCGGGTTCTCGCGCGAGACGAAGATGTTGCCGGGGTGCATGTCGGCGTGGAAGAAGTTGTCGCGGAATACCTGGGTGAAGAAGATCTCCACGCCGCGTTCGGCCAGCTTCTTGAGGTCGGTGCCCTGCGCGGTCAGCTCCTCGATATCGGCGACCGGAATGCCGCGGATGCGCTCCTGCACCATCACGCGGCGGCGCGTCAGTGGCCAGTGGATGGCCGGGACGTAGAGCAGCGGCGAGTCGAGGAAGTTGCGCTTGAGCTGGGAGGTGTTGGCGGCCTCCTTGTGCATGTCGAGCTCGTCGAACAGCGTCGCCTCGTAGTCGGCGACGACCTCGACCGGGCGCAGGCGACGGGCTTCCGGCGAGACCTTCATCAACAGGCGCGCGAACATGTAGAGCAGGCCGATATCCTTGCGCATCACTTCCTCGATGCGTGGGCGGATGACCTTGACCACCACGTCCGAGCCATCGTGCAGGCGTGCGGCATGTACCTGGGCGATGGAGGCGGAGGCCAGGGGCTGGGCCTCGAATTCGGCGAAGGCTTCCTCGACCGACATCTCGAGCTCCTGCTCGACCAGCTCCCGCGCGACCTGGTTCTCGAACGGCGGCACCTGATCCTGCAGGCGCTTGAGTTCGTCGGCGATGTCCGGCGGCAGCAGGTCGCGGCGCGTCGAGAGCATCTGGCCGAACTTGATGAAGATCGGGCCGAGGGCCTCGAGCGCGAGACGCAGACGCTCGCCGCGCGTGCGTCTGCCGATGGGGAACAGACGCAGCGGCGACAGCTTGAGCAGCGGGCGCAGCAGGGCCGGCACGCGCCCCGGCGGCACTAGGTCGTCGAGGCGGTAGCGGGCGATGACCCACAGGATGCTCAGCAGGCGATAGAGTCTCACGACGGCTGGCACTCCCGCTCGGCAGGTTGATGGGAGGTGGCGGCCTCGAGATGACGGCGCAGCCGCGCCAGACGCGCTTCGGTGCGATCCAGACACTGGGTCAGCTCGGTCAGCTCGTCGCGGGCGACGCGCATCTGCGCCTGACCGGGCAGCCAGCGCGCTTCCTCGGTGAGGTATTCGCGCAGGTCCAGCTCCAGCTCACGGCGGCTGATCAGGCCGAAGCGCCCGAGGCTGCGCAGGCCGCTGGCCAGGCTATGGCCTGGGGCTTCGCCGAACCACTCACTGAGTGCACCTTCCCAGTCCAGGTCGAGGTCCATCACCAGGTCACGGGCGCTCTCCAGCAGATGGATACGGCCACGCACGGCGAGGCGGCCCTCGAACATCAGGCGCTCGATGGACTCACCGGACAGCAGGGCGGCGGCGGTCTCCATGTCGAGCTCCACCACCACATCGCCATCGCTCTCGTTGGCCTGGGGCAGGCGCAACAGGTGCAGGCCCTGCAGGTCGAAATGCACCAGCAGGTCGAAGGCGGGGCGTTCGACACGCACCAGCAGGCGTCGGCCTGCCAGTGCATTCAGGCGCGACGTCGAGGCCGGGTCGCGAGCAAGCAGCTGATTCAGCGTCCGCTCAGCGGTCGCCAACAGCAGGGGGGTCAGCAATGCCATGACAGCCTCAGAGCTTGATACCGCGGTGCAACGCGACGATGCCGCCCGTCAGGTTGGTGTACTCGACGCGCTCGAGACCGGCCTCTTCCATCATGCCGGCCAACGTCTTCTGGTCGGGGTGCATGCGGATGGACTCGGCCAGATAGCGGTAGGAGTCGGCGTCGCCGGCGACCATCTCGCCCATCTTGGGCAGCAGCCGGAAGCTGTACTGGTCATAGGCGGTGGAGAGCAGCGGATTGACCGGCTTGGAGAATTCCAGCACCAGCAGACGGCCGCCCGGCTTGAGGATGCGCTGCATGGAGCGCAGGGCCTTGGCCTGGTCGGTGACGTTGCGCAGCCCGAAGGCGATGGTGATGATGTCGAAGGTGTTGTCCGGGAAGGGCAGGGCTTCGGCATTGGCCTGCACGTATTCGACGTTGCCGCCGACGCCACGGTCGAGCAGCTTGTCGCGGCCGACGTTGAGCATCGAGGCATTGATGTCGGCGAGCACCACGCGGCCTTTCGGGCCGACCAGACGCGAGAACTTCAGCGTCAGGTCACCGGTGCCGCCGGCGATGTCCAGCACCGACTGGCCGGGACGGGCGCCGGCACGCTCCAGGGTGATGCGCTTCCACAGACGGTGGATGCCGAACGACATCAGGTCATTCATCACGTCGTACTTGGCGGCGACACTGTGGAAGACATCCGCGACGCGGCCTGCCTTCTCGTCCACGGCAACTTCCTGATAACCGAAGTGAGTCGTACGCTTGTCCATGACTTCCCCTGTTGTGACGCCGCCGTGGCGACGTCAGCACAATATGGTGAGCTTTCGCAGTGGCTCGATTGTAACCGCTGGCCAGCGGGCTGTCTTTTGGCAAGACGTCGACTCGGACATCTTGCCGCGCCCATTGGCATCAGTGGCTTACAGCTGGTTGAGCGGAATGCCCAGTGGTTCGCGCGAGGCGCCGGCCTCTTCCAGCTGACGCAGGTAGTAGGCCCACATGGCGTCGCGGCGATTGGCCAGTTCCCACAGGTATTCCCAGGTATACAGGCCGCTGTCATGGCCATCATCGAAGTGCAGCTTCAGCGCGTAGCGGCCGCTCTGGGTGATGTTGGTCAGCCCGACGTAGCGCATGCCGACCTGCAGAGTTTCCTGGCCGACACCGTGGCCACGCACTTCCGCCGACGGCGACATCACGCGCAGGAATTCGGTGCTCAGGCGGAAGCTCTGGCCATCGGCGTAGCCCAGTTCCAGTTCGCGCTCTGACTTGTGGTAGTGCACTCGCGTCGGTACCGGGGCCTCTTCGCCATCGCGGGCATGGCGCTCGTTGAGGCGGTAGTCGCGCTGCTGGCCGCTGGTATCAGCGTCGTGGGACGCGGCGGCGTCCTTGGGAGTGTCGTGGCTCATCGGGGCATCCTCGGGCTTGCATGCCGCGCGGCAGCGTGGGGCGCAGGGCGGCATGGCGAAGGCAGATAGGCGTCGAGCGCGGCGCTTGGCCGGTCGATGTGTCTTGTGCGCATGATGCACTGACGCCCGATCCGGGCCAAGCCGGATCGGGCGTCAGAAGTCCCCTCAGGAACGGGACTGGCTTCCATGAGGGGCTGTCAGGCGCGTGAGCGTGTCGTCAGAGGATGTAGCGCGACAGGTCTTCATCACGCGCCAGATCACCCAGGCGGGCATCGACGTAGGCGGCATCGACCTTGAGTTCGCCGGGCTGATCGCCACCCTCGTAGGAGATCTCTTCCAGCAGACGCTCCATCACGGTGTGCAGACGACGGGCGCCGATGTTCTCGGTGCCTTCGTTGACCTGATAGGCAATCTGCGCGATGCGCTCGATGGCGTCATCCGCGAAGCTCAGCTCGACGCCTTCGGTCGCCAGCAATGCCTTGTACTGACGGATCAGGGCGGCGGACGGCTCGGTCAGGATGCGCTTGAAGTCTTCCGGTGTCAGGGCGTTGAGCTCGACACGGATCGGCAGACGGCCCTGCAGCTCCGGGATCATGTCCGACGGCTTGGACAGGTGGAAGGCACCGGAGGCGATGAACAGGATGTGGTCGGTCTTGACCATGCCGTGCTTGGTGGACACGGTGGAGCCCTCGATCAGCGGCAGCAGATCGCGCTGCACGCCTTCGCGGGACACATCGCCGCCACTGCCGGATTCGCCACGCTTGGCGACCTTGTCGATCTCGTCGAGGAAGACGATGCCGTTCTGTTCGACGGCCTCGATGGCACGGCTCTTGAGGTCTTCATCGCTGACCATTCTGGCCGCTTCTTCCTCGTGAACCAGCTTGAGCGCTTCCTTGACGGTGATGCGACGGCTCTCTTTCTGCTGCTTGCCCATGTTGGAGAACATGGACTGCAGCTGGCTGGTCATCTCTTCCATCCCCGGCGGGGTGGCGAAATCGAGACTCTGGCTGGCCGGGCTCAGCTCGATGTCGATTTCCTTGTCATCCAGCTGGCCTTCGCGCAGCTTCTTGCGGAACATCTGGCGCGTGCTGCTGTTGTTGGCGGCAGCGTCGTACTCTTCACCACGCACACGCGGCAGCAGGGCGTCGAGGATGCGCTCTTCGGCGGCATCTTCGGCCTTGTCGCGCACTTCCTTCATGGCGTCTTCACGCACCAGCTTCATCGCGACCTCGACCAGGTCGCGGATGATGGATTCCACGTCACGGCCGACATAGCCGACCTCGGTGAACTTGGTCGCCTCGATCTTGAGGAAGGGCGCGCCGGCCAGCTTGGCCAGACGACGGGCGATCTCGGTCTTGCCGACACCGGTCGGGCCGATCATCAGGATGTTCTTCGGCGTGACTTCCGGGCGCAGATCGTCATCGAGCTGCATGCGGCGCCAGCGGTTGCGCATGGCAACCGCCACGGCGCGCTTGGCTTCAGGCTGGCCGACGATGTGCTGATCGAGGGCGTTGACGATTTCCTTCGGGGTCATCTGGGACATCTCAGGACAGCTCCTCGATGATGGCATTGTGGTTGGTGAAGACGCAGATATCGGCCGCGATGGAGATGGACTTCTCGGTGATCTCGCGGGCGGAAAGCTCGGTATTCTCGATCAGGGCGCGGGCAGCGGCCTCGGCGTAGTTGCCGCCGGAGCCGATGGCCAGTACGCCGTGCTCGGGCTCGACCACGTCACCGTTGCCGGTGATGATCAAGGAGGCATGCTTGTCGGCGACCACCAGCATGGCCTCAAGCTTGCGCAGGGCGCGGTCTGAGCGCCACTCCTTGGCAAGCTCCACGGCGGACTTCACCAACTGGCCCTGATACTTCTCGAGCTGCGCTTCGAAGCGTTCGAACAGCGTGAAGGCATCGGCGGTACCACCGGCGAAACCGGCCAGTACCTGATTGCGATACAGACGACGTACCTTGGCGGCGTTGCCTTTCATGACAGTGTTGCCAAGGGATACCTGGCCGTCACCAGCCAGGGCGACCTGGCCGTTGCGACGCACGGAGACGATCGTGGTCATGGATAACTCCTGAGAGAGCATGCCGGCGATTGGAATAAGGTGAACGGGGCCGGGCATGGCATTTCTGGGCAGACGAGGCCGTGGCCTCGTCGCGTAAAACGGGTGGTGATCGTCAGCCTGGCGCATGCCACTGCTTGCCGCGATCCTGCACCGCCTGATGGGCGGCACGCGGGCCTGATATCTCACCGGAATGCTGTAGATGGGGGCGCCGATACGGGTTTCAAGTCATCGGCGACTCAGCGTTGACTGCGATCGGCCCTGGTCTGCGCCCTCATGCAACGGGCCCGCTCAAAAATGAGCGGGCCCGTCTGTCGCAAGGCTCACGCCTGGCTTACTGCAGCTTGATCAACAGGGGCTCGATGCCCTGGGTGTTCATCAGGTCCTGGGCGCGATTGAGCTCGCGGGTGTCCTTGTAGGGACCGACCTGCACCCGGTGCCAGACGGTGCCGCCGGAGGCGTTGACGTCACTGACCTTGGCCAGCAGGCCAAGGTCCTTGAGCTTGCCGGCCAGCTTCTTGGCATCGCTCATCTCGCGGAAGGACGCGGCCTGCAACATGTAGTTGGTCAGCGAGGCCTCGGACTTCTTGGTGCTCTCGGCACTGCCCGGACGCGGCGTGGACTTGTACTCATCCACCTTGGGCGCGATCACCTCGGTTTCCGGCAGCAGGGTGTAGAACTCGAAGGTCGGCATGTTGCCGGCGGACTCTTCGGGGGCTTCCTTCTGCTGCTGGTTGCCCTGCTTGGCGGCCTGCTGCCCGTTCTGCTGTCCATTCTGCTGCGTGTTGGCCTTGGGCACGATGGCCGCGACCGGCAGACGCGGGGCCTGTTTCTCGAAGTACTGCGCGAGAGCGAAGCCGGCGATCAGGCCGATGATGCCCCACAGCCAGCCGGGCAGACCACGACTCTGGCTGGCAGCGGGTTGCCGACGGGGGCTCGCCCCCTGGCGGGAGGCGGGCTTCTTGTTGGCGGGGCGGCGAGCAGCCATGGCTTACATCTCCTCGGGAGCGCTGACACCCAGCAGGGCCAGGCCGTTGCGGATGACCTGAGCGGTCGCCAGACCCAGCGCCATGCGCGCATTGCGGGTCGCGTCGTCCTCGACCATCACCTTCACCGCGTTGTAGCAGGTGTGGAAGTCGGAGGAGAGGTCCTGCAGGTACTGGGCGACCTGCTGCGGCTCGCGCACCTTGGCGGCGTGGGCGACGACGTCCGGGAACTGCGCCATGCGATTCATCACGGCCTTTTCCTGGTCGCTGGTCAGCAGGGTGAGCTGCGCCATGGCCAGGGCTTCGTCGAAGGGCTTCTCTTCGCGGCTGGCCTTGCGCAGCACGCTGTGCACGCGGGCATGAGCGTACTGGATGTAGTAGACCGGGTTGTCATTGGACTGGGAGCGCGCCAGGTCGATGTCGAAGGTCAGCTGGGAGTCGGCGCGACGTGCCGCCAGGAAGTAGCGGGTCGCGTCGCGGCCGACTTCCTCGATCAGGTCGCGCAGGGTCACGTAGCTGCCGGCACGCTTGGACAGCTTCACTTCCTCGCCGGAGCGCATCACGGTGACCATCTGGTGCAGCACGTAGTCCGGCCAGCCCTTGGGGATGTCCGCCTGCAGAGCCTGCAGACCGGCACGCACGCGGGTCACGGTGGAGTGGTGATCGGCACCCTGCTCGTTGATGACCTGGGTGAAGCCACGCTGCCACTTGTCGAGGTGGTAGGCGACGTCGGGCAGGAAGTAGGTGTAACCGCCGTCACGCTTGCGCATCACGCGGTCCTTGTCATCGCCGAAGTCGGTGGTGCGCAGCCACAGGGCACCGTCGTCTTCATAGGTGTAGCCGTTGTCGACCAGGCGCTTGACGGTCTCTTCGACCTTGCCGTCGCTGTAGAGCGAGGACTCGAGGAAGTAGACATCGAATTCGACGCCGAAGGCCTTGAGGTCGAGATCCTGCTCGTGGCGCAGGTAGGCGACGGCGAAGACGCGGATGGCCTCCAGGTCATCGGGGTCCGCGGCACCGGTCACCTGCTTGCCATCGGCTTCGACGGTGTCGCCGGCCATGTAGGAGGCGGCCAGTTCGCTGATGTAGTCACCGCGATAGCCATCGGCCGGCCAGCTGGCATCGTCCGGGCCCAGGCCCTTGGCGCGCGCCTGGACGGAGAGCGCCAGATTGTTGATCTGGGCGCCGGCGTCGTTGTAGTAGAACTCGCGCGTGACGTCGTGACCGGTGGCGGCCAGCAGGCGGCACAGCACGTCGCCGACCGCGGCACCGCGACCGTGACCGACGTGCAGCGGGCCGGTCGGGTTGGCGGAGACGAACTCGACCTGCACCTTCTCGCCGGCACCCACGTCGCTGTGACCGAAGCTGTCGCTTTCGCTGAAGACGCGACGCACGATATCGGCTACCGCACCGGTATCAGCGAAGAAGTTCAGGAAGCCGGGGCCGGCGATCTCGACCTTGGAGACGGCATCGGAGGCCGGCAGCGCCGCGATCAGCTTCTCGGCCAGATCGCGCGGCTTCATGCCGGCGGCCTTGGACGTCATCATCGCCAGATTGCTGGCGTAGTCGCCGTGGCTCTTGTCCTTGGTCGGGTCGACCTTGATCTGCGGGCTGGCGTCGGCGGGCAGGGTGCCGTCGGCCTTGAGGGTTTCCAGGGCCTGGCCCAGCAGTTCGATGATCGTCTCTTTCATGGAATATCGGTCTCTTCACGGCTCGGGTCGCACCGCGTGCCATACAGCAGGCGGTTGCAGGCATCAGGCCTGCGGGCAATGGGGGAGTGCGGATGTCGCTGCACGATGGCGGGCATTATCACCGATCCTGCGGCTTGCATAAACCGTCGTGATCAATCGCGCCGCATTCCGCGCCCTGCAGGGATAGTGGTCAGTTCATCGCAAGCGGCGTAGAGGGCTGTCACGCCGCTTGCGTATCACTCAGGCCATGCCGATGGGATCGACATCCAGCGACCAGCGCAGGCGGCGCGCGTCGCGGTCCTGCTCGCAGAGCGTCACCAGCCAGGCCGCTGCTTCATGCAATGGGCCGCGTTTCGCACAGCGCAACAGCAATTGGGCGTGATAGCGATTCTGGCGGCGCTCCATCGGAGCGGGAACCGGGCCGAGGCAATCCACCTTGAGATTGGCAGCCTCGACGTGCTGGCGCAGGGCGCCACCGACCTTCAACAGCCACTGCTCGACCTGCTGCTGGTCGGTGGCCTCGGCGCGCAGCAGCGCCAGATGGCTGAACGGCGGCAGCTGGGCGATGCGGCGCTCCTCGAGCAATTCCCCCGCCAGCTGCGGGTAGCCGGCCTGAATCAGCGTCAGCAGGTTGGGGTCTTCCGGGTGGCGGGTCTGGATCAACACCTCACCGGGGCGCTCGGCGCGTCCGGCACGCCCCGCGACCTGCACCAGCAGCTGCGCGGACTGCTCAAGTGCGCGGAAGTCGGCGGCATAGAGGCCGCTGTCGGCATTGACCACCACCACCAGGGTGACGTGGGGAAAGTGGTGGCCCTTGGCCAGCATCTGGGTGCCGACCAGCAGGCAGGGCTCGCCACGCCGAATCACCGCCAGCGCCTCGCTCATGGCGTCCTTGCGCTGGGTGCTGTCGCGGTCGATGCGCAGCACCGGCACGTCGGGGAATTTCTCGCCGAGCAGCTCTTCGGTGCGCTCGGTGCCCGCGCCCTGCGGGCGTACATCCCCGCTGCCACAGGCCGGGCAGGCATCCGGCAGCGGGCGGGTGCGCTCGCAGTGGTGGCAGGTCAGCTGGGGTGGATGACGATGCAGGGTCATGCGGGCATCGCAGTTGTCGCATTCGGCGATCCAGCCGCAGGCATGGCAGGTCAGGGTCGGCGCGAAGCCACGCCGATTGATGAACACCAGCACCTGATCGCCCTGGGCGAGGCGCTTCTCGATCGCCTCCAGACTCTGGGTCGAGAGACCGCCCAGCGTCATGCGGCCGCGCAGGTCGACGGGATGCAGTCGGGCCGGCTGGCTGCGACCGGCGCGCTGATGCAGGTGCAGATGCGTGAAGCGCCCCTCGCGTGCATGGCGCAGGCTCTCAAGAGACGGCGTGGCGCTGCCGAGCACCACGGGTATGCCTTCCTGCTTGCCGCGCACCAGCGCCAGATCGCGGGCGTGATAGCGCAGGCCGTCCTGTTGCTTGAAGGAGCCGTCGTGCTCCTCGTCGACGATGATCACGCCGAGTCTGGCCATCGGCGTGAAGATGGCGGAGCGGGTACCGATCACGATGCGCGCCCGGCCGCTGCGGGCGGCTTCGAAGCCATCGAGGCGTTCACCATCGCTGACGCCGGAGTGCAGCATCACCTGCGGCACGCGGAAGCGTCTGCGGAAGCGCTCCAGCGTCTGGGGCGTCAGGCCGATCTCGGGCACCAGCACCAGCGCCTGGCCACCGCGGTCCAGCACCGCCTCGATCAATTGCAGATAGACCTCGGTCTTGCCGGAACCGGTCACGCCCTCCAGCAGTGTGGGCGAGAAGCGGTTCAGGCCCTCATGCAGACGCGAGAGGGCGCGACCCTGCTCATCATTGAGGGCCAGGCCGGGTTCGGCGAGCACGCCCTTGTTGGCCTGCTCCGGCGTGGCGCCGGTCACCGGTTCCTCACGGGATTCGATATAGCCGCGGCCGCGCAGGGTTTCCAGCTGCTGGCGGGTGAATCCCTGGGCGGTGATGGCGCTGTGCACCAGGCCATGACGATGCTGAGCGAGCAGCTCCAGCAAGGCGATCTGGCGGGTGGCTCGCCCCAGGCTTGCCGGCTCGGTGGCGCGGCCCTTGTCGGTCAGCGTCCAGCGCTCACGGGTACGCGCCTCGAGGGCGCGCCCCTGACGCAGCAGCGAGGGCATCGCCTGGGCGAAGGTGTCGCCGAGCGAGTGCTGGTAATAGCGCGCGGTAAACTGACATATCCACAACCAGTCGGCCGGCAGCGGTTCGTCATCGATGACTTCGCTGACAGGCTTGAGCTTGTCGATGGGGAAGCTTGAGTCGCTGCGCAGCTCGGCGATCACCCCGACCAGCTGGCGACGCCCGAATTCGACGCGCACGCGCAGGCCCACCTGCCAGCCGTGGCGGGGCGGCTGGCGGGATGGCAGGTAGTCGAACAGATCACGCAGCGGGCCGGGAATCGCGATGCCCAGCACACGTCCCGGCAGGTGAGTCGCAGTCTTGTCGGTAGTGTCAGGCACGCAAGGTATCCGGATATGAGGTGATATGAGGCGTTCAGTAAAACGGGGATATGCCGTGGCACGCAGTCTACAGAGTGTTGCCCGCAATAAACGGCACAAAGTTTGGTCTTGCGGCAGATGACTGGTAAAATGCGCGGCCTTCCGTCGGAAACGGCGGAATGACCGGTTCAATCCAAAACCCGTGTACGGTGCCTGGCAAGTGATCAGGTGGCGGTGCACAGCGACCTGAGGTTACACATCATGAAACAGGGTATCCATCCGGACTACCAGCGCCAGACCGCAACTTGCTCCTGCGGCGCGCAGCACGAAATCGGTACCACTTCCAAGCAGACTTTCGCGCTTGACGTGTGCTCCGAGTGCCACCCGTTCTACACCGGCAAGCAGAAGCAGGCTACCACCGGTGGTCGCGTCGAGCGCTTCAACAAGCGTTTCGGTGCTGCCATCAAGCGCTGATACCTTCAGCTGCTTGTCGCTTTCATGGCGCTGCGCATCTTGCAGCGTCATGGACGAAAAACCCGCTCACGAGCGGGTTTTTTTGTGCCTGTCGTTCAGGCCGCTCTGAAGAGAGCCACGACCATGGCAGCCGGCCCGGGATGCCCTTGTCGTGATGGTCTGGTCGTAATGGTCTGGCGTGATGGCCTGGCGTGATGGTCTGGCGAAGATCTCACCCCGGCGCTGGGCTTGCTGAAAGGAAAGATTGTTTCCGATTTGGCACTTTTTCTGCTCTGCCTCTGCATCAAGCGCGTCGGAATAGCGAGTTGCGTCAGCGAACGGTCGAAAATCGAGGATCTTGCGCGAATCGTGGCGTCATCTCGGGCCGAAATCGGCGTGAAAGCCGGTCAGCGATAAGGAAAGGTTTATGGCTGGGTAGGGCATCCATAACGTTAGACGAATGGCTAAAACATTTTTTAAACGACCGTTTTAAAGCCATGCATAACAGCAAGTTGCGTCGGTTGTTCAGAGGTGTCTTTTTCTATATTCTGGAGCAGCCAACCCCCCCGCCAAAATACCGGATGACACGCATGTCTGATGCCATGAAGAAAGCAGCACTGCAATATCACGCCGAACCGATTCCCGGAAAGCTCTCCATCGAGCTGACCAAGCCGACCGAGACCGCCAAGCACCTGGCGCTGGCCTACAGCCCGGGCGTTGCCGAGCCGTGCCGCGAAATCGCCGCCGACCCGGAAAATGCCTACCTGTACACCGGCAAGGGCAATCTGGTCGCGGTCATCTCTGACGGGACTGCCATCCTTGGCCTGGGCAACCTGGGGCCGCTGGCTTCCAAGCCGGTCATGGAAGGCAAGGGCGTGCTGTTCAAGCGCTTCGCTGGCATCAACTCCGTCGATGTCGAAGTGGATGCGGAAAGCCCGCAGGCCTTCATCGACACCGTGCGTCGCATCCACACCACCTACGGTGGCATCAACCTGGAAGACATCAAGGCGCCGGAGTGCTTCGAAGTCGAACAGGCGCTGATCGAGCAGTGCAACATCCCGGTCTTCCATGACGACCAGCACGGTACCGCCATCGTCACCGCGGCCGGCATGCTCAACGCCCTGGATATCGCCGGCAAGAAGCTGGAAGACGCGCGTATCGTCTGCCTGGGTGCCGGCGCTGCCGCCATCGCCTGCATGAAGCTGCTGGTGGCCAGTGGTGCCAAGGTCGAGAACATCTTCATGCTCGACCGCAAGGGCGTGATCCACAGCGGCCGTGATGATCTGAACCAGTACAAGGCGATGTTCGCCACCGAGACCGAGCTGCGCACGCTGGACGACGCCATCGATGGTGCCGACGTATTCGTCGGTCTGTCCGGCCCGAACCTGCTCAAGGCCGAGCAGCTCAAGAAGATGGCCGCCAACCCGATCGTCTTCGCCTGCTCCAACCCGGACCCGGAGATTCATCCGGATACCGCTCGCGAAGCACGCCCGGACGTCATCATGGCGACAGGTCGCTCCGACTACCCGAACCAGGTCAACAACGTGCTGGGCTTCCCGTTCATCTTCCGTGGCGCGCTGGATGTGCGTGCGACGCGCATCAATGAAGAGATGAAGCTGGCCGCCGTTCACGCTCTGAAAGACCTGGCGCGTGAGCCGGTCAGCCAGGATGTGCTGGATGCCTACGAGATCGACAGCCTCGAATTCGGCCCGGGTTACATCATCCCGACGCCGATGGACTCGCGTCTGCTCGAGCGTCTGCCGGCCGCCGTGGCCCAGGCGGCCATCGATTCCGGTGTCGCACGCAAGCCGTACCCGGCGCACTACCCGCTGACCAGCACAGATCAGGTCTACGGTTAAGCGTCAGCGGTCGAATGGCCGGTTGGCGGCGTCGCTGAAGCGACGCAAGACATGAAAAAGCCCTCGTCGGAGATTCCGGCGAGGGCTTTTTGTTGGTGGCTGCTTTCAGCCTTGAGCCTTGAGCCATGAACCGCGAGCCACGAGCCACGAGCTACTGGCGCCCCGGCAGGCAGGCGTCAGGCCTGTGCTCAGAAGCTGTAGAGGATGGAGGCCGCCGTGGTGGTGTCGGTCTTGGCATCCGACTCGTCGGGCGGGTTGGTGTTGTTCTCGATCTCGTGCGAGAGCTTGAGGGCGAGGCTTGCATTGATGGCGACCGTCAGCGCGGTATAGCTGCGACTGATCACGTTCTCGCGCGTGGCCTCCGCCGAGAACTGCTGCTCGAACTTGGAGGTGTCGGACAGCTGCCAGCGGTAATCCATCGCGCCATAGCCCAGCAGGTAGTTCTCGTGATCCCCCGCCGTGATGTCATCGAAGCGATAGCCCGGCCCGGCCTCGAGGGAGAGGTTGTGCTCGGGGCCATCCAGTATCGTGATGCCCTCGCCGACGATGGAGGTGACCTGGTGGTTGTAGCCGGAGAAGCGCTCCTTCTCCCAGCGCAGCAGCCCGAAGGCGTAGTGATCATCGCTGAGGTCATAGCGCTCGCGCTGGCCGACCAGGTACTTGTCGGTCGTGGTCTCGCCACTGCTGGAGACGTGCTTGGCCTCCACTCGGAAGGTGTGGGTCCAGGGCTTCAGGTGCCAGGACAGGCTGGTCTTGCCCAGCAGGGTCTCGCTGTTCGAGTTGCCCGACAGCTTGGTGAAGCCCAGCTCGGCCTGGCCGCTGAAGGGCTCAGAGTCCTCGCTGGCGGGTGGTGGCGCATAGAAGAGGTCGTCTGCGACAGCCGTGTCGAGGGGAAGCAGGGCCAGGCACAGAAACGCGGTCCTGCGCAGTGTGGGCAATGGGTGAAGCATGCGAACTCCGGCATGTTTGAGGCATGACATCATCATCGGGAATATGGCTTGCGAGATGACGCTTGCTGAGCGAGGCGGCCTGGCGCGTCATCCGGACGCTACCAGTGGATCGCGATACGGGGGAGCCTTGCGAATGCTCAGATGGCAGAAGAGCGACCAGCGGCCGCTCTTCCTTGGGCTCTCCCCCTGCCGATGAGGCTGGCAGGCGAGGTCTGGAGATCAGATCAGAAGATGGCCTCGAAAGTTCCGGTACCTTCCGAACCGCTTTCCTGCTCCAGCTCCTTGCGGATGGTACGTTCCTGGTAGGGCGGCAGATTATCCTTGCGGAACAGCTCACTGATGCCACCGGACTGACCGCTGCGCAGGCGCTTGCCAGAGTCCGGGTCGATGGTCGCCGTCACGATGTTGTCCGGACGCTCCATGGTGGAGGACGGCATGCCCTTGAGGGCGCCGCGCATGTAGTCGACCCAGATGGGCAGGGCGGCCTGGGCGCCATACTCGGCCAGGGTGTCATTGGAGTCCTTGCCGACCCAGACCGTGGCCACCAGCTTGCTGTTGAAGCCGGAGAACCAGGCATCACGCTGGTCGTTGGTGGTGCCGGTCTTGCCGGCCAGGTCATCACGACCCAGCGCCAGGGCGCCACGGCCAGTACCGCGCTTGATGACATCCTGCATCATGTCACGAATCAGATACATGGATTCAGGGGAGGCGACACGCTCGGCCAGCGGGTACTGGCGACCGTCACGATTGACGGTGACCATGCCCGGCGCACAGTTGGCGCAGGCAACCGGCGGATGCGCTTCATAGTCGGTCTCGTCATCGCCACGCGTGATGGTATCGATGTACCAGGGCTCGACACGGAAGCCGCCATTGGAGAGCACGGCATAGCCGCGTGCCATCTCCAGCGGGGTCAGCGAGGCGCTGCCCAGGGCCAGTGACAGGCCATTGGGCAGCTCGTCACGCTGGAAGCCCAGCTTGACCAGGAAGTCGAGAGTCTTGTCGAGGCCGACCGTCTGCAGCAGGCGCACGGAGACCAGGTTCAGCGAGCGATACAGGCCAACGCGGATACGGGTCGGGCCGGTGAACTTGCCGCCGGCATTTTCCGGACGCCACACCTTGCCGCCATCCTGAAGCACGACGGGGGCGTTGTTGATGATGGTCGCCGGTGACATGCCGGCCTGCTCGAGCCCGGACAGATAGACGAACGGCTTGAAGATCGAGCCTGCCTGACGGCGTGCCTGGATGGCGCGGTTGAACTTGCTGGCGGAGTAGCTGAAGCCACCTTGCAGGGCGAGGATGGCGCCACTTTCCGGGTCCAGCGAGACGATGGCGGATTGCGCGTCCGGCAGCTGGCCCAGACGGTAGCCGTCGTCCTGCTTGATCACGCGTACCAGATCACCGGCCTTGGCGATCTCGGCGGCCGAACCCGGCACGCCACCACGCCATTTGGCGCTCTTGTACTCGCGTGCCCACTTCAGGCCGTCCCAGTCGAGGGTCACGACCGTGGCGTCGGCCAGCAGTGCCTTCATCTGCTTGCCGGTGCTTTCCACCACGATGGCGGCCTTCAGCGGGCCGTAATCCGGGGTGCGATCGAGCACTTTCAGCCAGTTCGAGACATCACGGTCGATGCCGGCGATGCGCTTCTCGCTCTTCTGGGCTGCCTGCTTGGCGGTTTCCAGCACTTCCGGTGACTTGGAGAGTTCTTCCTCGAGGCCGGCCTGATCGGTCTGGTCCTGAGCTTCCGCTAGCGAGGCGGCGATGTCGGATTCCTCGACCCCGCGCCAACCATGGCGGGTATCGTAGGCGATCAGCCCCTTGATCAGCGCATCACGTGCCATTGGCTGCAGCGAGCTGTCCAGCGTCGTGGTGATGCGGACGTTGTCGGTGTAGGCCTTGTCGCCGAAGCGGTCGACGGCGAAGCTGCGTGCCATTTCCGCGACGTAGGGTGCCTGCACTTCCGGTCTGGAGTAGTGGCGTGCCGCGGTGATCGGTGCCTTGACGGCTTCGTCATAGGCTTGGGGCTCGATGTAGCCCAGCTCCTTCATGCGCAGCAGGATCCAGTTGCGACGGATCAGTGCGCGCTGCGGGTTGGTCAGCGGGTTGAAGCTCGACGGCGCCTTGGGCAGGCCGGCCAGCATGGCCTGCTCGGCCAGGGTCAGTTCATCCAGGGACTTGTCGTAGTAGGTGCGCGCAGCGGCGGCGATCCCGTAGGCGCGATGGCCCAGGAAGATCTTGTTGACGTAGAGCTCCATGATCTCCTGCTTGGAGAGGATCTCTTCCATCTGCAGCGACAGCAGAATCTCGCGAATCTTGCGCGTGAAGGTCTGGTCCAGCGTCAGCAGATAGTTGCGCGCCACCTGCATGGTGATGGTGCTGCCACCGGACTGGATGCTGCCGCTGGAGGCCAGCTGCACGGCCGCGCGCGCCAGCCCCTTGGGGTCGATGCCCGGGTGGGAGAAGAAGTTGCTGTCCTCGGCGGCGAGGAGGGCGTCGACGAAGGTCTCGGGGATCTCGTCGTAGGTGACCGGGATGCGGCGCTGGTCACCGTATTCGCCGATCAGCTTGCCATCGCGGGTATAGATGCGCAGTGGCGTCTGCAGCTTGGTATCCTGAAGCTGGTGGACGTCGGGCAGGCCCGGCGAGAAGTACAGCGAAGCGCCAACGATGGCCAGAAGTCCCGCGGCACATAGTGATAGCAGCAGCCAGAACACTGGCGAAAATAGTCGTCTCAATAGCTTCATGGGCAAGACAGGGTCCGTGGGTAAGAAAAGCGAGTGGCTGCGCGGGGATTGGCAATTCCATTGCTGGGGCATTATAAGTAGCGGGTTCAGATGCGGCCAGCGTTGAACCCTGACTTGCGCGTCTGTTGTGTTATTCTGGGAAACATAATGTAACATCCTGGAATGATAGAGGGTGTCGCGGCAACGTCGTCAGGGAACCGGCGGCCAGCCAGTCTGGCAAGATCGTCATCAGAGCAGGGGAACGCCAATTGCTGGGACTCAAATCCGCCGGCAAGGGACTCATCGGGGTTGATATCACGTCGGCCACGGTGAAGCTCCTGGAGCTGTCCAGGCAAGGAAATCGATACCAGATCGATAGCTATGCGGTGCGTCCACTCAAGGAAGGCGCAGTCGTCGAGCGACGTATACGGGACATGGACGAAGTCGTGCTGGCCATCAAGCGCGCGGTCGAGCAGGCACAGCCGCGCTCGAAGCGTGCTGTGGTCGCGGTTCCCGCGAGCGCTGCCATCACCAAGACACTGAGCTTCCCGGCCAATCTCGCCGATGACGAGATCGAGCAGCGCATCGCGCTCGAGTCCGAGAAGCACTTTCCCTTTCCGCTGAACGATGTCGCGTTCGACTTCCAGCATCTGGGCGTCAATCCGCGCAATCCCGATCATCAGGACCTGCTGCTGGTGGCGTGTCGCAGCCTGGACGTCGATCAGCTGACCTCGGCACTGTCCCAGGCCGGCCTCGAGCCGGCTGCCGTCGATGTCGAGACCTTCTCCCTCGAGCGCGCCTTCGGCGAGCTGCGTCATCAGTTGCCGCCGACCTACGACAACGAAGAGTGCGTTGCCGTCGTCGATATCGGCGCGACGATGACCGCCTTCCACGTCATCCAGAATGGTCGCATCGTCTACAGTCGCGACGCCGTCTTCGGGGGGCGTCAGCTGACGGACGAGATCATGAATCGCTTCGATCTCTCCAATGATGAGGCGGGCCTGGCCAAGAAGCGTGGCGGTCTGCCGGATACCTATGACAGCGAAGTGCTGGGTCCGTTCCGCGAGACGCTCATCCAGCAGATCGCACGCTCACTGCAGCTCTATTACACCGCCGGCAAGCGCCGCGAGGTGCAGCGTATCCTGCTCGGGGGCGGTACGGCCGCCATCGTCGGGCTGCGTGAAGGCCTGGCGGAGCACACCGGGCTTGAAGTGATCATGGCCAACCCCTTCACTCACATGAGCGTCAATCCGCGCGTCGACATCCAGGCGCTGGCGGGCGATGCCCCGGCGATGCTCACGGCCTGCGGTCTTGCGATGAGGAAGCGCTCATGACCATCGAGATCAACCTGCTTTCCTGGCGTGAAGACCGGCGTGAGAAGCGCAGCAAGCGCTTCATGGGCATACTGGCACTGGCGGCTGTCATCGGTATCGGTGGCGGCTATGGCATGAGCGAGTATTACCAGAGCCAGCTCGAGGCGCAGCAGCAGCGCCATGCCTTCATCGAGAAGGAAATGGCCCGCCTCAATCGTGACATCAAGGAAGTCGAGGACATCGAGGCACGCCGCACCCAGATGCTCGACCAGATAGAACTGATCCGCAGTCTGCAGTTCTCGCGTCCGGAAACGGTACGGGTCTTCAATCAGCTGGTGACGTCTCTGGTGGACGGCGCCTGGTATCAGAGCATCAGCCGCAGCGGGCGCCAGCTCAAGGCGAATGGCACGGCGGAAAGCACGCGTCAGGTCTCGGGCCTGATGCGCGCCATCGCCCTGTCGGATTCCTTCGGCACCCCGACGCTCTCCGATGTGCAGAGCAATGACGACGATCAGCGCAGCTTCAATATCATGATTCCGGAGCGCCCGACGGGGTCGGCGCTGAGCGCTGCCGATGCGGAAAATGACAAGAAAGGAGGTCGGCGATGAGTTTCATCGATGCTGAAATCCGCCGCCTCAAGTCGACGGATTTTCGTGATCTTGACCTGAAGGAAGCCGGCATCTGGCCGGTCACGCTGCAGGCCGTGCTGGCGCTCATCGTGCTGGGCGCCCTGTTCTGGGCGTCCCATTGGTTCCTTGCGGCGCCCAAGGCGGAAGACCTCGAGCGTCTGCGTGCCCAGGAAAGTCAGCTGCTCCAGCAGTTCGAGAGCAAGGCGTTCAAGGCCGCCAACCTGCCGGCCATGCGCGAGCAGATGGTGGAGCTGGAGTCCCGCATGGGGCAGCTGCTGGAAATGCTGCCCACCGACGCGGAAGTCCCAGCGCTGCTGGATGACATCAGCGAGACGGCGATCAACAACCAGCTGGCGGTCGAGTACATTCGTCTGAAGCCGGCGGAGAATCGCAACTTCTACGTCGAACAACCTTTCGATATCAAGGTGCGCGGCGACTATCATCGTATCGCCGCCTTCATTTCCGGTGTCGCGGGGCTTTCACGCATCGTGACGCTGCATGATTTCGTGCTGACGCCGGTCGCCAACAGCGATGATCTCGAGCTTTCGCTGCTGGCCAAGACCTACAATTATCGTCAGACCCCGGCAACATCAGGAGGCAAGCAATGAGCCTGATGACACGTCGAAATACCGTGATGGGAAGTGTGTTGCTGGTCACTCTGCTGGCGGGGTGTGGAGATCCGCAGCTGGGCGCGCTGGAGGGGGAGCTCGAGTCCTTGAGAGGGCGTCCTTCCGGCAAGGTGCAGGAGTTGCCGCCGCAACCCGAGTATCATCCCGTCACCTATGACATGGCGGATGCGCGCAGTCCTTTCCAGTCACGCCTGCCGGAGCCCGAAGAGGAGCTGACGGCCGTCGACAACGGTGTGCGACCGGACCTCGATCGCCCTCGTGAACCACTGGAAGCCTGGCCGATGGAGCAGCTCAGCATGGTCGGGACGCTGGATGTCGATGGCGCGCGTTCGGCGTTGATTCTGACGCCGGAGCAGGAAGTGCAGCGTGTGCGGGTCGGCAACCACATGGGCAGCAACTTCGGCAGGATCACCCGTATCGGTGATACGCAGATCGATATGGTGGAAATCGTGCCCAATGGTCAGGGCGGTTGGATAGAGCGGTCTCGCGCCATGGCGCTGAAAGAGCCCGTGTCGCAAGGTGGTTGAGATCACTGGCGTTGGCAGTAGCCATATTGTCACGGAAGACGAACGGTCGACCCGCAAGAGTTGGCGACCGACACCATAACGCTTCGATAAGAATAAGGCGCGATCAGCCCGACGGTTGAACGGAGCCACGGCGAGACAGGGGACTAGGGAACATGACGCGATTGCAACGAATGAGTCTGCTGGGGCTGGCGGCAGTCGGTAGCCTGATGGCGAATGTGGCGATGGCTGCATCGTCGCTGCAGGACCTCAACTTCACCGCCCTCGGGGGCGACCGTATGGAGCTCAAGCTCGACTTCGTCGGCGGAGTGCCGGAGGTCAAGGGCTACCGTATCGAGACGCCGCCGCGCATCACCATCGACCTCCTGGATACCAGCAGTCAGCTCGACAAGCGTCGCTTCGATCTGGGGCTCAGCGGCGTGGACGAACTGGTGGCGCTGGAGGCCGGCTCGCGCACGCGTCTGGTCATGAAGCTCAACCAGTCCAAGCCGTACGTCACGCGCACCGAGGGCAACAGCCTCTACGTCATCATCGGCGAGCAGGGCGGAGCGCCGGGCGCTCAGCCTGCGGCTGCTTCCCAGGCGAACGCCGCCAACGTGCCGCCGGACAATCGTGCCCTGGAAGTGGCCAGCGAGCCGGCCGTCAGTGGTATCGATTTCCGTCGTGGCACGGACGGTGAAGGTCGCGTCGTGATCAACTTCAACCGCTCCAATGTCGAGTCACGCGTCACCGAGCGTGGGCGCAAGATCTACGTCGACATCAAGGGCGTGAAGCTGCCGCCGGAGATGAATCAGGTGCTGGATGTCGGCGATTTCGCCACGCCGGTGACGCGTATCGATCCGCAGCGTACCCGTGATGGCGTGCGCATGGTGGTGGACGCCAGTGGCTACTACACCCAGCTGGCCACCCAGGCAGGCAACGAGCTGGTGCTCGAGGTCAAGCCGCTGACGCGTGAAGAGCAGGCGGAGCGCATCAAGGACAAGTTCCCCTACACCGGCAAGAAGATCTCGCTCAACTTCCAGAACATCGAAGTGCGCTCCGTGCTGCAGATCATCGCTGACTTCACGGGGCTCAATCTGGTCGCCAGTGACAACGTCACCGGCAACGTGACCCTGAACCTGAAGGAAGTGCCCTGGGATCAGGCGCTGGATCTGGTGCTCAAGTCCAACGGTCTGGCCAGTCGTCGCATGGGCAACGTGCTGATGGTCGCGCCGGCGGAAGAGCTGGCGGCACTGGAGCGCAAGGAGCTCGAGGCGAACCAGCAGGTCAAGGAGCTGGCGCCGATGACCACCGAATACATCCAGGTGCGTTATGCCAAGGCGGCGGACCTAGCGGCGTTGCTGCGCGGTGAAGGCGGCATCGGTCTGCTGTCCGAGCGGGGCCGCGTGATGGTCGATGAGCGCACCAACACCATGCTGATCCAGGATACCCGCGATACGCTCGAGTCCATTCGCGGCACGCTGGAATATCTCGATATCCCGGTGCGTCAGGTGCAGATCGAGGCGCGCATCGTCATCGCGCGTAGCAGTGTCTCCAGCGAGATCGGTGTCAATTGGGGGCTTTCCAACAGCAGCAACGGCAAGTTCGGCCTGGAAGGCGCGTCGACCGGTACGACCAGTGATGGCGGCCTGAGTGTCAATCTCGGCGATGACAGTGATCCGGGCAGCACCTTCAGCTTCGGTTACCTGTCCGGCGAT
Organism: Cobetia sp. 1AS1; assembly: GCF_029846435.1. NCBI lineage: Bacteria > Pseudomonadati > Pseudomonadota > Gammaproteobacteria > Oceanospirillales > Halomonadaceae > Cobetia > Cobetia sp. 1AS1. The sequence continues at coordinate 125,890 of NZ_JARWKU010000009.1, forward strand.
ATCCTGCTGGACCTGGAGCTCTCGGCGCTGGAAAGCGAAGGCAAGAGCCAGACCATCTCCCAGCCCAAGATCATCACCGCCAACCAGAAGAAGGCCGTCATCAAGCAGGGTCAGGAAATTCCCTACGAGGAGGCGACCTCCAGCGGTGCGACCAACATCGAGTTCAAGGAAGCGGTGCTGGCATTGGAAGTGACGCCGCAGATCACGCCTGACAATCGCATCATCATGGATCTGTTGATCAACAATGACGATGTCTCCGATGACAGCTTCAATGGCGAACCGGCCATCGATACCAATGAGATCGAGACGCAGGTGCTGGTCAATGATGGCGAAACCGTGGTGCTGGGCGGCATTCTGACCTCCGAGCAGATTCGCAGCGTCTTCAAGACGCCCTTCCTCGGGGACCTGCCGGTGATCGGGAATCTGTTCCGCTATACCGAAGAGTCCAACGAGAAGGTAGAATTGCTGGTATTCATTACCCCGAAGATCATCGAGGACGGCCTGGCGGTGCGCTGATGCATGTGATTCCCAACGTATTCCTTGTCGGCCCCATGGGGGCCGGCAAGAGCACTATCGGCCGCCTGCTGGCGGCCGACTTGCATCGTGAATTTTGCGATAGCGACCATGTGATTGAAGACCGCTGCGGAGCCAGCATTCCGTGGATTTTCGACGTCGAGGGCGAGTCCGGCTTTCGTGAACGTGAGCAGGCTGTCATCGATGAGCTGACCTCGCTCAGGGAAGTCGTGATGGCCACCGGTGGCGGCGCCATCATGGCGGAGGCCAATCGGCGCGTACTGCGCGAACGCGGCACTGTCGTGTACCTCTACGCGCCTGTCGAACAGCAGCTCAAGCGAGCCGGCCGTGATCGCAATCGTCCGCTGTTGCAGCAGGATGACCCCGGGCGGGTGCTCAAGCGCCTGTTCGAGTTGCGTGACCCGCTTTACCGCGAGACGGCCGATATCATCGTGCGTACCGATCGGCGCAGTCCTCGGGCGGTCACCAACGAGATCCGTCGTCGCATCAAGGCGCTGGCGGACCCGTTGCACGCCCCTGGCTAGTCTCATCAGCGCCTGGTGGCCCTGGCGGGCATCAGTCGCTGTCATCTGTTTCGCCCAAGGAGAATTCTGATGTCCCTGGCACCTGCTCATCGTCTTGATGTCGCGCTCGGCGAGCGTAGTTACCCCATTCATATCGGGCCGGGCCTGACCGCACGTGGTGATCTGATTCGTGAGCACCTTGCGGGGCGTCAGGTGATGATCGTCACCAACACCGTGGTGGCACCGCTGTATCTGGACGCACTGAAGGCCTCGTTGGGCGAGGGGCTCGATATCCGCGAGGTCATTCTCGACGACGGTGAGCAGACCAAGCACATGGCCAGCATCGGCCTGATCTGGGATGCCCTGCTCGAGGCCGGCTTCAATCGCCGCTGTACCTTGATCGCCCTCGGTGGCGGTGTGATCGGTGACATGACCGGCTTCGCGGCGGCCTGCTATCAGCGGGGCGCGGCCTTCATTCAGGTGCCGACCACACTGCTGTCACAGGTGGATTCCTCGGTGGGCGGCAAGACCGGCGTCAACCATCCGCGTGGCAAGAACATGCTGGGCGCCTTCTGGCAGCCTCGTCTGGTGCTGATCGATACCGCAAGCCTCAAGACATTGCCGCAGCGTGAGCTGTCAGCGGGCATGGCCGAGGTCATCAAGTATGGTCTGCTGTGGGATGAAAGCTTCCTGAGCTGGCTGGAAGACAACATGACGGCCCTGATGGCGCTGGACGAGACCCTGCTCGGTGAAGCCATTCGCCGCAGCTGTGCCATCAAGGCGGATGTCGTGGCACAGGATGAGACCGAGCAGGGCGTGCGTGCGCTGCTCAATCTGGGGCACACCTTCGGGCATGCCATCGAGACGGACCAGGGCTATGGCGTCTGGCTGCACGGCGAAGCCGTCGGCACCGGCATGCTGATGGCGGCTGAGCTTTCGGCGCGCATGGGCTGGCTGTCGAGTGCCGATGTGGAGCGTGTCTCGCACATCATCGCCAAGGCGGGCCTGCCGCTGGCGGCTCCGGAAGACATGGGCGTCGAGGACTTCCTCAAGCACATGCAGCTGGACAAGAAGAATGTCGATGGCCGTCTGCGCCTGATCCTGCTTGAGCGTATCGGCCGAGCGGTGATTACCGAAGAGGCGCCAGCCGGTGTGCTGGCCGACATGCTGGAGCACTGGCCACGCAGCTCTCGCTGACATCCCGGCCAGCCAACGGCTGGTTCATGGGCGCTGCACGACCACGCAAGCCGTCACCCTCTGGGTGGCGGCTTTTCTTTTGGCGGGTGTCAGCGCGCCGTGACGGAGTCATTGGTGAAGCGTGATTCCTGAATTGGTATGCCGTATGCGTAATCGGTATGGGGTAAATCGAATAAAAACGCTGTTTTTTATTCAACCAATACTAAAGTTGCAAGGCGAAATTCATGAGGCATGTCTACCCGCTAAGCGCTTGAGCCTACAGGGTTTTTTGGTTGAAGGTTCTTCTAACCTTCGGTTTTGTCAGGTTTTTTTGGTCGATGGGCGACCTGTGGAGAATTGCGCAGGCGGGAAGCTGGGGGATATGCTCGAGGGAAATCTGGCGTCGTGTAGCGACACTGATGGCGCCACTATCGGCAGGTATAAAAATAAAGATAACCGATAACTATAACCGGGAAAATGCTTGAAAAAAAGCATCTGGACACATGATTTCTCCGTGAGGCACGCCCCATGAACAAAGGTCTCCACCATCCGGGAGAGTTCCGCGACAACTGCGGCTTCGGTCTGATCGCCCATATGGAAGGGCAGGCGAGCCATGAACTGCTGCAGACCGCCATTGAATCCCTGACCTGCATGACCCACCGTGGCGGGATTGCCGCTGACGGCAAGACCGGCGATGGCTGTGGCCTGCTGCTCAAGATGCCGGACGGCTTCATGCGCCAGATCGCTCGAGAGACCCTCGGGCTGGAACTGGGCGCCCGCTATGCCGTCGGCACGCTTTTCCTGCCTGATGATGACGCGCGTGAACAGTCCGCGCGTGACGCCTTCGAGTCGGCGCTGAGCGCGCGCAATCTCGAGGTGCTGGGCTGGCGCGACATGCCGGTAGATGACAGCGTGTGCGGCCCGATGGCCCGCGACTGCCTGCCGCGCATCCGTCAGGTCTTCGTCGGTGCCGCCGACGAGCGCACCGACATCGCCTTCAATGTCGATCTGTTCATGGCGCGCCGTTATGCCGAGCAGGCGCTGAAGAGTGAAGAGGACTTCTACGTCTGCTCGCTTTCCGGCAAGGTCATCTCCTTCAAGGGTCTGGTGATGCCGGAAGATCTTCCGCGCTTCTACAAGGACCTGGGCGACCCGCGCCTCGAGACCGCGATCTGTGTCTTCCACCAGCGCTTCTCGACCAACACCGCGCCGCGCTGGCCGCTGGCCCAGCCGTTCCGCTTCCTCGCCCACAACGGCGAGATCAACACCATCGAGGCCAACCGCGGCTGGGCCAACGCGCGCAAGGAGAACTTCGTCTCCGAGCAGCTGCCCGAGATCGCCGAGCTGGACGAGATCGTCAACACTGTCGGCTCCGACTCCTCCAGCATGGACAACATGCTGGAAGTCCTGCTGACCGGTGGCATGGATATCTATCGCGCCATCCGCATGATGGTGCCGCCGGCGTGGCAGAACGTCGAGCAGATGGACTCCGATCTGCGTGCCTTCTACGAATACAACTCCATGCACATGGAGGCCTGGGACGGCCCGGCGGGCATCGTGCTCACCGACGGTCGCCACGCCGTGTGCATGCTGGACCGCAACGGCCTGCGTCCGGCGCGTTGGGTCATCACGCGCAATGGTTTCATCACCCTGGCCTCCGAGATCGGCACCTACGATTACAAGCCGGAAGATGTCGTCGCCAAGGGGCGCGTCGGGCCGGGGCAGGTGCTGGGTGTCGATACCGAGACCGGTGAAGTGCTGCACACCGATCAGGTCAGCGAGCGCCTCAAGGGCGCGCATCCCTACAAGCGCTGGCTGCGTGAGAACGCCAACTATCTCGAGTCAGCACTGACCGAGCTGGCGCGTTTCCAGCCGATGGATGCCGATCAGCTGGACGTCTACCAGAAGATGTTTCAGGTCAGCTTCGAGGAGCGCGATCAGCTGCTGCGCCCGCTGGCCGAGAGCGGTCAGGAGGCGGTCGGCTCCATGGGCGATGACACGCCGATGGCCGTGCTGTCGCGCCAGAACCGCGTGCTGACCGACTACTTCCGTCAGAAGTTTGCCCAGGTCACCAACCCGCCAATCGATCCGCTGCGCGAAGCGATCGTGATGTCGCTGGAGACCTGCTGTGGCGCCGAGCTCAACATCTTCGACGCGACGCCGGAGCACGCGCATCGCCTGATCCTGACCACGCCGGTGCTGTCACCGCGCAAGTTCAATGCGCTGGTCAATCACGAAGATCCGGCCTTCACCTCGCAGACGCTCAAGCTGCACTACGATCCGGCGCAGGATTCCCTCAAGCAGGCGCTCAAGGCCCTCTGTCAGCAGGCCGAGGAAGCGGCGCGCAATGGCAAGGTGATCCTGGTACTCAGCGACTGTGGCTTGAAGAAGGGGCAGCTGCCGATCCACGCCGCACTGGCGACCGGCGCCATCCATCATCACCTCGGTGCGCTGGCCCTGCGCCCGCGCGTCAACCTGGTGATCGAGACCGGCTATGCGCGTGATGCGCACCAGATGGCAGTGCTGTTCGGGGTCGGCGCCACGGCGGTCTACCCGTACCTTGCCTATCAGGTGATGGCTGACATGCATCGCACCGGCGAGCTGTCCGGCAACCCGGCTGATGCCCGCGAGAACTATCGCAAGGGCATGCAGAAGGGCCTCTACAAGATCCTGTCCAAGATGGGCATCTCGCACATCGGCTCCTACCGTGGCTCGCAGCTGTTCGAGGCGGTCGGTCTCAACAGTGAAGTCATGGACATGTGCTTCACCGGCATGGCCTCGCGCATCGAAGGCGCCGGCTTTGCCGAGCTGCAGTTCCAGCAGGAGCTACTGGCCCGTGAAGCCTGGCTGCCGCGCAAGCGCATCAAGCAGGGCGGACTGGTCAAGTACGTGCATGGCGGCGAATACCACGCCTACAACCCGGATGTGGTGGTGAAGCTGCAGCAGGCCGTGCAGCAGGGTGACTACGGCAAGTGGAAGGAATTCGCGCGCCTGGTCAACGAGCGCCCGGTGGCGACCATTCGTGACCTGCTGACCCTCAAGCCGGTCGCCGAGCCGCTGCCGATCGAGGAAGTCGAGTCCGTCGAGTCCCTGTTGCCGCGCTTCGACAGTGCCGGCATGTCGCTTGGCGCACTGTCTCCCGAGGCACATGAAGCGCTGGCCCAGGCCATGAACGAGGCCGGTGGGCGCTCCAACTCCGGTGAGGGTGGTGAGGACCCGGCGCGTTACGGCACCGTGCGCTCCTCCAAGATCAAGCAGATCGCCTCCGGTCGCTTCGGTGTCACGCCGGCGTACCTGGTCAATGCCGAGGTACTGCAGATCAAGGTCGCACAGGGCGCCAAGCCCGGTGAGGGCGGTCAGCTGCCGGGTGGCAAGGTCAACGACCTGATTGCACGCCTGCGCTACGCCGTGCCGGGGGTGACACTGATCTCGCCGCCGCCGCACCACGATATCTATTCCATCGAGGATCTGGCGCAGCTGATCTTCGATCTCAAGCAGGTCAATCCGTCGGCGCAGGTCTCGGTCAAGCTGGTCTCCGAGCCGGGGATCGGCACCATCGCCACCGGTGTCGCCAAGGCGTACGCCGACCTGATCACCGTCTCCGGCTATGACGGTGGCACCGCGGCCAGCCCGATCACCTCGATCAAGCACGCCGGTTCCCCGTGGGAACTGGGGCTGCCCGAGGTGCATCAGGCGCTGCGCATCAACCAGCTGCGCCACAAGATCCGTCTGCAGACGGATGGCGGCCTCAAGACCGGCCTGGACGTGGTCAAGGCCGCGATCCTGGGCGCCGAGAGCTTCGGCTTCGGCACCGCGCCGATGGTCGCGCTGGGCTGCAAGTACCTGCGCATCTGCCACCTGAACAACTGTGCCACCGGTGTCGCGACCCAGCACCAGGCGCTGCGTGACGAGCATTTCCGCGGCACCGTCGAGATGGTCAAGCACTACTTCCGCTTCATCGCCGAGGAAGTGCGCGAGCTGATGGCACTGCTGGGCGTGCGTCAGATCACCGACCTGATCGGTCGTACCGATCTGCTCGAAGTGCTAGAAGGTGAGACCAACGCGCAGCGTCGTCTTGACCTCACGCCGTTGCTGGGCAATGACTTCGTGCCCAAGGACGCGCCGCAGTTCTGCCAGGTCAGCCGCAACGAGCCGCATGATCCCGGCGCCAAGAACCTCGAGATGCTGGCCGCGATGGAGTCGGCGATCGACAGCCGCAGCGGTGGCGAGTTCAGCTTCCATGTCACCAACTGTGATCGCTCGGTGGGCGCGCGTGTCTCGGGTGAAATCGCCAAGCGCTATGGCGAGGCCGGGCTGGCAGGCTCGCCGCTCAAGGTCAGCCTGACCGGTGTGGCAGGCCAGAGCTTCGGTGTTTGGAACGCGCACGGGCTCGAGATGCATCTGGAAGGCGACGCCAACGACTATGTCGGCAAGGGCATGAACGGCGGCAAGCTGACCATCGTGCCGCCGCGTGGTTCGCGCTTCGAGAGCCACAAGACCGCCATCATCGGCAACACCTGCCTGTACGGCGCGACCGGCGGACGGCTGTATGCCGCGGGCACCGCCGGCGAGCGCTTCGGGGTGCGCAACTCCGGTGCGCACGCCGTGATCGAAGGCGCGGGTGACCACTGCTGTGAGTACATGACCGGCGGTCTGGTGTGCGTATTGGGCGAGACAGGCGTCAACTTCGGTGCGGGCATGACGGGCGGCTTCGCCTACGTGCTGGACGAGAATCGCGACTTCGTCGACAAGTACAACCACGAGCTGGTGGAAATCCACCGCATCAATACCGAAGCCATGGAGGCCTACCGTCGCCATCTGCGCGAAGTCATCGAGGAATATGTGGCCGAGACCGGCTCCGAGCGCGGGCGCGACATCCTGCGTGATTTCCCTGACTTCGTGCGTCACTTCTGGTTGGTCAAGCCGAAGGCGGCAAGCCTCAACGGCCTGCTGGACCAGTCACGGCGTCAGCCGGAGTGATCGCATCCCTCACCCCAGCATGCCTCGGGTGAGGGCCCGCACCGCGACGGTGCCCGGATTTTGAAGGAGGATTCATCATGGCCAATCAGCTCGCCAACGACTTCCAGTTCATCGATGTGGGTCGTCAGGACCCGCAGAAGAAAGATGCTCGCGTGCGCGCACGTGAGTTCAACGAGATCTATGCCGAGTTCAAGCCGGTAGAAGCCGCCAGTCAGGCACATCGCTGCCTGGGCTGTGGCAATCCCTACTGTGAGTGGAAGTGCCCGGTACACAACTACATTCCCAACTGGCTGAAGCTGGTCTCCGAGGGCAACATCCTCGAGGCCGCCGAGCTTTCGCACCAGACCAACTCGCTGCCGGAAGTCTGTGGTCGCGTCTGCCCGCAGGACCGTCTCTGCGAGGGCGACTGCACCCTGAATGACGGCTTCGGTGCCGTCACCATCGGCTCGGTGGAGAAGTACATCACCGACACCGCCTTCGCGATGGGCTGGCGCCCCGACATGTCCAAGGTCAGCTGGACCGACAAGCGCGTCGCCATCATCGGTGCAGGCCCGGCGGGTCTCGGTGCCGCCGATATCCTGGTGCGCAATGGCGTGCGTCCGGTGATCTATGATCGCCATCCGGAAATCGGCGGTCTGCTGACCTTCGGTATCCCGGAGTTCAAGCTCGAGAAGGGCGTGATGACGCGTCGCCGCGAGATCTTCGAAGAGATGGGCATGGAGTTCCGTCTCAACGTCGAGGTCGGGCGTGATGTGACCTTCGATGCGCTGCTCGAGGAATACGATGCCGTCTTCCTGGGCATGGGTACCTACAACGCCATGAGTGGCGGCTTCCCGGGCGAGGATCTGCCGGGCGTGCACAAGGCGCTCGACTTCCTGATCGCCAACGTCAATCACTGCCTGGGCTTCGAGAAGGACCCGGCGGATTACGTCTCCATGGAAGGCAAGAAGGTCGTGGTGCTCGGCGGCGGTGATACCGCGATGGACTGCAACCGCACCTCCATCCGTCAGGGCGCGGAAAGCGTGACCTGCGCCTACCGTCGTGACGAGGCCAACATGCCGGGCTCACGTCGTGAGGTGACCAATGCCCGCGAAGAAGGCGTCGATTTCCTCTTCAACCGTCAGCCGGTGGCAGTGGTCGGCGATGGCAAGGTCGAAGGCGTCAAGGTCGTGCGCACCCGTCTGGGTGAGCCGGATGCCAATGGCCGTCAGCGTCCGGAAGTGGTGCCGGGCTCTGAAGAGATTCTGCCGGCGGATGCCGTGGTCGTGGCCTTCGGCTTCCAGGCAAGCCCTGCGCCGTGGTTCGCCGACTTCGACATCGCCGTCGATGAGCGTGGCCGCATCGCGACCAGCGCCGAGCGTCATGCCTTCCAGACCACCAACGCCAAGGTGTTCGCTGGCGGTGACATGGTGCGCGGCTCCGATCTGGTGGTGACCGCCATCGATGAAGGTCGCCGTGCCGCTGAAGGGATTCTTGATTTCCTGGAAGTGTAAAGGTCATGTGACGTCACGCATCAGGCCCGCCACGGCGGGTCTGATGCGTTATGGCGGGTGCATCGGATGGCGACGCGAGATGGGCAGGTGGTGGCATTCAAATTGAGCCGGAGCAGCCTTTCCGCTAGACTGGCGACCCATCCTGATCCGTTCCCCCGGATCTCTCCTACAGCTCACGTTTTCGGCAGGTTTCCATGACACGATTTATCTTCGTGACGGGCGGCGTTGTGTCCTCGCTTGGCAAGGGCATCGCATCCGCTTCGCTGGCGGCTATTCTCGAGGCCCGTGGCCTCAAGGTCACCATCCTCAAGCTGGATCCGTACATCAACGTCGATCCGGGCACCATGAGCCCGTTCCAGCACGGCGAAGTCTTTGTCACCGAAGATGGCGCGGAAACCGACCTCGACCTCGGTCACTACGAGCGTTTCATCCGCTCGCGCATGACCCAGGGCAACAACTTCACCACCGGTCGCGTCTACGAGCACGTGCTGCGCAAGGAGCGCCGCGGTGACTACCTCGGCGGAACGGTGCAGGTCATCCCGCACATCACCGACGAGATCAAGCGTCGCGTGATCGCCGGCGGTGAAGGCTATGACGTCGCACTGGTCGAGATCGGCGGTACCGTAGGTGACATCGAGTCGCTGCCGTTCCTGGAGTCCATCCGTCAGCTGCGTGCGCAGCTGGGTGGCGAGCGTGCGCTCTTCATGCACCTGACGCTGGTGCCGTACATCAAGACGGCCGGCGAGACCAAGACCAAGCCGACCCAGCACAGCGTCAAGGAGCTGCGTTCCATCGGTATCCAGCCGGATATCCTGATCTGCCGCAGCGAAGTCGAGATCGAGGAAAGCGAGCGTCGCAAGATCTCGCTGTTCACCAACGTCGAAGAGCGTGCCGTCGTCTCCCTGCAGGATGCCGACACCATCTATCGCATTCCGTTGATGCTCCACGAAGCCGGCCTCGATGAGATCGTCTGCGACAAGTTCCGCCTGGAGGCCAAAGAGGCCGACATGTCCGAGTGGGTCGCGGTGCTCGACGCCAAGCTCAATCCGCTCAAGACCATCAACATCGCGATGGTCGGCAAGTACATGGAGCTGCTCGACGCCTACAAGTCGCTGAACGAGGCGCTGATTCACGCCGGTATCCAGGGGCGTGTGAAGGTCAACGTCGACTTCATCGACTCCGAGGAAATCGAGCGCAACGGCACCGACCGTCTGATCGGCAAGGACGCTGTGCTGGTGCCGGGCGGCTTCGGCGAGCGTGGCGTGGAAGGCAAGATCGCCACTGCGCGCTTCGCGCGTGAGAACAAGGTGCCGTATCTGGGCATCTGCCTGGGCATGCAGGTTGCCGTCATCGAGTTCGCGCGTAACGTGGCGGGCTGGAGCGATGCCAACTCCACCGAGTTCACCCATGACACCCAGCACCCGGTGGTCGGCCTGATCACCGAGTGGCTGACGCCGGAAGGCAAGATCGAGACCCGCGACGCGGCGTCTGATCTGGGCGGCACCATGCGTCTCGGCGGCCAGGCCTGCAGCCTGCTCAACGGCTCCAAGGCGCATCAGGCCTACGGCAGCGACGAGATCGTCGAGCGTCACCGTCACCGCTATGAGGTCAACGACCAGTTCGTGCCGGCCCTGGAAGAAGCGGGCCTGATCTTCTCCGGTCGCAGCGTCGACAACTCGCTGGTCGAGATGGTCGAGCTGCCGGATCACCCGTGGTTCGTGGCATGTCAGTTCCACCCGGAATTCACCTCCACGCCGCGTGATGGCCATCCGCTGTTCACCGGCTTCGTGAATGCCGCGCTCAATCACAAGGCGGCGCGTACTCGCGGCGAGTGATAGGGTGTTGAGCGGGCGCCACCTCGGGTGGCGCCCGTAGGTCTTCTCCGCGGTGGTTGCATGTCTTGATGTTCGCCAGAGCATCCTCAGGCAGACTGCCGATGGACAACGATTTGATGGACGGTGCAGAGATGAGCAACGAACAACGCGTGATCGATTTTGCGGGTCTGCAAGTCGCCAACGATCGTCCGATGACGCTTTTCGGTGGCATGAACGTGCTCGAATCGCGGGAGCTGGCGCTGGAAGTCGCCGAGCAGTACGTCGAAGTGACGTCACGCCTGGGCATGCCGTACGTCTTCAAGGCCAGCTTCGACAAGGCCAATCGCAGCTCCATGCACTCCTACCGCGGTCCCGGGATGGAGAAGGGGCTCGAGATTCTGGCCGAGATCAAGTCGCGCTTCGGTGTGCCGATCATCACGGACGTGCATGAGCCGCATCAGGCGGCAGCCGTGGCGGAAGTGGCCGATGTCATCCAGCTGCCGGCCTTCCTGGCACGGCAGACGGACCTGGTCGTGGCCATGGCGCGCACCGGCGCCGTCATCAACGTCAAGAAGCCGCAGTTCCTCGCGCCGCACGAGATGCGCCATATCGTCGCCAAGTGCGGTGAAGCGGGCAATGATCGGATTCTGTTGTGCGAGCGTGGCTCCAGCTTCGGTTACAACAACCTGGTGGTCGACATGCTCGGCATGGCCGAGATGAAGGATAGCGGCCTGCCGGTATTGTTCGATGTCACCCACTCGTTGCAGCGCCCGGGCGGGCGAGCCGATTCCGCTGGCGGCCGTCGTGAGCAGGTCTTCGATCTGGCACGCTCCGGTGTCGCATTGGGGTTGGCGGGTCTGTTCCTCGAAGCGCATCCGGACCCGGACAACGCCAAGTGTGACGGCCCCTGCGCCTTGCCGCTGGACCAGCTCGAACCCTTCCTGCGCCAGCTGCAATCGCTGGATGCGCTGGTCAAGGGCTTCGCGCCGCTGGACATTCGTTGAGCAGGACTACTGGCCGTTCACCCCTGTGTGAGCGGCCTTTTTGCACTATGGGCAAGATGCCCGTCGTGGTGTTTCAATCCCCCGTGTAGAGGACGACACAAAATGGCCAATATCGTCGAAATCCGCGCCCTTGAGGTGCTCGATTCCCGTGGTAACCCGACCGTACAGGCCGAGGTCGTGCTGGAAGGTGGCCAACGCGCCAGTGCCTGCGCTCCTTCCGGTGCCTCCACCGGTTCGCGTGAAGCGCTGGAATTGCGTGATGGCGACAAGAGCCGTTATCTGGGCAAGGGCGTGCTGAAGGCAGTCGAAGCCGTCAATGGCGCGATCCGCGAGCGCCTCGTGGGCATGGATGCACTCGACCAGCGCGCGCTGGACGATGCCATGCTGGCGCTGGACGGTACCGAGAACAAGGAATCGCTGGGTGCCAACGCGATTCTTGCCGTCTCTCTGGCGGCTGCCAAGGCGGCAGCGCAGGCCAAGGGCATCGAGCTCTACGCTCACATCGCTGAGCTCTACGGTCAGCCGGGCCAGTACTCCATGCCGGTGCCGATGATGAACATCATCAACGGCGGTGAGCATGCCGACAACAACGTCGACATCCAGGAGTTCATGGTCCAGCCGGTCGGCGCGCCGACCTTCCGCGAAGCACTGCGCACCGGCGCCGAGATCTTCCACGCGCTGAAGAAGGTGCTGCAGGGTCGCGAGCTGAGCACCTCCGTGGGTGATGAAGGTGGCTTTGCACCGAACCTGGCGTCCAACTCCGAAGCACTGGCCGTCATCAAGCAGGCCGTCAGCGATGCAGGCTACACCCTGGGCACCGATGTGACCCTGGCGCTGGATTGCGCGTCTTCCGAGTTCTACAAGGACGGTCAGTACAACCTGTCCGGCGAAGGCAAGAGCTTCGACGCACGTGGTTTCGTCGACTATCTGGCCGGCCTGGCCGCGGAATATCCGATCGTCTCCATCGAAGACGGTATGGACGAGTCCGACTGGGAAGGCTGGAAGATGCTGACCGACGAGCTGGGCGACAAGGTGCAGCTGGTCGGCGACGACCTGTTCGTCACCAACACGCGCATCCTGAGCCGTGGTATCGATGAAGGCATCGGCAACTCCATCCTGATCAAGTTCAACCAGATCGGCTCACTGTCCGAGACCCTGGATGCGATCAAGATGGCGCAGGCCGCCGGCTTCACCGCGGTCATCTCCCACCGCAGTGGCGAGACCGAAGACACCACCATCGCCGACCTCGCCGTCGGTACCTGTGCTGGCCAGATCAAGACCGGCTCTCTGTGCCGCTCTGACCGTGTCGCCAAGTACAACCGTTTGCTGGTGATCGAGCAGCAGCTGGGTGACGTGGCTTACAACGGCCTGAAAGAGATCAAGGGTCAGTAATCGCCTGTGATGTGAGGGGCTCAACGCCCAGCATCGCAGAGGTAACTTGCAACGGGGTCGTGCCTTCTGGCACGGCCCCGTTGTGCATTGCAGGCGATGATTGCGTGCGTTTGAGGGGGATGCAGGAAACAGGCCGCTTTCAGGCACTGATTTCGTGTAAGCCATCTCTTACAAATCCCGCAGGACAATCGAGACACTGGCTGCGAGTTGCCTGCGGATATGAACGTATGTTCTTCAATATCTATCTGATTTTGTTGAATATATTTTCTTTGACGGCCTGTTCAGGTATAGCGGGTTAAGCGGTTTGGCTAGTTGCCTCGCCGGCGAATGCTGCCCAGAATGGCTGCATGGACGTGAGGGTGCGGCGGGACACCGCAGTCTCGGCAGGATGCCAACGGGATGATCAGAAAAGACTTGATGGCGAGATAGGACGTTTCGCCCCGCTGAGCAGGACGCTCGGCGGAAAAGGACCTGACATGGACGTCGGTAGCAGAGAGCTGCATATCTTCGCTTGAAGGAGTCAGGCGAGAGATGCTAGGGAAGCAAGGATAGCGGGCATGACACCGGAGTGTGTCTGGATCAGGATGATCCGTCGGCGATGGGAAGCGCCACACAGGCAGGAAGCACGATAACGACACGGAGTGTCGAAGAGCCTCAGGCTCTGATATGCAGTCAGGAAGCTTGCCCTTCACAGGAAGTGACGGATGACGGGACATCATCCGCGTCAGGAATGATGGGGCAGACAGCGGCAGCATCAAGTGGCAGGAAGCCACGACAAGGATGGTCGGACAAAGAATGTCGTGAGGCTGTCAGCTGCACAGGCAGGGAGCGGTACAGGCAGGACGCCGGGCAATGCATGGGCAGGACAGCAGGACAGGCAAATATCTGCACTAACGGGCATTGCGGTGGGACAGCTGCGCGAGCAGTGCTGCAATGCCCGCCACGCGTGACGGTGCGCCCCGAATGACAGGATGTCGTGAAGGGCAGGGACAGCACTCAGGAGTGCGATCCAGGATGGATCGACAGGGACACGCTTGGAGCGGGCGACCTTACGGGGTCGCCCTTTTTTATGCCTGAATGTCAGGGGCTGAGCTCCTGACATGAGCTCCTGGCATGAGCTTGAGGCACCGGCTTCCGGCATCAGATATAGAAACGGCAGCGGCTCCCGGAGGAATCGCTGCCGTTTCTGTCGTGAGAGCCGGGCTTGCCCGGTCAGGGCGGGCAAGCCACTTGCCACGTGAGATGCGGTTTGCTTGAGGGGCTTACTGCTCCAGATACTCAAGCTTGCCATCGACACCATCCCACTTCTCGGCGTCTTCCATGGCGTCCTTCTTCTCGCTGATGTTCGGCCAGACTTCGGCCAGATCGGCATTCAGCTCGATGAATTCCTTCTGGTTCTCCGGCACTTCATCTTCGGAGAAGATGGCTTCGGCGGGGCATTCCGGCTCACACAGCGCGCAGTCAATGCACTCATCCGGGTTGATCACCAGGAAGTTCGGGCCTTCGTAGAAGCAATCCACCGGGCAGACTTCCACGCAGTCGGTGTATTTGCAGCGAATGCAGTTCTCGGTGACGATGAATGCCATGCAGGTCTCCTGACGCGGATTGGCGTCTCTCTCGTAGGTCGTGGTCCAGGCGCCCACCATGTGTCGTCTCGGCGACATCATGGCCTTCAGGTTATAAGCGGCGCAGATGTTATAAGGCGTTATTCTAGTGGCGCTCTGCCGCCCCCGCAATCAGCAGGGGCGGATCGTTTTGGAATGGTGCTATGCCCGAAGGTGCTGTCGAGCCTTGCCGCTCACTCTCGGGCCTTGCCACTCATTCTCGAGCCAGGCGCGCCAACGCTGGCTCGGTGCGAGGGCGCTCAGCGCTGACGGTGCCATTCGTAGATCAGCTCCAGCGCTCGCTTGGGGCTAAGATCATCCGGGTCCAGGCCATTGAGGGCCTCGACGACCGGATGCGGCGGTGCCGCAAACAGGTCATTCTGCTGCGGTACCGGCTGGCCCAGCGCATCCTCGCGCGCCACCTGCGGACGATCGACTTCCTGCTGCTCCAGGCTGGTCAGCTTCTCGCGTGCCCGCAGGATGACGCTCTGCGGCACCCCGGCCAGCTGGGCCACCTGCAGGCCATAGCTCTGGCTGGCAGGGCCTTCCTCGACGCGGTGCATGAAGACGATGCCATCGCCGTGCTCAGCGGCCGTCAGGTGCACGTTGGCGACGGCATCGGCATGCTCGGGCAGCGCCGTCATCTCGAAGTAATGGGTCGCGAACAGGGTGAAGGCACGCGTGCGCGCCAGATGCTCGGCGCTGGCCCATGCCAGTGACAGGCCATCGAAGGTCGAGGTGCCACGGCCGATTTCATCCATCAATACCAAGCTCTCGTCAGTGGCGTTGTGCAGGATGCTGGCGGTCTCGGTCATCTCGACCATGAAGGTCGAGCGGCCGCCGGCCAGGTCGTCCGAGGAGCCGATGCGCGTGAAGATACGGTCCAGCGGGCCGATGCAGGCGCGCGACGCCGGCACGAAGCTGCCGGTATGCGCGAGCAGAGCGATCAGTGCCGTCTGGCGCATGTAGGTGGATTTACCGCCCATGTTGGGGCCGGTGATCACCAGCATGCGCCGCGTATCATCGAAGCGCACATCGTTGGGAACGAAGGGATGATCGCTGACATGCTCGACCACCGGATGGCGTCCGCCTTCGATATCGATGCCCGGGGTCTCGCTGAGTTCAGGGCGCACGAAATCGAGTGCGGCAGCGCGATCGGCGAAGGCGGTCAGTACATCCAGTGACGCCAGCGCGCGGGCCGTCTGCTGCAGGCCATCCAGTTCGGTATTCAAATCATCCAGCAGGTGCTCATACAGCAGCTTCTCGCGCGCCAGTGACTTGGACTTGGCAGACAGTGCCTTGTCCTCGAACTCCTTGAGCTCGGGGATGATGAAGCGCTCGGCATTCTTGAGGGTCTGGCGGCGGATGTATTCCGGCGGGGCCTCGGCCGATTGCGAGCGCGGCAGCTCGATGAAGTAGCCATGCACGCGGTTGTAGCCGACCTTGAGGTTGCTCAGGCCGGTGCGCTCGCGCTCGCGGGTCTCGAGTGCGACCAGATACTGGCCGGCGTTCTCGGACAGGCCGCGATACTCGTCCAGCTCATCGTCGTAGCCATCGGCGATCACGCCACCATCGCGCAGCACCACCGGCGGATTCTCGACCAGCGCCTCGCTGAGCATCGCGGAAAGTGCCGGGAACAGGCGGATGGCATCGCGCAGGTCATCGATGGCGCTGCCTTTCTCGACGCTGGCGAGCACGGCGCGCAGCTCGGGCAGGGTATTGAGGCCATCGCGCAGGCGTGCCATGTCACGGGGGCGCGCGCTGCGTAGCGCGACACGGGCGAGGATACGCTCCACATCGCCGATGCGCTTGAGCAGACCTTGCAGCTCGAAGGGGTAGTCGCCATCCAGCAGACGTTGCACCGCCGCCTGACGCTGGCCGATCTGGAGCTGATCGCGCAGCGGGCGGTTGAGCCAGCGCTTGAGCAGGCGTGAGCCCATCGCGGTCGCGGTGACGTCCAGCACGCTGGCCAGCGTGTTGTCGCTGGTGCCGCCCAGGTTGGTATCGATCTCGAGGTTGCGACGGCTGGCGGCATCGATCACCACCGAGTCATCGCGGCTCTCGACGGCCAGCGCGGTCACGTGGGGCAGGCCGGTGCGCTGCGTGTCGCGAGCATAGTCGAGCAGGGCGCCGGCTGCCGTGACGGCGCGCGTCAGGTGACTGCAGCCGAAGCCATTGAGGTCCTGGACGCCGAACTGATCGCACAGCAGGCGCAAGGCAGTCTCGTGATCGAAGTGCCAATCGCTCTGGCGGGTCAGGCCCGGGCGCGAGGACAGGCTGGCGGGGAGGGTACGGCTTTCGCCGACCATGACTTCGGCAGGCGACAGGCGCTGGATCTCGGCCAGCAGCTCGTCATCACCATTGACCTCGAGCACGCTGAAGCGACCGGAAGAGAGCTCGAGAGCGGCCAGGCCCCAGGTCTCACCATCACGGTGCAGCGCCACCAGCAGGTTGTCACGGCTGGCATCCAGCAGCGCCTCATCGTGCAGCGTCCCCGGCGTGACGATACGTACGACCTTGCGCTCGACAGGTCCCTTGCTGGTCGCCGGGTCACCGATCTGCTCGCAGATGGCCACTGATTCGCCCATCTTGACCAGGCGTGCCAGATAGCCTTCAGCGCTGTGGTAGGGCACCCCTGCCATGGGAATCGGTGAGCCACCGGAGCTGCCGCGCGCCGTCAACGTGATATCGAGCAGTTGTGCTGCGCGCTTGGCGTCCTCATGAAACAGTTCATAGAAGTCGCCCATGCGATAGAACAGCAGCACGCCGGGGTGCTCGCGTTTGATCTTCATGTACTGCGTCATCATCGGCGTCATCTGGGGCGCGCTGTTCTTGGCCATGGCCATGGACTTCCTTGACTGCACTGCAATGGGAAAAAGCACACATGCGAGAGCACGGCATGCGGGATGCGCGATATTCTACGGACTGGCGCGGCCGGCTCCAATGCCTGTGATGTCTCCTGCTTGCTGCCCTTTTCACCCGATGACCTCCACAAGGAGAAAGTTCGTGAGCCAATTGACTGGTACGACCCCCGAGGCTGCGTGCGCGAATGCCCTGGCTGAGCAGCTGCAGGCGCTGGCAGTCGCGCGCGGCGTGCGTGTCACCACCGCAGAGTCGTGCACCGGGGGCGGGGTGAGTGCGGCGATCACGGCGATTGCCGGCAGCTCCAGCTATTTCGATGCGGGCTACGTGACCTATTCCAATGCCACCAAGCAGCGCCTGCTGGGGGTCAGTGAGGCATCGCTTGAAGAGTTCGGTGCCGTCTCCGAGGCAGTCGTGTGCGAGATGGTGCGGGGCGCCTGTCGCGAAAGCGGCGCTGAGCTGGGGGTGGCGATCAGCGGTGTGGCCGGCCCCGGCGGGGGAAGTGACGAGAAGCCCGTCGGCACCGTATGGCTGGCGTGGGGGAGCGAGGCGCGCCAGCAGGCACGCTGCTGTCACTTTCCCGGCGACCGGCAGGCCGTACGCGACGCCGCCGTGCGGGAGGCGTTGCAGGGCTTGATCGAGCGCGTGGAGGCCTTGCAGATCGGCACCGAAGACGCGTGAGCCCGATGCAAGCCCCGCGTTGAGGGTGCTGCCTGAAAAAGCGCATCACCGGACTGGCAGAGTGACGCAACTTGCGGCATTATACTGTCCATGTATACAGGGTTTTGCCACGACACCTCAGCCGCTAGTCTGACGGTGTCTGCTCAGCTCTCAGTGACAGAATTCTCTATTCCAGGTGGCAGCCCGTGTGGCTCCGCCGTTCGACAGGAGGCCACATGGCAAAGGACGACAATCGTACCAAGGCGCTGAACGCGGCGCTGTCCCAGATCGAGCGCCAGTTCGGCAAGGGCGCCGTCATGCGCATGGGCGATGCCCCGCGTGTGGCCATCCCGTCGGTTTCCACCGGTTCTCTGGGGCTGGATATCGCACTCGGCATCGGCGGCCTGCCCTTCGGGCGCGTGGTCGAGATCTACGGCCCGGAATCCTCGGGCAAGACGACACTGACCCTCTCGGTCATCGCCCAGGCGCAGAAGCAGGGCAAGGTCTGTGCCTTCATCGATGCCGAGCACGCGCTGGATCCGTCCTACGCCGAGAAGCTGGGCGTCAATCTGGACGAGATGCTGGTCTCCCAGCCGGACACCGGTGAGCAGGCGCTCGAGATCGTCGACATGCTGGTACGTTCCGGCGGCGTTGACGTCATCATCGTCGACTCCGTGGCGGCACTGACGCCGCGTGCCGAGATCGAAGGCGAGATGGGCGACTCCCACGTCGGCCTGCAGGCGCGTCTGATGTCCCAGGCGCTGCGCAAGGTGACGGGTCACATCAAGAACGCCAACTGCATGGTGGTGTTCATCAACCAGATCCGCATGAAGATCGGCGTGATGTTCGGCAGCCCCGAAACCACGACGGGCGGTAACGCACTGAAGTTCTACGCCAGTGTGCGTCTGGATATCCGTCGTACCGGTTCCGTGAAGTCCGGTGATGAAGTCACCGGTAACGAGACCCGCGTCAAGGTCGTCAAGAACAAGGTCGCGCCGCCGTTCCGTCAGGCCGAGTTCCAGATTCTTTACGGCAAGGGCATCTATCACGCCGGTGAGGTGATCGACCTGGGCGTGCAGTGTGGTCTGGTCGGCAAGTCAGGCGCCTGGTACAGCTATCAGGGCAGCAAGATCGGTCAGGGCAAGGCCAACTCCGCCCAGTACCTGGAAGACAATCCCGCCATCATGGAGGAGATTGAAACCCAGATCCGCGCACAGTTGCTGGCAGCACCGGAAACCAAGGAAGAGCCGAAAGAGACCGCGGCCGCCGAGAGTGAAGACGACCTGGATATCGATCTCGATTGAGGTTCGTCCAGAAGAAAGAGCTAGAGCGCCAGCCGCCAGGCTGGCGTCATCGCACCGTGTCGTTTCCGACCCGGTGAGATGATCCCAAGGCGCCCGCCCCGATGACTCGGAGGCGGGCGCCTTGCGTTCACGTCCATCGATGTCCTTCTGCTCAACCCCGGGGAGCATGACCATGCACGATGACAGCGCTGAAATGGGTGGGCCTGAGTATCAACCGCTCGACTCAGGCGCGATGACGCCGCAACGGCGTGCGCGCAATGATGCCATCGCGCGCCTGGCGCGCCGCGAGCATAGCCGCCGCGAGCTGCACGACTATCTCAAGGAGCGTGACTACCTGCGGGCGGTCAGCGATGACGAATTGGCAGAGCGGCAAGCCGCGGGCGAGGAGGGCGCACAGGCGGCCTTGAGTCGCGATGAGGTCGAGCTGCTGATCGAGGAGGTGCTGGAGCGCATGGCCGAGGAGGGCCTGCAATCCGATGAGCGCTTTGCCGCCAGCTTCCTGCGGACGCGAGTGCTGCGCGGGCAGGGGCCGAGGCGTATCCAGCAGGAGCTGCGCCAGCGTGGTATCGATAGCGAGACGCTCAATGCCGTGATGCGTGCCGCCAGTGACCCGACGCCGGATGCCTTCGGTCATGTCGAGGCGGTGGATTTCTTCGAACTGGCGCGCGAGACGCTGGCCAGGCGCTTCTCCGGCCCCGGCGAGGGGCACAAGGAGCGCGCACGGCGCGAACGCTTTCTGCTCCAGCGCGGCTTCGACTATGAGCAGCTGCGCTATGCCATGGAGTCCGCCTGGAGTGATGAGGGCGAAGAAGGCTAGCTGGCGGGCGACTGTTTGGCTCTCATGACGCGCAAACCGGCGCTTCAAGACATTTCCCCCCCTTTAGCTTGCGCGAACAGACGTTATACTAGGTCGTCTTGCGACGGCACGGGGCAGGCGCCTTCTTTCATGCTTTTCATTGCACCTCCATGCATACCCACATGGATGAATATGCAGAAACCATGCGGAAGTCATGCAGAAGACCCCCGGAGCGTCTTTACGCACATCGCTACGGAACCTCTATGAAAAGCGCAGAAATCAGAAACGCCTTCCTGACCTATTTCGAGAAGCAGGGCCATACCATCGTTCCCACCAGCTCCCTGGTGCCGAACAACGACCCGACCCTGCTGTTCACCAACGCCGGCATGGTGCCCTTCAAGGATGTCTTCCTGGGCCGTGACCCGCGTGGCTACAGCCGTGCAACCTCCGCGCAGCGCTGCGTGCGCGCCGGTGGCAAGCACAATGACCTGGACAACGTCGGCTATACTGCCCGTCACCACACCTTCTTCGAGATGCTGGGCAACTTCAGCTTCGGCGACTACTTCAAGCGCGAAGCCATCCAGTTCGCCTGGAAGTTTCTGACCGAAGAACTCGGCCTGCCGAAGGAGAAGCTGTGGGTCACCGTGCACGTCAGCGATGACGAAGCCCGTGACATCTGGTTCAACGAGGTCGGCATCGATCAGAACCGCTTCTCGCGTCTCGACGAGGACAACTTCTGGCAGATGGGCGACACCGGTCCGTGTGGTCCGTCCTCCGAGATCTTCTATGACCACGGCGAAGACGTCGCCGGTGGCCCGCCGGGCAGCCCGGACGAGGACGGCGATCGCTACATCGAGATCTGGAACCTGGTCTTCATGCAGTTCGATCGTGACGCCGAGGGCACGCTGCACCCGCTGCCCAAGCCGTCCATCGATACCGGCATGGGCCTGGAGCGTGTCGCGGCCGTGATGCAGGGCGTGCACTCCAACTACGAGATCGACCTGTTCCAGAATCTGCTGGCCGCAGCAGCCGAGATCATCGGTCACGACAACATCGCCACGCCGTCACTGCGCGTGGTGGCTGACCACATCCGCTCGTGTGCCTTCCTGATCGCCGATGGCGTTCTGCCGTCCAACGAAGGCCGTGGCTACGTGCTGCGTCGCATCATCCGTCGCGCCGTGCGTCACGGTCACAAGCTGGGGGCGCGTGGCAGCTTCTTCTACAAGCTGGTCGCGGCTCTGGACAGCGAGATGGGCGATGCCTATCCGGAACTGCGCGCCGCTCGCGAGCAGATCGAACGTGTGCTGCTCAAGGAAGAAGAGCAGTTCGCGCGTACGCTGGAACATGGCATGAAGCTTCTGGAAGAAGCCATCGCTGGCCTCGAGGGCAATACCCTCGACGGCGAGACCATCTTCAAGCTCTACGACACCTACGGCTTCCCGTATGACCTGACCGCCGACATCTGCCGCGAGCGCGAGCTGATCCTCGATGAGGCAGGTTTCCAGGCGGCCCTGGAAGCACAGCGTGATCGCGCCCGTGCCGCCAGCAACTTCGGCGGCGACTACTCCGCCAGCCTGGTGCTGGAAGGCGAGACCGTCTTCACCGGTTACGACCAGCTGGAAGGGGAAGCCACCGTCACCTCGCTGTTCGACGCCGAAGGCAATGCCGTCGAGCAGCTCGAGGTGGACACCAAGGGCATCGTGGTACTCGATACCACCCCGTTCTACGGCGAGTCAGGTGGCCAGGCCGGTGACACAGGTTATCTGCATCTGGATGGCGGCCGCTTCCAGGTCAGCGATACCCAGAAGCAGACTGGCCATCACCTGCATCACGGTGTGCTGATCGAAGGCGCTCTCAAGGTCGGTGACAAGGTGCGTCCGCAGGTCGATGCCGAGCTGCGCGCGGCTTCCGTGCGCAACCACTCCGCCACGCACCTGCTGCACGAAGCGCTGCGTCTGGTGCTGGGCGAGCACGTTCAGCAGAAGGGCTCGCTGGTCACGGCCGAGCGTCTGCGCTTCGACTTCAGCCACTTTGAGGCGATGACGGCCGAGCAGCTGTCCGAGGTCGAGCGCATCGTCAACGCGCAGATCCTGGCCAACGCCGAGACCACCATCGAGTTCATGAGCCTCGATGAGGCCAAGGCGCGCGGCGCAGCGGCTCTCTTCGATGCCAAGTATGGTGAGGAAGTCCGCGTGCTGACCATCGGTCAGGATGCCTTCTCCATCGAGCTGTGCGGTGGGACTCACGTCAAGCGCAGCGGCGACATCGGCCAGATGCACATTCTCGCCGAGACCGGCATCGCGTCCGGCGTGCGTCGTATCGAGGCCATCACCGGTCGCGCCGCGCGTGACTTCCTGCTCGCGCAGGAAGCGACTCTGGCTCGCCTCGGTGAGCGTCTCAAGGCCAAGCCGGAGCAGGTCGAGGAGCGCGTCGGCAGCCTGCTGGAGCGCAACCGCGGCCTCGAGAAGGAGCTTGAACGCCTCAAGGCCAAGCTGGCGTCCGCTTCGGCCAGCGACATGCTCAGCGACATCGCGAATGTCCAAGGCATCAAGGTGCTGGCCAAGCAGGTCGAAGGCGTCTCCGGCAAGGAGCTGCGTGGCCTGATGGATGACCTCAAGTCCAAGCTCGGCTCCGGCATTCTGGTGCTCGGCGTCGCGGACGGTGACAAGGTCAGCCTGATTGCCGGTGTCACCGATGACCTGACCTCACGCGTCAAGGCGGGTGACCTGGTGCGTCACGTGGCCGAGCAGGTCGGCGGCAAGGGTGGCGGTCGTGCTGACATGGCCCAGGCCGGTGGCAGTGACGCCGCCTCGCTTCCGGGCGCACTGGCCGGTGTGCCATCATGGGTAGACGCCCAGCTGGGCTGACAGTACAAGATGAAGGCCGGGCTCCTCTTGAGGAGACCCGGCCTCTTTTTGGGCTCACATGAGCTTCATGTGGGGACAACGCAAACGGACACGGATAACGGAAACGCACATGGCGCTATACGTTCAGAAGTTCGGAGGCACTTCGGTCGGCTCGGTGGAGCGGATCAAGGCCGTCGCCGAGAAGGTCAAGCGATTCCGCGATGAAGGCCATCAGATTGTCGTGGTCGTCTCTGCCATGAGTGGCGAGACCAACCGACTGATCGGTCTCGCCAGCGAGATCAATGATGACCCGACACCGCGCGAGATGGACATGCTGGTCTCCACTGGCGAGCAGGTCACCATTTCCCTGCTGGCCATGGCGCTGCAGAAGATCGGCGTCGATGCGACCTCCTACACAGGGGCGCAGGTGGGAATCCGCACCGATAGCGCGCACACCAAGGCGCGTATCCAGCACATCGATACCGATGACCTGCGTGAAGACCTCGACGATGGCAAGGTGGTCGTGGTGGCAGGCTTCCAGGGTGTCGATGAAGAGGGCAACATCACGACGCTCGGTCGTGGTGGCTCTGACACCACCGGTGTCGCCCTGGCTGCCGCACTGAAGGCGGATGAGTGCCAGATCTACACCGATGTCGATGGTGTCTATACCACTGACCCGCGCGTGTGCTCCAAGGCACGTCGTCTGGAAACGGTGACCGTCGAGGAAATGCTGGAAATGGCGAGCCTGGGCTCCAAGATCCTGCAGATCCGCTCGGTGGAATTCGCCGGCAAGTACAATGTTCCCCTGCGTGTGCTGTCTTCCTTCGAGGATGGCCCGGGTACCCTGATCGTCGCTGAGGAAGAAGACAACATGGAAGAACCGCTGATCTCCGGCATCGCCTTCAATGTCAACGAAGCCAAGCTGACTCTGCTCAACACGCCGGATATCCCGGGTGTCGCTTCCAAGATTCTGGGCCCGATCGCCGATTCCAACATCGAAATCGACATGATCGTCCAGAACGTCTCTCCGGACGGCAATACCACTGACTTCTCCTTCACCGTCGCCAAGACCGACTTCAAGGCGACCCAGCGCATCCTGACCGAGACGGTGATTCCGTCCGTCGGTGGTGGTGAGATGCGCGGTGATGACAACATCGCCAAGGTCTCGCTGGTCGGTGTCGGCATGCGTTCTCACGCCGGTGTCGCCTCCAAGATGTTCCGCGTGCTGGCGGAAGAAGGCATCAATATCCGCATGGTCTCCACTTCAGAGATCAAGATTTCCGTCCTGATCGACGAGAAATTCATGGAGCTGGCGGTTCGCTCCCTGCACACCGCTTTCGGGCTGGATGCAGAAGCGATCAGCGACGAGACTGCCTGAGTCTCACCACGGAGCGTGCAGCAAGGAAGTCGTAAAGACACCGACAATCAATGACTTGCCCAAGTCGTAAAGCGTCGGTGCCCAGGCCGGGGATATTGGTCTGGCAGACGTGCGGCACGTGAAGTCGATAGCGCCCGATGCATTTTCTGTCATTCTTCTGAATGTCAGTCTGTGCATCGGGCGCTTTCATTCAACGTGTCTATCGGGTGTGATGAAGGTATGGCATTGGCCGTCGGAGCATGCATAGCGCATAATTCGAGCTTCATGCATCAGGGTGGTCGACTTGTCCCGGTCGATCGCCGCCTCCACATCCCGTTGAAGTCCCAGCTGTTTTGAATTTCTGACAAGGAGATCAGTCATGCTCATCCTGACCCGTAGAGTGGGTGAAACTCTGATGATCGGAGACGACATCACTGTCACCGTTCTCGGAGTGAAAGGTAATCAGGTGCGTATCGGTGTGAACGCGCCCAAGGACGTTGCCGTCCATCGAGAAGAGATCTATCAGCGCATCCAGCGTGAGAAAGAAGACAATGGCGATGCCATCGCCTGACGGCATGCTGCGCCTGCACGTCGCACGATCCTGCACGACCCGATGAACGCCAGCCATTGTCCCCATGGCTGGCGTTCGCGTGTGTGGGCCTGGTGCAGGCGAGGGCGGCCCGCCTAGCTCATGAACAACGGCGTACGTACCTCCATGAGCAGCGGCTCATGCGGGGTGAGGAGAGGGTGGCTTGTTCAAGTCTGTGTTCCGTAAGGGAAAAATTTGGCTTTTTTCTCAAAAAGGGGGAGACAAGCCGATTCTGGTTCGGTAATATGCCCGCTCCCTCGAACTAGACGCGACGACAGGCTAGCCATCGTCATGTTCTGGTTCATGCGGGGAGATTGCTTGGGGGCGCGCAGCCTCGAGCCTGTTGTCGAGTGGTGATGAGATGTTCAGCATCGAAGCCAAAAAATCGACACAGGGGCTGGACAAAGCCCAATCAAATGAGTAAGATATGCGCCGTACCTGATGAGGAGAGGTGGCCGAGTGGCTGAAGGCGCTCCCCTGCTAAGGGAGTATAGGGTTTATAGCCCTATCGAGGGTTCGAATCCCTCTCTCTCCGCCATTAGGTACAAATGCAGTAAGATGCGCCCTTAGCTCAGCTGGATAGAGTACCTGACTACGAATCAGGCGGTCGGAGGTTCGAATCCTCCAGGGCGCGCCACTGCAACGCAAGACATGAAGTTGGAAAGACGCAGTACTCGCACGATAAAGTCCTGAAGTCATTTGAAATGCTCAGGCCACAGATTTCAAGGTTTATGCGCCCTTAGCTCAGCTGGATAGAGTACCTGACTACGAATCAGGCGGTCGGAGGTTCGAATCCTCCAGGGCGCGCCAATTGAAAAACCCGCTTCACTGAAGCGGGTTTTTCTTCGTCTGAAGAAAAGTCAGGCAATGAAAGAAGCCAGGCTATTGAGCCAGGCTATTGAGCCAGGCTATGAGGCAAGGCTCTGAGGCAAGGTCAGCGCCGAGTGATCGCCGCCTGCACGGCCCCGATCCCCGCATTGCTGACGATCTGAGTGTTCTACCGCTTTCCTTGACTGTGATGTCACGCCTTCGGGCGGACGATCGCCAGGGCGCCCTTTTCGCGAGGGGCGCCCTTTTTTTGGTTCACTGATCGGGGCAGCGACCGGATCGGGTGTTGGCCGGTGCTGATGTTCCGGTTTCGGTTCCGGCTCCGGTTCAAGTGCAGGCTCAGGCCGGGGTGGTCGCTGCTTCCGTTTCCGATGTCTGAGGCGATTCTGGTGTTTGAGCCGGCTCCGGCATGCGAGTCACCGACGTCAGAAGGCTCGGCGCCAGCTCCAGCGCAGTGCCGGCCACCAGGCCGGTGAAGAACTCGGCGCGCCCCTTGTGGCGCTTGATGGCCTGGAAACGGCTTTCGGCTTCCGCGTTGCCGCTCTGGCGCATCATGTTCATCCACTGCTTGAGCAGCGGCACCATCACCTTGTCGGGGAGGTGGGCGCAGCGCTCAGCATGGGAGAGCAGCACCTGCGCACGCTGTGTCCAGTCCGTCTCGGGCAGCAGCTCGCCGGTCGCTTGCCAATGCTTGATGCGCGCCGCCAGGAAGGGGTCGGCCAGGGCGGCCCGCCCCAGCATGACATCGCGACAGCCGGACAGGGAGCGCGCCCGCCAGTAGCAGTGCATATCCCAGATATCGCCATTGGCGACCACCGGAATGGAAAGCTCGGAGGTGATCTTGCCGATCCATTCCCAATGCGCCGGTGGGCGATAGCCTTCCTGTTTGGTGCGCCCATGCACCACCAGCTGGGTCGCACCGCCTGCCTCGGCCGCCTGAGCGCAGGCCAGCGCCAGGCGCCGATCATTGAAGCCGAGACGAATCTTGGCGGTGACCGGCACGCCCGTCCCCTCGAGTGCCTTGCGCACGCCTTCCACCGCGCGGAAGACGCGTTCCGGCGAGCGCAGCAGCGCCGCGCCACCATCATGCCGGTTGACGGTCTTGGCCGGGCAGCCGAAATTGATATCGACGCTTGGCGCACCCAGACGCGCGGCGACGCGGGCATTGATGCCCAGTGCCTCGGGGTCGGCTCCCAGCAGCTGCAGGGCGACCGGGGTCTCGTGTCGTGTACGGGCCGTCTGTGTCGGGGAGGCGTCGAGCAGCTCCGGACAGATGCGCTTGAAGACGCGCGGCGGTAACTTGACGTGGGTCACGCGCACGAATTCCGTCACGCACCAGTCGTAGCCGCCAAGGCCGGTGAGACATTCGCGCGTGATGTCATCTATCACGCCTTCCATCGGCGCGATGCCGATGCGGCCGGCCCGCGCGAGGGCCTGTGGGGTCAACGATGGTGTCATTGCAATTGCCGTGGAATCAGGCACTTTAGAGCGACCAACAAGCATTGAATGCAGCTGCATGGGCATACCGACAGAGGCTATCGGCGGCGGAGCCTATCCGTCGTGCCGTGTCCGGCGTGACCGAAGACATTGGCGTTCAGCGCAGGCGCTGCGCCGTAGTGCGGCTCGATAACGAGAAAGACTCGAGGACACTGGCATGCAAGAGAATGATCTGCTCGGTGAAGGCTTGAACCTGATGGTGTTCGGGATGGGGTTCGTGTTCGTGTTTCTAAGTCTGCTGGTGGTCGCCATGATGGCGATGGCCAGGCTGGTGGATCGCTTCGCGCCTGCACCAGTGCCCGCTGCGCCAGGTGCTGCGCGGGCGCCGGCTGCCCCGGCCCCTGCGGCAGGGGACGATAGCGAACTGACGGCCGTCATGGCCGCGGCGATTCACCGCTTCCGGCAGGACCAGCACAAGCACTGACGCTTGCGCGGCTTCGCCGATAGCGTCTGGGCTCTGCCGAGCGTCCGACCACTGCCAAGAGTAGCAGGCGGCGATTCTATCACGAGCAGTACGGTGGGTAGACCTCCCCCCGAGTGCAATATTCTGTGTTGCAGGCTGACGCAACAGGCTGCCTGCAGCGCGCGCAGAACTCGATATCCACAATATAAAGAACAAGGGATCACTCATGGACAAGCAACCGCTGGGCATCACGGATGTGGTACTGCGCGACGCGCATCAGTCATTGCTGGCCACGCGCATGCGCCTCGATGACATGCTGCCGATCGCCGCCAAGCTGGACGACATCGGCTTCTGGTCGCTGGAGAGCTGGGGCGGCGCGACCTTCGACGCCTGCATTCGCTACCTGGGCGAAGATCCCTGGGCGCGCATTCGTGCTCTGAAGGAAGCGATGCCCAAGACCCAGCAGCAGATGCTGCTGCGCGCCCAGAACCTGCTCGGCTATCGTCATTACGCCGATGATGTGGTGGATACCTTCGTCAAGCGTGCCGCGACCAGCGGTGTCGATGTCTTCCGTGTCTTCGATGCCATGAATGACCCGCGCAACCTCGAGCGTCCGCTCAAGGCGGTACTGGATCAGGGCAAGCATGCCCAGGGCACCATCTCCTACACCGTGAGCCCCGTGCACACCCTGGAGATGTGGGTCGAGCTGGCACAGAAGATCGAGTCCATGGGTGCCCAGTCACTGGCGATCAAGGACATGGCAGGCCTGCTGACGCCGTACACCGCCTTTGAACTGGTCTCGCGCCTCAAGGCGAGCCTGTCGATCCCGATCCACATGCAGTGCCACGCCACCACCGGGCTTTCCACCGCCACGGCCCTCAAGGCTATCGAGGCGGGCATCGACAACGTCGACACCTCCATCTCTTCCATGTCGATGACCTACGGCCATAGCCCGACGGAATCCGTGGTCGCGATGCTGGCGGGAACCGAGCGCGATACCGGGCTCGATCTCGAGAAACTCGAGGATATCGCCGGCTATTTCCGCGAAGTGCGCAAGAAATACGCGGCCTTCGAGGGCAGTCTGCGCGGTATCGACTCGCGCATCTTGGTCGCGCAGGTGCCGGGTGGCATGCTCACCAACATGGAAAGCCAGCTCAAGGAGCAGGGCGCCGGTGACAAGCTGGATGACGTGCTCGCCGAGATTCCGCGTGTACGCAAGGACCTGGGCTATATCCCGCTGGTGACCCCGACCTCACAGATCGTCGGCACCCAGTCGGTGATGAACGTGATGATGGGTGAGCGCTACAAGTCGATCTCCAAGGAAGTGCAGGCGCTGCTCAAGGGCGAATATGGCGCGGCACCGGCGCCCTTCGACAGCGAGCTTCAGTCCCGCGTGCTGGAAGGCGGCGAGCCGATCACCTGCCGCCCGGCCGACAACCTGACGCCGGAGATGGAGCGTCTGCGTGAGGAGCTCAAGGGCAAGGCCAGTGAAGAGGGCATCACGCTGGAAGGCGGCGAGCGCGAGACCGATGATGTGCTGACCTACGCGCTGTTCCCGCAGATCGGCCTCAAGTTCCTGCGCAACCGTGGCAACCCGGATGCCTTCGAGCCCGCCCCGCAGGCTGTCGATGACAAGGCGTCCAAGGCTGCAAGTGCGCCGGTCTCCAGTGCTCCAGCCGTCAGTACTCAAGCCGCGTCGAGCGGTCCGCAGACCTACACCCTGAACGTCAACGGCAAGCAGTATGTGGTCGAGATCGCCGAGGGTGGAGACATCACCCAGGTGCAGGCCAGCGCGCCAGCGGCGCCTGCTCCGGCAGCCGTAGCGGCGGCACCTGCCGCACAGGCCGCCTCCGGTGAGCCGGTGAGTGCGCCGCTGGCGGGCAACATCTTCAAGGTCAATGTCAGTGTCGGTGACAGCGTGGCCGAAGGGGATGTGGTCATCATCCTCGAGGCGATGAAGATGGAGACCGAGATCCGTGCCCACCAGGCCGGTACCGTCTCCGCGGTGAAGGTCAAGGAAGGCGACAGTGTCAGTGTCGGCGACGTTCTGATCACCCTCTGAGCCGGTGTGTCCGGCCCGTCGTCATGCGCGGCGGGCCGGTCGGTGATGCTCCTCTGCAAGGCGACACGACATGGACAAGATACTCAACCTCTGGCACGGCTCGGGGCTCTACAACATGAGCTTCGGCCAGCTGGCGATGATCGTCATCGGCCTTGGCCTGCTTTATCTGGCGATCCGCAAGAACTTCGAACCCCTGCTGCTGGTGCCGATCGGCTTCGGCGGCATTCTGGCCAACATCCCGGAAGCCGGGCTGGCGCTGTCTGCCGCCGAGCAGGCGGCCCATCTCGGCAAGCCGGAGCTTCTGGCTTCGATGGCCAATCTGCTCAACGTCAACATCGCCAGCCTGCCGCTGGATGAGGCACGTCACGCGGTGGAGCAGGCGCTGCATGGCGAGATTCCCGCCGCGCTCAAGCAGCAGGCCAGCAACATGGCGCTGGATGGCGGCTTCTCCAACGGCATGCTCTACAGCTTCTACAGCGTGGCGATCGCCTCCGGCATCGCGCCGCTGGTGATCTTCATGGGCGTGGGCGCGATGACGGACTTCGGCCCGCTGCTGGCCAATCCCAAGACCCTGTTCCTCGGTGCGGCGGCGCAGTTCGGCATCTTCGCGACCCTGCTGGGCGCGGTGGCGTTGACCTCGATGGGCCTGATGGACTTCAGCCTGCAGCAGTCGGCGGCCATCGGCATCATCGGCGGTGCGGACGGCCCGACCTCCATCTATGTCGCCAGTCTGCTGGCGCCGGAGCTGCTGGGCGCGATCGCCGTGGCGTCCTACTCCTACATGGCACTGGTGCCGATGATCCAGCCGCCGATCATGCGCGCGCTGACCACCGCCAAGGAACGCAGCCTGGTCATGACCCAGCTGCGCCCGGTGTCCAAGACCGAGAAGATCCTGTTCCCGCTGGTGCTGCTGATCATGGTGGCGATGCTGCTGCCGGACGCCGCACCGCTGCTGGGCATGTTCTGCTTCGGTAACCTGATGCGCGAGTGTGGTGTGGTGGAGCGTCTGTCGGATACCGCGCAGAACGCACTGATCAACATCACCACCATCTTCCTGGGACTGTCGGTGGGCTCCAAGCTGCAGGCCGACAAGTTCCTGGCGGTGGAGACGCTGGGTATTCTGGCCCTCGGCGTGGTCGCCTTCGGTATCGGCACGGCCTGCGGGGTACTGATGGCCAAGCTGATGAACAAGGTCTCCAAGACACCGATCAATCCGCTGATCGGGTCGGCCGGTGTCTCGGCGGTGCCGATGGCGGCACGTGTCTCCAACAAGGTCGGGCTCGAGTACAACCCGCACAACTTCCTGTTGATGCATGCCATGGGGCCGAACGTGGCCGGCGTGATCGGCTCGGCGGTTGCTGCGGGGGTGATGATCAAGTACCTCGGCTGATCGTCACCACAGCACTGATACGACAACGCCCGCCATGGCTACCATGGCGGGCGTTGTCGTATCTCGGGCCTTCATCAGCGGCGCTTTATCTTGTCTCGGCCGAGGGATTTGAGGGCGTGGCAGAGACGGTGCGCTGATTCGGCTGCATGCGCGTCTGCGGGTCGTGGACGGCCTGCCAGAGGCTTAGCAGGGCGGCGCGATCGACAGGCCGGCTGGGCAGGCGCTGGCTGTCCTCGAGCCCTTGCCATTCCCCCGCGGCGTTCTGGCGTGCGAGGGCAAAGCGGAAGGGGTGATAGCCGGGTGAGCCCAGGCGTGTATCGGTCACTGCCAGCAGCGTCTCACCCTCTGGGGTCTGCTCGCGGCTCGCGCGCAGATAGGGCGCCGCGAACCAGCGCAGACGCTGGCCGTCCTCCAGCTTCGCGACCTCGGCATCCAGCGTCGGATGGCGCGGAAAATCACGGCGTGCGAGAGACGCCAGCTGCGCATCGGAGTCGAACACGCTGACCATCCACTCGTGATCCGCCTGCGGCGTGGTTGCGCTGACACGCCACAGCAGGCTGTTGAAGGGAGTCGGCTGCACCATACGCGGGGCGTCGGCGAAGCCCTGGCTGGCCAGCAGCGGCGCCACGCGATGTTCGACCCAGCTCTTGGCGGCCAGCCCCCAGCCCAGATAGAGGCTCGAGAGCATGAGACCCGCGGTCAGAAGGCGCCCGGCGCGACCACGAATCGCTACCCACAGGCCGGTGATCAGCAGCGGCAGGGTGTAGAGCGGGTCGATGATGAAGACGCTGGCCAGACTGATGGGACGGCTGGGCCACGGCCACAGCAGCTGGGTGCCATAGGTGGTGAAGCTGTCCAGCAGCGGGTGGGTGACCAGGCACAGCACGCAGTAGGCGATCAGCCGACCACGGCCGAGACTCGCCAGACGTGGCAGGCGCGCCAGAAGCCAGCCGAGCACGATGCCCAAAAGCGCCAGCATCGGCAGGGAATGGCTGAAGCCGCGGTGATGGGTGTAATTGGCGACCGCGTCGCCGTAGTCGATCATCACGTCGAGGTCGGGCAGGGTGCCGAGTGCCGCACCGCCGAGCAGTGCATAGCGGATGGCCGCGCCGCGTTTCGGGCTGGGCAGGCGGCGAATGGCCGGCGCCATGACGGCGCCGCCAACGACGGCCCCGAGGCAGATCTGGGTGAGGGAGTCCATGTGTGGGCTACCTGTGAGGGAGTAAAGAGCGGGAGGCGTGGGAGCAGGCGTCAGTCATCTGCGCGGATCGCCGCCAGGGCGCCCGGCTCGGCCCAACGCGGGCCGGCATCCAGCACGCGTGCCTGCACCGGACAATCATCACGATGACAGCCGGGCAGATAGCCGCAGCTCATCAGCAGCTCGTTGACGATCTCGGGGCCGGTGAAGCGGAAGGCCTTCTTGAACAGCTTGATCCAGGCTGACAGCGGTTGTGGATGGTGGGCATCCAGCCAGGCACTGAAGCTGCCGTGGGAATCCTTGAGCTGCATCACCACGCCTGCGTTGTGGATCACGGCATTGATCTTGAGCCGGTTGCGAATGATGCCGGCATTGCTGAGCAGGCGCGCGCGATCCTCGTCCCCGTAGGCGGCGATGCGCGCGATATCGTATTCCTCGAAGGCCTCGCGGAAGGCCGCGCGCTTCTTGAGTACCGTCAGCCAGGAGAGGCCGGCCTGATTGATCTCAAGCACGAAGCGTTCGAACAGCACCCGGTCATCGCTGACCGGAAAGCCGTATTCATGGTCATGATAAGGGCCATGAATCGGGTGCTGGGGAGCATTCTCGCAATAGGTGCTGGCGGTGACGACGTCGGCCATCAGTCCTCCTGTACCGCGAAGCGGCCGCTGCCGAGAAAGACGATGGCCAGGGCGCTGGCGAGGAAGAAGCCTTGCAGCTCCAGCGCCCAGCCGCCGGAGGGCGACAGGCTCAACAGCTGGCCCATGTGCGCCACGGCAAAGGCGAACAGCATGTTGGCGACCACGATCAGACCGGCGATGCGCGAGTGCACGCCGAGCACCAGCATGATGGGCGCGATGATCTCGCCAATGTAGACGCCATAGGCCACCACGCCCGGGATGCCCAGATTCTCGAGCTCGCCGGCGATCCAGCTCAGCGTGCCGCCATCACCGAGCAATTTCGAGAGGCCATGAAACAGCAATAGCAGGCCCAGCATCAGGCGCAGTATCAGCTTGCCGAGGTCGTCATTTTCGAGAAATTGCACGGTAGAGCTCCTTGCTCAGCGGTCGTCGGGCTTGCTCAGTCGTCGTCGGGCTTGCTTGGCGGTCGTCGGGCTTGCTTAGCGGTCGTCCGAATAGAAGGCGGCTGTCTCAGGCGTTGGGGTTGTCCACCAGAATGCGCGAGAAGCGCACGATCTCGGCATTGCGGTTGGACCAGCCAAGACGCTCCCAGAAGCGATGAGCGTCATGGTTGTCGTGCAGGGTATCCAGATGCACCTTGTCGATGCCTTCGCTGGCCAAGGCTGCCAGACAGCGGTCGACCAGCGTGCTGGCGATGCCCTGGCCACGCATGTCCGGCGCCGTCATCACATGCTGAAGATAGCCGCGCTTGCCGTCATGGCCCGCCATGGCGCAGCCGACCAGGCGCTCATCGAGAAAGGCCAAATGGCTCATGCCGGGATTGCGCGCCAGATAGCGGGCGACAGGGGCATGGCGGTCAGCATCGCGGATGACCACGCCGGGAGTCGCCTCCATCATGGCGATGAAGGCAGGGTGGTCTTCCGGTGTCATCGGACGATAGGTCAAGGTTGGCATCGTGTGTCCTGGCAAACGGCGGTCGTCGGGGATGCCATATCCTATCAGTCCCGCGGGATATCGAAATGCCCCGGCTGCGCCGCGACGCGTGCCAGCCACGCCTGAATGGCGGGATAGTCATCCAGCGCGAAGCCGCCTTCATCGGCAACATGCGTATAAGCATAAAGGGAAATGTCGGCAATCGTGAATCGGTCCCCGACCAGCCAGTCATGCTCGGCGAGATGGTGCTCCATCACGCGCAGGGCGCGCTTGCCGCCATCCTGCTTGGCGGCGTACTCGGCGCGGCGCTCGTCGGGGAGGCCGAGGTAGCGATTGATGAAGCGGGCGGTGGCGATGTACGGCTCATGGCTGTACTGCTCGAAGAACTGCCACTGCAGCACCTTGGCGCGCAGGAAGGGGTCACTCGGCAGATAGTCACTGCCATCGGCGAGGTAATTCAGGATGGCGTTCGACTCTGACAGTGTCTCGCCGCGATGCAGCTCCAGCAGCGGAATCTTGCCATTGACATTGCGGGTCAGGAATTCCGGCGTGCGGGTGTCGCCGGCCAGAATATCGACCTCGATGTAGTGATGATGGCGTTCGAGCAGGTGCAGCAGCAGCTCGACCTTGTAGCAGTTGCCGGAGCGGCGATCACCGTAGAGTGTCAGCATGCA
Source organism: Cobetia sp. 1AS1 (assembly GCF_029846435.1). Lineage (NCBI taxonomy): Bacteria > Pseudomonadati > Pseudomonadota > Gammaproteobacteria > Oceanospirillales > Halomonadaceae > Cobetia > Cobetia sp. 1AS1. The sequence continues at coordinate 160,427 of NZ_JARWKU010000009.1, forward strand.
GGGAGCGTCCTGTGCGAGCGTGGAATTGGCGTCTCGACAGTCTAACCAACCTCGTCTGCATGAACAGTGATTATTCGAACAGTGTTCGACGCTCCGGTGTCATCCGCGTACTCCAGACGCAGGCTGAGGTCAGCCGAGGATCATCACCACGCAGGAAGCGGTCAGTACGCCCATCATGCGGTTGAAGATCTTCCAGGCGCGCTCGGTATTCAACAGGCGCCCGATGGCGGTTCCGAAGCCCGCCCACAGCGAGATGCACGGCAGCGCGACCAGTTCCGCGAAGCCTGCCAGCAATACGGCGTTGAGCAGTGCCGGGCCTTCCTCGGGCAGAAAGCTTGCCATCAGCGCCATGCCCATCACCCAGGCCTTGGGGTTGGCGAACTGGAACAGGCACGCCGCGAGGAAGGTCATCGGACGCGCATCCTGCTGGCTGGCGAAGTCAGGGGGCGGGGCGGTGGCGATCTTCCAGGCCAGGTAGAGCAGGTAGGCACTGCCCAGCACCTTCAGCAGCGTCTGCACGATGGGATAACGCTCGAAGACCAGCCCCAGCCCCAGCGCGATGGCGATGAACAGCACCAGGCAGCCGATCAGGATGCCGAAGATATGCGGTAGGGTGCGCCAGTAACCATAGTTGGCCCCCGAGGCCGTCAACATCACGTTGTTGGGGCCGGGTGTCAGGGTCATCGACAGCATGAAAAGCGTGGCGGGGGCCAGAAAGGCGAGGGATTCCATGGGTGTCCTTCAGCGTGGTGGGCGTTGTCGAGGTGGCGTGTCTGACTGTATGGGTTCAATTTGCGGATGCCGGCACATTCCTGTGTTTTGTGGCTTGTTGGCGGCATGTTTTGAGCATAATCTGATGACAATTACCGTCAACAGGTTTTTTGTCACCATGACAATGTGGATTCCGACCCTGGATCCCGCCATGCCGCGTTACCGTGCGCTGGCGGAGGCCATCCGCCTCGATATCGCCGCGGGCCAACTCAAGGAAGGCGAGCGACTGCCGCCTCAACGGCGGCTGGCGGATGCGCTGGGGGTGACCATCGGCACGGTGACACGAGGCTACGCCGAGGCTGAGCGGAGTGGCCTGGTGTCGGCGCGTGTCGGGAGCGGCACCTACATCAATGGCGCCACCCGAAGCGCGCATGGGTCCTTCAGCAGCTTCGGGCATGCCCTGCGTGCCAGCAAGGTCTATGGATTGGCGCCAGAACAGGAGGGCGCGCTGCCGGCATCCGGCGTGATCGATCTCACCATGAGCCTGCCACCGCCTCACCCCGCGCGGCAGCAGGGAATGGCGGCAGCGCTGGCCGCGATCAGCCAGTCACCCGAGGCCTTGCTGCGCAGTGTCGAGTATCAGAATGAATTCGGCGACGGCAGCCACCGGCAGTTGCTGGCGAGCTGGATGGGCGAGCTCGGCATGCCGGTCGACCCCGAGGAGCTGATGCTGACCCAGGGCGGCCAGAATGGCATCACTCTGGCGTTGTCGGCACTGCTGGCACCCGGGGATGCCGTGGTTACCGGCGCACTGACCTATCCCGGCTTGATCGTCGCCAGCGCCGAACGTGGCCTCAAGCTGTTGCGGGTGCCGCTGGGCAAGGACGGCATGGATGTCGAGGCGCTGGCGCGGCTGTGTCGTCAGCAGGCACCCAGAATGGTCTATGTGATGGCCGAGCAGAACAATCCGGGCGCGGCACAGTTGTCTCATGCACGGCGCGAGGCACTGGTCGCCCTCGCGCGCCAGCATGACTTCTGGATTCTGGAAGATGGGGTGCAATATCTGCCCGACGAGGAGTGCGGTACGCGGCTCTATCAGATGGCGCCGGAGCGCACCCTGTATGTCTTCAGCACCTCCAAGTTGCTGGCTGGCGGCCTGCGCCTGGGCGTATTGCGGGCGCCGGTGGAGGTACTGACCCGCATCGGCGCAGTGCTGCGCAGCCACAGCTGGATGGTGGCGCCGCTGTTGATGGAGACGGTTTGCGCCTGGCTGACCAGCGGCAACGCGACACAGCTGGTGGCGTGGCAGATGGAGGAGATGCGCGCGCGCCAGCGACTGGCCCGCACGCTGCTGGCGGAGTGGTCGCCGGCGGCGCGGCCGTCCTCGTTCGATCTGTGGCTCGAGTTGCCCGAAGGGCAGCGCAGTCAGGCGATGGTCGCGTCATTGGCCGAGCGGGGGGTGCACGTCACCAGCGCCGAGCCCTTCTGTGTCGGCAATGAGCCGCCACCGCAGGCCATCCGGCTGTGCCTGAGCGCCGCCGAGAGCCGTGAGGCGCTGACCCACGCGCTGGAAATCGTGCGCGAGCAGCTGCAGGCGCCGCCTGCGCTGCGCCCCATGACACTCTAGCGCTTCGCCGCGGTCACTCCCGGCGGGTGCCGGATTCCTGCGCCAATCTGGCCTGCTTGAGCGGCACGCCCCAGCGATAGCCGCCGAGCCCGCCATCGCCGCGTACCACACGATGACAAGGTGTCAGCAGAGCCAGCGGATTGGCACCACAGGCATTGGCGACGGCGCGGCTGGCGGTCGGCCGCTCGAGCACCTCGGCCAGCTGGCGGTAGGTCAGGGTATCGCCACTCACGGTGGCGTTGAGCTGCTGCCAGACGCTCAATTGAAAGGCAGTGCCACGCACATCCAGCGGTAGCTCGAGCAGCAGCGCATGACTGGTCTCCGGTTGCTCACACAGGGCTAGCAACCGTGCCCCCAGTGAGGTATGCAGCAGGCGACTGGCCGCGTGAGTGTTGCCGTCCTGCTCGTCTGTCACTGTCTCCATCTGCTGCCAGTTGGCCCTGGGCAGGCGTGCTTCCAGTGCCTGCTGGCCCGCCTCACGACTGTCGCTGAGCTGAATGACGACCACGCCACGCGCGCTGAGTCCTGCGCTCAGCCAGCAGGACTGCTCCGGTATCCCGAAGCGGCACGGCCAATGTAGTGCCAGCAGGTCTTCTCCCTGGCCGCCGGAGCGGCGGGCGCTGGGCGTGATGCCGTCCCTGCGCGCATAGGCGCGACTGCTGGAACGATAGCCGGCGGCGATGATCGCCTCGGTCACGCCATGGCCTTCCTCCAGCAGCGCATGGAACTGCATCTGACGCAGACCCGCCGAGTACTCGGAAGGTGACAGGCCCAGCAGTGCCGTGAAGCGGCGCTGAAGATGAGAGGCGCTTATCCCGTGCTCCGCCGCCAGGCTTGCGAGTGTCGGGGAGGGCTCGCCTGCGGCGACGGCCTGCTCCAGCTGCCGACATACCGTCAGCGGCCAGGGCGAGGCGGGGGTTGAGTCAGCATTCGCAGGTGTCGAGCGGGCGGCAGTGGAGGCGCATGAATGTGAAGCGTTCGATTCCGGCATCGTCGGTGCTCCAGACGTGGCCCTGACGGGATGGCGAGTCTGCTTGTCGGCCTGAGAGCGATCAGGCTTGTCGGACTGCTCAGGATGACAGCGCCGACAGGCGCGCATGCCTGCGGCTCGCGCCGCGTGACAATCGGCAAACAGGCGCAGGTTGTCGCGGCGTGGCGCCGGGGATGGGCAGCCGATGCGACAGAAGATGCCAGTGGTGATCACGCCGTAGCGCAGCGTCTCCCAGGCGATCGGCTGGCGCGCCAGCAGACGCTGCCAGATGGCCTCATCGCACCCTTGAGCGTCGCCAGCGGCAGGTGGTGCCGTCATGCCTGCCGCTGTCTTTTCGCCGGACACTGATGTCATCGTTAATCTCGCTGTGCAAGGTTCACGATCAGTATCGCCATCCGCTCGGGGCTGTGCACTCCGTATCTTGTGCTGACTGTCAGGATTGCGCTCGCAGCATTTGCCGGGGTTCGCTCAGAACTCGATGGATTCCTGGCGCTTCTCTTCTTCTTCGGCCTGCTTGCGCAGCTTCTTGCGGATGGCGGCCTTGTGGAAGCGCAGCTTCTGTTCCTGGGTTTCCAGGTTGAGTGGCGGCACCGGCACCGGCTGGCCGTTGGAATCGACCGCGACCATGGTCAGATAGCAGCTGTTGGTATGGCGAATCAGGCGTCCCTGGATGGATTCGGCGACCACCTTGATACCGATCTCCATCGAGGAGCGGCCGACGTGATTGACCGAGGCCAGGAAGGTCACCAGCTCGCCGACGTGGATCGGCTGCTTGAAGCGCACCTGGTCGACCGAGAGGGTGACGACGTAGCTGCCGCTGTAGCGACTGGCACAGGCGTAGGCGACTTCATCCAGCTTCTTGAGGATGGCGCCACCGTGCACCTTGCCACTGAAGTTGGCCATGTCGGGGGTCATCAGCTCGGTCATGATCAACTGATGCTGGCCGGGCAGAGCTTCGTTGAGGGCGGTCTGTTCTGGCTGGTTCTCGCTCATTGGGGCGTCCTTCAGGCACGGGCCTGTCAGGTGAGTGGGAGCTGTCAGGGGCTCTCAGGTGAAGCAATGGCTCTGGCATGCCGCGCAGAGAGGGATAATGGCTAGTCTGCGGGATTCGTGACGTCTTGGCACCCCGTGAGCGGCATATCAGCTATCTATAAACGACCTTGCCCCCACAGTCGCCTGTGGGGGCAAGGAGCTTGCGGGGTTATCAGGCAGGCTATCTGAATGGCAGGCTGAAAGGGCTAGCTGACGCCGCCGTCAGGTGGGTGTCAAAGCAGCGTCAGACCCAGCGAGATGATGATGCCGGTCACCAGCAGCTGCACCAGGCAGAAGCCCATGATGTCCTTGGCCTTGAGGCCGGCGATGGCAAGCACCGGCAATGCCCAGAAGGGCTGCAGCATGTTGGTCCAGGCATCGCCCCAGGCGACGGCCATGGCGACGCGTGACAGGTCGGCACCCAATGCCTGCGCGGCGGGAATCATGACCGGTGCCTGCACGGCCCACTGACCGCCACCGGAGGGCACGAACAGATTGACGATACCGGCACTGATGAAGGACCAGAACGGCAGGCTGTCGGCGGTGGCAATCGACACGAAGCCTTCGGACAGCGTGGCGGCCAGTCCCGACTGCACCATGATCGCCATGATGCCGGCGTAGAAGGGGAACTGGATGACGATGCCTGCGCCACCCTTGATGGCTTCATTCAGACTGTCCAGCAGCTTGCGCGGCGTGCCATGCAGCACGATGGCCAGGAACAGGAAGCTGAAGTTGATCACGTTCAGGTTCAGTCCGCCGCCACGAATCACGAAGTGATCCACCAGCCAGGCGAGGCCGAATAGCCCGACGACCCAGGCGAGAATCGGCGAGTTCTCGAGACGCTCGGCGGGACGAGGCTGGTCGCTGATCTCGGTGTGCTTCTCCTCGAGCAGGGCTGGGTCCACGTACACGCTTTCCTTCTCGAAGGGCATCATGGCGCGATTGACCAGCGGCATGATGATCAAGAGCGCCGCGACGATGGCGATATTGAAGAAGGCGAAGATGGTGTCCGAGGTGGGCACGATGCCGATGCTGTCCTCGGTGAAGTGGCCTGCGGTGGCGATGGTCAGCGGAATCGAGCCCGAGATGCCCGCATGCCAGATCACGAAACCGGAGTAGGCACTGGCGATCAGCAGGCGGTAATCGACCTTGATCATCTTGGCCAGCTGCTTGGCGAACAGTGCCCCGATGACCAGCCCGAAGCCCCAGTTGATCCAGCTGGCGATCAGCGACACGAAGGTGACCAGCATGATGGCGCTGCCGGGCGTTCTGGCCAGCGAGGCGATGCTGGCCAGGCCTTTCTTCACCGGCGGGGTGTTGGCGAGCATGAAGCCCGAGATCAACACCAGCAGCATCTGCATCGAGAAGGTCAGCAGATTCCAGAAGCCATCGCCCCAATAGCGCATCACCTCGGTGGGGGAGCGCTGTTCGATGAGCATGGCGGCTGCCGCTGCAACGACGGTCAGCAACAAGACGAAGATATAGGGGTCAGGCAGATAGCGCTCAACCAGCTTGACGGCTGGCCGTGATAGCGATTGCAGCATGTGAGAGTCCCTGTTGGCTTTTTATCAGTATGGGAAACGGGTTGGCACGCTCACATTAGTCTATTCGCTATCAGGGGAATATCGCGCGATGGTCGAGTGGCACGCCAATGCCAGCGGCAAGCCTTTCAGCGCTGCATCAACCTGCTGGAGGCTCCAACGGGCATGGCATCAGCGCCAATGATGGCGGCGATGATGCAGGTAGTAGCCGCCGAGCACGGCAGAGCGCACGCTGGTGAACAGCAGGAAGGCCAGCCACAGTCCATGATTGCCGAAGCCTTCGAGCAACGGCCACAGGCCGATGAAGGCCAGCAGGGATACCACCAGCGTATTGCGCATTTCACGCGTCGCCGTGGCACCGATGAAGATGCCGTCCAGCAGGTAGCTCCACACCGCGACCAGGGGCATGGCGACCATCCAGGGCAGATAGAGGGTGGCCAGGGCACGGACTTCGGGAATGTCGGTCAGCAGGTGGATCAACGCCGGCCCGCAGAGCCAGAGCAGGCCGCTGGCCGCTGTCGCGGTGATCAAGGAGAAACGGGTTGCCGCCCCCACGCTGCGCGCGAAGCGTTGCCAGTCGTTCTGGCCGACGGCTCGCCCGACTTCTGACTCCGCCGCCTGGGCGAAGCCATCCAGTGCATAGGACGTCATCATCACGAACTGCAGCAGCACCGCATTGGCCGCCAGAACATCATCGCCGAAGCTGGCACCCTGCGAGGTGAAATAGGCCGTCGCGCCCAGCAGGCACAGGGTGCGCACGAACAGATGCTGATTGACGCGGATCAGCGCGCCCCAGGCGGGGAGAGACAGCAGCGCTGCGCGGTCACTGCGCCCCGGCATGCGTCTGAGCTGGCGGGCGACCAGCCACAGGCCCGTGGCCAGCGCACAGTAGTCGGCGATCACGCTGGCCAGCGCCACGCCATCGCTGGTCATGCCCAGCCCGGGCACGAAGGCCAGGTCGAGCAGGATGTTGACGCCATTGGTCAGCACCAGGATGCCGAGCGTGACGCGCGAATTCCCCAGCCCCAGGAACCAGCCCAGAATCACGTAGTTGATCAGCACCGCCGGCGCCGACCACAGACGGATGCTGGCGTAGTCATGGGCCAGGGCACGCGTGGCCTCGCTGGCCTCCATCAGCGATAGTCCCAGGGTGATCAGCGGCGAGCCGGCGATGATCAACACCAGCCCGATGGCGAGTGCCAGCCCGATGCCCTGGCCCAGCAGGGTGCGCAGGCCATCGTGGTCTTCACGGCCATGGGCCTGTGCCGTCATGCCGGTCGTGCCCATGCGCAGGAACCCGAAGCCCCAGTACAGAAAGCTGAAGAGGACCGCGCCCAGCGTGACCGCGCCCAGATACACCGCATCCTCGAGATGCCCGACCACGGCGGTATCCACCAGCCCCAGTAACGGCACGGAAATGTTGGAAAGGATGATGGGCCAGGCCAGGCGCCACATATGGCGATCGGCGGAAGGCAGTGTGGCGGTCTTCAGGGAAGGGGCGGGCATGTTGGGTCCGAATGAGGGGTGAAGGTAACGTCAGCCGGGAGCGGTCGCGTTGATCAGGATAAGGCCTGGCAGGGCTGGGCGTAATGGCGCTGGAGCGCTAATCTAGTTCTGGTGACTTGATGGCAAGGCCTGCCATGCGCCAGCCGAGAGATCCACTGGCGCGAAGACCCATAACAGGGACGCATGGAGCGTCCGGACGCAAGGGAACTGACTATGAAACGCACGATTCTTCAGCGAAGCACGCGATTGCGCACTGGGCTTGCAGTAGCTGGCATGACGCTGGTGCTGGCGACGCCGGTGCAGGCCATCGAGCTGCCCAGCGAGCAGGGTGACGACACACCCAGCGCAGGCATGATGGTGGCCGATGCCCTTATCGGGCGTCCACTGTTGCTAGCCACGACCGTCGTCGGTGCTGCCATCTTTGTCGTGTCGGCTCCCTTCGCGGCCATGGGGCAGAATATCGATGAGACGGCGCGCGTACTGGTCGCGACCCCGGCGCAGGCGACCTTCGCTCGCTGCCTCGGCTGCAAGACCACGCGTGTCGATTGGGATTGAGGATGTCCTGATCGCGGCTGGTGAGCACGCGTCGCTCATGGCTGGACACGACAACGCCGACCTCGAGGGTCGGCGTTGTCGTGTCTGAAGGGTGGTGAGAGATGGGGTCAGTGCGCGGGTTGCCTGGCGTGGCTATCGGCTGCGGGCGGCAGTGAGTTGAAGCACAACACGCGTTTGCGTCCGGCGCGTTTCGCCTGGTAGAGCGCATTGTCGGCCATGTTGAACAGTGCGTCGGTGGCCTGGCTGTCATGCGGCGCGTTGGCGACCCCGGCGGAGAAGCTCAAGCCGGTCAGCGGCCCCAGCGTCTCATGCTCGAAGACTTCTTCGTGGAAGGCTTCGAGAATGGCCTCGACACGTGCGCGTGACACCGCTGCGCTGGCACCGGGAATCAGGATCACGAACTCCTCGCCACCGTAGCGACAGGCTTCATCGGAGCTGCGCAGCGACTCACGTATCAGGTTGGCCAGGCGCGTGAGGACCTGATCGCCCATCTCGTGTCCGTAGGTATCGTTGACCTGCTTGAAGTGGTCGAGATCCAGCACCACCAGGGACAGCGGGTTGCCGATGCTGGCCTCGGCCAGTTTCTGGGGCAGCACCTCATCGAGGTGACGACGATTGAAGAGGCGCGTCAGCGTATCCTTGCGCGCCTCATGTGCCAGACCCCGCTTCAGCTGCAGGTCGGCCAGTGCCAGCATCACCAGATGGCTGACATCTTCCGCCAGGGGTTGAAGGCGTTCCAGGCTGTCTTCTTCCGGCGGGATCAGCAGCACGAACTCCCCCACCTGGCCATCCCCGACCGTCAGCGTCTGTTTGAGGTGACGAGCGTCGGTGGGCGGTGACCCCCAGTTGATATGCATCGTCTGATTGATGTCATTCGGGTCATGCAGGGTCACGTTGCCTTCGCAGCCGGCAAACAGGCTGGGCAGACGAACATTGAGCTGGGTGATGATCTCATCGAGCTGGGAGCAGGTCAGCAGGCATTCCGCGAGGTGATGGATCTGGCTGCGGCTCTCGGAGAGTCGCGACAGCTTGAGGTTGGCGGCCTGCAGGTCGCGCTGGGCACGCTTGCGATCGGTGATGTCGTGAACGATGGAGAACAGCAGGGTGCGGCCGTTCAGGTCCACCGGGCCGGTAAAGATCTCGACATCACGTAATTCACCGTTGGCAAGCTGATGGCTGGCCTCGAAGTGGTTGTCGGTACGGTTGACGACCGCACGGATGCGCTTGGAGAGCGACTGGCTGGCCAGCACGTTGATACGGCCCAGTGGCATGCCGCACATCTCGCCGATGCTGTAGCCATAGAAGTCGGCGGCGACCGGGTTGGCATCGATGATCTCGGCAAGCTCCGGGTCGATCAGCAGCTTGATGGCGTTGCCGGTGCTGAAGACTTCCTGATACAGAGTCGCATTCTCCTCGAGCAACTCGATGGCGCGGCGGCGGTCCTCGATATTGTTGATCAGTACCAGGGTGCGCTCCTCGCCCTCCAGCGGCGTGAGGGTGACTTCCGCCCAGAACATCTGCCCCGTGTCAGTCTGCATGTGGTATTCGTCCTGGAAGCTGCCGCCCTCGCGCTGCAGCTGGCCCCAGGCACGTTTCATGCGACTGATCTCATCCAGTGAGAACAGCCCCCACAGCGATTGCTGGAAAAGCTCGGCATCACTCTTGCCCAGCAGGGCATGCATGGCCGAGTTGGCATCCGCGATGGTGCCATCCCGGTCGGCGACGATGATGCCCACCGGTGCGGAGTGATAGATGGAGCGCAGACGGGCACGGCTGCTGATCAGGCGTTGCTGCTGCTCCTTGATCCAGTCGATATCGCTGTGAGTACCGATCATGCGCAGGGGCCTGCCATCCTCGGCACGCTCCACCACGCGTCCCTGATCGAGAATCCACTTCCATTCACCGTTGCGCGTCAGCATGCGGTGCTCGTTGCGATATTCTGCGCTGTGGCCTTCAAAGTGCTGTTTCAGGTCGTCGAGGGTGCGCGGCATGTCATCCGGGTGGATGCGTGACTTCCACTCATCGAAGCTGCTGCCGATCTCGTGTTCCTGGAAGCCGAGCGTCGCTTTCCACTGCGGAGAGTAGAAGACGTGATCGGTATCCTGCTTCCAGTCCCAGACGCCGGCGCCTGAGCCTTCCAGCGCGAACTGCCAGCGTTGTTCGGCCTCGCCCAGGGCGTCACTCATCTTCTGCAGCTGCTGATAGGGGTAGACCATGCGCGATGAATAGATGGCGTGATAGATCATCGCGTAAGCCACCACCTTGTACAGATGGCCGAGCAGATTGAAGACATCGAAGGCAGTGGCATAAAGGGTGAAGCACAGTTCGGAAATTCCCGTGGCCAGCGCCGCGACCGCCAGCCAGCCGGCATTGGTGCCTTCAGGCAGTCGGCGCGCGCCGAGCAGAAGTACCGCGGCCAGCACAGCGCTCAGCGCCAGGGCCCACTCGTAGCCGATCTTCCAGGCAGTCAGGCCACTGCCGACGATGAAGGTCTCTGGCAGGAAGTCGAGATGAAAGAGGCCTATCCAGCTCACCGCCAGCCCGATGGCGAGCGTCAAGCCAAAGGCCACGGGCAGATAGCGGCGCGGTACGGGGCGGGCTGTCAGCAGGCAGGGGGCCAGCAGCGCGATGATGAAGGCGGTCCGCCCTGCCAGCCAGAAATGGATGGCCTTGCTGACGGAGGCTTCGCTGACGAAGTCGGGCATGCCGTCGTAGCTGAAGATGTGCACCATGTCGAAGAAGGCGGAGAGCATGAAGGCGCACCCCATGACCAGAAAGCTGGTCGGCAGTGTCCGACGGTGCCCCTGGAAGATGGAGACGGCAGACATCAGTGCGACCAGTATCGCGCCCATTTCCAGCAGTGAATGCGGGACGAGGTACTGTCCGACCGAGCTGAACAGCTGCGGACGCGGCACCACGATCAAGACCACCATGATCGCCAGCATGACAAGCAGCATCGCCGTGCCGGCATTGGGCAGCTGTGTGCGTGTCCCCAGGAAGGGGCGCTTGAGAACGGTAGAGAGAGAGCGAGAGGACATGGGCAATCCGTGCGCGTTAAAGGGTACGACAGTGACTTTATCACTACAGGATAGAATAGATTGTTTACATTACCCTAACAGAAAATAACCTGACGTAGCGTTTGGTATTAATTGCGTAGCCGTTTAGGCAGGGGCCGAGAGCAGGCTGGTAGCCACGATGCTGTCTGGCCATGTCAGCCGTGAGGCCAGCAGCGGGGTCAGCAGCGGGGTCAGCAGCGGGGCCAGCAGGGAGGACGGCGAGAGCAGGCAATGGCGGGCAGCGCGCCGGGGGAGGTCTTGATCGCGAACGAAGTGTGTCGCCAGCCGGCGTCTTTGCCCGTCGCGCCTTTGCCAGTCGGTGTTAGTGCCAGTCGGTTACGTTACCCGTTGCTGTCTCGCGGCAAGAGGCGTCGCGTTGGCGAATCAGGCGCTGAAGCGTCAGTCAGGGCCGAGCCTGAGGAAAGGACTTGAGGAAGAGGGCTTGCGGAGAAGGCAGGAGGTGTCAGGCAATAAGAAAGCAGCCGTCACGACGGATGTGGCGCAATACAAGCCATGTCATCGCCATGACGGCTGCCGGAGCAGGCGGCAATCAGTTGCCGAGTGCGGCCGTGATGATGTGGTACTTGTCCATCAGCTCTTCCTGGCTTTCCTTGTTGGCCGGGTCGAGCGGGATGCAGTCGACAGGGCAGACTTGCTGACATTGCGGCTCATCGAAGTGTCCGACGCATTCGGTGCACAGGTCCGGGTCGATGACGTAGATCTCTTCCCCCGGCGAGATGGCCCCATTGGGACATTCCGGCTCGCAGACGTCGCAGTTGATGCACTCATCAGTGATGATCAGGGCCATGATGCTGTCCTCAGCTTGTGGCGGTGTCGTCGTCGGTAGCGGAGAAATGCCGGGCGAGGGTCTCGGCCACCAGCGGATGCACCAGACGCGACACATCACCGCCATGACGCGATATCTCGCGCACGATGGTCGATGAAATGTAGGAGTTCTGTAATTCCGGGGTCAGGAACAGGCTATCGACGTGCGGCGCCTGGGCCCGGTTCATGTTGGCCAGCTGCAGTTCGTACTCGAAGTCGGAGACCGCACGCAGGCCGCGCAGAATGATACGCGCATTCTGCTGCTCAAGCAGCTCTGTCAGCAGGCAGCTGAAACCGATGACCTCGACATTGTCGAGATGCGCCAGAATCCGGCGTGCCAGATCGATGCGCATCTCCAGCGGCAGCGCGGGGCGTTTGCTGGGGCTGTAAGCCACCGCGACCACCACCTTGTCGAACAGGCGCGCGCCGCGCTCGATCAGGTCGGTATGGCCATTGGTGATCGGGTCGAAGGTGCCGGGATAGACGGCAATGTTCTTGGGCATGACGAACTCGAGCTCTGTCGGCAGCGGATCAGCCTGGTGACCGGCTGCAGTGGACGACGAAGGATGAGGAGCCGCAGAAGGCCGGTACGCCGAGTGTAGAACCCCTCGCGCGGCTTGCCAGTCGCGGGAGGGGATTCGACAGCGAGTGCGCAACCCGGGAGGGGTAGCGAGCAGGTCTTACAGCGAACCGAAGGGGTTGTCGACCTTGAGCGAGACGGGCTTCGCATAGCCGGGGATACGGATCTCGCGATCCGTGATCTCCAGCTCCGGACCTTCGAGCACGCCTTCACCGAAGCGATAGGTCGGCGTGAATTCGCCGCGCTGTGCCTTGTCCAGATAGTCGGCGCGACGCTGCTCGCAGAGACCGCTGCGCTCACGCCAGGCAGCCAGTGCCGCCTCACCATGTCGCGCCGCCAGCAACTTCAGCGTGACGTCTGCCGACAGCACCACGCCACTGGCGTTGTTGCCACCGAAGCCCTTGGCATTGATGAAGGCGACGTCTGCGGTGAACTCGCGCGCCTCGCGGCGGATGTCGAGGTGGCTGTGATGCACGTCATCGGCGATGGCATCCAGCGTCGGGATACCCGGCAGGATGCCGGTCGCCATGCTGCCGAGCGCCGATACCGCCTGATCCCCCGCGGCACTGCCCTGGCTGTGGCCGACGAAGGATTTTACCGCCACCACAGGCCAGGCCTGGATGTCGTTGGCGCGAGCCACTTCATTGAGCACGTGGGATTCGGTGGTGCGGTTCTTCGGCGTGGAGGTGGCATGGGCATGGACGAAGCTGCGCTGGCGCACGCCTTCATCGCCGACGATATCGCGCGCCAGCGCCACCGCCTTGCTCAGGGTGATGTAGTTGCCGACGCCGGGCGCCGAGATGGAACGCTTCCAGCCGTCGGCATTGACGAACACGTCCGGCACGCTGCCGATGATGCGAGCGCCGGTGTCCAGCGCCAGATCATCCGCCATCAGGATCACGAACTGGGTCGCTTCCGCGATGGTGAAGCCACAGTTGCGCGCGAACGGGCGACAGGCCTTCTGGTAATCGCTGTCGGTGAGCACTTCCAGCGCGTCGAGGGCCTTGAGGCTCTCGTCATCGGCCAGGGCACCCATGCTGCGGAAGCCCTCGATGACTTCCGGCGTGATCGGCGCATCGGCGGTGCCGACCATCACCACACGGCGACGGCCGCTGCGGATGTCGTTCAGGCCCAGCTTCAGGTTGTAGAGGAAGCTTGCGCAGGCGCCCATCGCCGCACCGGCGCCGCCGACATTGCCCAGCACGTAGGCATTGAGGAAGTCGGCGGGCATCTGGGCATAGCCCAGCGGCATCTGCTTGGAGGTGGCGCGCTCGCCGGCCACGAAGGACTTCATCAGTCCGCCCCAGCCTTCGGCGTCCATCTGGCCGATGGAGTTGCCGGCGTAGACGGCAATATCGTCCGGATCGAGGCTATCACGCAGCGCATCCCAGTCCAGGCCGCTGTCGCCGAGGCAGTCGCTGGCACCGAAGATGGTCATCGACAGGCCGCGCGGATGATGCACGCTGCGATAGAGCTGCTCCGGCGCGAAGCCACTGGGCAGCTGACCCGCGGCGCGCACCAGCGCCTGACGATGATCGGGCAGCAGGACATCGAATTCGCCGGCCGGTACCGTGACTTCGACATGACGGTTGTCCAGTTCGCGGATCTGCCAGTCAGCGGGCGGCTGTTCCGGCAGCTGGCGGCTGCGCAGCGTGAAGGTCAAGTCTTGGCCCAGCGTCAGCTTTGACTGACGATTGGCAGGAATGCCGGTCGCGTTGAAGCGCTCGTCTTCAATGCGACGAATCAGGGTGTGGGACAGCACCTGGTCTGCCAGACGCTCCGCAAGCGCCTGAGCCTCGGCGGGCTGGCCTTCGGCATTGAACCACTGGCCCTGATCATCGCAGCGGGCGAGGTTCATGAGCGCTGCGAGACCCAGCAGGGTCTCTTGACGGTCTGTCTCCGGCAGGGAGTCGAGCACCGTGCGCCGGAACGCCTGATGGCCCGAAGTTCTGCCGGCGGCATTGACGCCGCCCATGCCGACGATCACCGGTAAGTGTGACAAGCCGCTTTCCTCGTAAAAATACTGTGAGTCGTTGGTCTGGGCGATACCTCTGCGGATATTCGTCCAAATGATGGGCGGATGATAACACCCCCTCAATACAGGCGTCATGCACCCCCGCCTCTACGCGGGCGCGCCAGCGAGCGCTTGCTGCGAACACTGTGCGATATCTCTGCGCTCAGTGCGAGTCTCGGCGGCCTGTTTTTGTACTCGTCATGGCACGGGATGATCGTGATTAAACGTTTGTTTGATTTTGGAATCACAAGCTGCCATTCTGTCGTGGCTGTTTGAGTTGGTGTAGGCGCGTGCCGCGAGGCAGGCGCCTTTTTTTGTGCCCAGGCCTTCCTGCGCCGCCAGCCCCGGATGGGCTGTACGCCATATGGCGCAGCCCGATGCAGGCGCATCTGCTAGACTCCGCGCGTGATTTTCCTGCCCGTTGCTATCGGAACTGCTGATGTACGCCAACTCCCGCCAGATCGATTCCCCCCAGACCGGCCCCCACGAGGATATCGAGCGTCGCGTGCGCCGTGCGATGGCGCATCCGCTGCGCAAACCCGTGGCGGAGCATACCCGCGAAGCGTTCCTGCAAGCGCAACAGTGGTTGTCGGCTCAGGCGAAGCCCCTGTGGCTGGACAGCGGCTGCGGCGTCGGGCGATCGACCCGTCAGCTGGCACTGGCGCATCCGGACCATGCCGTCATCGGCGTGGACCGCAGCGAAGACCGCCTCAGCCGCAAGCATGGCGAGCTGCCGGACAACGCCTTGCTGGTGCGCGCAGACCTCGTCGACTTCTGGCGCCTGGCGCTTGCCGCGGGCTGGGCACCTGCGCATCACACCCTGCTGTACCCCAATCCTTATCCCAAGGCGCGCCATCTCAAGATGCGCTGGCAGGGCCACCCGGTGTTTCCGATCATCATGGCGCTGGGCGGTCAGCTTGAGCTGCGCACCAACTGGGAGATCTACGCCCGGGAATTCGCCCAGGCCATCGGGCATGCCACCGGTGTCGAGGTGACGGCGCACGCCTTCGAGCCGCAGGGCGATTATCTGACGCACTTCGAGCGCAAGTATCACGAGTCTGGCCAGGCGCTGTGGCGACTCGAATGCCAGCTTGAACACACGCCCGAGCGCTACCCGCTGCAGGTCTGACGCGAATCACGCCGGTGGCAGGTTCTGGTTGGCGATAGCGGCGTGGCTGTTGTGGAAGGTGTCGCGCAGTGACTGGCGCAGCCAGCTGGCCGCGGGGCCGCGAGGGCTGTCGCGGCGCGAGATCAGTTCGATATCGATGTCGGCGGTGGCGCCCAGCGCGCTCAGGTCCAGAATCTTCAGGCGCTGCTGGAAGGGCGGGTAGTGGGCGATATGGCGCGGAACCTGCGCCCAGCCCAGTCCGCGTGTCGTCAGCTCTGCCATCGCATAGAAGCTGTTGAGCTGCCAGAAGCGCTGTGAGCGCGGCCCCTCGTGGCCGGGTTCCAGTTGCTGGCGTTGGCCGATCATCAGCTGGCGGTGATCGGCCAGATCGCTATGGGTCGGGCTCTCGAGCTGAGCCAGCGGGTGATCGCGTGCCACGATCAGCACCTGCTCCAGCCGCCCCAGCGCCTCGCGCTCCAGCGCCATGACACCCAGTGGCTGATAGAACAGGATGCCGAGATTGGCCTGGTGCTGCTCCACCCAGCGGGCCACCTCATCCTGCGCGCCATTGAGCAGATTCAGCGTCAGCGTCGGGTATTGCACCGCCATCTTTTCCAGCACCGCCATCACTGGCGGCATCTCTACCAGCGCCTCATCGATCGCCAACGTCAGGCTGGCTTCCAGCCCCTGGCTGAGGGTGCGGGCGCGTGCCTCCAGGCGCTGGCACTGCATCAGCACGCTGTTGGCTTCATGCAGCATGGCCTCGCCCGCGGGTGTCAGCACCGGTGTGCGAGGGCGGCGATCGAACAGCTCGCAGCCCAGGTCCAGCTCCAGATTGGCGATGGCGGTGCTGACCGCGGACTGCGCACGCCCCAGCCGCCGCGCCGCCGCCGAGAACGAGCCCGTCTCCGCCACGCAGCGCAATGTCTGCAGTTGCTCCAGTGTCCAGTTCATTGCCTCGCCTCGCGCCTTGATCCATCTGAATAATAGATGGATGCCAACTTTAAACCATCTTGTATCTCTCTAGAATGCCTCCTCCATCCGCGTCATTCAGCCCTATGGCATAACACGCGGTGATCGAGAGGAGGAATGATATGCGCTCCAAGAAAGAACGTCTGGCCCAGGCCGGTCTGCTGGAATTGGGCGGCGTCCTGCTCGTGGCGCCGTTGTCGGCGCTGATCACGGGGCATGACCTGGCGAGCATGGGCAGCCTGGCGGTGGTGATGTCCACGCTGGCGGTCATCTGGAGTACGGCCTGGAACTGGATGTTCGATCGCTGGGTGCCGACCCGCCAGCGCAGCGCGACCCAGCGCATCGCTCAGGCACTCGGTTTCGAGCTCGGACTGGTACTGGTGACCGTCTTCATCGTGGCCGCCTGGCTCGACCTGGGGCTGTGGCAGGCATTGTTGCTGGATCTGGGCTTCGTTGCCTTCTTCCTGGTCTGGGCCATGATCTTCAACCCGCTGTTCGATGCCGTCATGAGTCGTCTGCTGGCGCGCAAGGCCGCGCGTGAGCAGCAGCTGGCCCCCCACAATACAAGGTGATTCGATGAGTTATGTCTTCCTGGCAGTGGCCATATTGGCAGAGGTCATCGCGACCAGCGCGCTCAAGGCCTCCGAGTCCTTTTCGCGACTCGGCCCCAGCGTGATCGTGGTGGTGGGCTACGGCATCGCCTTCTATTTCCTGACGCTGGTACTGCGTGACCTGCCGCTGGGCGTGACCTACGCGGTGTGGTCCGGGCTCGGCATCGTGCTGGTCACCGTGTTCGGTGCGGTGGTCTATCGCGAGATGCCGGACCTGCCGGCCATCCTGGGGTTGGCGATGATCGTGGGCGGTGTCGCTGTCCTGCATCTGTTTTCCAGCGCCAGTCCTCATTAAGCTAGGGGCATCACGGCGCCTCCCGGCTGTGACATGGATGCTCACCGACGACGTCACTGGATGCCTCATGCCCCTATTTCGCACTGCACCGACCTCTGCGCGACCCTCCCGACTGTCTCCCCTGTTGCCCTTGCTGAAGGCGGCGCGCCCCGCGGCAGCGGGCAAGTCGCTGCGTTTCACGCGCTCGCTGTGCCGACTGGCCATGGCGGCCGGTGCGACGCTTGTCGTGGCGGGCCCGGCGCAGGCGGCGGGCTTTGACAACCTGACGCGACTGACTGACAAGGGCTTCATCGTCAGTGCCCAGGCGCGCATGCTCGATACCGGCGAGACGCTGGCCTCGGTCAATCCCGACCAGCAACTGACGCCGGCTTCGCTGTCCAAGCTCTATATCGCCGGTGCGGCGCTGGACCGTTTCGGCCCGCAGTATCGTTTCTCCACGCGTCTGCGCAGCACGGGCACGATCAGCGGCGGCGTCTTGACCGGTGACCTGGTGCTTGAGGGCAGCGGCGACCCGGCGCTGACCAGTGAAGAGCTGTGGCGGCTGACCGAGGAGCTGCGCTTTCGGGGCATCCGCCGCGTCGAAGGGCGCCTGTTGATCAGTCAGTGGCGTTTCGGGCCGGTGCCCTGCATCAGTACCGATCGCTGCAATGCCTCGCGGCGTTCCAGCAATGCCTATGATGCGCTGCTGTCGTCCGCGGCCAGCAACTATGCCAGCTGGTGCGTGAAGGTGATGCCGGGTGCGGGCAGTCAGGCGCCGGCGCGACTGGCCAGCTGCGACACCACCCAGCCCACCGAGATCTTCGACAACCAGGTCACCACGGTCGGCGCGGGTGGCAAGAGCGCCATCAATGCCCGGCGCACCACCAGCAACGGTCGCGATACGCTGGTCGTCACCGGTACCATCGCCGCCGACAGCCAGCCGCGCAGCATCTACCGCGCCGTCTCCAATCCTGCGCTGTACACCGGTGAGCTGATGCGCGACATCCTGGCGCGCGCCGGGATCACGGTGACCGGCGGGGTGGACATCACCTCGACGGCGCCGCCCTCCAGCGCCGCGCAGCTCGGTAGCGTCGAAGGCAAGCCGATGCAGGAGTTGCTGACGCGCATGCTCAACTACTCCAACAACTTCATGGCGGACCAGCTGACGCTGGCGCTGGTCGGCGGCAGCCAGGCCACCTTGCGCC
The DNA here is from genome assembly GCF_029846435.1 of Cobetia sp. 1AS1. Classification (NCBI taxonomy): domain Bacteria; kingdom Pseudomonadati; phylum Pseudomonadota; class Gammaproteobacteria; order Oceanospirillales; family Halomonadaceae; genus Cobetia; species Cobetia sp. 1AS1. The sequence goes on from NZ_JARWKU010000009.1 coordinate 179,035, forward strand.
AGGGCGGCGCCAAGCTCGAGACCTTCGCCAGCGCGATTCCCGGTCACGGCCCGCTGACGATGTATTCCGGCAGCGGCCTGACCTCACAGAACCGCACCAGCGTCAGTGGGCTGGTGGCGTTGCTCGACAGCATGTATCACCGCCCGGCGCTGTTCCCCACCTTCGTGGCGGGCCTGCAGGCACCGGTCAATGGCCCGATGCGCTTCATCCGCCGTGGCAGCGAGACCTTCCGCAATCACGTGATGGTCAAGACGGGCACGCTCAACAACCCGGTGCCGGTTCGCGCCATCTCGGGATACTTCCGCACGCAAAGTGGCCGCTGGGGCGCCTTCGCGGTGATGGTCAACGGCCGAGCGGCGGTGCCTTATCTGTCTTGGCCGCAGGTGCTGGATCCGGTCGCCGAGGACCTGACCGCGATGATCGAGCGCAACTGAGCTCCTGATCGCGCGCATGAACACGAAAGCCCCGCCAATCGGCGGGGCTTTCGTGTTCATGGCCTGAGTGACAGACACAAAAAACCCCGCCCGAAGGCGGGGTGGTCCTCCACACGCCCGGCATGGCTGAGGGGAGGGCACTCGGGACGCTCGACAGGGCGCAACGAGATAACAAGAGCATAGCGTTGTGTGACGGCGTTGGCTAACGCCAAAATCGCTATTGCACCGCAACAATCAAGGACTTGAAGCGTTTTTGGCGCTGTGAGGGCAAATTTTCCGTCGCGGGTCGTGCGTCGAGTGTCTTCAGCGCGTCGGATCGAGCAGCACACGACCGCTGACGCGTCCGTCGATCATCGCCTCGGCGCGTTCGGCGAGGCCTTCCAGGCCGACCGTCTCGAGCTGCATCTGGGCGTGCATCTCGTCCGGCAGGTCGGCCAGACGCTGCCATACCCTTTGACGGCGTTCGGCATTGATCATGACGCTATCGACGCCCAGCAACGAGACACCGCGCAGGATGAACGGCATCACGCTGGTGGGCAGGTCGGCGCCCGCCGCGAGGCCCACGGCCGCCACCTTGCCATCGTAATTCATCTGCGCCAGCAGATTGGCCAGCACCTGGCCACCGGCGGTATCCACGGCGCCTGCCCAGCGGCTCTTTTCCAGCGGACGGCCCTTGTCCTCGAAATCACTGCGCAGATGGACTTCGCTCGCGCCCAGTGACTCGAGCCATTCGCGCTGCTCGGCCTTGCCGCTGACCGCGTGAACCTCGAAGCCTTGCCCGGCCAGCATCTGCACGGCCCAGCTGCCGACCCCGCCGGTGGCGCCGGTGACGATCACCGGGCCCTGCTCGGGCGTCAGGCCGGCTTCCTCGAGGCGCATCACGCACAGCATGGCGGTCAGGCCGGCGGTGCCGAAGGCCATGGCCTGCTCGGCGCTCAGATTGGCAGGGCGTTTGACCAGCCACTCGGGCTTGACGCGCATGCGCTCGGCCAGGCCGCCCCAATGGCGCTCGCCCACGCCCCAGCCGGTCAGGAGGACCTCATCGCCCGGCTGATAATCCGGCGAGTCGGAGGCCTCGACGCGACCCGCGAAATCGATGCCCGGCACGAAGGGCAGCTCGCGAACGATCTTGCCACGGCCGGTGATGGCCAACGCGTCCTTGTAGTTGAGCCCGGAACGCTCGATGGCCACCGTGACAGGCAGGTCAGGTAGCTGGTCATCGGAGAGGTCGACGACTCGGGCGCGAGGTGTCTCTTCGTGCAGCATCAGTGCGCGGGACATGGCTGTCTCCTTGTGGATGGCGTGGGTGTTGGCGGTCTTCCTGCTTGAAGGGTGTCACGGCGTCTGATCGAGACGCGTCATCTCACAGTGCCTGCAAGCGACGCTGTGGGGAAGCCTCGCGATATCGACATTGGGATGAGACTGACGCAACCGGGGCCAGCCGGATGTGCGGCTGGCCCCAGGAACAGGAGGCGCTGGCTAGATGAAGCTGCGCACGGTGGCCAGTCCGACCAGCGTCATCAGCACCGTGTAGGGCAGCGCCATCCACACCATGCGCCCGTAGGAGAGCCTGACCAGCGGCGCGATGGCAGAGGTGAGCAGAAACAGGAACGCCGCCTGGCCATTGGGAGTCGCAACGCTGGGCAGGTTGGTGCCGGTGTTCACCGCGACCGCCAGCGCATGGAAGTGCTCGCGGCTGATATTGCCGGCCACGAACTCGTTCTTGACCTGGGTGATGTACACCGTGGCCACGAAGACATTGTCCGAGATGGCCGAGAGCAGCCCGTTGGCCAGGAATAGCGCGCCGGCCTGCTCCTCGATGGGCAGACTCAGTACCCACTGGATGAACGGCTGGAACAGATGCTGCTCGTGGATGACCGCGACGATGGTGAAGAACACCACCAGCAGCGAGGTGAAGGGCAGCGATTCCTGGAAGGCGCGGCCGATCTGGTGCTCATCGGTGATGCCGTTGCCGGCGGTCAGCAGGATGATCACCGCCAGCCCGATCAGCCCGACCTCTGCCATGTGCAGTGCCAGCGCCAGGACCAGCAGTACCGCCACCACGGCCTGCACGATCAGCGCGGCGCGTTCCCGCGGCGTGCGCCGTGAATCCTGATGATGATCATAATCCTCGAGAATGCGTCGCACGCTGGCGGGCAGGCGCTGGCCGTAGCCGAACCAGCGGCCACGCTCCAGCAGCACGCACAGGGCGAGACCGGCGAAGAAGGTCGGCACGGTGACCGGCGCCATGGCGAGGAAGAAGTCGATGAAGTCCCATTCGGCGGCCTTGGCGATCACCAGATTCTGCGGCTCGCCGATCATGGTGCTGACGCCTCCCAGCGCGGTTCCCACCGCGCCATGCATCAGCAGCGAGCGCAGAAAGCCGCGGAAATCCTCGAGGTCTTCACTGTGCACGGCCTCGACGCTGACATCGTTGGCATGGTCATGCTGGGTATCGAAATGCTTGCCCGAGGCCACCTTGTGGTAGACGGAGTAGAAGCCCACCGCGATGCCGATGATCACCGCCGTCACCGTCAAGGCATCGAGAAAGGCGGACAGCAGGGCGCTGGAGAGACAGAACATCAGCGACAGCCAGGTCTTGGAGCGCACGCCGAGGATGATCTTGGTGAAGGCATACAGCAGCAGCGGCTTCATGAAGTAGATGCCGGCCACCATGAACATCAGCAGCAGGATCACCGGCAGGTTGCGCTCCATCTCCTGCATGATGGCCTCCGGCGAGGCCATGCCGATGACGACGGCCTCCAGCGCCAGCAGACCGCCTGGCTGGAGGGGATAGCACTTGAGCGCCATCGCCAGCGTGAAGATGAATTCCCCCAGCAGCAGCCAGCCGACGATCACGCCACCTTGGGGGCCGCTGAACCACAGCAGCAGCGGATTGGTGATCAGAAACAGGCACATCAACTGCTTGTACCAGCGTGGCGACTGGCCGAGGAAGTTGCGCGCCAGTCCGCGGCTGAGCGTCTGGCGTGTGTCGTGTGATAGCGAAGGCATGGGCAGTTCCCGGCGTTGATTTGTTGTTGTTGGAGGACGGGATCGGCAATGCCGCTTCAGCGCGTGCTTTGCTATCATCGCCGCCGTCATCGAGCGCCTGGCGGTATTAGAGCACGCCCGTCGATGAGGTCTCGGGTAGCCTTTGGTCGTGAAATTCGCGCAGGCAGCGCTGCGCTGTCGCTGGCCGGTGTGCTGCGAGCTCTCCCGAGGCGTGTTGCTGGCAGACGTCGTCCGATTGAAAGATCGGCCTTTGCAGCCTCCGTGCTGCTTCTGTACGAGACCCGAAGATGAAATCACGGCATACCGGCTTGACCCACCTCAAGCATTCCGCGCGTTACTCGCTCAAGGGCCTCAAGGCCGCCTGGAGCAACGAAGAGGCCTTCCGCCAGGAGATCGTGCTGTGCGCCTTGCTGCTGCCGTTTGCCTGGTGGATCGGCGACTCGCATGTCGAGTGGCTGCTGCTGGTCGGCTCCACGCTGATCGTGCTGATGGTCGAACTGCTCAACTCGGCGGTGGAATCCGCGATTGACCGCATCGGCCCGGAATTCCATGAACTGTCCGGGCGCGCCAAGGACATGGGCTCGGCGGCGGTCATGATCAGCCTGATCTTCGCTGGCCTGACCTGGGGCACCTTGCTCTACGACAAGCTGTTCGGCTGAGCGACCAAGCCACGACCACATCAATGAAAGGGGGCGGCGGGCAGGCCGTGTCATGTGCCTGCGGCCTCCGTTATGCTGAGGGCTGGATCGAAGGAGACGACCATGCCCCAGCCATCCCCCGCGCAGTCCCGCCCACTGTTGCCCGCTGATTTCCTTGCGCCGTCATCGCTGCTGGCCGAGCAGTCGGCTGACAGCCGTGCCACGCTCGAGAGCGCCTTGTGCGCCGCCCAGGAGCGCCTCGAAGAGAGCCTGAGTCAGGCTGAGAATCTCAGCGAGATGCGTGGCGATGACGGCTCTCCGCTGGCGACCTTCCTGGCCCTCGATGAGCGTCAGCGCAGCCAGTTGGGACGTCTGATCACGCTGTCTGACTTCGCGCTGGAGACGCTGTGCCGTCGCCCTGAACTGCTGTCCGAGCTGCTCGAGAGCGGCGAGTTGGAGCGCGCCTTGCCGGTCGCCCAGCTCACTGAGCGCCTCGCCGCCGGCCTCATCAGTGCCGAAGACGAGAAGGCGATGCAGCAGGTGCTGCGGCGCTTCCGCCAGCTGCGCATGCTGGGCATCGTGTGGCGCGACCTCAACGGCGCCGACATGTGGCAAACCGCGGCGGCGGTCTCGCACCTCGCCGAAGTCACTCTCGAGGGCGCGCTTGGCTGGCTGGAAGCCTCGCTTGAGCCGCGTTACGGCCGCCCCGCGCCGGACCGCTTCGGCGAGCCGCAGCGGCTGGTGGTGCTCGGCATGGGCAAGCTGGGCGCCGGCGAGCTCAACCTCTCCTCCGATATCGACCTGATCTTCGCCTTCCCCGACAAGGGCGAGACGTCTGGTGGCCGCAAGTCTCTGGATCATCAGGAATATTTCACGCGTCTCGGCCAGAAGCTGATTGCCGCGCTGGACGCGATGACCGCCGATGGATTCGTGTTCCGCGTCGACATGCGGCTGCGTCCGCTGGGGGACGGCGGGCCACTGGTCGGCAGTTTCTCGATGCTGGCCAGCTACTATCAGGATCAGGGCCGCGAATGGGAGCGTTACGCGATGCTCAAGGCGCGCCCGGTGGCGGGCAGCGTCGCTGCCGGCGAGCGCCTGATCGCGCACCTGCGGCCCTTCGTCTATCGCAAGTATCTGGATTTCGGTGCCATCGAGTCGCTGCGCGAGATGAAGGCGATGATCAATCGCGAGGTCAAGCGGCGCGGGCTGTCCGACAACATCAAGCTCGGCTCCGGCGGCATTCGCGAGGTGGAGTTCGTCGCCCAGGCCTTCCAGCTGATTCGGGGCGGACGTGAGTCGGAATTGCAGGTCACCTCGCTCAAGCAGGCCTTTGCGCGCCTGCCAGCCCTGGGCTTGCTGCCGCAGGCGGTCGTGGATGAGCTGGTGCCGGACTACGTCTTCCTGCGCGATCTTGAGCACGCCCTGCAGGCCCAGGCCGACCGCCAGACCCAGACATTGCCGCTGGACCCGCTGGGCCGCGAGCGCCTCGCGCTGGCCATGAAGCTGCCCGACTGGGAGGCGCTCACCGCGCGCCTGGAGGAGGTGCGCACGCGCATCCGCCATCACTTTGACAACGTGATCGCCGCGCCGGAAGACGACGAGGCCGAGCAGGGCGAAGGTCAGCAGGCGCTGGATGAGTGGCGAGCACTGTGGCGTGGCGAGCTGACGGCCGAGGAGGGCGAGGCTCTGCTCGCCGAGAGTGGCTTCGAGAGTGCCGCCGAGAGTTTCCGGCGCCTCGACAGCCTGCGGCGGTCACGTGCGGTACAGGGCATGCAGCGCATCGGCTTTGATCGTCTCGATGCACTGATGCCGCCATTGCTGCAGGCACTGGGCTCGGCGGCGGGCGACCCCGAGAAGCCCGGCGAGCACGATGCCAGCCGAGTGCTGGAGCGCGTGTTGCCGCTGATCGAGGCGGTATTGCGGCGGACGGCCTATCTGGCGCTGCTGCGCGAGAACCCGGATGCGCTGGCGCAGTTGATGCGCCTGTGTGCGGCCAGCCCGTGGATCGCCGAGCAGCTGGCGCGCTATCCGGTGCTGCTCGACGAGCTGTTGCACCCGCATAACCTGTACTCACCCGCCGACAAGACGCGCCTCGCCGATGAGCTGCGCACTGCGCTTTCGCGCATTCCCGAGGATGATGAAGAGGCGCTGCTCGAGGCCTTGCGGGTGTTCCGCCATGCCCAGGTTTTACACGTGGCGGCCTCCGATATCGCCGGTGCCCGCCCGCTGATGAAGGTCAGCGACTATCTGACCTTCATCGCCGAGGTGGTGCTGGAACAGGTGCTGGCGATGGCGTGGAAGACCCTGACCCGCAAGCATGGCTTCCCCATCGGGCGCGATGGCCAGCCGATCACCGGCGACAGCCTGAGTGGCAGCTTCGTGATCGTCGGCTACGGCAAGCTGGGCGGCATCGAGCTGGGCTATGGCTCGGACCTGGATCTCGTCTTCCTGCATGATGCGGCCAGCAAGGGCCAGACGGACGGCCCGCGGCCGCTGGACAACCCGCTGTTCTTCACGCGTCTGGGGCAGCGCATCATCCACCTGCTGACGGCGGTGACGCCGGCCGGTGCGCTCTACGAGGTCGACATGCGCCTGCGCCCGTCGGGCAATTCGGGGCTGCTGGTCTCGAGTCTGGCGGCCTTCCGGGACTATCAGCTCACGCAAGCCTGGACCTGGGAGCACCAGGCGCTGGTGCGCGCGCGGGCCGTAGCGGGTGACCCGGCGCTGGCGCTGGCCTTCGAGGAGGTGCGCCGTGAGGTGCTCGGTCAGCAGCGGGACGAGAAGGCGCTGCGCCAGGAGGTGATCGCCATGCGCCACAAGATGCGTGATCACCTGGGCAGCAGCGCCAAGGACCGCGAGGCCGGCCAGTTCCATCTCAAGCAGGATGCCGGCGGCATCGTCGACATCGAGTTTCTCGCCCAGTACTGCGTGCTGGCGCTGAGTCATCAGGTGCCTGCTCTGCTCGAGTGGAGCGACAACATGCGACTGCTGGAAACCCTCGAGTCCTGCGGACGGCTGCCGGGCGAGCAGGCCGGTGAGCTGCGCGAGGCCTATCTGGCCTATCGCGATGTCAGTCATCGGCTGGCGCTGGAGAAGCACGGCAGCCTGATGCGGCTGGAGCAGCACCCGGTGATTGCCGCCCACCGTGAGCGGGTCATCACCCTCTGGCAGGCACTGCTGGGCGAGGATCAGGTCAGTCACGAGAAGGTTTAACGCCAAATCAATGCTCGCAATCCCCTGTCGCTGTCCCCAAGAAAGGGTGCACCAGACAACGTTGACAGGGGAGGTCAGCATGATGGAGTGGATTGCGAATCACTCGAAAACCATCTCGGCGATAGCCAGTATCGGCTCGTTCTTCATCTGGCTGGTCTACGCGCAGCTGCTGTATCACAACTTCCGTCGCCAGCGTCGCCCGCGAGTGCTGATCAATCGCGGCAAGTCCAAGGGTATCGACAGTCTGTGCATCGTCAGCAACATGAGTGCCGAATCGATCTTCATCGAGCACATCATCGCCAGGCTGGATACCAGTCATGGCAGCCTGCTGATGGATGTCACCGAGTTCGAACGCAGCTATCAGGAAGGTGACGAGCAGGGTAACAATCAGCAGGACGGCGACAGCGAGCAGCCCGCGCAGGAGGCTTCCAGCAGCAGTGAATGGCGTATCTCCGATACCACGCGTCAGGGGCCGCTGGGCTCGGGCGACTTCCTGCATATCGGGACTTTCTCTGAAGTCATCGAGCGCATGGCGCGCCGCAATGGCATCTCGCTCGATGGTCACTGGCCCAGCAATGAGCAGCTGGAATTCCAGCGTCTGACGCTGAGCATCATCGGCATCTATGGCAGTGAGGACCATCCGATCGGCGTCGAGCGTGCCTTCCGCCTGCACGATGCCAATGGAGAATGTGCGCTGGTGCCGGAACGCTGGGATTCCAATCGCCTGTCATCACGCAGGCAGCGTCACAAGTTGCGCAAGCTTTTGAATCGCATCAGTGGGGAGGACATCAGCGAGCAGTCCACCTTCCAGCCCCCGAGTGACGAGGAGTCGCGCAGCAAGGCTTGATGAGCGCGGGCGCCTGAACCCAGGGATGCATGAACCACCGGACAGATGAGTGCCCGGGCGCCCGCCAGCGGTGGCTGCACACTGTCAGGGCGTCGAGGATGGGGTAGGCTTTCCAGAGCCCCATTCACGGAGAGTCTTCGGATGCAGGAACGCGTCACGCCCTTTCAGCTGTTCATCCTGGTGCTGTCGATCTATGTGATCGGCGCCATGGTGGTGGACCTTGTCTTTGTGTTGTCACCCCAGGTCCAGCGGCTGCTGGAATACATGGACTACGTGGTCTGCCTGTTCTTCTTCATCGATTTCTGCAAGCGCTTCGCCAGTGCCAAGAGCAAGCGTGAGTACATGAAGTGGGGCTGGATCGACCTGCTGGCCTGTATTCCGGCGGGACTCTTCCAGGGCGCGAGGCTGTTTCGCGTGGTGCAGGTGCTGCGGGTGCTGCGCGCCATCAAGTCGATGGAAATGATCTGGAAGCTGCTGTTCCGCAACCGGGCCGAGGGGGTCTTCGCCTCGGCGGCCACCGCCACGGTGCTGCTGGTAGTGTTCGGCGCCCTGACCATGCTGATGGTGGAGACACCCAATCCCGATAGCCCCATCAATACCGCCGAGGAGGCGCTGTGGTGGGCGGTGGTGACGGTGACCACCGTCGGCTATGGCGACTACTATCCCATCACGACGCTCGGTCGCGTGGTGGCGGTGCTGCTGATGGTCGGGGGCGTGGGGCTGTTCGGGAGTTTCGCCGCCTATATCAGCTCGATCTTCATCGAGGATGACAGCGAACAGGAGGCCCGCGCAGCGCGTGCCCAGCGCGACATGACGCGGGCGCTCTATCATCAGATCAGCGAGCTGACGACGGAGGTGCGCGAGCTGCGTGAACGGCTGGATCAGGTCGCGCAGGAGCGGGGCGAGTCGCTGGCTGAGCGCGAGCGCCACCGCGAGGCGCTGCATCGCCAGGTGAATGAGGAGATGGAACAGCGCCTGGGGGATGCCGCCCCGCCAGACAGGGAGGGCCCCGTCGGCGATCGCTGAGCCGGCAGGCAACAAAAAGCCCCTGACACCGTGAGGTGTCAGGGGCTTTTTCGAACTGTCATCAGGCGTCAGGCAAGCAGGCACAGGCGCTGCGACTGCCGTGCATGACGCAGGCGATGATCAGTCGAAGTTGCGCGAGTAGAAGATCTCGAGCATTTCACGACGCAGACGGCCTTCGATGTTGGTGGCTTCCTCGAAGGTCAGCTCGCGACGCGAGGTGCCGAAGAGGTAGTTGTCCAGTTCGAAGTCCTTGAGCAGCATCTTGGTGTGGAACATGTTCTCTTGATACACGTTCACATCGACCATCTGGTAGGCACGCTTGGTGTCCTCCGCCAGGTAATCCTGGATGGAGGTGATGTCGTGATCGATGAACAGCTTCTTGCCATCCACGTCGCGCGTGAAGCCACGCACGCGGTAGTCCATGGTCACGATATCGGAATCGAAGCTGTGGATCAGATAGTTCAGCGCCTTCAGCGGGCTGATCATACCACAGGTCGAGACATCGATATCCAGACGGAAGGTGCTGATGCCGTTGTCCGGGTGGGACTCGGGATAGGTGTGCACCGTGACGTGAGACTTGTCCAGATGGCCGACGACCGTTTCCGGCAGCGGGCCCGGGCCCGGCGCGGTCTGGGACACGTCCTGCTCTTCCAGCTCGTGCTCGGCGATCAGAATGGTCACGCTGGCACCATGCGGCTCATAGTCCTGGCGTGCGATGTTCAGCACGTGGGCACCGATGATGTTGGTGACATCCTTGAGGATCTGGGTAAGACGCTCGGCATTGTAGAGCTCATCGATATAATCGATATACGCCGTGCGCTGCTCTTCGGTCTGCGCGTAGCAGATGTCGTAGATATTGAAGCTCAACGAACTGGTGAGGTTGTTGAACCCGTGAAGGCGGAGTTGATCGCTCACGTCCAGGCCTCCTTGAAATGGGAGGGTGGTATGACATCCGATGCGCCATTGCAATGGGGCAGAGGCAGGCATCGGGCCGAAGAGGACATCTCGAAAGGCCCGCCCCGGGCGCTGGCAGCATGACTCACAGGGAGCATTGCGTACCATCTTTGCCACGAGACGACCGGTGAGACGACCGGTTTGAGGGGCGTATTATGCACAGGCAGGGCTGACACGCCAGCGACAATTCCCGCCGATCCTGGTGAGACGTCGTCAGTGGTGCGCTCCCTCCCGCCGTCGGTGGGGCCTTGAACGGCGGGAGGGCGAGGCGTGATCAGGCCGCGATGTCGATGACTTCGTAGGAGTGAGTGATCTCGACACCCCCGGCGCTCAGCATCAGGGAGGCGCTGCAGTACTTCTCGGCGGACAGCTCGACGGCACGCTTGACCTGGGATTCCTTGAGGTTGCGACCGGTGACCACGAACTTGACGTGAATCTTCGTGAACACGCTCGGCACGCTATCGGCGCGCTCGGCGCTCAGTTCGGCGTGACAGTCGGTGACCTGCTGGCGGGCCTTTTCCAGAATCTGGATGACATCGAAGCTGGTGCAGCCGCCCAGACCCATCAACAGCATTTCCATCGGACGCGGGCCGGTGTTGCGACCGCCGTTGTCCGGATTGCCGTCCATGACCACGCTGTGGCCGCTGCCGGATTCGGCGAGGAACTGGCGACCATCGGTCCATTTGATGCTGGCGTTCATTGCCATGTCGGAACTTCTCCTTCTGATAAGTCGTTGATGCGCCACCGGCCCGGCGCTAGTGGCTATAAAGGCCAGGGGCTACAGGAATAAGGGCGCGGTGAGCACGATGGCGCACAGGGTAGCATTGTCATCGGCGTGCCCGGAGGAACGTCCAGCGCTGAGCTTATATCGCGCTGGCTCAGGCCCTGGCGTGGCTCAGCAGCTCATCCAGCTCGGCCAGACGCTGTGGGGTGCCGACATCAATCCAGGCGCCGCGATGATGCAGGCCGCGCACCTCGCCATGCTGCATGGCCTCACGCAGCAGCGGCGCCAGCTTGAAGACGCTGTCGGGGCCCTGATAGGCCTGCGTCTCGGCGATGGCGCGGCGGATCAGGCGCGGTGACAGCCACGACACGCCGGAGAAGGTCAGCCGGCTGCCGGCCTGCTCTTCCTGCTCATCTTTCTCTTCCTTTTCGTCCTGTTCGTCGCTCTCGGCGCCGGCTTCATCCTTCACTATCCCCGTTGGGGTGAGCAGGAAGTCCCCGCGGGGATGATGTGGCGGGGTATCCA